>NZ_CVRU01000025.1 GCF_001261715.1 Dysgonomonas sp. HGC4 | reverse complement strand
TTAAAAGTATCTGTATTCATAACTACACAGATCAGTCTTAAACAAAAGAAACTCCCGATTTTTATCGGGAGTTTCTTTTCAAATAAAGTTTTGCTTATGCTTTTTTTTTGAATATTCAATAGAATGGGTTGCTATGGTTACCTTTGTTTTTGTTGTATGAGTAATCTTTGAAAAAAAGGTAATAAAAAAGATATATCAAAAGAGCTGTGCCGCATACTATAGCTATGGTGACTCCCGATTTCCATACTATTTGCCAAGATATGGGTTGGATTCCCCACAGAGCCAATACCGTAAGGGTTGCACCTGTTAAAACAATAATTGTAGTAAGTATACCTATTAGCAATCTCATAATTAGTAATTTTAATTGGATTCTACATCAAACTTTCTTCTGCCTAAAATTAATGTGTAGTGCGTACCGTAAAAATAAGAAATAAAGATGAATATAGCCCTTGAAGCTTCAAAAAAGAAATGATTCTCTCTTGTTTCCTTCTTTTAGTCTGAAAACTGATAGATATTTAGGATTCTTTGAGTCAGAAATATAGAGCTAAAAGAGATATAATGAGTGATAGTTATTAAATAGCTCATTTAATGGGTGTAGTCAGTTATTGTAACTCTGGTTTTTATGCAAAAAAAGTATTTACTTTGTCCATCCGAAAAAGAATAATGAAAGATTAGATATATTATGGCACAAGAAGACGTTTTTAAGAAGATTGTTTCGCATTGTAAAGAGTATGGATTTGTATTTCAGTCCAGTGAAATTTATGATGGGTTGGGAGCAGTATATGACTATGGTCAAAATGGAGTTGAATTAAAAAATAACCTCAAAAAATATTGGTGGGATAGTATGGTACTACTCAACGAGAATGTTGTGGGGATTGATTCTGCTATATTTATGCACCCTACTATCTGGAAAGCTTCGGGACACGTAGATGCTTTTAATGATCCGTTGATTGACAATAAGGACAGTAAAAAACGTTATCGTGCTGATGTATTGGTTGAAGATTATTTGGCTAAGATTGACGATAAAATAAATAAAGAGGTAGAAAAAGCTGCCAAGAAATTTGGTGAAAGCTTTGATGCTGCTATGTTTCGTCAAACAAATCCGCGTGTACTAGAAAACCAAGCAAAGCGTGACGAAGTACATGCTCGTTTTGCTAAGGCTTTGAACGATTCTGATTTGGAAGAATTGCGCAACATTATTGTTGATTGCGAAATAGTTTGTCCGATAAGTGGAACTCGTAACTGGACAGAGGTTCGTCAGTTTAATCTGATGTTTGCAACCGAAATGGGTTCTACGGCTGATGGTGCTATGAAAGTATATCTTCGCCCCGAAACAGCTCAGGGTATTTTTGTAAACTTCCTGAATGTACAAAAAACAGGACGTATGAAAATTCCATTCGGAATAGCTCAGATCGGAAAAGCATTCCGTAACGAGATTGTTGCTCGTCAGTTTATTTTCCGTATGCGTGAATTCGAACAAATGGAAATGCAATTTTTCGTTCGTCCCGGTGAAGAGCTTGAGTGGTTCAAAATATGGAAAGAAACTCGTATGAAATGGCATAAATCGCTTGGTTATGGCGATGCTAAATATCGTTTCCACGATCATGATAAATTGGCTCATTATGCTAATGCAGCAACAGATATAGAATTCGAAATGCCGTTTGGATTTAAAGAAGTAGAGGGTATTCACTCTCGTACCGATTTTGACTTAAGTAGCCATGAAAAATTCTCAGGAAAGAAAATTCAGTACTTCGATTCAGAGTTGAATAAATCATACACTCCTTACGTTGTTGAAACATCTATCGGAGTAGATCGTATGTTTCTTTCTACTATGGCTGCTTCGTATTGTGAAGAAGTATTAGAAAATGGTGAAACTCGTGTAGTCTTGAGATTGCCTGCACCATTGGCTCCTATTAAATTAGGAGTATGTCCTTTAGTAAAAAAAGATGGTTTACCCGAGAAAGCAAGAGAGATAATCGATGCATTGAAATTCGATTTCAAATGTCAATATGATGAAAAAGACAGTATCGGAAAACGTTATCGTCGTCACGATGCTATTGGTACACCTTATTGTGTAACTGTAGATCATCAAACATTAGAAGACAATACTGTTACTATCCGCTATCGGGATACAATGCAGCAAGAGCGTGTTGCTATCAGCGAACTGTCAGCGATAGTAGCTGATAAAGTGAGTATGAAAAGCCTTCTTAAGAATTTAGGATAAGAAACTGTAATAATATATAGAAGCAGCCCTTGTTTATCAAGGGCTGCTTTTTTTTGAGTATAAGTTGAGAAAGATTGTTAATAAGGATCGTTTCGAGTCATTTTAGCTTCTTTTTGATGGATATTATTTCTTCTTTCATCGATGTAGTCTATGTTTTCTTGTGCTTATTGTGTTGTAAATTAATTGTTTGAATCCATGTTTTTTGTTTTTAACTAATTTAAAATGCAAATCTGATAAAAATAGATTTCCTTTGTAGTGTCAATTAGACGCAATTGGAGGGGCTGAAGTTGTAAAATTTATGTTTTTATTTGAAGAGAATCTTGAAGAGGTTCTAATCTGAATATTCTTAGAGGTTTTCTAAACTTATAGGAACTATAAGTTGTGGGTAAGATTATACTAGTCAATCGAAACCTACTTTGTTTGAAACACTCATAGATGATTATAACATTTTTTGCTTTTGTTGGTCTATCTGAGAACCTAAGAATTGAATATTGCAATGGGTGTTTATCGGCAAGCTACTGATCACTAACATTAGTCGTATTTTATTTTGAGTTGGAGTTCTATTCTCTCATAGTTGTTTGTGAAAGAATGTCCTAATTTTTAAAAAAGTAAATGTTAAACTCGATTAAGCTAGAAAATGAAGAAAAAAATCCTTTTTATTTTATTATTACTCACTGTAATGTTTAGAGCCAATGCTCAGGTGGGAATTAATACAGAAAATCCTAAAGCAACACTAGATGTTAGTGCTGCTAAAACAGACGGGACTACTGCTGAAGGAATTATTGCACCTAAATTGTCTCTTCAACAATTAGTTGTTAAAGATGCAAAGTACACTGCTGACCAAGTAGGTACAATTGTTTATGTTAACGATATATCGGGTACAGTCAGTACCAAAACCGCTAATATAAAGAAGGTAGGGTATTATTATTTTGATGGTACTTTATGGAAATCTTTTGATCAGGGGTGGGGTTTAACCGGAAATAGTGGAACTGATGGTGCTGTTAATTTCTTGGGTACTATAGATGATAAGGATCTGGTATTTAAAAGAGGAAATCAATTAGCCGGTTATTTGGGAGGTACCTCTGGTAATGCATCAAATAATACTGCATTTGGTGTAGGAGCACTTAGTCTTAGTGCAACTGAGATAGGAGCAAATGTGGCTATGGGAAACAATAGTTTACAAAATAATCTTAAAGGTGTTAGTAACACTGCCATAGGGCATAGCTCTCTTAGGAATAGTACTGGTGGTAGTGGTAACTGTGTAGTTGGTACTAGTGCTTTAATAGCTCTTACCACCGGAGGTGGAAATACAGCACTAGGGTATAAGGCTGGGATGGGACTTGTTTCGGGTACTAATAATATTGCTATTGGTGGACAAACTGTATTACCCGAAACTGCCTCTAATCAAATGAATATAGGTAATTTGTTATTTGCTACGGGGCTTAGTACCTCTACTGATCCAGTATCAAGAGTAGGAATAGGAACACCCTCTCCCGCTGCTAAATTGGATCTAAATGGAGATTTAATTATTAGAACAGCTAAGGCTTCAGCTACAAATGTATCTGTAGTTGTGCGTAATAATGATACAGGTTTGATTGGTGTACTACCTCAAACACATTTTACGTTGGTTGTGGCTGCCGGTGCTACTGCATCAATATCTACTGCATCATTGCCTTATCCGTCAGCAGGTTCCCTTGTTATAACTTCAGGTAACCAATGCGGTAGGTTTGTGACTGCTATGTTTAGCGTTGTGGTGTCATATCCTACAGATTTTAGCCTTCCAATTGTATACCAAAATAGCATGGCTAGGCAGGTTGTGGGAATACCAACAAAAATAAACTCCTTCAAGTATCAGCTAAAGTTTCCGGAGGTAACTTCATGTCAAACAGAGGGAGGTACCACTCAATTCGATTTTACTCTGGATACAAGCGTGCCGGGTCAGGTATCTATTACCAATGATGGAGATTTTGAACGTACTTATACTTTGAAAATTTCTCAAGTAGGATAATATAATATTAAAGAGATTATAAATATAACCGCTTTATTTAGAGAGTGAGAATGATTTTTGAATCATTCTCACATTTATTTTATAGAGTATATGTTGATATTCACATTTTTTATATCAGACTTCTATTAAAAACCTCTATTTTTGCCACATAAATTGAAAATTAGTCTAATGAGAAAGAAATTATATCTTTTCCCTTTGTTCCTTTTAGGATTTTTCATGTTTACAACAACATCTTGTCTTAATAGCAATAATGATAATGATGTAGAAATAGATGAAGAGTGGAAAGCTTTAAATGAAACACGATTTGCAAAAGTCGCTAGCGATGATTCTTTTAATGCATTATTGTCTCAGTCGGGTAATGGTAAAGTATACTGGCAGCCATCAACAGTAATTACGGATGGTAATTCAGTAAGAATGACAGTTGAAGGAAGACCTGAATTTACTGATACGGTAGTTGCTCGTTACGAGGGATGGTATTTTGATAGAGATAATAAAAAAATAATTTTTGATTCTACAGAAAATCCATCACTAATATCTCAGATAAATTATACATATGGACTGTCGTCAAGTGTACAACCAAACTATACTAGATCACAATTTACAGTGAATAAAGTTATTGATGGTTGGATTACGCTTCTTCAAGATATGAAAGTTGGAGATGAGCGTGTTGTTTGTATCCCTCAAGAACTAGGGTATGGTAGTGTTGACAATACATATACTCCAAATGTAACAGGAGCTTCTACTTTTAAGATTATTCCTGCTTATACAACTCTTTGGTTCAGAATCAAGTTATATGAAATTATACCGATGAAACCTTTAAAGGACTAAAATCGGTCAAAAGATATCTAATAATAAACTTTCAATAGCCCTCACAACATCTTTGCGGGGGCTATTGTAGTTATTAACCATAATACTAAAGGTGTATTTTTTGTCTCCATCTATGTAATAACCTGCATAGCACTGTACATTGGCAATACTCCCACTCTTTACATAAAGTTTTCCTTGTAAACGAGTTCCTTTTAATAAATTTCTAACCGTACCTTCTTTTCCTGCTTTGGGTAATGATGCAAAGAATGCGTTTGAATACCTGCTCTTTGTTTGCATATACGCTAATATATCGCAAAGAATCTCCGGATTGATACTGTTTGATGGAGCTAATCCGCATCCGTCATAAATGTGTATTCCATCTGTATTTAGACCTTTAGATGCCCAGAAGTTGTTTGTTCTACTTATTCCTTCGATGAGCGGATCACTATATATATCGGAGTTGGAACTGCGTCCAATGGCTCTCATTAAATGTTCTGAATAATGGTTATTACTCTTCTCATTAACTACGCGTATAATATCTTTTAAGGAGGGAGATAGCTCTCTGTAAAAAGGAACTGCTTGATAGGAGGTTGCTCCATAAGAATTGTACATCTGCTTGAAATATTGTTGTCGTGCAGTTTCTATTGAATTTATTCTAAAGTTGTTTTGAGCTAATGTATTCGCAAGCGTTTCACCTAACACCATTCCCGGATCGGGAAAATCTCCTTTAATAATAAAAGATGATCTTTTGGTTGGTACATCTCCTACCAACCTTCTGTGGTTAGAGAATGGTTCTCCATTTATGTTACTATTGTCTTTATTCTCGTAATTCAATTGCAGATTATTAGTGAATATAATATTCCTCATGTCAGGAACCATTTTTATGATAACGGGACAAGTATCTGTTCTCATTGTATTTAAGTATAATTGATAGGTGTTGTCAAAAATACTAATACCATAGGCTCCCGCAGCAAAGTAGTTTCCCATGTCTTCTTTGAGCCATTTGGATGATATTCCGTTATAGCCGAAAAAATCATCGGCAATTGTAATGTCAATAGGATATTCAGGTCTAAATTTTTTCTGAATCTGTTGTACCCAGTTCGCCAAAAATGCAGTAGGAGTATCAAATAGATACTGACTACCGAGAGTTGGATCTCCAAATCCTTTAATAATCAAGTGGCGGGAATTGTTTGGGTCAATGGATAGTTCTGTTGCAAATTGATAATTTTCACCTAATAATTCAATAGCGGTTGCAGTTGTCAATATCTTTAGAGTGGAAGCAGGCGTTAAAGAAGTAGCTTTGTTATATGATATGATCTCGTTTCCCGAAAGGTCTTTTACACAGAAGCCGATTGAAGCATGTTCGAATCCGGGTGTTTGTACAAATTTTTCAATTACAGCATTATTTTGTGCGGAAGCATTTATTAAACAGAAGCTTAGTATGGCGATTAGGTGAAATTTCATATGATAAGAGTTGAATAATATGTAATAAATATTTTACTTTATTTATTAGAGTTATTGTTTCTGAAAAAAAAATATCTTTGTAAAGATAAACAAATCGAAAAATAAGAAAAATTTCATGAGGAACAGTTTTGATAGGCCTTTTACTTTCGATCGGGTAATCCGCTTGTCTATAAGTGTGATACTGATCGGGCTTGGCATATATATGATTTATATTCTGAGAAGCGTGTTGCTTCCGTTTCTAGTGGCTTGGTTAATGGCTTATCTGCTAAATCCTGTTGTTCGTTTTATCAAAGACAAACTTAGGCTAAAGAAGAGAGTTGTTGCCGTGTTAATTACTTTTGCAATGCTCATTGGGGTGTTAACGCTTTTCTTTTTTTGTATAACACCTTTGGTGGAAAACGAACTTTATCAGATCAATAGTCTTATTACTTCATACGATCTTCAATCCTTTACGGTCAATGGTATGCCATTGAGCGTACACGATTTTATTGCTAAAAATATTGATTTCGATTCTCTCAGAAACGTCTTGTCGAAAGAAAATGCTTCTGATACAATTAGATATTTGATTCCGACTCTAGAAAACATGGTATCTAATAGTATATCTTTTATTCTCGGTTTTACAGTAGTGTTTATTATTATATTATATCTGATATTTATTTTATTGGATTATGATAAGATCAATAAATTGTGGATGGATCTTATTCCTCATCGCCATAGAGCTTTTGTTAGCAGAGTAACTGTAGATGTTGAAAGAAGTATGAATACATATTTCCGTCATCAGGCACTTATCTGTGTTATTGTGGCTATTTTATTTGCAACGGGTTTTCAGATCATAGGATTGCCTTTGGCCATAGTGCTGGGCATTCTTATCGGGTTCCTACATATGGTACCCTATATGCATATTATAAGTATAGTGCCTGCTGCATTATTATGTTGGTTAAAGGTTTCTCAAACGGGTGAGAGCTTTTGGGCTCTTATCGGATTGGTTATTTTACTCTATCTTGTTATCCAATGTATTATCGATATTATACTTGTACCTCGAATAATGGGTAAAGCTATGGGGCTCAATCCGGCTATAATATTACTGTCTCTTTCTATCTGGGGTTCACTTATGGGTATTGCCGGAATGATTATAGCAATTCCTCTTACTACATTGCTGCTTTCTTATTATCAGCAATTTATAGACTCAGAGGAAGAAGTAGAAGGGGGTATTTCTTCTGAAAAATCAGATAAAGAACTCTCTAATGAGTAGTTTTTTGTACCTTTGTCTTTAATAAAAAATTTAAGATTGAATTATGCAATTAATAGCAAAATTAATACAAGTATTGCCAGTCCAAACCGGAATGGGAAAAAACGGAGAGTGGAAAAAACAAGACGTAGTTGTTGAAACAGATGGTCAATATCCAAAGAAAGTATGTATCTCAATATGGGGTGATAAAGCCAGCGAATCGGTACTTCAAATCGGAAATATGCTTGATATATCGTTTGATGTAGAAAGCCGCGAATATAATGGACGTTGGTACACAGATGTAAAAGCTTGGAAAGTAGATTTAGCTATGCCTTCTGCAGGTGGTGCAAGTCAGGGAATGCCTGAATATGCTCAACAAACGCCTCCTCCTGCTCCTGCCGATTTTGGTGGTGGAGATAGTGCCGACGATTTGCCTTTCTAATTACTTGTTGAAAGCAACATATTGTTTTCTGAATCTTTACTCATAAAGATATAAGTATCTTGCTAGAATATTAAATAGGTTTTAGAATTTAGATTATGAAGAAGAAAGTATTGTCGGGACATAATTTTCATCGTGAGCCTTTTCAAGTATTAGATGATTTGTTTGATGTAACGTATCCTCCAACAGGACACTTCAAAAAAGATCAGATACTTGATATTATAGAGGATTACGAGGTCTTTATCCCAAATTTTAGCTTTTATACAGATAAGGAAATTATCGATAAAGCGAAGAATTTAAAGCTGATAGCTAACTTTGGTGTAGGATATAATAATATTGATGTAGAGTATGCAGCTCAAAAAGGAATTGCGGTGACTAATACACCCAATTCGGTTTTAGAGCCTACTGCCGAACTTTGTTTCGGTCTCATACATGCAGTTGCTCGTCGTATTGGTTTTTACAACAATAAGTTGCGTACGCCGGAAGGGCTGAGCTGGGGATTATATGATAATCCGGGGATAGCTATTTTCGGAAAAACGCTAGGGATATATGGTTTTGGACGTATCGGTCAGGCTGTTGCCAGACGTGCTATTGCTGCCGGAATGAATATTATTTATCATAATAGAAAACCTGTTGCAAAAGGTATAGAAGAGCAGTATAATGCTAGGTATGTAAGTTTTGATGAGTTACTTTCTCAATCTGATTTTATAACTATTAATGCTCCTGCTACTCCCGAAACTTATCATATTATTGATGAGAAGGCAATTGATAAGATGAAATCAAACGCAATACTTATTAATACTTCCAGAGGTTCTACGGTTGATGAGGTTGCATTAATAAAAGCGTTGAAAGATAATCGGATATTTGGTGCAGGATTAGATGTTTTTGAGAACGAACCTCGTATCAACCCCGAATTTCTAACACTCGATAATGTTGTTTTGACTCCTCATACGGGAACTCAAACTATTGAAGGTAGATATGATATGCAACGCGAGGTAGCCGAAAATATAATAAATTTCTACAATGGAGGAGAAATTTCTAAGGTGAACTAAGTAAGCTGAAAAATAGAATTTAGATAAGACGATTAAATAAAAAGCCCTTGTGAATTCAATTCACAAGGACTTTTTATTTTCTGTTGTAATATGTTAATCATCAATATCCTCTTCCTCAATTAGCTGATAAACGGAGTCGGGAGTATATTGGTTACCTTCTGCATCATAAATAATCCAATCTGTTAATACTTCAATCGGGTATGATTTAATATCGCCCTCTTTAAGAGAATCTATCCAATAAGGTGCATTAAGGAGTTTTCCCTCTATCTTTTTAGTATCAGCCGAAATAACACTGAACCATAGATGTTCTCTTTCGGTATTGTTATTAGCATTGTCTACTATTAGACCAAATTTAACGATGAAAGACCATTGATTTTGATTCTCTTCTTTTTTTCCAAATAACTTTTTAAAGAATGACTTTGTAGATGGTACTGAATGTTTCTCGAAAATATGTAGAAAGTGAAAGAAACGATCTTTAGCTAATCTGCTCATTCTTAAAGTTTCCTCAGTGGAAACAAATAAAATAGGGTTGTTGGCAAGAGTAGAAGCATATATTTCGGGCGAAATAAGGTTTCCGTCTTCAATAGCAAAAAGTACACCCGAAGGTTCCGAGTGTGCATTGGAGTCTCCCTCTCTATCGTGAAAGCCACCCAGAATAGGTGTCTTAAAATCCTTCAAGGCTTCTTCCCAACGAATCCAAGTCAGATTTATATCTAATCCGTCAAAACCTGCAGTAAATTTTTCATTTTCTTTTACCGGGTCTGATAGAAATCGTTTTACGGTATGGTTTACCAGATCATACATCTGTTGTGCACCATTAGTGGTGTTTAGTATCTCGAGTTCAACAAGACCACATCTAACCAATCCATGTGTGTGAAACCAATATTCCGTTTTTTCTCCTTTTTCATCATATACTGCATGAAGTGCATATAAATAATCGGGCGAAGGTGGAATTTTTGAGGATGCTGTCAAACTTAGCCATTTTCCCGAAAGAAGTCGGAAAGACATAAAATCAATAACTAAACTAGCATCGGGTACTATGGCATCCAATACCTTTAGTTGAAGATGAAATGAATCGAGAGCTTTCGATCCAAAGTTTACAGCAGCGTTAATATATTTTTTTTGCGATAAAGCAATATTAAAATCATCTTCATTTACCATATTGGCAAGCCCGAATTCTTCAAGGCGAAGGTCTTCTACTGATAGTACCGATAATACAACTCTGTAAACCTCATTTAAGTATTCTATTGTAGCAATATATTCCTTTTCAACATGGTCGGGAGCTTGTGAGAGTTCGAAGGATAAAAGGTTGAATCCAATGGAGTTGCTGAGGGAGTGATTGATGTAATCTTGAGTGAAAAGGCTTTCTTGTTTATAAGATATAACCCCCATAATTGAAGGTTGAAAGATTTCTCCTTCACTCAATAGCCTATATTTATTGTCGTTTTCCATATTTATGTCAAGTGAATTTGTAATCAAAGATAAGAATAATAGGGATAAATTAATCTTAGTTGGATTTTGAATTGAGGCTTTCAAGTCTTACAACACCTATATTACCTGAGATTTTACAATTCTTAAACAAATATGCAATATAACATATGAATAGATAGTCGTTTTTTGGAAAAAAAAATATAATTTGCGTTGTCTATCTGGAGTTAACCCCAATTTGGAAACAAACTAATACAATTTCTGCCATGGTTTTAAACGTAATTCTTCAAAGTTCTAATTTAGTCGTAGACCTTAATTGGATGTCAGTTGTATTTGCCGCAGTGCCTGTAATTCTACTTATCATTTTGATGGGTTTTCTGAAAATGTCGGGAGATAAGAGCGCACTTATAACATTAGCGACTACCGTTTTAATTGCCTTATTTGCATTCCATCTTCCTGCGGCAGATACGGGATTGTCAATTATTTATGGAATTCTAAAGGCTATATTCCCTATATTGATTATTATCATTATGGCTATATTCAGTTATAATGTATTGGTACATACGGGGAAAATGGAGGTGCTGAAAGAACAGTTCTCTTCTATATCATCGGATAAATGCATTCAGGTTTTGCTTCTAACATGGGGGTTTGGCGGTCTTTTGGAGGGAATGGCCGGATTTGGAACAGCGGTTGCTATTCCTGCTGCTATATTGATTAGTTTAGGTTTTAAGCCAATCTTTTCGGCAGTAGCCAGTCTGATAGCCAATAGTGTTGCAACTGGATTTGGTGCTGTGGGTACTCCCGTTAAAGTATTGGCGGAACAAGCCGGAGTAGATAACATACAGGTGTTAAGTACACAAGTCGTGTTACAATTATCACCCTTAATGATACTTATACCCTTTGTGCTTGTGTTTATGACCGATCCTCGAATTAAATCTTTACCTAAACATATTCTATTGAGTGTTATCGTTGGAGTTGTTTCGTTGGTAACACAATATATAGCTGCAAGATATATGGGAGCCGAAACGCCTGCGATATTGGGTAGTATTGCTTCTATTATTGCAATAATTTTATATGCTAAAATTACTGCAACAGATGAAGATAGAGAATTGAAAGCTAAATTTCCTCAACGTTCTTGGGGCGAGATAATAAGTGCATGGAGTGTTTATGGTTTGATATTGATATTAGTAATATTAACCAGTCCATTATTACCATTTAGGACTATGCTTGCTCCGATTTTAAGTACAACCTTTAGTTTTAATATATTTGATACTGTTGCACAGGCTGATATTGTACGTGCTGTGAAAATCTCATGGCTTATAGATGCCGGTGTTCTTTTATTCCTAGGTTCTATTTTAGGAGGACTAATTCAAGGAGCTAAAATTATTGAGCTGTTGAAACTATTAGGTAAAGTTATAAAGCAACAACGCAAAACTATCATTACAGTGTGTTGTCTTATTGCTCTTTCTTCGGTGATGGATTTCTCGGGAATGATAGGTGAACTAGGTTTAGCTTTGGCAATAACAACAGGTTCTCTATACCCACTATTCGCGCCAACAATCGGATGCCTTGGTACATTCCTTACAGGTAGCGATACTTCGTCTAATATTTTGTTTGGAAAACTTCAAGCTTCGGTTGGTAGCACTATTGGGGTCGATCCAAGTTGGTTGGCAGCAGCAAATACAGCAGGAGCAACAGGTGGAAAAATTATTTCTCCACAAAGTATAGCGGTTGCAACCTCGGCTTGTGGCTTACAAGGACGTGAAGGTGAGATAATGAAGAAGGCTATGCCTTTTGCTTTAGGATATATTGTTGTAGCAGGTCTCATGGTATATTTTGTTCCCAAATTGATGGGCACACTTATATTTTAAGGTCTCAAAATCCTTTGGTTACAAGAAGTGAGAGTGGATCTATGCATTCGCCATATATGACAGTTACATAGATCTGCTCCTATTAAGAAAAGCATATCAACTAAAAAACTATAATAGAAATGAAAGTCGGACTATTTATTCCATGTTATGTAAACGCCATATTCCCCGAAGTAGGCGTAGCGGCATATAAGCTGCTCGACCATCTGGGAGTAGAGGTAGATTATCCGATCGATCAAACTTGTTGTGGACAGCCCATGGCTAATGCAGGTTTCGAGAATGAGGCTATACCTTTGGCTCAACAATTCGAGAAGTTATTTGATAAGTATGAATACATTGTAGCTCCATCGGCGAGTTGCGCTGTATTTGTAAAAGAAAATTATCCTCGATTATTAGAGAAGGAAGGGCATCTTTGCCAAACTAGTGGCAAGATATATGACTTCTGCGAATTTCTGCACGATGTGTTGAAGGTGGATAAACTACCAGGAAAGTTTCCTCATAAGGTGAGTGTGCACAACAGTTGTCACGGTGTGCGTGAGCTTCATTTGTCATCCGCTAGTGAGTTGAATATCCCCCGCTATTCAAAAATCAGAGATTTATTGGATAAGGTTGAAGGGATTGAAGTACTCGAACCGCAAAAAGTGGACGAGTGTTGTGGCTTTGGTGGTATGTTTTCCATCGAAGAACCCTCTGTATCCGTATGTATGGGACAAGACAAAGTAAAGAACCATATGGCTACGGGTGCTGAATATATTACGGGCGCTGACAGCTCATGCTTGATGCATATGCAAGGAGTGGTAAGTAGAGAAAAATTACCTATCAAGTTTATTCATGTTGTTCAAATTTTAGCTGCCGGACTATGAGTACAAAACATACAGAAGCTGCAAACCGCTTCATAGCAAATAAAGAACAGGAGACATGGCACAATGAGACTCTTTGGTTTGTTCGAGAGAAGAGAGACAAAATGGCTATGGATGTACCCGAATGGGAAGAGTTGAGAGAATTGTCGAGCAAAATAAAAATGCACACAATTACTCATCTCGATAAATATGCTGAAGAATTTACCAAGAATGCCGAAGCAAATGGGGTGATAGTGCATTGGGCAAAGGATGCTAAAGAGCATAACGAGATAGTATATAGTATCTTGGTAAGACACGAGGCTAAAAAACTGGTAAAAAGTAAATCGATGCTTACTGAAGAATGCCACATGAATCCTTATCTCATAGAGAAAGGTATTGATGTTGTGGAGAGTGATCTTGGCGAGCGTATTCTTCAATTAATGGATGAGCCGCCTAGCCACATTGTGATGCCTGCCATTCACTTGAAAAGGCAAGAGGTAGGTAAATTATTTGAGGAAAAATTACATACTGAAAAAGACAATAGTGATCCGACTTATCTGACTCGGGCAGCGCGTCAGCATCTACGAAACGAATTCCTTACAGCAGATGTAGGAATGACGGGATGTAACTTTGCTGTTGCAGATACGGGTGATGTGGTGGTATGTACCAATGAAGGTAATGCCGATATGGGAACATCACTTCCTAAAATACATATAGTATCAATGGGATTAGAGAAACTGATTCCCAATCATAAATCGTTGGCTGTATATTCTCGTCTATTGGCTCGTTCGGCAACGGGACAGCCTGTAACGTCGTATATGTCTCACTTTCGTAAACCACGCGAAGGTGGTGAAATGCACATTATTATTGTAGATAATGGCAGGAGCGATATTTTGGGTAATGACGAGCATATTCAAACATTAAAATGTATTCGTTGTGGTGCTTGTATGAATACCTGCCCTGTATATCGTCGTAGTGGAGGATATTCTTATACCTATTTTATACCAGGTCCAATCGGGATTAATTTGGGTATGTTAAAGAATCCCGAAGAGTATTACGATAATGTTTCGGCTTGTTCGCTGTGTTATTCTTGTAACAATGTTTGCCCTGCAAAGATTGATTTGGCTGACCAGATTTACAGATGGAGACAGAACTTAAATTCTTTAGGTAAGGCTGATAAGATGAAAAAGATGATGTCGGGAGGAATGAAATTTTTATTCACTCATCCTGCATTATATAAAGCAGGTCTGAAAATGGCTCCTATTATCAATCATATGCCTCGATTCCTTATTTATAATGGATTGAATGATTGGGGTAAAGGGCGCGAACTGCCTAAGTTTGCATCAGAATCTTTTACTTCGATGTGGAAGAAAGGTAAAGTTCAGAAGAATAAGTAAATAAAAGGGTCTGAGACCTTAAAAAGAATTAAGCTATGAGTAGTAAGAATGATATATTATCGAATGTAAAGCGACATATCAAAGTTCAATATGATATGCCCGATTTAAATATTGCTGCGATTCAATATCCCGACAAGCTCGAAAAATTTACTCAGATGTGTAAAGCAGTGGGCGGCGATGCAATAGTTGTAAAGGAAGGAGAAGATATAAATGCTTTGATACGTTCTCTATATCCCGAGGCTAAAGTTATAGCCTCTAATCTACCCGAAATCGATATAGCAACTATTAATCCTGATAATGTGGAAGATGCCCATAGTTTAAATGGGACTGATCTGGCTGTTATTCAAGGAGAAGTGGGCGTTGCAGAAAATGCTTGTGTATGGATACCACAGAATGTAAAAGAAAAAGTAGTTTATTTTATTTCCGAGTATCTGGTTATTCTTCTAGATAAAAACAAGATTGTACATAATATGCACGAAGCTTATGATCAGATAAAGTTTAATGATTATGGTTTTGGTGTATTTATTTCGGGACCGTCTAAAACGGCTGATATAGAACAATCATTAGTCGTAGGGGCTCACGGAGCTAAAGGTGTGATTGTATTGTTGAAATAGTACATTGTTTATATAGAGAGAAAGGCAGATTATCCAATAAGATAGTCTGCCTTTTTCATATTAGCGATCTACCTTAAAAAAGGCGGCATAGAGATGACTAAATGTATTTAATAGAATGTTTTTTAGTTATAACTAGCTATGATTGTTATACTTGTAAAAATAAAGAAATAGGTATGTGAGCTTAATTGATTATCTTTGTAGTCGAGATTGGTTTAAAAATAAGTTATGTCAAAGAGAGCAAAAACATTTTCAGCACTATTAGAAACAAATAAAAAAGCTATTTCTAAGTTTTATTATAAGTATATTTTCCTGATTATTATATTCGGAACTATTCTTCTTGGGATCATTTTCTATAAACTCGATGCCCACATTATGCTCTTTGGAGATACTACGGCTGCGTTAGGAGAATATGTGAGAACAGTAGCAACCGTACTTGGAGGTGCCTTGGTACTTCTCGGTTTGTGGATTAACAACCGAAGGGTGGCAGAACAGACGCGTCAGAATAATATTAATGAAAGAGGGCAGATTAATACTCGTTTTAAAGATGCTGCAACATTATTAGGTAGCGATAGTGTGAGTTCTATACTATCGGGTATTTATGCTTTGCATCAAATAGCTCTTGAAACTTCTATCGGTGATAAAGGGCAAAGAGGCTATGTGAATATTATACAAGATATTTTATGTGCCTATGTACGAGAAAACACTGATACGATACAAAACGAGGAGAATGGAAAAGCTTGGAGAATAAATAAAAAGCCTACTATTGTTATTCAAACTATTGTTAAAGTACTTTTTAAGAATGATAAGCAGGTATATAGTAATTTGATGACCGATTTATCCGATTGTGTTTTTGAGGGAATCAATCTAGATGAGGCTCATATTGCGAATGTTGATTTTTCGCGGACTAAATTTATAAAGTCAAGTTTTAAGAAAACAGCTTTTATTGCATGCTATTTGGAAGACGCTTTCATTGATGATGTGGATTTCACAGATAGTAGTTTTGAGAAAACTGTATTTGACTTATCTCACATTAAGAACACCTCTTTTGCGAAATGTCGAATTATACAATCTGATTTTTGGGATGTGGTCTTTAATAAGGTGAGTTTTAAGGATGCAGTTTTAGATAATTTGGATTTTAAAGACGTGGTTTTGGAAGAGGATGTATATTTTGAAAACACAAAATTAGAAGGATATTCACCAGAAGAAATTAAAACAAAATCGAGTATCATCACAAAAAGTTAATATCTGAGTGTAGACTATAAATAAAAAAGAAGGAACTAATTTAA
>NZ_CVRU01000024.1 GCF_001261715.1 Dysgonomonas sp. HGC4 | reverse complement strand
TTTTATATGTACAAATATTATACCTATTTATATTAAAAAATACTATTTGTAGTAAATTTGACACAAAGATAGCAATAACGTTTAATCCATTATTGCATATTTTTGTTATTTTTAACAACCGAAAAACTCTTTTGTTCATAAAAAAAGTTCTTTTTTTCATAACACACATTCTAATCGGAATAAGTATCTTTGTTTTTTATTTAAATCGTCTAGTTATGAAGATCCTGAAAATCTGTTTCCTATCTATTTGTACTTTATCATCGTTTATTTCAATGGCACAAGACACATCAGTTCAGCTCAGTTTAGAGGATCTTATTCCCGGAGGTAATTCATACGCTAAATATAGAATCTCATTTCCTCAAAAACTACAATGGTGGGGAGATAACGCTACATATATAAAAGGAGACTCTATTATGTCTGTTGCTAAGTCTGAAAAACAATCAGACAATTTGGTTATTGACAAAAAAACGATTAATTCGGGTCTAGAAGCTAATGATAAAAAGCCAATAAAGTCATTACTTTCGGTTAGCTTTCCATATGCAGATCAAAAGATAGTAATGCTTAATAATGGGGTTGATACTTATCTATATAATTTTGAGTCGAATAAGATGATAGCCAGTTATACTTTACCAAAAGACGCGGCAAATCAGGATTTTTCAGAAGCAAGCAAAACTTTTGCTTACACCAAAGATAATAACCTATATGTAATACGAGAATCAGGACAAGAAGTCACCGCTACTTCTGACACTGACAAAGGTATTGTAAACGGGCAATCTGTGCATCGAAATGAATTTGGAATAAAGAAAGGTACTTTCTGGTCTCCTTCCGGCAAGCAGCTAGCCTTTTACAGAATGGACGAAACCATGGTTACAGACTATCCTTTGGTAGATATTTCGGCACGAGTAGCCGAATTAAAAGACATTAAATATCCAATGGCAGGAATGAAAAGCCATCATGTGACAGTTGGTATTTTTAATCCTGAAACACAACAAACTATATTTTTAAAGACAGGAACTCCTAAAGAAAAATATCTGACGAATATTGCATGGAGTCCCGATGAAAAATACATCTATCTTGCCGAACTAAATAGAGGACAAGATACTTGCAAACTCAACCGCTATGAAGTAGCATCTGGAAAGCTGGATGCGACACTATTTACTGAAACACATTCGAAATATGTGGAACCCGAAAATTCTGTATTATTCCTAAAGAATGACCCTCAATCTTTTATCTGGCAGAGTAAAAAAGACGGACACAATCACTTGTATCAATATGATCTAAATGGAAAGCTAAAAAAACAACTGACCAGTGGCAATTGGGATATTATAGAAGTTCTTGGTTTTGATGAAGCGGGAAATAATCTCTATTATATATCAACAGAAGCATCTCCAATAGAAAAACATATATATCAACTCAATCTGAAAAGCGGAAAAAGAACTCAATTATCGAAAGAAGAAGGAGCTCATTCAGCACAATTAAGTACATCCGGAAAGTATATCATAGATCGTTACACATCACAACATAATCCAGGAAAAGCTTCTATTACAGAAACTAAAACTAATAAAAGCTATACTTTTTTCGAAGCCAAAGACCCATACGGTAAAATAAATATGCCTGAAATAGAGATAGGATCTATAAAGGCAAATGATGGAAAAACTAATCTTTATTATCGCTTAATTAAGCCTCTGAATTATAATCCTGCTCAAAAATATCCTACAGTAGTATATGTATATGGAGGTCCTCATTCACAACTTGTAGACAACTCATGGATGGGACAAGCTCGCGGATGGGACATTTATATGGCTGAGAAGGGTTATGTAGTATTCACAATAGACAATAGAGGAACATCTAACAGAGGAATTGATTTTGAAAACATCACACACCGCCAATTGGGTATAATAGAAACTGAAGATCAAATGACCGGTGTAGATTTTCTTAAATCGTTACCTTATGTTGACTCTGACAGAATAGGTGTCCACGGATGGAGCTATGGAGGATTTATGACTTTGAACTTGATGCTTCGTCATCCTGAAACATTTAAAGTGGGCGTAGCAGGAGGTCCTGTTACCGATTGGAAATATTATGAAATAATGTATGGCGAACGCTACATGGATTCACCAAAAGAAAACCCTGAGGGCTATTCTAAAACCAGCATGGTTGATCGTGCAGGAGACCTAAAAGGCAGACTTTTACTTATTCATGGAGATGAAGATCCTACCGTTGTATTGCAACATAATCTTCAATTTATGAAGTCAGCTATAAAAAGTGGTACGCATCCTGATTTATTTATATATCCAGGACATGGACACAATATGACAGGACACGATCGCGTGCATCTTCATGAGCATATTACACGTTACTTTGATGATTTTTTAAAATAAAAGCAATTCGCACATATACCTTTATATATCAAACAATTACCCTCAATGCGACATTTTAAGTTTTAACTTAAAATGTCGCATAAACAGAACACAAAGGGTAATAGAATAGTCTGGAAACAGTTTTACTCAGAAATTTGACATATTTAAATGTGAAAAAAGTTCCTTTTTTCACATTTTCCATCTAAAAAGGTTATATTTGCCCATCAACAACATCTTTTTTTGAAAACAGAAAGGAAAAGATAGTTACAAGTAATATATTATTTGTTTACCGTTGGATATTTACATGAAAATATGGAACAACAATAGCTCCCAGTTTTCAGCTAAATCGGTATTTGCATCTTAATATTATTTGATTCTCTTATATTTTTCTTCTTGGCAACAACCCATTTACAGGATAATTGAATATCCTGGTAAATGTAGAATACAGCAACAATAAATACATTTCGATCTATATTTAGGATACAATATGCAGTACTTACTTACATAAGATACTGATTAAATGTATTCTATGAAAAATTCTAAATTATGATAAAGAAAAGACTGGTCTTTCTTATCTTCAGCTTTTATGCTATAACTCTTGCATACGCTCAAATAGGTATTGGAATCGGTACTTCAAATTCCGATCCGTCTGCTATTCTCCATATCCAAAGCTCCGATAAGGGTGTTTTATTTCCTAAGATAAACTTACAATCTAAGACAGATATAACTACCATCTCGAATCCGGCAGTCGGACTTTTAGTCTATAATACAGGACAAGGAGATTTAGACACACCTGGTTATGTATACTGGACAGGATCAGAATGGCAGAAGATGACTCTCACAACAGTAGTAAACCCATCTATAACCGGCCTGCTATGCAATAGAGCAGAGCTTACACCTTCTACATATATAGCAGGGATTCCTTATGAAGGTATAATGACCATTCCATATACAGGAGGCAATGGAGGCGGATATAACAGCGGTACACCTGTATCTTCAACAGGTAACACTGGACTTACTGCAACACTGCAAAGAGGAGAACTGAATACAGGAAATGGAAATTTAATATTCAGAGTTACAGGTACTCCCTCAGCCTCATCTCCAACTCCTATTATTTTTAATATTGATGAGCTTAACTTCAATTGTTCTGTTTCGTTAGTAGGAGAACAGATGGAAGTAGGAG
The DNA here is from genome assembly GCF_001261715.1 of Dysgonomonas sp. HGC4. Lineage (GTDB taxonomy): Bacteria > Bacteroidota > Bacteroidia > Bacteroidales > Dysgonomonadaceae > Dysgonomonas_A. The sequence continues at coordinate 4,060 of NZ_CVRU01000024.1, read as the reverse complement.
AGCAAACCTCGTTTATTGCTAGCTTAACTAAAGACCAAAACGTATCTGGAACTCTTTTATCTCAATATTATCCCTCCCAACTCCCAACTGTTGATGGATTAAGGATGGATCTAATATCAAATGGAGCGACTTATTATTATCCAAGAGTTTACAACGTAAGTTCTGAACAGAAAATTGTAAGTTTTCAAACCTTTTCAGTTGTAAGTCTACTAAATGTTACAAATTTAAATAGAACTATTTATAGACAATCTGAAGTTACAAGCACAAATTGGGATTATGTCAATATAACCTCAAGAACTACTGCCCCCAATTTTGCTATTGCTTGGACTGCCACCGTATCCTCAACTGTTACTACCGATCTGCAGGTACAGGTAGGACCTTCCGAATGGCGATGGTATGAAATGACATGGTGGGCAATGGAAATAGATACTGTTAAAGTAATCTTCATGTCACTAATGAGGAAATCCTAACAGATATAATCAGATTTAATTATGAAAAAAATAATCTTACTATTTGTCTTTTATAGCCTATATATATCGACAAACCTGATATATTCCCAAATAGGAATTGGAACTGAAAGTCCAGACCCTTCAACAATACTCGACATAAATAGCTCAAACCAAGGAGTGTTATTTCCTAAGGTTGCTCTATTGTCCGATACTGATATAGCGACAGTACTTAACCCTGAAGAAGGACTTTTAGTATATAATACAGGAACAGGAGGCTTAGATTATGAAGGTCTTGTTTGTTGGGATGGAACAAGTTGGAAGAAAATTAATCTTACTGCAACAAATCCGCCCTCTATTTCGGCCCTTCGATGTACTGATGCCCGAATAAGCCCTTCTCTTTTTGAAGCAGGAGTACCTTACGAAGGAACTATGGTTATCCCATATTCCGGAGGAAATGGTGGTAGTTACTCTGCCGGTAGCCCACTACCCTCCATTGGACATAACACGGGGCTTACCGCAACATTACAAGCAGGAACTCTAGCATATGGAGCCGGAGAACTAACATTTAAACTATCGGGTACACCCCTATATGACTCGCCTGTACCCGCTGTATTTAACATCAATTTTCTGGGACAGAGTTGTCAGGCAACTGTTAGCGGTATTACTCTGGGAGTAGGAGAATATGTTACATATGTAGGTTACATACCAGCCACAGGTGTTGCTAACGGAACATTTTTATCATCTATAAGAACCGGACTACCCGTTATTGATGGTTTAAGAATGGATTTGATTTATTACACACAAACCTATTACCGACCAAGAATTGTTAATACCAACTCAACCAGTCAACTTATAAGTCTACAGACCTTTGCAACGCAGGTAAATCAATATAGAACTAATTTAAACCAGACTATTGCAGCCGGTGATGCTATTGTCATAGATTATGATGATTTAGTTTATTGGACAACAACTGCTGCCGAAGTAATTACTGTAAATGTACAGGTACAAATTGTACCGGGCGTATGGCGTTGGTATGAAATGAAATGGTGGGCAATGGAAATTAGTGCACAAAAGGTAATTTTCATGTCAATCATAAGAAAAGCTTAATCCCAGACTTTAATTATAAAACATTACAGATGAACAAGAAAGTCTTAACATTAATATTACTTCAAGTATGCATTACATTAGTATATGCGCAGGTAGGAATTGGCACACGCGACATTTCTTCTTCGGCAATGCTTGAAGTTAAAAGTGAGAACAAAGGTGTTCTTTTTCCTCGCATAGCACTCAATTCGAACACAGATATAACAACAATATCCAATCCATCCATCGGCTTAACTATTTACAATACTGGTTTGGGCAATTTTAAAACAGAAGGCTATTTAACATGGGATGGAACAATGTGGGTAAGACTAAAATCTGAAGATATAAAAGCACCGGGCATCTCAGGTATACAATGTACAGGAGCCAGCATGACCCCTTCTGCTTTCAAGGCAGGAGTTCCTTACGAGGGAATTATGGAAGTACCCTATATTGGAGGTAATGGAGCCTCCTATCCTGTAGGAACACCTATCGCCTCAACCGGAAATACCGGCCTTACAGCCACTTTGCAAGCTGGGGTATTAGAACAAGGTAATGGCGTATTGAGGTACACACTTTCAGGCACACCACTTCTGGACTCGCCTGCTGCTGCCTATTTCAACATAGATGTTCTCGGAAATTCTTGTACTGTAGCTTTGACCGGTGGTTTAACACTCGAAATTGGAGGGCTTATCACATTTTCTGGAGTATTTATTACGAATGGTCTTACACTCAATACCCTTCTATCAACTCAGTTCCCTACACAACTGCCCATTATTGACGGTTTAAAAATGGAAGTGGCATATTACGATCCAACTTTTTACAGACCTCGTATATACAACGTTTCCGACCAACCTCAGCTCATTAGCTTACAAACATTTGCCACTGAGGTAAACGAAAATAGAACTGTATTAAATCAAACGATTGCATCCGGAGGTTTTATACAGGTTGATTATAATGACATTGTTTATTGGACAACTACTAATGCCGAAGTAATCACATCCAATGTGCAGGTACAAGTTACTGCTGGTGTATGGCGTTGGTACGAAATGAAATGGTGGGCGATGCAAACCAATGCCAGTAACGCTTATAGCAAAACAATATTTATGTCTGTAACCCGAAAAGCCTAATCTATTTTATAAACCATTATAGATAAAAAAGGCAGGAGTAATAAATACTTCTGCCTTTTTTTATATTCTTATAAAGTTCTAAACTTAAAAATCACTTTGCTTTATTCAACGTAAATGTTGCTAATACAGCTTTATGATCGGTAGGCCAAATACCTTTACCTATTTCGAAAGGATCTTGGGTATTATCTTTTACCCTCTTACTATAAGCAATAGAACCATCAGGTCCCCATACAACCGCATCAGTTAAATCGAGTCCCTCCAATGGAGCATAGTAGATAAAATCAACTCGCTCGCGTTCATCAGCATCGGGAGTCCACGTTAGCTTGTTTATATCCATCAAAGGATTATCGGCAGGGAAAGTTATACCGGGATGAGTCGCAGGATCAGGATGAGCTTTACGATATGTATCTATATACCCTTCATCTGCAAGCATTGTACTAACTGTCCAGGGCACTACTACTCCATGCCTGTCGAACATATCTTTAGTACTTTCTATCCAGTCTTGATGAGATGGCTCATTAAAGTCTCCACCTATAATCACAATCCTGTTTTTAGCTCTATCTTCTTTAGCCTTTTCTAAGATTGCTTTCATTCCATCATCTCTTTTCGACAAAACGTTATCTGCTAATATAGAATCTACATCAAGCATTGGTGTACGCTTTTTCCATGTAGAACCATTATAGCCTTTTACATCATAATAAGTATCATTAAGATAATCTAAGTGGGTAGTATAAAGGGCAACTTCCTGTCCATTCATATCTATCAATGCTCTGTAAGCACTACCATGATCATCAACACAAGGATATACAGTGGTTGAATCTATAATGGGATAACGGGAAAGAATACCCGAATCGTAACTATAAAAAGAATAAAATACTTGTCCGCTATCTTTTAGGGATTGAACAATTCTGTCACAAAATCGAGTGTCTTCGTAATTTCGAACTTCACTTAATGTTACAAAATCGGCTTTAGAATTGAGTATTTGTTGAACAATGGCTTGGTAACCATCGGGTACAACTGTACCTTCCTGCCAAATATTGAATTGAAGAACTTTGAATGTTTCAGTGTTCGCCACTACATCTGCCTTATTCGTTTTTCCTCCACAACTCAATAGAAGAAAAGAAATGCAGAATAAATAAATAATTTTTTTCATAATAAACATTTTAAGGTTTATAAAGATCGAGTGATCTTATTGTATCTCAAACAAAGTTATTAATCTTAAAAGTAAAGCTCGAATTTGGACAAAAAAATATCCGTAAAAAAATATTTCTTCACGGATATTAAGCTTTCAGTTCTTTTAATGGAACTTTATTTCAATTCTTCAAGAATAGTTATCAGATAATCATAGAATCTTTCTACAGTATCTATTTCTACAAACTCATCTGGTGAATGGGGATTCAT
>NZ_CVRU01000023.1 GCF_001261715.1 Dysgonomonas sp. HGC4 | reverse complement strand
TTTGAATCGTTTCTTATTTTCGGGAAATAGCTATGCTATATATCTTGTTTTATATCATGGTAAAAAAGGGTGCTTAATACATATCTTCTTTTACCAATTCTATAAATAAAGTAGCAAGTTTGTCTGTTACGGCTTCGGCATATTTTTTTCCTTTTTCGGCAGTCGATTTATGAGGGTTTCCAATACCGGTGTCCTGTGATACTTTGGACCAATTACGTGGAGTCCATGCAACACCTTCGCGAAGAGTTTTAGTCTTGAAGGGGGTGTATGCGCCATCGCCTGCTACTTCCAAATTTACCAATTCGGGGCGATAATACATTAAAACAGATGTTTCCAGCTCATCAGCGTGATCTCCTGCTTCTTCGAAGAAATCTTTAGTCGGTACTATCTTGAACCATTCGGTTGCTGCAATTAAAAAATCAGGATAATCTATTGCTAAATCGCGGATCATATTCTTGAAACTATTTCCTCCATGACCATTTACGATGATAAGTTTATCTATATTTTGTCTGTGAAGCGATGCTACAATATCGGATAGTATTGCTTTTTGAGTCTCGTAACGACCATGTAGACAAAAGGGTAGATCGAATTGTCCCGGGTTTTGAGAACCAAAGGGAATAGGAGGCAGTATCATCCCTTTAACCTCTGCCTGCTCGTATGCTTTTTTTACTGCATCTAGCGAAGTGTCGTATGCCAGATAACAATCGGTTAAATAAGGCAAATGGTAATTGTGAGGTTCGGTTGCACCCCATGGCAAGACTGCATAGTCATATTTTTGGTCTTTAATGTCGTTGTAGGATGCGGATAGAATATCGAATTTAGGCATAATAACAGGTAATTAAAACGTTAGTAATATATTTCTATATAGACAGAAATTTGACTTTAAGATTAATATCGGACGATGAATTTACTGCTTTTTGGAGAGGAATCAACTATATCGTTATATTTTTCAGGATTTTTGTAATTTGACGAATATTGTAATGTTTAGAAGGAATATGTCTCTATTTTTATTAATATTTATGCATAACTTATTGAGTTTCCCTATTAAAATAAACTTTAAATGTGTATTTTTGTGGAAATTGAATTTTTTTATATTTTTTAGATAAGAGAGGCATGGATACTGAAAAACAGCAATTGTTGGATAATCGTTATTTGCGTATGGCGATGATTTGGGCAGAAAATTCTTATTGTAAAAGACGTAAGGTTGGTGCTCTTATAGTAAAGGATAAAATGATTATTTCCGATGGCTATAATGGAACTCCTGCCGGATTTGAAAATATTTGCGAAGACGAAAATTATTTAACCAAACCATACGTACTACATGCCGAAGCTAATGCTATTACTAAGGTAGCCTGTTCGCACAATAGCAGCATGGGAGCCACCATGTATGTAACTACATCGCCGTGTATGGAATGCTCTAAACTAATTATACAAGCAGGAATAAAAAGAGTGGTTTTTAGCGATAAATATCACAATATGGACGGATGCGATATCTTGGAAAGAGCAGGTATCGAGGTTGCTTTTGTTTCCATAGACAGCGAAAAAGAATAAATTTAAATAACAACACATATAATACTTGATTTCTATGAGATCAACATCTAGCAGTAAAAGATACTTTGTTTGGTTACCCTTGTGGATTGCTTTTGGTATTGTAATAGGCATTGTCATAGGTAATGGTTTTTCGATATTTACATCTCAGAAGAAAATTTTCAGTGGTGGTAATAAGTTCGATGCAGTATTGCAGTATATCAGTGAAGCTTATGTAGATACAGTAAATACTCAGGAGTTAATAGAAAAAGCAATTCCGGGATTATTGGCAGAACTCGACCCACACTCCACGTATTTTACAGCAAAAGAAATGGAGCTGACCGGCGATGATCTCGAAGGTCATTTCGGAGGCATTGGTGTGCAATTTGTATTGCGTAACGATACTATTATGGTAGTAAGTGTAATTGTTGGAGGACCATCTCAGGCAGCCGGCATTCGTCCTGGCGACCGTATTGTGTATGTTAACGACAGCCTCTTTGCAGGTAAGGGTATGACTACCGATAAGGTGATGCTCAACTTACGAGGTGCTGAGGGTACGGATGTGAAACTGGGTATTAAGCGATTCGACAATCCTAAAATTGTAAATATAACTGTGCAAAGAGGTGATATACCAGTCAACACAGTAGATATTGCATATCAACCTGCCGAAAAGATCGGATATATAAAGATCAGTAAATTTGGAGGTACTACTACTCAAGAATTTATTTCGGCTATATCTAAATTAAAGAAACAAGATAGCGAAACATTTATAATAGATTTACGCCAAAATACGGGAGGATATCTTCAAGCAGCAATCGACATGGTTAATGAATATCTTGATAAGGGCGAACTTATAGTTTATACCCAAGGTAGAGCGTTTAAACGTGAGGATGCTTTTGCAAACGGATCGGGAACTTCTAAAAAAGATCAACTGATTGTTTTGATGGATGAGGGTAGTGCTTCAGCGAGTGAAGTGTTTGCCGGAGCTATTCAGGATAATGACAGAGGACTTATTGTAGGTCGCCGTTCATTCGGAAAAGGTTTGGTTCAAAGTCAACAAAAATTTGTAGACGGATCGGCTCTTCGATTGACTATTGCTCGTTATTATACACCTGCCGGACGTTCTATACAGAAACCGTACGAATTGGGTAAATCTGGCGATTACAATCAAGACTTAATGAATAGATACTTGAGAGGTGAATTTGATTCTCAGGATAGTATCAAGCAAGATAACGAGCCGGTATTCCATACCGCAGCAGGTCGTTTGGTGCATGGAAACGGAGGTATTATGCCCGATGTATTTATTCCACGCGATACTATTGGAATCAATTCGTATTATATCTCAGTAATGAACAACGGACTTGTATATGAGTATGCATTTACGTATACCGACAAAAACCGTCAGCGTCTTGAGCAGTTTAAAACTTGGCAGGAGATGGATGCTTACCTATCATATCAACCTTTGTTGACTAATCTAATTAGTCTGGCAGACGTGAAGGGAATCCGTTACAGACCTTATTTGGTGACTGAATGCCGTAACTTGTTGAACCTACAATTGAGAGCTAATATTGTAAGAAACTTCTTTGGTGATGAAGGTTATTATTCTCTTGTTTTACAAGATGATATTGTTTTGAAGAAAGCAATAGAACTTGCACAAGCAAGGAAAGCAACCCCGGCAGCGATTAAGAGTCAAGCATATAAAGAAGCTAAGTAAGACAATAACTATAAAATATATGATTGGTGCAGGGATAGGGCTTTTGCTCTGTCCCGCTAATCAATAAAGATAAATAGGTCTGAGACCTTAAAATTAAACTATATTGAAATCGGGAACAGATTCCTCTAAGGATAAATTAAGAAAAGAAATTGCAAACGAGAAACGCCGATATGCAGAAGAAGAACTACTTCTGATGTCGGAAGAAGTTTTTTCGGTGCTTGAGATTACCGGAACATTTAGAGATGCTTCTATCATCTTTATATATAATGCAATGGCTGATGAGGTGTCTACACAGGCATTTATCGAAAAATGGAAATCGGAGAAACATTTCTATTTGCCCGTTGTGAAGGATAATAATTTGGTATTCCGAAAATTGCACGATGATACTCTTTTCGAAAAATCTAAGATAGGGGTTCACGAACCGGTTGGAGAAGATTTTACTGATTATTCTAAAGTAGGAATGGTGATTGTACCCGGTGTGGCTTTCGATCGGAAATGTAATCGATTGGGGCGTGGAAAGGGATATTATGATCGTTTTCTGGCTAAGATAAAAGCGCCAAAAGTAGGAGTCTGTTTCGACTTTCAGTTGAAAGACCAAATACCTGCTGATGACAGAGATGTAAAAATGGATATGATTGTGGGCGAGAACGAATTGATTTGGTAGCCTGCGATTGTTTGTTGTAATTAGTGACCTTTAAATACATACTAAAATCTGATAAAATGAAACGTACAAAAACTTATCAGGCAGGTTTACTTTCGCTAAGTCTGCTGTTGAGTGGGATGTTTTCATCCTGCACCAATGACGATCCACCTAAACCTTACGGAGTATTGCCTTCTGCCGATCAGATGGAATGGCAAAAAATGGAATACTATATGTTTATTCATTTCGGACCTAATACATTTACGGATGTAGAGTGGGGAAATGGTAAAGAAGACCCAAAAGTATTTAATCCGACAGATGTAGATTGCCGCCAATGGGCTGCTACAGCTAAAGCTGCGGGTATGAAAGCTATCATATTGACGGCTAAACATCACGATGGTTTTTGTTTATGGCCAAGTGAATACAGTACACATACCGTTCGCGAAAGCTTATGGAGGGATGGTAAAGGTGACCTGCTGAAAGAGCTATCGGAGGCTTGTAAAGAGTATGGCTTGAAGTTTGGTGTATATCTTTCACCTTGGGATCAAAACCACCCTGCATACGGAACACCCGAATACAATCAGATATTTGCGAATACGCTGACCGAAGTTTTATCGAACTATGGTCCTATATTCGAACAATGGTTTGATGGTGCTAATGGTGAACACGAAGGTGGTAAAAAACAAGAATACGATTGGAAAATGTTCCATGATGTTGTTTATAAAAACCAACCGAATGCAATTATATTTAGCGATATAGGTCCAGGTTGTCGATGGATGGGTAACGAACGCGGTGTTGCGGGCGAAACCAATTGGTCGAGATTGAATATCGAAGGCTTCGGTCCCGGTAGATTGGCTCCTCATGCCGATACGCTAAATATCGGTAATATACATGGTGCTGCATGGGTTCCTGCCGAAACGGATGTATCTATTCGTCCGGGATGGTTCTTTAGCCCTTCTACTAACGATAGGGTGAAAAGTGTAGATCAGTTGATGGATATATATTATACTTCGGTTGGTAGAAACTCTAATCTGTTATTGAATGTGCCACCCGATAGAAGAGGGCGTATTCACCCGAATGACTCTACCCGTTTGATGGAATTCCGTCAGACTGTAGAATCGGTATTCAGTAACGATTTATCTAAAGGTGCAAAAATATCAGCATCTAAAACCAGAGGTAATTCTTCTAAATTCGCAGCAGCTAATTTGCTAGACGATAATTACGATACTTATTGGGCGACTGACGATAATGATATGACTGCTTCGTTAGAAATAGACTTGGGACAAGCTAAATCTTTCAATCGATTGGTTATCCAAGAATATATACCATTAGGGCAACGCATTCAGAAGTTCAATATCGAGTATCTTAATGGTGATAAATGGGAAGAAATAGCGAACGCTACAACTGTTGGTTACAAACGTATATTAAGATTTCCTACTATTACTACTCAGAAATTGAGAATCAATATACAAAATTCGTTGGCATGTCCTATTTTAAATAAGATTGGTTTGTTTGCTGCTCCAGAAAAGCTAACAACTCCTCTTATTCAAAGAAGTAAAGACGGTCTTGTTTCTATCAAGTGTGCTACTCCCGAGCCTGTAATTTATTACACTACAGATGGCACTGAGCCAACAACATCTTCTAAGGTATATAAAGACGCATTTAAACTGGCTGAAGGCGGTTCGGTAAAAGCTATTGCTACTATAGAAGAAGGAAAGACTAAAAGCGAAGTAGTATCAGTAGTATTTGATATTGCTCCAGCTAAGTGGTCTGTTGTTTCTCCAGCGGTTGATAATGTAGATCGCATAGTAGACGGTAATCCATCTTCGTATGTTGGTATTAAAGATAAAGAAGCGGTTGTTGTAGATTTAGGTGATAAACTTGTTCTGAAAGGTTTTTCATACGATCCGTTGAAAAGCGAAACAGCTAATAATGTTTATAAGTACAATTTGTATACTAGCTTAGACGGTAAAGTGTGGACTAAGGTGCAGAGTAATGCAGCTTTCAACAACATAAAGAACAATCCGATTAAACAAGATGTATTGTTTGACAAGGCAGTAGAAGCAAAATTCATAAAGCTTGAACCTTTGCAAACTACAGCTACCGCTAAAGAGTATATTGTAGCAGAATTGGGTGTTATAACAAAATAAGATTGTATTTGATGCAATAGATATAGGAGCAGATTTTGCTCAAGTTTTAAGTAAGAGAAAAATCAAGGGGCTGTAAGGTTTATAGATTTTTCTCTTACTTTTTTATTCTTATATATGATTATATTAATATTGTTCGTATATTTGCGAACATGATAAATAATAATGGCGAAAAAAGAATTAACTAAGGAGCAAGAACAGTTGGCTAGATTTGCCAAAGCATTGGGGCATCCTATCCGAATTGCTATCCTGCAAATGTTGGTAAACCAGTCTTGTTGCTATCATGGTGATATGTCGGAAGTATTACCTATTGCTAAGAGCACTCTTTCGCAACACTTGAACGAGTTGAAAGATGCAGGATTGATTCAAGGAACAATAACTCCACCAACTGTAAAGTATTGCATAAATCTTGAAAATTGGACTGAGGCACAAACGCTATTTACAGCTTTCTTGAAAGATGTTGAGTTAGATACTGAGTGTTCTTAATCATAAAAATTTGTCTTTAATGTTCGTTGTTTTGCGAATTACGAATTGTAGGTTTAAATATAAAACAAAATGAAAATATTGATTCTTTGTACAGGGAATAGTTGTCGTAGCCAGATGGCACACGGTTGGCTTCAAGCATTCGATTCGAAGCTCGAAGTATATTCGGCAGGAACAAAAGCAAGTGGAAAGCTTAATCCAATAGCCGTAGAAGTAATGCAAGAAGTGGGCATTGATATTTCGCATCATACTTCTGATAGTATTGAGAAATACCTGAATGGAGAATGGGATTATGTGATAACTGTTTGCGGTGGGGCAAACGAAAACTGTCCTATATTCAACGGAAAAGTGAAGCACCGTTTGCATATAGGTTTTGATGATCCTTCGGAAGCTGCTGGCACACCTGAGTTTATTAATAGCGAATTTATCAGGGTAAGGGACGAAATAAAGAAAGCATTTTATGAATTGTATATCTCAAAATTAAAAAGTGATGAGTAGTAAAAAGATGGGTATCCTAAACAAAAATCTAACACTCTGGATATTCATGGCTATGGCGATAGGAGTGGGGCTGGGTTATTTTATCCCTTCATTCAGTGGGTATATTGATTCCTTTTCGAGTGGAACCACAAATATACCTTTAGCTATCGGGCTTATATTGATGATGTATCCGCCGTTAACCAAAGTAAATTATAAGCTATTACCTAAGGTGTTTTCTAATGTAAAGGTATTGACAACATCATTGATTCTTAATTGGATAATAGGACCTGTATTGATGTTTGGCTTAGCCATAATATTTTTACACGATTATCCCGAATATATGGTGGGTGTTATTCTCATAGGCTTGGCTCGTTGTATAGCTATGGTTTTAGTATGGAACGATTTGGCGGAGGGCAACTCCGAATATGGAGCAGGGCTTGTGGCTTTAAACAGTATTTTTCAAGTATTCTTTTATAGTTTTTATGCTTGGCTGTTTATTACCCAATTGCCACCATTGTTGGGGCTTGAAGGTGCTATTGTTGATATATCTATCGCCACAATTGCTCAAACGGTGGGTATATATTTAGGTATTCCTTTTGTGATGGGTATACTTAGTCGATTGATATTGGTGAAGTTAAAAGGCGAGAAATGGTATACTGAAAAGTTTATCCCTGCCATATCTCCCATTACATTAATAGCACTATTGTTGACTATTGTACTTATGTTTAGTTTGAAAGGAGAGTTAATAGTTCAAATCCCTATGGACGTGGTGCGTATAGCAATACCACTTATCATATATTTTGCATTGATGTTCTTTATCAGCTTCTTTGCGAGTAAATCGGTTGGAACGCCTTACGACAAAAATGCCTCTATCTCTTTTACTGCTACGGGAAACAATTTCGAATTGGCGATAGCTGTTGCTATTGGCGTATTTGGTTTACATAGTGGACAAGCATTTGCAGGCGTAGTAGGTCCATTAGTTGAAGTACCTGTGCTGATTGTTTTGGTAAACGTTGCACTATGGTTAAAGAAGAAGTATTGTACAAATAGCATATAAAAAAGAAATACATATAAATATGGAAACAAATAAAGAAAAAAAAGAGTTGGTAAAACAACAATATAGCGAACTGGCTTTAAATGGCGATTTATTAAAGTCGTCTTGTGGATGTGGTACTAATCCGGCAAAACCATCTAAAAAAGTCTTTACTATAATGAGTGAAGATTACAGTCACCTGAAAGGTTACGAAGCGGATGCCGATTTAGGTGTTGGTTGCGGATTGCCGACTGAGTATGCAGGACTAAAAGAAGGTCATACGGTTATCGACTTGGGATCGGGTGCAGGCAATGATTGCTTTATTGCCAGAGCCGAAGTGGGTGAAAGCGGTAAAGTTATTGGTATTGATTTCTCGATGCCGATGCTAGAAAAAGCCCGAAAAAATGCATCTAAGCGAGGTTATACAAATGTAGAGTTTAAGGAAGGTGATATTGAGGAAATGCCCATACCCGATAATACGGCTGATGTAGTAGTAAGCAATTGTGTATTGAACTTGCTACCCGAAAAGAATAAAATCTTTAAAGAAATTTACCGTGTACTTAAACTAGGAGGTCATTTTTGTATTTCGGACGTAGTGCTTAATGGTGTTTTCCCGAAAGAGTTTACTGATAATGCTTCTATGTATGCCGGTTGTATTGCAAGTGCCATTCAAGAAGAAGATTATTTAGGAGAGATAGAAAAAGCGAACTTCACTGATATTAAAATAGAAAGGACAAAAACAGTTGTGATTCCAGATGAAGTTTTACAAGAAAACCTGGATGAAGAAACTATCGCAAAATACAAAGCCGGAAATGTAGGTATTTATTCAATTACTGTGACTGGTGTAAAAGCTTAAACGAAAAGAGGCAGATCTGGAAAGATCTGCCTCTTTTTATCTTTAGAAAAGCATGAGAGCTTACTCGGCTTTCTCAAAATTATCCTGAATACGTTTTGCATCTTCGGGATTCGTAGCTTCCATTTTTATCGTTTTAGCATCCTTAGCATCAATAGTGATGCTTTTGTATTGTGCATGTCTGAATACTAACTCTTGATCTTTTCGAGCCATGATAGCATATTCTCCATTGACATTAGATAACGACTGAGGGTTAGTACCTTGTATGGCTATTGATGCACCTTGTATTGGTTGGTCATTGGCAGCATCTACTATTTTGCCGCTAATGAGAGTTTCTTTCTCTAGGTTTTTTGTCTTTTTTATATCCTTCTGGTCGTAAATGTAGAACGATACAACGCACAATAAAACCAGTACTATACCTAATTTCGATTTCATGACTATTTTATTTATTATTTTTTACATTCAAAATAAGTGCTTCATAATACGTTCTCATATTACGGTTTTCTATTGCTGTTTTAACGATAGTAATAGAAAGAGATATGAGACCTTATTTTAAGCTTTTAGTAACCTCTACCAATCGTATAAATTCGGCTTTATAGCCTTCGGTGTCGTTTTCTAATCCCGATTTGGCTTGAGCAATTACTTTGTCATAAGTAGCATCGCCTTTGTAATCAGAATCTTTGATTAGCTGGGCAAACATGGCTACTGCCGATGCGAAATGCATATCCGAAGATACGTCATTTTTTTTATTATCTAAAACAGGCAATTCCATATTAACGCTATTATCCCTGTCAGGCTCTTTGTATCTCAGTTTTACAGTCAGTAACTCAGGTGAATCCGTAAGAATAATGTTTTCGTTGGATTTGTTGGTTTTTTGATATTTAAGTTTGTCTACTTTAGGTAACCTGTTTGTTTTTACTCCTACGGGAATCACTTCGTAAAGGGCTGTTACTGTCTGACCGACTCCCATCTCTCCTGCATCTTTGGTGTCGTCGTTAAAATCTTCCTTGTTTAAGATACGGCTTTCGTATCCGATAAGTCTGTATGCTTGGACTTGACTCGGATTGAATTCTATTTGTAGTTTTACATCTTTGGCTACAGTAAATAGAGTACCGCTAAACTCTTGTACAAGTACTCTATTAGCTTCTTGGATATTGTCTATATACGATGCATTACCGTTTCCTTTTTCGGCAAGAGTCTGCATCTTCGCATCTTTATAGTTACCCATTCCGTAGCCTAGTATAGATAGAAAGACTCCTGATTTCCTTTTCTTTTCTATTAGTTCTTGTAAGCCTTCGTTGCTCGACACTCCTACATTAAAATCTCCGTCAGTACAAAGTATAATGCGGTTATTGCCTCCTTTTATAAAGTTTTTCTCGGCAATTTCGTATGCTTTTTGAATGCCTCCTGCTCCGTTGGTAGAGCCTGATGCTACAAGCCCGTCAACTACATCTTTTATTTTTTGTTTTTCACTACCTGATGTCGAAGCTAGCTTTTCACCTACTTCACTGGCATAAACGACTATAGCTACTCTGTCGGTATTTCTTAAATTGTTTATAAGTAGGTTCATTGACTTTTTTACGAGTTCAATGCGAGTAGGTCCTGCCATTGACCCCGATACATCTATCAAAAAGACAAGATTACTTGGTGGAAGATTTTCTTTCTCTACTTCTTTTGCCTTCACACCGATGCGTACTAAACGGTGTTGTTCATCCCAAGGACATTGTCCCACTTCGGTTGTTACTTTTACAGGATCTTTAGTGGTTGGCTCATCGTATTTATATTTAAAGTAGTTGATGAATTCTTCTATTCTTATTGCATCTTTTGGAGGCATTTCTCCTTGATTCACATATCTGCGAAAGTTGGTATAAGAAGCTGCATCTACATCAATAGAAAGTGTTGAGAGAGCTTCTTCTAAAGGCGATTTGAAGCTGTTTTCTACATAAGATCCATATTCTTCATTTTTATTTTTCTTATTGTATTCTAGGCTCGATCTCAGATCGCTTTCAGATATACTTATAGAGGGTTTACTTCTTTTTTCTCGCTGTCTTTTCCCCGAAGATGTGGATGCTGCACTGATCATGTCTCTTGAATTTAGAGAATTGTATCCTATCACTACTGTTTCGGTTAATATCTGACTGTCCTCTTCTAGGGTTACATTAATATTCTCGGAAGTTTTTACTTTTATTTCTTTGCTTACATATCCTATGTATGAAAATATTATTGTGGCGTTAGCTTTAACTGTAATAGTATAATTACCATTCATATCGGAGATTGTGGCATTATTGGTACCTTTTTCTAATACCGAACAGCCAATAATAGGATCGTTTGTCGGATCGGTAATTATTCCCGTTATTTTGATGCTTTGGGCATTCAACATACTCGAAACACATAGAAGAAGTAATGCAACTAAAATTTTTATGTTTTTGATCATAGCTGTTTATTTTTTGGTTTAACTTTTTTTGTGTGTATATGCTTTTTGTTTTTTAGCATTTGGTCTTTAATTCTCTCTAATCCCTGATATTATAAGAAAAGCAATACATTGAGTCGAAAGTTTTATGTAAACAAAGTATTGCCATATGTCTTGTTTTATAGAGAAGATGTCACTGTTAATTCCACAAAAGAAACATTTTTTTTTTTTTATCGTTGCAAACTTTTATAAAATCATGTAGCTTTGCCAACTATATAAAACGACAAGATTTGAGATTTTTTACACTAAATAGGCAAAAATCTGTTGAATATACGGATGAGGAACTGTTGGCGCAATACCGAGAGACAGGGGATTCTGAGTCTTTTGGACAGCTTTACAATAGGTATATTCCGTTGGTGTATGGTCTCTGCTTGAAGTATTTACAAAATGAAGATCAGTCGCAGGATGCTGTGATGGAGATCTTCGAAAACCTTCTACCCCGCGTAAGTGGTTACGAAATCAAAGTATTTAAAACTTGGTTATATAGCGTAGTCCGAAATCACTGTTTCCATATCCTCAAAGAGAATAAAAAAGAAATAATTGTAGATTTTGACTCTAACGTTATGGAATCTGACCAAATTTTAACTCTATTAAGTGAGGACGTGGAAAAAGAGCAGGAAGATGCACTGAATTATTGCATGGCTAAGCTCTCCGAACCTCAAAGAATATCCATAGACAAGTTCTTTTACGAAGAAATGTCTTATGCCGATATTGTCACACTAACGGGGTATGATCTTAAGAGCGTTAAAAGTTATATCCAAAATGGTAAACGTAATTTAAAATTGTGTATAGAAAGCAGACTGAACAATGAAGTTTCTTGATTACATACAAGGAGTCCGCAGAGGGAAGGCCGCTCATCGAATAGAACACGAGGCGATGGGTGATCCTTTTTTGTCCGAAGCTATCGAAGGATATGATTCAATTGAAGGGAATCATGCCAATCGAATAGCTAGGATGCAAGCATCTGTGCTTGCGCGTACTGCTAGGAGAGAAACTCAAACTGGAGCGTGGAAGATTGCAGTTGCTGCAGTTGCCGTCATAGCTCTGCTTAGTGGATATTTTGCATTGATGAATCATAAATCTTCGATGGCACTAGCCAACGAATTGGAAAATTCATACATTAACTTATATGCCCCCGAAATTTATATAGAGCAAAGAAGGCTAGAACTTACTGCGATGATCGAAAACGATCCATCTCAGAATGTTTCTGTAGAATCGGTAGTGCCTATTGCTAACCTCGATGAGGTAATAAAACCTGTAGAAGTACTTCCTTTATATATACCTGGTGTTTATGCCGATCTTAAGAAAGATGTTATAGATGCTGAGTCTGCTCCATTGGATGAGACTAAAAAAATATTTATAGCTGAAGGACCATCTTCTATTTTAGCAGAAGCTAAAGTTTCGCGACCACAATCAACTAAAGCACAGGTTATGCCTGATAAGTTAAGAGATGCGTGGACTACTAAAGAAGTAACTGAGGTTACACGTAGTAGAGCAGTTGAAGTAAATAAGGCAAATGCTAGGGGTGCAAATCAACGTGTTATGGGATTGGCTGTAGCTGATAATCCAAAAGAAACATCAACAAAAGAAACCGAAGCGACTTCAACTATTAGAGTTGATGCTCACGAAGCACGTCTATTAGCTGAACAAGCCGGATTTGATAAGATAGAAGTTGTTGGAGCTGATGAGTTGGATGGCAATGCTCTAGAATTGAATGAGGTAGAAACGACTAAAAGGACAATTACCCGCGAGTCGGTATATAGACCTAAAGCTTCGTCAAGATCTTTAGTATCAGGTTCTACAAAGAGAACTAAACCCGAACCTCTGATTGGAAATAAGGCATATAAAGCATATTTGAAAGAAAACATCATCCGCCCTCAAGATGGTGAGTGTAAGAATAAGAAAGGAAAAGTTATCGTTCAATTCTCAGTAGATAAGAATGGTAATCCCGTAGATATTTATGTAACAAAAGCCCTTTGTAAAGATCTGGATAGAGAAGCGGTTCGTCTTGTGAAAAACGGTCCGAAATGGAAATACGGAACTTTACGTGTAGATGTAGAAGTGGAGTTTTAGATAAATCCTTATCTTTGCTTTCTAAACATTCTTCCTTTTATCAATGGCAAAAAAGAACTTCTACGTAGTATGGAACGGAGTCACTCCCGGAGTGTATAACTCATGGGATGAATGCAAGGCTCAGGTTTCGGGCTATGATGGAGCAATATATAAATCTTTCCCCTCATTAGAGCAGGCTAAGAAGGCTTTCGACGAAAGCCCTTGGTTGTATGTTGGCAAACAAGCAAAAAAAGAAAGTCCCAAGAAATTATTATCTAACCCTGCTATTATAAAAGATAGCTTAGCTGTGGATGCCGCTTGTAGCGGAAATCCGGGGTTAATGGAGTATCGGGGTGTATATGTCTTGACCGGAGAACAAATATTCCATCAAGGACCTTACGAACAGGGTACTAATAATGTGGGTGAATTTTTGGCTCTTGTGCATGGCTTGGCTTTATTGAAACAAAAGAAATTGGCTATGCCTCTTTATTCGGATAGTGCGAATGCAATTAAATGGGTAAAGGAAAAAAAATGCAAAACTAAATTAGATAAAACTGCAGTAAACATGTCGTTGTTCTATATGATAGAGCGTGCTGAGAAATGGCTCAAAGAGAATTCCTATACTACCAAAATAATAAAGTGGGAGACAAAGGAGTGGGGCGAAATTCCGGCAGACTTTGGTCGAAAATAAGATCTCATCCTTTTTTAGTTACTTTGGCATGTTATAAGTGAAAAACTTATGAGCAGACTTATAAATGAGACTGCAAATTTGTGAGCTTAAAGAGAATACGAAATAATTTATATTGCTTAATAATAAAAATTATGGCTTTTAACGGATTTACACCTGCTACAATACAATTCTTAAACGATTTGAAAGAGAATAACTATAAAGAGTGGTTCGAAGAGCATCGTTCGGTATATGAAAATGAATTGGTTAAACCTTTTAAAGAACTTATTGCATCATTAACTCCTACGATGCATAATATCGATTCGCAGTTCGAGCTGCGTCCACATAGGGTATTATCTCGTATCTATCGCGATGTTCGCTTTTCAAAGAATAAAGATCCTTATAAAACTTGTTTGTGGATGAGCTTTCAGGCTCCTACGCCCGATTGGGTAAATATTCCTGGCTTCTTTATGGAACTGAATGCGGATACATATTTCTATGGTATGGGATTGTTTGGTCCAAAGAAAAAAACGATGGATAATCTGCGTGATAGCATTGCTTATGATGCTAAGGAATTTCAGATTCAGACCCAAAAGATTCTTGATCGTGGTTTTGTGGTGTACGGTGATGAATACAAACGTCTTATTCCGAGCGAACTGCCTGAGTATTTTCAGACATGGATACAGCGTAAGAATCTGTATGTAGGTAAAAATCTTCCAGTGAATGAGGATGTGTTTTCTCCTAAGTTTGCAGATATTATTCGTGAGGATTACGAATCGTTAGTTTGGTTATACGAGTTCTTTAAAGATGAATAAATAATAGAATCTAAATAGAAAAAGCTCTAATCTTATGGATTAGAGCTTTTTTATGTTTAAGAGAATTTTTATTGCTGTTGTTGTTTAATGATATCAGCAATATCTGTCTCGTCCATTTTACCTGTCATTCTCACAATTACAATTTCCTGATCTTCGCCATCTATTGCGAATACAAATATTTGAGGAATAAGAGTTCCTTCTTTTCTTGCTACAATGCGTACTTTATCGCTTCCATCCACTACGTTGATTAATGTTTCGTAGCCGTTTTCGTCCTTGATTCCCTCCAAATCAGCTAAAAATAATTTCTTTATTTCAGCAGAGCACTCTGTTAGGTTAATAACATCTATAGACTCTAACTTTTCCATAAAGGGAGGAGTTTGAGGCACGGCACTCGAATCTGCTATTCTTGCTGCAGCTAAAGATGCTTCGATCATGGTTCGGTCTACCTGTTGGTATTGAGCGTTTTCGTTTAGAGCTAAGCCTGATACCCAATTGCTCAAATCTTGCGCTGAAATAATCTGGCTAGTAGCAAAAACTAAAAATATCGAGAAAATAAGTTTTTTCATAAATTTTACTTGATAGGTGATAACTCTATTTTTTTCAATAAACCTTAATCGGCAATAAATAAATCGGTTATTCTTTCGCCTCCCGTTAAATGGTATGCTTGTAGTCCGAATGCTCGAGCTTCGGTTATGTTAAGTTCGTTATCGTCAATAAAAAGGGTATTTTTAGGATTCTGGCGAATGTCTGCCATCATCTGTCTATATATCTCATGATCGGGTTTTCTAAGATGCATTTCATCTGAGTAGAAACACTTGATAAAAAGATCATCAAAGTTTTCTCCAAATTGTTGTCTGTACATTGCTTTAAATTTGACTCTGTGTGGAAAATTTGTATTGCTGAGCAAGTAAGTGCGATAATTCTTTTTGATGTTTTCGAGTAGAGCAATTCGTTCGGGTAAGTAAGGTTGAAGTAAAGCGTTCCATGCATCCCATATTTGCTTCTCTGATACGTTTTTTGCGTCGGGGTAATCCGTATGAATAGCATCAATAAATTGTGATGGGCTTATAAGTCCTAATTCGAGATCGAGTAAAAATTTCTTATGGGCAGAAATAATGTCATCAGACTCTAAGCCTTCGATGCGCAGGTTGCTAAAAGCAGCTATTGTGCGCCCAATGTTTATGTCCATGATCACTCCTCCAAAGTCGAATATGATACTATCAATCTCAGATACAGGAAAATTTGGTATATTTAATTTCATTCTTACAATTTTTATAAACTACGAATATAGGTAATTTTTTTTTATAGAATCTCTTGTTAACAAAGGAAAAAGGAGAAAAGGAATTCATTAATTTTGTATATTTTTGTATGGCGATAGATATGTGTATTCTTATATCCCTTAAATACGAATCTAATTAATAAAAATAAATAACATATGAGTAAAATAAAAGCAGCTATTGTAGGATACGGAAACATTGGTAAATATGTACTGGACGCTATTTTGAGTTCTCCAGATTTTGAAGTGGCGGGTATTGTACGCCGTAATCCTAACGATGTTCCTGCTGAGCTGAAAGCTTACAAGGTTGTAGCAAGTGTAAAAGAGTTGGGCAAAGTAGATGTTGCCATACTTGCTACACCAACCAGAAGTGTTGAGAGCTATGCTAAAGAATGTTTGGCTTTGGGTATTAATACAGTAGATAGCTATGATATTCATGGTGGTATTGTAGACCTTCGTCGTAGTTTAGATGCAACTGCTAAGGAATACAAAGCAGTATCTATTATTTCGGCAGGATGGGATCCAGGTACAGACTCGATGGTTCGTTCTATGTTCGAATTTATGGCACCCAAAGGTATTACTTATACCAACTTCGGTCCGGGTATGAGTATGGGACATACAGTGGCAGTAAAAGCCATTAAAGGTGTAAAGGCTGCTTTGTCTATGACTATTCCTTTAGGAACAAGCATTCATCGCCGTATGGTGTACATAGAGGTTGAAGAGGGTTATAAATTTGCAGATGTAGCAGCAGCTATTAAAGCTGATGACTATTTTGCTCATGACGAAACACATGTTACTCAGGTTGATTGTGTGGATAGCCTTAAAGATATGGGACATGGTGTAAATATGGTACGCAAAGGGGTTTCGGGCGATTCTCAGAATCAGTTGTTAGATTTCAATATGAAAATAAACAATCCTGCTCTAACTGCACAGGTATTAGTTGCTTCGGCTCGTGCTTCATTAAAACAAGCTCCGGGTGCATATACTATGATCGAAGTCCCAATTATTGACTATATTTACGGTGAGAGAGAATCTCTAATAAAGAAACTTGTATAAAATATACTTAAAAAACTATGATTTGTTTTCCGAACGCAAAGATTAATTTGGGTTTAAACATTGTTTCGAAGCGAGACGATGGATATCACAATCTGGAGACAGTTTTTTATCCGATAATGATAAAAGATGCTCTTGAAATTATTGTATCTGAGCGACAAGATAAGGATTCTTTTATCGAATCAGGAATCAAAACGGGGACATCGCTCGAAACGAATTTAGTAATGAAAGCCTTAAAATTGATGAGGACTCATTATGATATTCCTTTTTTGGATGTCCATTTATTGAAAAAAATTCCTTTCGCCGCAGGAATCGGAGGAGGCTCTTCCGATGCTGCTTTTATGCTAAAATTGTTAAACAAGAAATTTTCGCTCGATGCTACAAATGGTCAGTTAGAAGCTATGGCTGCTCAAATAGGAGCCGACTGTTCATTTTTTATCTCCAATCGTCCATCATTTGCAAGTGGGATAGGAGAGGTGCTCGAGCCGGTTGAATTGTCTTTAGATGGTTATTACCTAATGCTCATTAAACCAGATATAAATGTATCGACTAAGGATGCTTTTGCATTGGTAAATCCATCTCAGCCAGAAATTTCTTTGAAAGAAATTATAAAACAACCTGTATCGGAATGGAAAAATCTGATGGTTAATGATTTTGAGAAAAGCATTTTTACAAAACATCCTGCAATAGAACAAATCAAGTTGAAATTGTATGCTTTAGGAGCTGTGTATGCTTCGATGTCGGGATCGGGATCGTCGGTATATGCTATCTTTAATAAAAAAACGGATCTGAAACATCATTTTGCAGACTGTTTTGTCTGGGAACAAGAGTAAGTTTCGTTATAAATAAATAAAAATAGGGGAGGTCATTTATTTTGACTTCCCCTATCTTTTTGATTCCATCTGTGATGTATTTATTTGATATTTATTTACAGTTATCCTGAAATGGTATTTATTTTTATTTTTTTAGACTATTTAGATATTCTTTTGTTGCGTCTAAAAAGATTTAATAGTTAATAAATAAATTTATTCTTTTTTTTTGATCTTGTTTTTTATTCTACCTTTGGCACCTTCGATATACATAAGAATGTATTTTAGACATTTTCTTTTTAGACAACTTTGATATGTTAAACTACTTTAGATTAAACCAGATAAAATTGGGTGCGAAAATATTTACTTGCCTAATTGGGATTATTATACTGGTATTATGTACTTCTTGTAATAAAAATGACGATGATATACGAAAATTAGAAGCGTTGAAACAAGCTTGTATATGGAATGCTAAAACAGATAAAGGACTTACTTATATTCATCAGTTGAAGGACGAAGCTTTAAAACTAGGTAATGATCGGTATGTAGGTACTGCTTATTATTATTTAGCGAATACTTATCTACTAAATGGGAAACAAGATAGTATATTATATGCTTTGGAAGAGGCAAAGATATACTACCAGAAGGCAGGATACAAGAGAGGGATTATACTTATAGAGTCTGCAAAAATAGATATGTTGCTGGCCGATAATAGCTACGAATTGGCATTAGATGCGATTTCATCATTATTGAAGGATGTTGTCATCAGTGATGATGATTATATGAAAGGTGCCATATATACATCATTAGGTAATGTTTATTTATATTCAAATAAAGCCGAAGATGCTCTCAAAGTATATAAGGATGCATTAGAGGCTTACTACAGATTGCCTATTCAGCAGGAGGTGGAAGTTGTGCCTGAATATAATTATGTGATTTATATGCAGGCGGTAGCGGCGAATCAGGCAAAAAAGTATGAATTGTCTTTGTCTTATTGTGACACTTTTACTACTAATCTCGAAAAAGAAATCGTTACTGCGACAATAAAAGGAGGAAAGCTTTGTGATGTTAATATCTTGAGGGCAGATAATTTACTTGAATTAGATAGAATTGATGAAGCTGAGCCGCTAATAAAAGAAATAATTTCCTTTGTAGAGGAGAATCCGAACTTCAAATTGATGCCTGATTCCAACTTTATTTTTGAATTTTTATTATCCAAGTATTATTTCAAGAAACATCAGTACGATGCTGCTCTTCAGTGTCTTGATTCTTTATCTTTTACGGATTTGCCTTACATTGATTATCTTGCTGCACAAGAGTTAAAATCGGAAATAGTTTTTGTTAAAGGTGATTATAAAAATGCTTTTGCATTGCAGAATGAACTTATGCAATACTCTGATTCTATAAAATCGACGAGTACTTCGCGACAACTTGATCGCTTGAGAAATACATTCGAAATTGAAATGCAGGCACGAGAAAATGAATTGAACGCTAAATATACAGAGGTAATCATTATATTCTTATCGGTAATTTGTATTCTATTGATATTATTACTTTATATAAAAGTACGAAATACGAAAAAACTGAAGAAAAAGAATGAACTAATATTTTCCAGATATAGAGACTTAGATAAATATACACATAAAGTAAGTAAAGGAGATGCTCCTTTATCGGAAGAAGCGCAGGAGAATGAGTCGGAACAAGCTCTGTTCGAAAAAGCAGAATCTCATTTATCTACTACTGAAGCTTTCCTAGATCCCTATATATCAAGAGAATCGCTTGCTCTGGAACTGGGTACTAACAGACAGTATTTGACGCAAACAATTCAGGAGAATACGGGAATGACCTTTATGGAGTATATCAATGAAATGCGACTCGAATATGCTCGCCGTCTTTTATGCTATAATATAGATCAGCCTATTGACGAGGTTTATACTACTTCTGGCTTTAATAGCAAGAGTACGTTTTATCGTCTATTTAAGCAAAAATATGATTTAACTCCTAAAGAAATGCGAGAAATTGCAATTCAGGGAAAATAAGTATTGAGGGATAGCTTTTTACGATCGGCTTTCGATATTTAGAATCACTTACTTATTATGTGCAATTATTATGGCTTGGCTTAGGAAAGCTTAATTTTACCTCTTGTTTATTTGTTAAAAGAAAGAAGGCGATTTGAATTTATTTTCAAATTTCCTTCTTTTTTTAGTGTGTCTTAATTATTCACTATGAGGTGTTTGCGTGTGTGGGATGCCCTTTTTGCCATATTGATACTCGGTTCTGCACCTCTGAGACTTTTGCTTTTTATTCTTGATGTAGTTTTGTGCCGACAACAAAATATTTTGTTTGTATACACTAACAATGGACTAGCTAATGTTTTAGAAAGGTTTTGGGGAATTAATGTCTTTCTATTAGCAGAATAAGATAGTCGTTTGTATTCACTACTATATCTTATTGGATTATGAGAATCTATTTTTCAATTTTGTTTATACTGATTGTGCACTTTCTACAAGCACAAGTTGGTATCAATACTCAGAGTGCATATACTAATACTCTTTTGCATATAGATGCTAAGGGTAATACATCCGGCACAACCAATTCGTCCGACGATGTGGTTATAGATGCTTCGGGCAACATAGGCATAGGAACATTGTTACCTAAAGCAAAAGTAGACATAGTAAAAGATGGAACGGCATCTTTAATGAGAATTGAAGATGGTAAGCAGGCAGCTAATAAAGTATTGGTATCCGATAATTCGGGTAACGCTTCGTGGGTAAGCATGCCTTCTACAATGGGAGTAACTTATAATCTTACCAATCTCAAGGCCACTTATGGGTCAACATATACACTCGTGCGGGCAATACCAGTTTCAACTCCAGGATTTTATCAGGTAGTTATACGATGGTGGGGTAAGAGTTCTGGTGTGAATGGTAACAGATCGACGGCTGCTATGTTTGCCTTGTCAACATCGGCTAATGCAAGTAATAACTGGACTGCGGATCAGACAAATCAGAAAGATGTATACGAAAAGTATATTTATATGGATGCTGCTCTCGAGACATTTTGTTTCGCATTACCTCTTTCTGCAAAAGTAACAACAGAAGCTTATCTGAAAGTTTATATACGGGTTAGCGTTGGAGGCTCTTGGCTTGTAGGAGACAATCCCGACCCTTCAAATAGTAATTGGCAGCCTAGTATAGTTGTTTATAGAATATAATTAACAAATGAGAAAATATTTATTTTTAGCAATAATTATGTGCTTAGGCTGTAAATTGTCGGCACAAATAGGAATTAATACTGAGGCTCCTCAAAAGCTGTTTCATATTGATGCTAAAGGCAACACATCTGGTTCAACCAATGTATCGGATGATGTAGTTGTCGATAATAATGGTAATGTTGGTGTAGGCACAATTTCGCCCACAACTAAACTGCATATAGAAGCAACTCAAACAGATTTTCCTGCTTTACATTTTTCGGATGGTAACGAGGGGGTAGGTAAAGTGTTGGGTAGCAAAGATGCCAGTGGAAATATAGCATGGTTGGCTCCACCCAACTCGTGGGCTAAAGCATTTTATACTACTGGTAGTAAGAGTTATAGAAACACTGTTCGTCATCTCTTTTTTTCTACTCAAGTTCCTTTAGCTGGAACGTACGTTGTAGTTTTACGTTGGTGGGGAAGGGCTAATGTTACTAACCCGGTTATTAGTGCTTATGTTCATGTAACAGAGGGGGTTGATAACGTAAATGGCTCGTCAGGAGATATAGGTCGCGATAATATTGAATATTATATCAAATACCCTGTAGCAAATGCTGTATTTACATTTACCACAACTTTGAGGGTTCAGTTAAGTCAAAATAACAGATGGATAAAAATTTATCTTACACCTGCTACTCCTGTCAATCTTAGTTATAATTGGAATGTAGGAATGAATGGTACAGATCGAAATTATAATCCAAGCATTTTAATTTTTAAAATTTGAGATCAATGAAACAATTTATAATCATAAAGATATTTATAGTATTAATTTGTTTTGGCTCGAATGCTCAGGTTGGTATTAATATAAGTCAACCTAGTGGCGTTTTTCACATCGATCCCAAATCAAATACTCCAACCGTTACAACCGACGATGTTATTGTGAATGCAAATGGTTATATGGGGTTGGGTACAGTGTCTCCAACAGCAAAATTGCATCTTAGTGTACCTTCGGGAAGTACGGCATTACGTATTGTTGATGGTACGGAGAAAGTTGATAGAGTACTATTGTCAGATGCAGCAGGAAATGCTTCATGGGGTGCTATGCCCGGTAGTGGAGGAGAGGTTGTTTATCTCACCACGGCTACGACTTATCCTCAGGGAGTTATAACCAAACTCAAATTGTCTTCTAATACTCAATATAAGGTTACCTCCGCTGGAAATTATCTTATTTTTATCCGTTGGTGGGCAAAACCCAGTGCGTTGAATAATAAGACCACAAATGGATTTTTATTTGCTTATAAGAATGGGGTAGAAGTAGATTCTCAGGAGTTTTATGAACCGATTTATACAGCCAATACTTATTTTTCGTTCAGCACAGTTTTGCTGGTTTCAGGGTGTAAAAGAGGAGATTATTTAGAGATTGGAGTAAGACCTCAGACCGCTAGTTGGACTACGGCTACTTCTGCACATACCAGATGTACAATCAAGTTTTTTATGATGTAGTGCTTCATTGGTTTATAAATATTCTCCCCTCTCAATAAATTAATTACAGTTTTACCGATGAGGTTCATTGTATGGATTATCTCTTGTTGTCGTTAAAATTATCCATATATGAACTTGTCCTAGGTAGGTGTATTCATGGTAGTAGCTTGTAGTGATTACAGGCTGCTATTTTTTTTCTCTTTTAAGTCTGTTTACTTTTAAAAACAATAAAGTTTAATTATCTTTACTTCTGTAAAATAACTAGTTATCCTTTCGATGATTAATAAATTGACAAACATATCTTCCTTTAATGATCTAAACTTTAACTGTTTAGATTTGCTTATATGCGTTGAAATGTTAG
>NZ_CVRU01000022.1 GCF_001261715.1 Dysgonomonas sp. HGC4 | reverse complement strand
TAGTTTCAAAAGAAACTATATCAAAATAAAAGGAAAAGAAAGTAAGAAGAGTAGAAAATAAAAGAATTTTTATAAAAAATACGTTAATTTACTCAGATTTAGTAGAAAGATTTTTTTTGACAAAAAGAAAAGAAATTATCAGGAATATTTTCTTTTTGGAATAAGGCAATAGAAAAAATCAATGTAAATGATAAAGTTATTTATCCCCT
Source organism: Dysgonomonas sp. HGC4 (assembly GCF_001261715.1). Taxonomy (GTDB): domain Bacteria; phylum Bacteroidota; class Bacteroidia; order Bacteroidales; family Dysgonomonadaceae; genus Dysgonomonas_A. The sequence goes on along the minus strand of NZ_CVRU01000022.1, from coordinate 26,777 downwards.
ATGAGTCTTTTTGAGAGCTATTAACCAAAAAATAAGGTCATAAAAAAAGGAGCCGACAAAAAGTCGACTCCTTTTTCATAGATTATCTATAATTATGCTTTAATCAGCCAAATATCTTTCGGCTTCTATGGCTGCTTGACATCCGGTACCAGCCGCAGTAATAGCCTGACGATAAATAGGATCGGCAACATCACCAGCAGCAAATACCCCAGGTATATTTGTTTTGGGGCTATCGGGTACTCTTTTTATGTATCCGGTCTCATCCATATCTAACTGACCTACAAAAATATCTGTATTGGGTTTATGACCAATCGCCAAGAAGAAACCATCAATATTGATATCAAATTTTTCTTCATTAGCCTCTCCCATATTTCTTACTAAATGAGCTCCTTCAACACCATTCTCGCCAAAAAGACCTAGTGCATTGGTATTAAACAAGACTTCAATCTTTTCATGTTTCATCACTCTATCTTGCATCACTTTTGATGCTCTCAAGAAAGGCTTACGAACGATAAGATATACTTTACTTGCCATTCCTGCCAAATAAAGAGCTTCTTCACAAGCAGTATCTCCACCACCTACTACACCTACCACTTTTTTACGATAGAAAAATCCGTCACAAGTTGCGCAAGCAGATACACCCATACCTGCATATTTAGCTTCATCGGGTATACCCAGATACTTAGCTGTTGCTCCTGTAGATATGATTACCGTATCGGCTTCGATTTCGGTTTTCCCATCTACTGTTATTTTTTTAGGTGTTGACTTCAAATCTGCTGCAGTTACTATTCCAGTACGTATATCGGCACCATAGCGAATTGCTTGCTTTTTTAGATCTTCCATCAATTCTGTTCCGCTTATACCTTCTGGGTAACCCGGGAAATTTTCGACCTCTGTAGTAGTTGTTAACTGACCACCGGGTTGTATTCCTTCATACAAAACTGGAGCAAGATTTGCTCTCGAAGCATAAATTGCAGCAGTATATCCTGCCGGTCCTGAGCCTATAATCAGGCAACGTACTCTTTCACTCATAGCAATTATTTTTGTTTTGTTATTTCAATATTAACCACAAAGATATAGGCACCATTTATCAAAACAAACTCTTATTGTTTCTTATTTTCTATTTAAACATAAACAGAATCTATAGCAAATGCGGTTATTAACGCAAATCTATGACTTCAATCTGAGGGTATTCTTTTTTATTAAAAACAAATAGATTATCCAGCAGATTAACGCCTGTTTGAAGTTTGGTTATTATCAATTGATTATTTACACCATCTTTACCAAATGTATTGACCGAGGTAAATATATTGGTTGCTTTATCGATGTGAATAACCATCTTTGTAAATTCGGTTTTCTTCCCTAACGGAATCATTTCTACAACATAGACAGTTTTAGCTTTTTCTTTTTTCTCACCCTTATAATTGAGTTTAAAACCTGTTTTGTATAAGCTCAACAAAACGGATGGACTAACTCCGGCAAGCTCTTCTCCCGTTGGGTTACTCACATTCACCTCATCGCCACCTTTGGCATACACCCACTGTGTTTTTCCGTCAAACCAAGTAATTCCGTCAGGTACATCAATCTTAAATTTATTGCCTTTAAGATAGGCTTTTCCATCTTGGCTATAAACAGTCTTACCTTTTACATCTTCTGTATTTATTGTAAAAGATGCAGTAATACCTCCTGCTTGGTTATACGCAAGATTCGCTTTATCGAGAATACTTTTAGCATCCTGAGCATTTAAACCCAGAACCGAAAAAAGAAATACAAGTATCAATAATTTTTTATTCATAATGTCCTTTTAACTTTTCTCCTTAGACTGATCTTAAACCAAAACGTTTAATTCAACACTTATAGGTTGCAAATCATATCCAATTCGAGTTCCTCAAATATATTACTTATTGAAGAATCTGACAATAATTCGCAGTGAAGAAATCAACTCTTTAGTTAAAAAAGATCAGCAGCAATTAACTCCCATTATTGATAGAGGGAAACCAATAGACTAAAATATCGTAAAGTTTACTTCTCTTTCAGGCAATCTTCTAAAGAAAAAATTCGCTCCATCAATTGCCATTTTTCTTCGGAAGTTCCACCTTTCTCAACATCCTGAAACTGCAATACAAAATTTTCCCATTCTTCCTGACGCTCATAGGTCGCTAATTTTCCAAAAGCTTCATCCCAATTAAAATCAAGAGGAGTTTCAACAATCATTACCTCCATGTTTCCAATGAGATAAATTTCCATATCTAATATCCCCGCCTTACGAATACCTTGAGGAATTTCTTTCCAGATATTTCGACTATTGTGCCAGTATTTATACTGTTCCACTTTATCCCCATCCAGTTTCAGCTTAAGAAACTGACAGTAACGTTTAGTTTGAGTTGGGTAAGGCTCTTTAACATACCCTTCTTTAAGGTTTTCCATAGAAACTATCTTGTGAGATTAACGATCTATCAAATAGAACTTAATTTCTGCTCCAAACTATATTCATCCATAATAAGCACTTCTCTTGGCTTACTACCTTGAGTACCTCCTACTATTCCGGCAGCTTCAAGTTGATCCATCAATCGTCCAGCGCGATTATACCCTATTGAGAATTTTCGTTGGATAAGTGATGTAGAACCTTGCTGATGAACAACAATCAAACGAGCAGCTTCTTCGAAAAGAGGATCCTTATCACTCAGATCAACCGAGCCTACTTTATCATCACCTCCTCCATCTCCAACAAATTCAGGCAATTCAAACGCATGAGAATACCCTTGTTGTTTTCCAATATATTGTGTAATCTCCTCAACCTCGGGCGTATCCACAAAAGCACACTGTATGCGCACTAAATCACTACCTTGCGAGAACAACATATCTCCCCGACCGATCAGTTGATTTGCCCCTGACATATCCAAAATAGTACGTGAGTCAATCTGAGACGTCACACGGAAAGCCATACGAGCAGGGAAATTCGCTTTAATAGTTCCCGTGATAATATTGGTTGTAGGACGTTGAGTCGCAATAATCATGTGCATACCCACAGCACGCGCTTTTTGAGCAATACGTGCAATCGGCATTTCTATTTCTTTTCCGGCAGTCATTATCAGATCGCCAAACTCATCTATTATCACAACGATGTATGGTAAGAAGCGGTGACCTTTTAACGGACTTAATCTTCTTTTTCTGAATTTTTCGTTATACTCCTTTATTGTTCTCACACTGGCAGCCATCAACAACTCATACCTATCGTCCATCTCCTTTGTTAGAGAATTCAACGTTTGAGTTACTTTACTGACATCAGTAATAATTGCTTTCTCTGCATCTGGTAATTTAGCCAGATAATGCTTTTCGATAGTTGAATAAATATTAAACTCTACCATCTTAGGGTCTACCAAAACCATCTTCATTTCTGCCGGATGCTTTTTATACAACAACGAAGTTATAATAGCATTCAATCCAACCGATTTACCCTGACCTGTTGCTCCTGCCACCAACAAGTGAGGCATTTTACATAAGTCGAACATGAATATTTCATTGGTGATAGTTTTTCCAAGAGCTACTGGCAAATCATAATTACACTCCTGAAAACGCTTCGAAGCAATAACCGATTGCATGGATACAATCTGCGGATCTTTATTCGGAACCTCAATTCCGATAGTTCCTTTACCCGGCATAGGGGCTATAATACGAATACCCAAAGCTGATAAACTCAAAGCAATATCATCTTCCAGATTTCGAATCTTAGAAATACGCACTCCAGCTTGAGGTACAATTTCATAAAGCGTAATAGTAGGTCCTACTGTTGCTTTAATTGATGTTATCTCAATTCCATAGTTACGGAGGGTATTTATAATTTTATCTTTGTTCGCCTTCTGCTCAGCCATATCAACTCCTTTTCCGGTGTTGTCATAGACTTTTAGTAAGTCTGACGAAGGAAAATGGAAGTTTGATAAATCTTTTGTAGGATCATAATCCTCCATCTCTTCAACATCCGATGCAGTCAATTCATCACGTTCTTCTCTATTTTGAATCGGTTGAACAGAGGGACTACTCCTTTTTTCTTGATATGCTTCTTCTTGAGGAATAACTACCTCAAAATCATCTTCAACATCAATAGATCTAGGCTGTCTGTTCAAAATTGGCTTATTCTGAACAGGAGGCGTATAAACCGGAGAAGAAGACTCTCTTTGCAAATCATTATTTAAAGGAAGGTAGTTATCCTCCTCTAAGCTATCTTCTGCAGCATCTGCCTTGTCTTTTTTTCGTTTAAACCAATTGAAGATTTTACTTAATACTGAGTTCTTCTCAATAATTTCGTTATCCTCTTCTGTTTCTTCAAAATCATCTTCCTCAACCAAATCGCTTTTAGGAACGCCATTCGATCCTGGAAATAGATTTTTAAAGAATCCAACCGATGTTTGTTTCGTTATTATTATAAAAACAACAAGCAGTAATATAATAATAAGTGATACACCAATGCCACCCAAGGCTGTTTCGAGAAGTTGTTCCAAAACCGACCCATGGCTTCCACCCCAGATTATGTGACTATCGGGAAATATCTTGGTCAGGATAAACGAACTAAAAATCGACCCCCAGATAAGAATAAAGGAACATAGAATAAATGCACGAAGGATAGATATTGTTTTAATACCAATCAAGCGAACCCCTATTATTCCTATAAATATAGGTATAACAAAAGAAAATACTCCACAATATTTATTGATAAGCGCCTCAGCAATAAAAGCTCCTCCGACACCTGTCCAGTTACTTATATCCTGCTTATGGATTATTAAATCTATAAAATACTTATTTGCAACCTTGCTTTGATCAGCTGCACCAGTAAAGAAAAAAGAAATCATTCCAATAAGCATAAACAAGGCGATAAAGATCACACATACCCCCATCAGGAAATGTCCTCTTTCGCTACGCAGAAAACGAAGTATATTTGACGTCGTTTTAGCACTCTTTTTTTTCTTTTTACTCTTTTTTGCAGGCATATACATTTCTTAAATAAGAAACAAAGATACATTTTTTCATTGTAGAATCAATATAGATAAAACATAGATCGTTCAGCAAAATTTCGAAGACATTTATGAGCATTTCCTTGAACCTTGTTTTATATGTTTAATAACATGCCTGCTCAGCAAACCAAAAGCAATAGCGTCATTGTTACGCCCATCAAACATCTCACATGCAATAAGATGCAACAAAAAAAGTGATCACACAACATGACAAACAACGACAATATCCGGGAATGTTAATTAACAGTTCTAATTTTGTAAAAGATAAGAAGCTATATAGTTTTGTCACACAAATATAAATAGTAGTTAAAATAATCAATAATACCAAGCAAACAATACCAATCTAATCTATTTAAAACAAAACAATTAACTCACCAAAAGAAAATCTTTAATTTATATATTTTCACTAAAAAGCGGCGTTATGGAAAACAGTAAGCACATTAAACAAACAAAAGTACCCAAAAGAAGAGGGCTCAGTCTTCTCTATCCTATTACGATGGTACTGGTCATGCTACTTTCAGGCATGACATTAAATGCACAAACAGGAGGAAAGATTACAGTATCAGGTATTGTAACTGATGCCACAGGCGAAACTCTTATTGGAGCAAGTGTAGTTCAAAAAGGAACGACTAATGCTTCGATGACAGGACTAGATGGCGACTATAAACTTACAGTACCATCTGATGCTACATTGGTTGTAACTTATGTAGGCTTCAATCCTCAAGAGATTCAAGTAAACGGAAGAACTAAAATCGACATTATTGTATCTGAGAATACCAAACTTCTTGACGAAGTTGTTGTTACTGCCTTAGGAATAAAAAGAGATAAAAAGGCATTAGGATACGCAATGCAAGAGCTAAAAGGTGATGCTCTATTAGAAACCGGAGAATCTAACATTGTAAATTCTCTATCAGGTAAAGTTGCAGGTCTTCAAATCGTACGTTCTAGTAACGGAATGGGAGGATCTTCAAAAATCCTACTTAGAGGAAACAACTCTTTAACCGGAAACAACCAACCTTTAATTGTTATTGACGGAATACCGATGGATAACTTTACAGGTGGTGTTGATGATCCTTTTGGTATGAACGGAATGGACATGGGTAACGGTCTTTCGGATATTAACCCTGATGATATCGAATCAATGTCGGTACTTAAAGGTGCATCTGCAGCCGCTCTTTACGGATCGCGTGCAGGTAACGGGGTTGTTCTTATTACCACAAAATCAGGAAAAAAGACACAAGGAGTTGGAATCACAGTTACTTCGGGATTAACCGCAGAAACTATTTTCATGAAACCTGAAATGCAGAATTCTTTTGGTCAAGGGACCAGAGGCGTATTTGATAGCCAAGACAGAAATAGCTGGGGACCACAAGTGGGTGTAGACAATGACTTAAGCACATACGATAATATAGATGCTTTCTTCAACACAGGTTTAGCATTTAACAATGGTGTAAGCTTCCAACAACAAGTAAATAAAACTTCAATATTTACATCTATAAATCGTCTAGATGACAAAGGAATGACTCCTGAATCTAAACAAAACAGAACCAGCATCACAATGCGATTAACATCTGCACTAGATGATTCTGACAAATGGATATTGGATGCAAAAGCAAATTACATCAATACAAATACAAATAACAGACCAATACAAGGAGTAAATCCTGCCAACCCATTTAACACTATCTACACATTACCCAGATCTATCAATATCAGAGATTGGGAACAAGCAGTAGATGCAAATGGCAATATGATATGGTACGATGAAGGCAAAAGCCCACAAGAAAACCCATATTGGGCTACCAGATACAGAAGAAATCAAGATAACAGATACCGTCTACTAGGTACTGTTTCTTTAAAATACAAACCTACTGACTGGTTTGATATTGAAATTAAAGGAGGAACAGACTATTATACAACGAATGCCAATGAAAAAGTATTTACAGGAGGTCCTACCAAACCAAGAGGTACTTATGGCGAGAATTCGGAAACTTTCTATGAAAACAACTACAGTTTCTTATCTTCTGTACATAAAGACAATGTAATTGATCGTCTAGGTGGATCTTTCTCTTTTGGAGGAAATCTTATGATTCAAAATAGAAAGAAATTAGTAGTAAGCCCTGAAGAGTTACTTGTTCCTAATGTATTTACTCTTACAAACTTAATCAAGTTACCAAAATCTTCGAACACGATTGTTCAAAGAAAACTGAATTCATTTTATGGCATGTTCCAATTAAACTGGGATGGTTATCTGTTCTTAGATGTAACAGGCAGAAATGACTGGTCATCAACTATGAGCAAAGAAAACAGATCATACTTCTATCCATCATTCAGTTTCTCTGGTGTAATTTCAGATATGCTTCCAAAACTTGGTAGTAGCCTACCTGAGTTCATTTCTTTTGCAAAAGTAAGAGCTTCTTATGCAGAGGTAGGTAACGATTTAGATCCTTATCAATTATACAATAATTTCCAGGTAAATCTAGATCCTAATGGAAACCCTATTGCAAATACTAACAATGTACTTTATAATGACAATCTGAGAAGTGAGTTAATTAAGTCATACGAAGTTGGACTTGACTTAAGATTCTTCAACAACAGATTAGGCTTAGATGCTTCATGGTACAAAATGAACTCAACTCGCCAACTGTTGAATATCGCTTTAGACCCATTCTCTGGATATGCTTCTAAGAAAATCAATGCAGGAGATATTCAAAACGAAGGTTTCGAGTTAACTCTAAATGGTACAATCTTACAGAACCAAAAAGGTCTTAACTGGGATGCTACTGCTAACTTCTCTACAAACAAGTCTAAAATTAAATCTTTGACTGATGGTGTTACTCAATATTCGCTTGCAGACCGCTTCTCTGAAATGAGAATTTATGCAGAAGTAGGTGGTGCTTACGGAGTAATGTATGGAACAAAATACCAACGCGTTGAAGATGAATCAAGCCCATACTTCGGACAAATTATTACAGACCAACAAGGACTTCCTCTTACAACTAACACCCAAGGTTATTTAGGTAACCAAAGTCCTGATTGGATGTTGGGTATCACTAACAATTTCGAATATAAAGGATTTAACGTAAGCTTCTTAGTCGATATGCGTGTTGGAGGTAAAATATTCTCGGGAACAACTGCAATCTTACATGCCAATGGTAATGCTAAAGGAACAGCTGTAAACGGAAGAGAAGACTTTGTTGTGCCAAACACTGTAACATCCGACGGTAAAGGTGGATATGTAGAGAACACTACACCTGTAAATCCTCAAGACTACTGGGGTCGTCTAACTCCCGGAAACTTTGGACTTGGAGAAGCCTTCACGTATGATGCTACAAACATCCGTCTTAGAAATCTAACTTTAGGCTACAGTTTCAATAAAAACTTCCTAAAAAACACACCTATCCAAAAGCTACGTGTATCTGCTACATGTAATAATGTATGGATGATCCATAGTAACATTCCAGGAATTGACCCTGAATCTGTGGCTTCAACAAACACAAATGCGGTAGGATTCGAAAACTTAGCTTCACCTACGACTCGTTCTTATATGTTTAATTTAGTTGTAGGATTTTAATTTAAAAAGAAGATAAAATATGAAAACAAAGAATATAATATACACAGGACTATTTTGTCTGGCATCTCTCTTCTCAGCATGTAGTGATTTTGAAGACATAAACAGAGACCCAGGAGCAGTAGGACAAGGTGACGTAAAGCCTCAATGGCTATTGAACAGATCTATAATTGAAACACAGATGGACCCAAACATAGCTGAACGTATGTTTGTTCTAACATGGAAAGGCGCTGCACGTTTCGATCGCAATGGAGGTATCACAACGGGTTCGGACGACAACTCATGGATCACAGAATACCTTTCTACAGGTTACTCAGTGGGATGGCTTAGAGATGTAAACCAATCTATATCTGTGGCAAACTACCATATTGCAAATAATATCAACTCTAGCTCTGCCAATAATGTAATCCAGATGGCTCGTATATGGAGAGCATATCTACTATCTGAAGTAACAGATGGATTTGGCCCAATACCTGCACTTGATGCATTTCAAGGTGTAAACCCAGAATACAATAGCGAGGAGCAGATCTATACATTTATCCTAAAAGAATTAAAAGAAGCTGAAGCTGCTTTATCGGACAAAGATGCCAATGGCAATACTATTGACATGTCAGATGTAAAAGAGTCAGATCCTTTCTTCGGTGGAAAAGTTGCCAATTGGAAAAAATACGCTAATTCTCTTCGTATGAGATTATCTATGAGGTTATCTGTTGTAGCTCCCGCTGTTGCTAAAGAAAACTTTGAAGATGCTGCTTCTAAATCATTTATTTCAGAAAGTGCAGATATTGCACAAGTAGCCGAGAGAGACGGATGGGATGCACTTACAGGGGTAATGAGTCGTTCGTGGAACAGACAAGTAATGTCTACTACATTCAACAATCTTACTGTAGGATTAGGTGGTGTTGACTTTCCTGTACCCGCTTCATTAAAACCTTATTTGAAAGATAGTAAAAACTATTTAGGATTAAAACTTGATCAACATTTACCGGCAACAACTAATGATCCTGTGGCGATCTATTTCCTTGATGGAATTCCTCAAAAGATAGACCCTAGAGCTGCTAAATTAAATCACATACCCGGATATGATGATGGTGTAATTTATTCTGACATAATAGGCTTAGCAACAACTGCTAAACTATATCCTACTGAAACTATAAAAGACACTATTGTTCTTACAACAAAGTATACATGGAATACATATGTTTCGGGTTCATGGGATAAAAAATCAGCTATATCTTCAAATTTAATATCTCAATACAAGAACTTCCCTTGTTTATCTAAAGTGTATAGAACAAGTACAAGCAAACGTGTGTTCTTTGGACCATGGGAAAGCTACTTCTTGCTAGCAGAAGCTGCAGTATATGGATGGACAGTACCAGGAAGCGCACAAAGCAATTACGAAAAAGGTGTTGCTGCCAGTCTTGAATATCACAATTTGAGTAGCACTTATGGTGCATATATCACGTCTACAGATTATAACAGAATTGGAACTTCAGTGGCATTTAATCATACTACAGAAGCTCAAAGCTATACTGCTAACTATGTAGATGGATATACAGGACAAGCTGGAACAACCACTTACAACTATCCTAAGAACAGCATTTACAAAGATGGCGTAAACAATGACCATTTGACTAAGATTATTACTCAAAAATACATTGCTCAAGTGCCTTGGTTGCCTCTTGAAGCGTGGTCTGACCACCGTCGCTTAGGACTTCCATTCTTTGAAAACCAAGCTGTTGAAAAAGATTATGACCCTACAACTCAAGTGCCTTTAACAACGGCAACATCGAGAGAGTCTAGATTAGAATTTTTCCCAAAACGCTACAGATACCCTGCTAACCTAAAAGCTAGCAACTTGGCCGGCTACGAACAAGCTCTTCAATTATTGGGTGGCGAAGATAGAACAACTACTCCTTTATGGTGGAATAAGAGATAATACTCTTTAATCAATAACAAAAACGGCTGTAGGAATATTCTTACAGCCGTTTTTTATTTAAGGCATTATCTTACTTTAGATATATGGTAGTAATTCCCGAAAAATAAGAGGCATTAGATACAAACAAAGAACAAAAACAAGACGGAATCCACGCAAACCGAAAAGTTAATTAACAAATAGAAAATTTTGATAAGTGATCAGATTATAAAATAACCCAAGATATTGACAGTCATATACACAGTATCACAAAAAAGTACCTAATTTTCATTATAAAGATGAAAAATAGCTTTAATCGAACGAATATTCTGAACATTAAAATGCCTATCTTTGTTAGAGATGGTTCAATCTTAAATATAACCGAAATAAAAAAAGATATGAAAACAGATTTAAGCTCTCAGATTACGTTAGAACGGATACCTCAGAGATATTATCATCCGACTAATGCTTTTGAGCAAACAGCATTGACGCGCTATGAAAAAATTGACACACAAATCTACGAGTCATCAAAAGCAGCATCTAACTATGTTGCCCGTAAAATTGGCGAAGAGATTAGAAGAAAACAAGAAACTAAAGAGTATTATGTACTGGCTCTTCCCGGAGGACATTCGCCACAGACCATTTATCAAGAACTGGTAAGATTACACAAAGAGGAAAAACTAAGTTTCCAGAATGTTGTAATTTTTAGTGTGTACGAATATTACCCCCTTCAAAAAGGATCGGACAGCAACCTACAATTATTAAAAGATCTTCTTTTAGATCACGTTGATATAGATTGGACTAAAGTATTCTCACCTGATGGTGAAGTTGCAAAAGACCAAATCTTCTCACATTGCAAATCTTACGAGGATAAGATCGAAAGCTTTGGGGGAATAGATCACCTATTACTAGGTTTAGGTAGAGGTGGAAATATTGGTGTGAATATCCCTGGATCGAACATCAATTCTCAAACTCGTCTTATTTTACTTGATAACCAATCACGTAAAGAAGCAACAAACACATTCGGATCGTTAGATAAAGTTCCCGAAAGTGCTATTACTATGGGTATTTCAACCATGCTAAAGGCTAAAAAGATTACCTTGATTGCTTGGGGAGAAGATAAAGCTCACAGTGTAAAAGATGTAGTAGAAGGCAAGAAGAGTGATGCAATACCAGCTTCATGGTTACAAAATCACCCTAATGTAAAAATATTTACAGATCTTAATTCAGCATACGATCTTACAAGAATAAGCAAACCTTGGCTTGTTACAAGTTGTGATTGGACAAATCAACTAATCCGTCGTGCCATTGTATGGTTATGCTTCGAAGTAGACAAACCAATCCTTAAACTGACAAATAAAGATTATCAAAATAATAGCCTTGGCGAACTGTTAGCATTATATGGTTCTGCATACAATGTGAACATCAAAGTATTTAACGACCTTCAACACACCATCACTGGATGGCCTGGAGGAAAACCAAATGCAGATGACACAAATCGCCCGGAGAGAGCAACTCCATATCCAAAACGTGTAATTATATTCAGCCCACACCCTGATGACGATGTTATTTCGATGGGAGGAACATTCCAACGTTTGGTAAATCAACATCACGATGTGCATGTAGCTTATCAAACTTCGGGAAATATAGCAGTAGGTGACGAAGAAGTTATTCGTTATGCATCTCTCATGGAGAATGTTCGTGCTAAATATAATCCGAATGACACGATTTTAAAGGAAGAATTAGCAAAAGTTCTCAACTTCTTAATGAAGGAAAAGAAAGCAGGAGATGAAGATACTGCAGATGTATTATTCATGAAAGGACGTATTCGTCGTGAAGAAGCTACTGCCGGATGTCGCTTTGTTGGAATAAAAGATTCAAAAATCAAATTCTTGGATCTTCCTTTCTACGAAACAGGTAAAGTAAAGAAAAATCCAATATCGGAAGCCGACGTTAAGATTGTAAAAGAATACTTACAGCAAATCAAACCACATCAAGTATTTGTTGCGGGAGATTTAGCCGATCCTCACGGAACACATAAAGTATGTCTTGATGCAATTCTTGCTGCAGTTGATGAATTGAAGAACGAAAAAACAGAATGGTTAAACGACTGTCGTTTTTGGATGTACCGCGGAGCTTGGGCTGAGTGGGAAATTGACTTCATAGAAATGGCTGTTCCAATTTCTCCTGAAGAGCTACGTTCAAAACGTCTATCTATCCTTAAACACCAATCTCAGATGGAAAGTGCTCCATTCTTAGGTAATGACGAGCGTTTGTTCTGGCAACGTTCTGAGGACAGAAATCATGCTACAGCTGAGTTATATCGCAGACTGGGATTAGCATCTTACGAAGCTATTGAAGCATTCGTGGAATACAAGCCTCTTTAACCCTCAATAATAAGAAAGAAAGATAGGCTTGCATAAAGTCTATCTTTCTTTGTAATATGAAAACCATAAACACTATACAACATGAGATTAATTATTCAGTCAGATTTTAGCAACCTATCGCAATGGGCGGCAAATTATGTTGCAGCAAAAATTAATGCAGCAAAACCAACGGCAGACAAACCTTTTGTATTAGGATTACCTACCGGATCGTCTCCGCTTGGGATGTATAAAAGCCTTATTGAATTAAATAAAAAAGGAATTGTTTCGTTCGAAAACATAATCACATTCAATATGGATGAATATGTAGGTTTACCACAAAACCATCCACAAAGCTATTACACATTTATGTGGGATAACTTTTTCAACCATGTGAATATCAAAAAAGAAAACGTAAACATTCTGAATGGTAATGCGGCAGATCTTAACGCAGAATGTGCAGCATACGAAGCAAAGATGAAAGCAGTAGGTGGTGTTGATCTATTCTTAGGAGGTATAGGTCCCGATGGACATATCGCTTTTAACGAACCCGGATCATCATTATCTTCGAGAACCCGTATAAAAACATTGACAAAGGATACAATTATTGCTAATTCAAGATTCTTTGATAATGACATTAATAAAGTACCTAAAACTTCTGTTACAGTAGGAGTAGGAACGATATTAGATGCAAAAGAAGTATTAATCATGGTAAATGGTCACAACAAAGCAAGAGCATTGGCTCAGGCAGTAGAAGGATGCATTAACCAAATGTGGACTATTACAGCATTACAACTTCACGAGAAAGCAATCATTGTATGTGATGAAGCTGCAACCGAAGAGCTTAAAGTTGGAACTTACAGATACTTCAAAGATATAGAAGGTGAGAACCTTAACCCTGCTTCGCTATTGAAATAAGGTTACAAACCTTTTTACAAGATATCTATAAAAGCAGTTCTACATAATATAGAACTGCTTTTTTGGCAAATACCATACTTATGGGATTTTATTTTACAAAATTCAATCATATATTTGCATTTCGGTCAGCCTTTCCAATTAGAGGTTTACGAATTACTATATGTATGTAAAATACACAAAATAGATAACAATGAAAAAATATTTAATACTGGGATTATCTGCTGCAATAGGACTAGCCTCTTGCAAGAACGATAAACAAGAGACTACAAAATTAAAAGACGGGAAATGGCATGCCGAATTCAATGCGAAAGACGGAAGTATTCCTTTTTCGTTTGAAGTAGAAAAGGGCAATTCAGATAGTTTAGCTGTTGTCACCCTAATAAATGGAGCCGAACGTGTTCCACTAGAAGGTATAACATACAGAGGAGACAGCGTATTTATCCCAATTAGAGCATACGACACCGAACTTAGAGGACAAATAAAAGGAGATACTATTACTGGATTATTCAGTAGATTATTCTCCGAGAATGACAAAGGGGTAGAATTCAGAGCTGTATATGGTGATACTCCACGCTTCTCTACAGAAGGTACTTCAGCTGATTCTTTAGATGGAAAATGGGATATTCAATTCATCACCGAAACAGAGACAAAAAACAATGTTGGTATATTCAGCCAAAAAGATGGTATTCTTACAGGTTCTATCTTAACTAATTCGGGCGACTTCCGTTACCTTGAAGGAGTATCCGACAAAAACGGATTCAGACTCTCTGCTTTTGCAGGCTTAAGCCCATATCTTATTCAAGGTAAATTCATCGATAAAGATAATTTTGAAGGTGAATTTATTACTGCAAGAGGTAGCCAAAAAATCAAGGGAACTCGCAATGCAAATGCTCGCCTTGCAGATCCTTACGGACTTACTCAACTGAAAAAAGGATATAACTCTATTGATTTGAAATTAAAAGATCTGAAAGGTAATGAAGTTTCGCTGACTGATCCAAAATTCAAAGACAAAGTAGTTATCATTTCCGTATTGGGCAGTTGGTGTCCTAATTGTTTAGACGAAGCTGAATTTTTAGCTCCTTGGTATAAAGAAAATAAAGATAGAGGAGTAGAAATTGTTGGTCTTGCCTTTGAACGTAAAGACGATCCCGAATATGTACAAAAAGTTCTATCTAATTTAGTTAATAAATACGGTATTACTTACGATGTTCTATTTGGAGGAAAGATAGCTGACTCAGAAAAAGTATTAGCTGCACTAGATGGAGGATTGAAAAGTTATCCGACAACTATATTTATAGATAAAAAAGGTGTTGTTCGAAAAATCCACACAGGCTTTAACGGACCTGCAACAGGATTATTCTATGACGAATTTAAAGCAGATTTCAACAAACTAGTAGATGAGTTGCTAGCTGAAAAATAATAGTGTTTTAGGTTTTATGGGTAAAAAGAGAAAGGGAGAAGTTGAGCAACTTCTCCCTTTTATATTTTCAAGATAACCTCAATTATTTTCTTGAAAGAACGTCATTATAAGATTAGTGCTTAATCGTTTTTTTAGCCATTCTTCTATCTTATCCTTTTCTTTCGCATTAAGAGGTTGCTTCTTTTTCAGGGTAAATATAACCACATTTGTTTTCAACCGCTGCTCCGCTGTATCTTTTGAATAAGTAAAACCTTCGGAATAATTGCATGATTCTATTTGCGGATATAAAGGAGCAATCTCCAGAAGTAATTGCTTACCTAATAAAAACCTATTTTTTATACTATCTGTCTTTAATTCGTTTTCTTTTAGCAATATAGTTAATCGATTAATCTCCTGTCTAAGGCTATTTTCTTGTATAAGATTTTTATCCTTCTGGTCAGGCTCAAAAGAAAGCCCCTGCTCTACCTTAACACCGGCAGTATCTATCTGAAAGTCGATAGCTCTATCAATAATATTTTTTTTATCCTCATCAGTAAATGAGGTTCCTCCATATATTAAATGTATTTGCTTCTTGTCTGCTTTAATTTCATTCTTTAGCAAATAATTTCCTTTATATATACTCACACTCTCTGTGTATCTTTGAGCATTGATCGTAAATTTTTCATCCTGAACCAATTTATACCCCAAGTATATACTCGGAAGAATTGTAATAGTCAATATTACTGATATTATCTGGTTGATTCGTTTCTTTCTTATATCCTCAATATTGCTGCGTATCGGAAACTTCAGAAGCTGGGCTACCACCGTAGAAGCTAAGGCAATACACACTGTATTGATAGTAAAAAGATAAAAGGCTCCAAAGAAAAAGTTAAGTTGACCCGTTGCCAAACCGTATCCGGCAGTACAGAGAGGAGGCATCAGAGCCGTAGCAATAGCAACTCCGGGAATAACATTTCCCTTGTTTTTACAACTTATAGCTATAATCCCGGCGAAACCTCCAAACAAAGCAATCAACACATCATAGATTGTAGGACTTGTTCGAGCTAACAATTCAGATTGAGCATTCGATACAGGGCTAATCATAAAATAAAGTGTAGATGCAACTAAACTAGCTCCTACTGCAAATGTAAAATTCTTTATAGAACGCCTAAAAAGTACATGATCGTTTATTGCAATACTGTACCCCATTCCGGTTATTGGTCCCATCAAAGGAGAAATAAGCATAGCTCCTATAATTACAGCTGTTGAATTTGTATTCAAACCAACGGAGGCTATAATAATAGCAAACACTAAAATCCAAAGATTAGTACCTTTAAATATGATACCTTTCTCGATACTTTGATGAATTTCATCAAAATTCTCTATTTCACTTTGCAGGTTTACGTATTCCAATAATTTGCGAATCATACTCTTGAATATTAGATGTCATTCCAAATTTCCCATGCTGCTATGGCTTGCAGCTGAAGCATTTCTCCACCATTCTTTATTTTAGCTCCTTGCTTTTGTCCTAATTCCAGAAATTTTGTAACTGGAGGATTATACACTAAATCATAAAGCAAATGAGAATCAGTCAGATATTCATACGGAATAGCAGGATATTCTTCTACATTCGGAAATGTACCCACAGGAGAACTATTCACTATAACTTTATACTCGGATAATATTTCCTCAGTAAGATCATCATAGGTGAAAGAATCCCGACGGGCCGTACGTGAAACAAATTTAGATTCTATACCCAAGCGTTTGAGTCCATACTTTACCGCTTTCGATGCTCCACCCGTTCCTAAGATCAAAGCTTTGGTATGTAGCAGAGGGTCGATCATCGGCTCTATCGAATTCTGAAATCCTATCAAATCTGAATTATAACCTTTTAGGATTATACTATTCTCTTTTCTTATTACCTTAATAACATTAACAGCCCCTATAGCTTTAGCTGTATCATCCAATTCATCTAGAAATTGAATTACCTGCTCCTTATAGGGGATAGTTACATTCAAACCCTTTAGATATGGATCTGAGGTTATGATCGAAGGAAGAGTATTTATATCAGATATTTCGTAATTAGAATATTCTGCATTAATATTTTCTGTCTCAAACTTTTCTCCAAAAAATTTAGAAGAAAAAGAATGTTTAAGAGGATAGCCTATAAGTCCGTATTTTTCCATTAGATAATTATTTGTAAGCAAAAATAATCATTTACTGCTTATATGGAAAGATAATAGCGTATTTACTAGTTTCAAGAGGAAAGACACCAACACAATAGAAAAAATTGAGTTAAATATGAGGTTTTTCAAAATGAAATATAGTATTCTATAATAGACTTAGTCAATTCTACATAGATAAAAAAAAGGATTCTATACCATTAAATAAAAAGAAAAAATAATGATTAAAACCTCATTAATAACGCAATAAAGAAAAGACAATAGAAAAACTAGAATTCTAGAATTTTTAAATATTGATTCTACTCTGCTTTAATTTAACACTTTTTCGGGACAAATCCAAATAAAACACTCGCTATTTTCACGAAAAAGAAAGAAACTTCAATTTTTGTCCGAATTCACCTCTTTTTAACCGAACAATCCCCCCTTTTTTTATTTATAAACAAGAAATCTACCTACAAGTAAATATATCAATAACCTCCCCGTGACTATTAGTTGCCAAAAGAAATATACCACATCTATGGTATTTTCCAATTAGCATATATTGGCTTCTTTTGTGAAAGAATTTTAATACTCAGTTTTAAAGGTTTATCATTAATAGTTTACAAGGTATGAAATCATTATTTTTCACATCAATAAATCAAATTTATTCAACACAAGAGGACGCGTCTCTATCTTGTTTATCATCGGCTAATCAAGCTGTGGAAGCTTTACTTACCGATATATATTGTTGTCCGCATATGCGAATGTGCATGCCTTGCTAATCAACTTCCTCCAATTTATAAGGTCATTTTATACCGACCATTTTATTTTATCAAAAAACAAAAAAAGAATCAATATGAAAACTTCAAGATATATAAAACTAACATTTATTGCTACTTTACTATTAGTAAGTACATCTATACTAGCTCAGAATTCAGATAACACGCTATATATAAAGGGAGCTAACTTTACTCACCCAATATTAAATGCTTGGATAAACGAATATAGCAAAGTTAACCCTAATGTAGTTATTAAAGTGGCTGATCGCAATACAAACAGCGAGGCAATAGATATAAGTGTAGTTACAAATGAGAATCAAATAAAGAATCCTGCACAACAATCATTGCAAGTTGCAAGATATGCTATTCTGCCTGTAGCAAATAAACAAAATCCTCTTTTCGAAGAAATAAACAACAAAGGTTTGGACAGAAATAAGCTCAAACAATTGTTTTTCGAAAAAGATATTGATGATTCGGGCAAATATCCTTTTAAAAACGAAGTTACAATCTACTCAGGAAGCTTAGAAGCATCTAACTCTGACGTAATTTCGGGATATTTTGGTAAAACCGGAGATCAGCTAAGAGGCAAAAAAATAGCAGGAGATGATATTTTCCTTATCAATGCATTGAAGAAAGATGAATCAGGTGTTGCTTTCAATTATCTTTCATACATATATGATACTAAAACCCGCGAATTAAAAGAAAACATTGCAATACTTCCAATTGATTTGAAAAAAGACCAATGGCAAGCAGTGAATTCGGGTATAGATGCAACGCTTTCTTTATTAGAAGGTGAAAAAATAAATCTTATTCCAATCGAAACTGTTAGTTTGGCTTTTGACGAAAAACTACCTAAAGAAGTTCAAAGCTTTATTGAGTGGATTGTTACAGATGGTCAAAAATTGAATCATGTTTACGGATTTCTTAATATCGACTCTAAAGAGAAAAAGAACATCCAACAACAGATTATCAACTATGCCAGCTTAGAGAAATAAACCGATTTTACTACTTGATTCACGAATAAAAAAAAGACTAAATCATATGCTGTACTCACAATCTCAATCGCTATATAACATAGCGAAAGCACTCTTACTGACTCTATTTTTACTTGGAGGAACTGTAATTTATGCTCAGACAACAATACACGGAGAGGTTTACGACAGAAGCCGCCTACCTCTACCCGGAGTTTCTATAACATTAAAATCATCGGCTAAAGTAAATACTGCAACCGATTTTGATGGCAAATTTTCAATAAAAGTATCAGAAGAACTTCCCGTTACTCTAGTTTTCAATTTTCTTGGATACAGAACTCAAGAAGTAGATGTTTATGATAGCAACGAGCCTATCAGTGTAACTTTATCTGAAAACAACAATCTTCTTGATGAAGTTGTAGTTACTGCTTTAGGTATCAACAGAGAGAAAAAATCATTGGGTTACACCACGCAAGAGCTAAAAAGCGATGCATTACAAGGCAATAAAGAGCCTAACTTACTTAATTCATTAGCTGGTAAATTGGCAGGTGTACGTATCACTAACTCTCAAGGAGACATGGGATCGTCGCGTATTGTTATCCGTGGTGAAACATCTATTGCCGGAAACAATCAACCTCTATTTATCGTAGACGGTATACCTGTAGATAATTCGCAATTGAATTCAGGTGGAGCTACTCGTGACTTTAGAAATGCAATAGCCGACCTTAACCCTGAAGATATAGAATCGATGAGTGTACTTAAAGGTCCTAATGCAGCAGCATTATACGGATCTCGTGCAGCACAGGGTGTTATTTTGATTACTACTAAAACAGGTAAAGGACAAAAAGGAATTGGTGTATCGTTCAATTCTGGTGTAATTGTTTCTACGGTAGCAAGTCTTCCTGAGTTCCAAAACTCATTCGGACAAGGATCGAATGGCTTATTCAGCTATGTTGATGGTAAAGGTGGAGGTATAAATGATGGAGTAGACGAAAGTTGGGGTCCAAGACTTAACGGACAACTTATTCCACAGTTCTTCTCAAATGGTGTAGCTGTTCCCTTTGTAGCTCATCCAAACAACGTAAGAGACTTCTTTAATACTGGTGTTACATTTAACAATGGTGTATCGGTATCAGGATCTGATGATAAATATAATTTCCGCTTAGGTGTAAATCACGAAAATCAAAAAGGGATAGTACCTAACACTCAGATTAAGAAAACCAATTTCACGATTAATACAAATTATCAAGTAACTAAAAGAATCAAAGTAGGAGCTACTGCAAATTACATTATAAGCGATGTTCCTAACTTACCGGGAGGTCCATCAGGAGGACGTGCTGCAGGTGTAATGCTTCAATTCCTATGGTTTGGTCGACAAGTTGATATAAACGAATTAAAAAACAACAGAGAGCAAAACTGGAACAACAGTTATTATAGCAACCCTTATTGGAATGCATACTATAATACTGTTGAACAAAAAAGAAACAGAATTATTGGAGATGTACACGCAGACATTAATCTTGCTAAAGGTTTAGATTTTAAATTCCGTACAGGAACTGATTATTATAACGATCGCCGCAAATACCAAATTAAATATGGAACTAACGGTACTCCATACGGATCGTACGCAGAAGATGCATATACTGTAAGCGAAAACAATACAGAAGGTATATTGACATATACGCGTGATCTGACTAAAGATCTAAAATTGGATGCTCTTGGTGGATTCAATATCATGAATAATACTTTTGAGAATAATTATCAAAAAGCTCCAAGATTAGCTGTTCCTGATCTATACACACTTACCAATTCAAGAGATCAGTTAATATCTACAAATGAATTTAGAAAGAGAAGAATATATAGTGGATACGGCTCTATTCAACTGGGTTATAAAGGATATGCATATTTGAATATTACAGGTCGTAATGATTGGTCATCAACATTACCTCGTGATAACAGATCATATTTCTATCCTTCGGTAAATGCCAGTTTTGTTTTGACTGAAGCTCTAAATATTAAAAGTGATGTATTGAACTTCCTTAAATTACGTGGAGGATGGTCTGAAGTAGGTAAAGATGCAGATCCTTATCAATTGGCTACTATCTATAATTTCGAACCTGCTTTTGAGGGAAATCCTATTCAAACATCATCTAAAGAAAAAAACAATCCTAATCTTAAACCAGAAACAACTCGTTCTACTGAGTTTGGATTAGAAACAAGTTTGTTTAAGAACAGAGTTCGACTTGATGTTGCAGTGTACAATACAAATAGTTTTGACCAGATTCTTAAAATAAAAACATCTGCAGCAAGCGGATATACTTCTCAGTTACTTAATGCAGGTAAAATTAACAACAAGGGTGTTGAAATACAATTAGATGTTATTCCTGTTCAGACAAAAGACTTTAAATGGAATATTGGCTTAAACTATTCTAAAAACAAAAGTAAAGTTGTAGTTCTTGATCAAGACGGTTTAATTGAAAATTACGAAATCGGAGCATCGGGAGGTGTACAAGTATTAGCATCCATAGGTCAAAAATATGGTATCCTTTATGGTACTGGTTATTTGAGAGATGGCAGTGGTAATATTATAGTGGCATCAAACGGTTTACCTAAAGCCGACCCTGAAAAGAAAGTATTAGGACAATATACTCCTGATTGGTTAGGTGGTATCTCTAATACATTCACATACAAAAATATCGACTTTTCATTCCTTATTGATGCCAGCATTGGTGGAAGCATTTACTCTGGAACTAACAGAACAGGTAATTACACCGGAGTTTTAGAACAAACTCTTACAGGTCGTGGTGCAGAATATGGAGGTATTCAATACTACTACGCAGGCAATGATACTAAAGGAAATAAAATTCCGGTAAATGGTGGTCAAGCTCCAAGCGGAGTAAATGTATATGACGATGGAATGATATTCGGAGGAGTTCTTGAAAATGGTAATCCAAATACAACTATAATCAGTGCACAAGAATACTATAAAGCTTCTTACAATATCAACGAAGCTTATGTATATAAAGCAGATTATATAAAGTTCCGCGAAATAAAACTGACATATACTTTCACCAAGAACTTTACCAAGAGTATAGGTTTACAAGGTGCTAATATATCAGCATTTGGTCGTAACTTATTCTTTATATACAAAGATGCACCAAATATCGACCCCGAAACAGCATTCAATACAGGAAATGCACAAGGCTTAGAAAGTTTAGCATTACCTACAACAAGATCTTTTGGTCTTAATCTGAACTTACAGTTTTAAGATTGAACATCTGAATATTACAATGTATAATTAGAAAAAACAGAACTTATGTTTAAAAATATATTATCACTCATATTAGTTGCATTTGCTCTTAGTTCTTGCAACGACCAATTGGATGACATAAACAGAAATCCAAATGCAACAGAGACACCTCTAGCTCCATTCCTCCTTACAGGTAGTTTAAAACATGGAGCAGATTTATATTGGGGATCAAATAGTAGTTTCAACTCGTCTTTACTGTTTATACAACATTGGGCAAAAATCCAATATACAGAACCTGATAGATACGAATTATCAAACACTGCTACTGAAATAACCACCCTGTGGAATACCGGTTATGCTACTTTAATTACAGACTTGAATACAATTCTGGCATTTCCCGACGCACAGGCAAATTCTAACTTTAAGGGTGTTGCTCTAGCATTACGTTCATGGACATTTTTATTACTGACTGATACTTACGGAAACATTCCATACAAAGAAGCTGGGCAGATAGTAACCCCTGCGTATAATACTCAAAAAGAAGTATACACTGGTCTATTAGAAGATTTGACTCAGGCTCAACAATTGTTGGATCCATCAAAAGATGGTATCACAGGAGATGTAGTGTATAAAGGTGATATCTCGAAATGGAAAAAGTTTGTAAATTCTCTACGCTTACGTATTGCTTTGCGAATCTCTGACCGTGAACCCGATTTGGCAAAACAAACTTTAGCAAGTATTACCAGCGATCCATCTGGTTTGATAAGCAATAATAGCGAAACATTCCAGTTTATCTATACAAGCTCTCCACAACAGAATCCTGCAGCAGCATGGTTCGAAACTAGAGATGATTATAGGATATCTAAAACTATAGTAGATAAATTATCGGAACTTTCCGATCCTAGATTGTCAGTATATGCACAATTACCATCAGATCCTTCTGTTGGAAAATATGTAGGAGCTGCTAATGGTTTGTCTAATAGTGATGCTAACAATCAAGGATTTGCAAAAACATCTAAACCTGGAACTTATTTCTTGACATCTCAATCTCCCGCTGTTATATTTAGTTATGCTGAAGTGCAATTTGCTCTTTCAGAAGCGGTAGCAAGAGGTCTTATTACAGGTAATGCAGAAACATATTACAAACAAGCAATTACAGCTTCTTTAAATCAATTTGGAATTACAAATACCAAAACTATTAGCGACTATCTGAATCAACCATCTGTACAATATAATCCTGCAAACTACAAAAAATCGATTGGAGAGCAAAAATGGATTGCATTTTATGGTCAAGGGTTAGATGCTTTTGCTGAATGGAGACGTTTAGATTATCCTGAGCTAAAAGCAGGAACAGCCACAGTATTGGAAGGTAAAATGCCTTTACGCTTCTTCTACCCTGGTAGCGAACAGTCTCTGAATGGTAAAAGCTACAAAGTTGCTATTGCAAACCAAGGGGAAGATTTGCTAACAACAAGACTTTGGTTTGATGTAAAATAAAAGATGAAAACATATCTTATTATAAAAATGAAAAGGGATAACCACAATGGTTATCCCTTTTCATTTACCTCTTATTCGATAGGAATATAAATCTCCGTTTTTAATTTATCGGGAGATGTGCGTTCTGGGTTATTTAAATATTTTTCAAACCCCGATGTATTTCTTAACTTGCAATCACTCTCTGGAAGCCATTTCCCATAAATAGTATCATAAACACTTCCTAGATTTTCATAAGATCCTTGATAAGAAAACACAGCATATTTACCTCCTTTTATCTCTTTTACTCCTATCTGCCCTTTAGCTTTTACTTTATCAGTATTTTCATTAAAAACACAAATATCTTCAACATTAGGTATAGTCTTCGCTTTTTGAGGAATTACCAAGCAAATATCTGTACGAAGCTTATCTGCTTCTGTCACTTTAGGGTCATCATAGTAAACACACAGATGTTCTATACCTGCTGAGAACAATTTATTTTCTTTCACATATTGCCACAATTTATTCCACGATCCACAGAAATCTACATCCGAATATTTACCAAAGATCTGTAGATAAATAGCTTCTTTCGATTCTATTTCTCGTATTTTGGGAGCTTTTAAGTTAAGATCATTATTTAATAGCAAAGGTCTCATAATAGTGTAATTTTTATTGTTTCTAAATTCTGTTGGCGAAACATTATAAAACAGCTTAAAGACTTTAGATAAAGAAGAGGGGACTTCATAGCCAACCTGATAGGCTATATCTTGAATAGGCAAATCGGTATAGCACAACAATCGAGCTGCAGTCTCGACTCTTATCCTCATTATGAATGCTCCGAGAGACTCTCCTAAAAAAGATTTCATAATCCTATGAAAATGAAATGAGGAGAAGATTGTTTTCTCCGCTAAAGTGAGCAGGTCTAAATCTTCATTCAGATTATTATTGATGTATTCGATAATAATATTTACCTGCTTTTGATACTCTTCCTTTGTCGTTGTTCTTTGTTGCATGTATTTAATTGTTTCGTTACAAAACTAGAAACAAAAGCCTGTTTAGACTTTTCCGATCTTGCTAACATCAAGAGTTATATATTATCAGGTGCTAATTAATAATAAATATCTATTATCTTCCTGATAAAGAAAGGCCACTTTATCGACAAAAATACTCGTTTCATCGATATTCTGTTTCCTGTCATATTATATACAGTTACATTTGTTACAAATAAAATTTACAATTATGAAAAATGAATTAAAAATAGATCAACGCAATCATAGCAACGGATCAAAAATAAGCTTTGCAATACTGCTTGTATTGGCGGGCATACTTCTTCTTTCGTTTAACTTGGGGCTTTTGCCAGCAATATACAAACCCATACTTATATCATGGCAAATGCTTTTGATAGCCTTAGGAGTTGCCTTTTTATTTAACCGCCAATTTACGAGTGGAATTATCACTACCTCCGTTGGAGTCTTTTTTATATTGCCGGTTGTTACCTTAACTTTCCCCGATTTATTTGATGGTGTACTTATTAAAGCACAAGATTGCTGGCCTATACTACTGATTATTGCAGGGTTTTTATTCCTTTTCAAAAAAAATGATCGCGGTTGCTGCCAAAAGAAATGGTGTTCGGAAAAATCAGAATCAGCTACGACCGAGGCTTTTTCAAATACAAATCAAACAATAGATGACTGTATAGATAAATCAGTACTATTTAATGGCAGCGAGCAAATCGTATTTTCGTCGAACTTTAGGGGAGGAGAAGTTAACTGTGCCTTTGGAGAAATAAAACTTGATCTTCGAAAAGTAAGCGGTTTAAATAAAAATAATAAATTGGAAGTCAATTCGATGTTTGGATCGGTAATTATTTATGTGCCTAGCGAATGGCAAATAAATATGAAATCGAGCGTCATGTTTGGTGATATTCAGGATAAAAGAGTAATAATAGACATACCAACTAATGAAGATAATATCTTTTTTAATATGAAAGCTTCTTGCCTTTTCGGGAGTATCGAAATAAGAAACTAAACAATAGGCTCGAGATCTTATCATTTTAAATATGAATAATAGTCGTTTTAATTTAATAATAGGCCCATTGATTATTGCCATCACAACTTTAATCATAATGGTCATAGCAATGGCTCCCTTAATACCTTTACCCACCTCTTACTTAGTTCTAGATGGGGTTGTATCAGGGTTATTGTTAGCTACTCTGACTTTCTTGCTAAGAGAAGTTATGAAGTATGCCAATTATAAATCATCACAAGTTCAGCAAATAATTAATTCTGGAGCATTAGCAATACTCTTTGTACTTTGTTGGGTAGGTATAAACTTATTGATTCTTTACATTCTACTTTCGGAAGATATACTTAAACTCTTCTTTCCAACAATACCTGTACGTATTTTCATTGCTCTGCTTGTATCTGGATTGATAATATTATTTTATGGATCTATCTTTAGACGAAATCAAGAGGAAGAAGACAATCCTATAGAAGCAACCCCTGAAAAAATAGTAGCTACTGAACCTCTGGAAGAAATATCTGAAACAGAAGATAATTGCGAAACTGAAGTATTAGAACATATAGCTGTAAAAAATGGGCAAAAGATTGATCTTATATTTATAGGTGAGATTATATCTATTCAGGCTGAAGGAGATTATGTAATGATTTTTACAGCAAAAGGGAAATACTTGAAAGAACAAACAATGAAGTATTTTGGAATACATCTACCCAAGAATAAATTTGTTAGGGTACATCGTTCCAGCATTATAAATATAGATTATATACAGCGGATAGAACTCTATGAAAAGCAAAGCCAAGTCTTAAAGCTTCAAAACAATCTACAAGTAAAGATGAGCCTTGCAGGCTACAAAGAACTAAAGAAAGTGCTAAATCTGTAATAGATTACTTGTTTCACAAAGAAAGCCTCGGAGAATTGTCTCCGAGGCTTTCTTATATAAATAGATAA
>NZ_CVRU01000021.1 GCF_001261715.1 Dysgonomonas sp. HGC4 | reverse complement strand
TTTTATTCATTTTCCTTTCTTCCAAATAATTTACCGGCATAAAAAAAGATAAAACAGATCAATGCCAGTATAGCAATTGCACCAATAACATACAACACTATGGTAGATACGACCTTAACTCCTATAACTAACAACACAATAAATAAAACAATAGAAATAACTCCGATTGTTATTAGAAAATACTTTAATAATTCCATAATACTTTGATTAAATTATAATTCCCATTATTAATTTAAACAAGATCAATGCACAAGATGTTTAGTTAATTCAATATAAAAGCAATTTACATAATAGCTAAGTTGTATATAAAATTACAAATACAATCACTGAGTTAGAAGAACTCTCAATAGTAAACCTTATATTATTTAAAGGACACACACCTTATACATAAGCATATATTAAAGCCATAAAAGCCGAAAAAAATTCATCCAATAGAAAAAAATAAGCTATTGTTTCTTTGTAATCTCTTCTAAGACACAATTTAAACATCCGCGAACTTGTTCTTTCTGCATTGTCAAGCTTTCCTGCGTATCTGGCTCAAGATATATTCTGTGAGTAGAGGTGTCTTGTTTAATTCGATAAAACGAATTACCATCTTTGTCAAACACCATTAAGAGAATAGCATCGTACATTTTAGGATTATTCATCTTTGCGTTCATCTCTTCCATTGTGCTTTCAATAGCAGGGAATCTAACAATAGATGCCAACCTTACTTCAATATCAGTATTAGTGCATTGGAACCTATATATAGTAGACCTAAGACTAGATGTAACATTATATGGAGCTTCTTTAAGTATGAACTTTTTAGTCTCTTCAAATTGGTCATAAGAGAAGATGCTTGTTATATCTACATCCTTAGAAGTCGTATTTTGCGCACAAACTATAGATGCTATCATTAGGTGTATAAAAAGAAAGAACTGCTTCATTATTTTTTTATGTTTCTGAGTTGAAAATAAGCCATAACTTAGATTATATCTTATTTTAGATCAAATATTTTGATTCGATACGATTACTACTATCGAATTCCAATAAGGCCAGTCCTAATTTCTTTTCTAATTCCTTTTTCTTCTTTTTTAATTCAGACAAATTATTTGATTCACGAGATATTTGCTCTTGAACAACGATAAGCCGACCACCCGAAAGGCCCTTAGCTTCCTCTTTCAGCTTTGCAAGCCTCGCTGTACTATCAAGCAATATCATTAAGAACTTTCTTGTACTGAGCTGCATATTCCGTCTTATTACCAATATCATTATTATCATCATCCTTGGAGCAAGAAGTTGTAAACGAAAGTAGAATAGATGTGAGAGCCAAAAATAGAAAATATTTCATCAATAATAGTTGTTAGTTAGCAGGCAAAGCTACAATGATTTTAGAATACTAACAATAAGCAACACCCTTTTATTTAGAGATGCTTTCTCCTATTTTAAAGAATAAAGAATTGTATCAATTCCATTTTATTGATATAACTTCGCGAACTCAAGATAATTTAATAATGCTAAAAAGAAAACCTGATTTTGTAGACCGTATGATAAAAGGACGAAAATTCTTTCTAGGTGCAGCACTTGTTGCTGTGGTAATTATCCTATGGACATTATTAGCCTGTTTATAATGAAGCAGCTAATTACAGGTAAAGCTTATTCTATTAAACTATTCTACGATCCAGAAATAGTAGAAGCCTTGTATCTACAACACTACGCTGATTTATTTGGCGAAGAATATGAATCTGTTTTTATTACACCCGATGGAAGATTGTTCGAAATAGCGAGCGTGGAAAGTTGGTATTAATTAAAACAACTACATTATACCTAAATAAGCTTATATAACCGCATCTAATGAGTTTCATATTATTATAACAATTGAGAAGCCATTCACAACCAGTAATCATATATTAGTTATTTGAATCATTCAAGCTGTTGGTTTAACTCTCGGTTTAACTTTCACTCATAAACCAGCCATAACCACAACAAAAAAGCACCTATAACTTTCGTTATAAGTGCTTCTGTAGTGACCGCGCCAGGATTCAAACCTGGAACCTTCTGATCCGTAGTCAGCCTTAAACAGCAACATAAATAACTATCTATTAATTGATTACATCTAAATTGGTTACTCATGGTTTACAATAGGTTTACAATATTTTTGTAATATTTTTGTAATGCCATACTAGTGATTAATACTATTATTTTTTATCATTCTTGTTAAAACAGTAAGCAAGTTTAAACATTCTATTCAATCTTACTTACTATTTTCGCATTATACCTATACCCTCTATCAGATATAAACCTAGCTTCACCTGAACTAATATTTGGTGGTGTAAAATGGCTATCATCCAACCAACCTCCATTAGTCCAATATATCTTTACAAGTTTATCATTTTCTATCTCAACTTTCAAAGTATATGTTGATTTTGAACTTGTCTTAGGATTATAGTAATTTATTTCAGCATTATATTCTCCATCAGAATAAACATACTTATTACTGTTCCCCTTACAGGATAAAAGGAAGAACAGAATACAAATAGTAATAAGTGATATTCTGAATTTCATTAGAACTTCATTCTCTTAATAGTATATTCTTTTCCCCATCCCATTACTTTGTATGAATTTAGAGATTCCACACAACTTCTATAAGTTCCTGTATGAATAGGTATACCTTTCTCATTTAAAAGTTGGTAATGCCCATCATATCTATATATAGAACGTATTACAACTAAAAGAATGAAAGCTATAATTACAATTGCTATCCACATAATATTGTTTATTAGTTTAGTCTTACTATTTTATAATTTTGCCTAAGAAGAGTTTCCAGTTGTCTCATTTCATCTGAGATATTCTGTTTAGGTATATTGTTCTCCATACACATTTTCTCCATATCCCTTGTTAGTTTCTCTTTTTCTGATTTAATTTTATTCTCAATCCATGCTTCACAATCATCTTTAGAGCCTGTAAATTCTCGTGTCATATTATAATACATGACACAATAGGTGCTGTCAGCACCAGAAACACGCATAGTTAATGGGACAAGAACCAACACTACAATTATTACTATTACTATCCACATATCATTTTTATTATAAAAGTTTGCTCTAAATGATTATATTATTTCTCAAAAGTTGTATGAACCCTCATCATATACAAATACAGTATTTCTAAAATATGAAAGAAATATATTATCAGATGCTTCTCCTTTTTCGTATTTGAGTTCTTTTCTATTATGAAATTCAGTGACTGTAAACCTTATAGTATAAG
>NZ_CVRU01000020.1 GCF_001261715.1 Dysgonomonas sp. HGC4 | reverse complement strand
ATATCTATGACCTTAAACTTCATGAAAGTTTAAGGTCATAGATATTATTGATGTCTTAGTTGTTGAAAGTTAGAGCCTGACCTCTTACTTCATTAACTTGTCCGTTTTCAAAAGCTATTTGTCCGTTTAGGAATGTCTTTTCAATAGAGGTTGATACGGTTTCATTTTCAAGTGGAGACCATTTACATTTGTATAAAATATTATCTTGAGTAATTGTGTAATCTTTGTTTGGATTCACTAAAACAAGATCGGCAAAATACCCTTCACGAATATATCCTCGCTTATTTACTCTGAAAAGAGTGGCAGGTGCATGGCACATTTTGTCAACGACTTCCTCTTTCGATATTTTACCTTGTTTAGATAACTCAAGCATCATCTGTAAAGAATGTTGCACTAATGGACCTCCTGAAGCTGCTTGTAAGCATCCTCCGACTTTTTCTTCCAATAGGTGAGGGGCGTGATCTGTTGCTACCACATCTAGTTTACCTTTAAGTAACCCTTGAAGAAGAGCATCTCTGTCTTGTTTTGTCTTTACAGCAGGATTCCATTTGATACGATTTCCGTATTTCTCATAATCTTCGTCTGAAAACCAAAGGTGATGTACACAAACTTCGCCTGTAATTTTTTTCTCAGCAAGAGGTTTAATATCAAAGAGACTAATTTCTCTTTCTGTTGAAAGGTGAAGTATGTGAAGTCTTGCTCCATATTTGTCAGCAAGTTCTACTGCCTTGGCTGATGATTGGTAACAAGCTTCTGCGCTTCTTATCAGAGGATGGTATTTCACAGGAATATCATCACCTAATAAGTTTTTATAGTAAGCAATGTTTTTTTGTATAATTTCTTCTTCTTCGCAGTGAGTTGTGATAATCATATCTATTTCGGCAAAGATTCCTTCCAATGCTTTGCGTTTATCTACAAGCATATTTCCGGTAGATGATCCCATGAATATTTTCACTCCGCACGTATTCTTCTTGTCAATTTTGCGAAGTTCAGCTAGATTATCATTAGTAGCTCCTAGATAAAAAGAATAGTTGGCATATGATTTTTGTGAAGCTACTTCAAACTTAGCGTCTAAGGCTTCTATTGAGGTTGTTTGTGGTTTAGTATTGGGCATCTCCATAAAAGAGGTTACTCCTCCCGCAATAGCCGCTTTACTTTCGGAAGCTAAATCTCCTTTGTGTGTTAGTCCGGGATCTCTAAAGTGAACCTGATCATCTATTACGCCCGGTGTTAACCATAAACCTTCGGCGTTAATAATTGTTGCTCTGTTTAGAATTTCAGAAGGAGTCTCGTTGTTTGTATAAACAGCTTTAATAATCTCTCCTTCTATCAGGACAGATCCTTTAGTCGATTTGCCTTCATTTATGATTGTAGCATTCTGAATAAGATACATACCTATTATTGTTTTCTGGTTATCCATTAAGGTCTCAGACCTCTTTTATTATCCAATCTAAATATAGCTATTATTGTAAGTTGTGACTTTAAAGTATCACTTTAAATTTCAACTTTTTTTAATATTATCTTATAGATTGTATTGCAAAGATAACGGTTTTGATGATAAGAATTCCAAAATGAGGATGAAGACCTTTTGCAAATTAGAGATACAAGTTCTAAACAAAGGTGATAGGTCTTCTCGTTTGCTTAATTATAGTATTGCTGTGTGTTTGTGATATCTAGTAATAGGCGAATCTCTGTTTTTTAGATAATTATCTAATAGATTGATTGTCTAGAATCTTAGATTTTTCATTTAAGATTCTTTTACTCAATAAAATATTGTATATCTTTGTCGAATTATAAACGAAAAAGTACTCCAGTGAAAATATCTAAGTAAAAGGGATGGTTATATACCATCATGAAACTCCGAACACTTCGGGACATTTTGGTTAATACAATTATCAATTTTGTCAGCTGCAATATCTGCAAATGCACTGGCATAAACTTAGAATTCATGTAATTAATAAATTATACAAGTCTTTAATAATTTGTTTTGGCTCATAACAGACTGTAGTTGTTATGCCTACTAAAGCAATAAAGAGGTTTGATGTATTTAAGCAACACATTCGTGATTGTTTATCCATATCTATTTTATACCTACATCTACTAAATGGGTTTTTAGACTCTAGTTTATAATATTATACATTAGTGCTTTATGAGTATTACGGTTAATAACCTTTCATATATACACCCCGATAAGGAGATTTTATTTCAAAATATCAATTTCAATATTTCATCAGGAGAAAAAATAGCCTTGATAGGTAACAATGGTTCAGGGAAATCGACATTGCTGCGAATCTTAGGTGAGCAGATCGAGCCTTCCGAAGGGGAAATTATTTATTCTGATAAACCCTATTATATTCCTCAACATTTTGGACAATATAATGATCTTACCATTTCTCAGGTTCTTGGAGTAGACGATAAGCTAAAGGCGTTGCATGCTATTCTCGATGGAGATACTTCAACGGATAATCTTGAATGTTTGGATGACGACTGGAGTGTTGAGGGCAGAATTGGTGCAGCTTTATTTTTCTGGGGTCTGCAAGACTTAGAGTTATCTCAACCAATGAGAAACTTAAGTGGAGGCGAAAAAACAAAAGTCTTTTTATCTGCAATCTCAATTCATTCACCCGCAATTATTCTTTTAGACGAACCATCTAATCATCTTGATTTAGAGAGTCGGAACTTGCTTTATCAGTTTATCAGAAAGAGTAAGGCAACCATTCTTGTTGTGAGTCACGATAGAACTTTACTGAATCTATTGGAAAGAACCATGGAGTTGAGACAAAATGCAGTTGATATTTATGGTGGTAACTATGATTTTTACGAAATTCAAAAAGAGGAAAAATTAAATGCCCTGCAAGCTCAGCTCGAAGAGAATGAAAAGACTTTGAGGTTAGCCCGACAAAAAGCAAGGGATATTACAGAGCAAAAGCAAAAGAATGAGGTAAGAGGTAAAAAGCAGAAACAAAAAGCGGGTATTCCGCGTATAGCGATGGGTATGCTCAAAGATAAGGCAGATCAGAGTGGTGCTAAGTTGAGAAATATTCAAAATGAGAAATTGAATGAAATTTCGGATAGTAATAAAGAAATCAGACAACATATTCAAAAAGAGGAAGTCTTAAAAGTCGAGTTTAACACCTCGAATCTGCATTCCGGGAAAATCCTTATTGAGGCAAGGAATCTGAATTTCTCCTATGTAGGGAAGCCTCTATGGTCTGAGCCTTTAAACTTCCAAATCCGTAGCGATGATAGAATTAGAATTACCGGTAATAATGGCGCAGGGAAAACAACTCTCATTAAAATAATGACGGCAAAGTTAGAGCCTACAACTGGAAGTGTTTTTATTGCTGACTTTCAATCTTTGTATATAGACCAAGAATACTCTATCTTAGATAATGAATTGACAGTCTTTGATCAGGTTGAAAGGTTTAACGAACGGCATCTTCTTGATCATGAATTAAAAATACTTTTGCATCGTTATCAATTTCCGAATAATGTGTGGAACAGAAAATGTGTGCAACTAAGTGGAGGTGAAAAAATGAAACTTATACTTTGTTGCTTAGCCGTAAGTAATAATGTGCCTGATGTGATTATATTGGATGAGCCAACTAATAATTTGGATATACACAGTCAAAAGACGTTGATAGCTTCCATTAAAGATTTTGGAGGTTCGGTTATAGTAATTTCGCACGATCAGACTTTTATAGAGGAGATTCATGTGAACCAAACAATAGAGCTCAATTGATAGAGTATTAAGATTATGCAGTTCACAGTCTGCATAATCTTAAGAAGTATTATCTTGTTTTCTTGTATGAAACATTGTACCTTTGTCAGAATTTTGGCTGTAAAGCACTGGTTATCTCTGCTGGTATGGATATATCAGGCAGTTATACACAATAAAAGTAACAAATTGTAAAAATAGTATTGTAATGAAAAGTCTCAGAGGTGTTTTTTTTGCACTTATTTCATCGGGCACATTTGGTTTGATTCCCTTGTTTTCGATTCCTCTAATGACCGATTCTAATATGGGGTTACCTTCGATTCTGTTTTATCGCTTTCTGTTTTCTACTATATTAATGGGAGCAATTTGTTTGTTAAAAAAAGAAAACTTCCGAATCTCTAAAAAAGATATTTTTACACTTAGCTGGTTAGGTTTACTTTATGCAGCAACAGCAATGTGTCTTATTTATTCCTATAAATATATTCCCAGTGGATTGGCTACTACTATACATTTTCTGTACCCTATTGCAGTAAGCTTTTTGATGGTTGTATTTTTTAAGGAACGGAAATCTATAGTTTTGTTTTTAGCTGCAATTTTGTCATTGATCGGGGTCGCATTACTTTGTTGGAATGGTGGAGGATCTATAAAATTGATAGGAGTGGGTATTGCATCCCTTACGGTGATAACCTATTCGGTCTATATTGTTGGTATCAATCAGTCTTCTGTAAGTAAAATGAATGCTGAGATTCTTACATTCTATATATTGCTTTCGGGTGCAATTCTGTTTTTGATATTTGCAGGAGTATCGCCATCGGGTATTGAATCAATTCCAGACTTTACTGCTTTTGGGCGATTAGCATTGCTTGCTTTCTTGGCTACTGTGGTTTCGGACTTAACTTTGATTCTGGCGATAAAATATGCAGGTTCTACTATCACATCTATATTGGGTTCTATGGAACCTCTTGTTGCTGTGCTTATTGGGGGGTTATACTTTTCAGAATATTTTAATGTGAATAGTGCGTTCGGTATTTTCTTAATACTCGTTTCGGTTAGCTTAGTTATAATTTTTGGTAAGCAGAAAAAAGAGACTTTGTTAAGCGACAAGCATTGATTCTTTTTTGTATTGTTTTATAGCCTGACAGGGATGAAGTGCTCTTTTCTGAACCTATAGTAGTTGTTATTAGATAAATATAATTATTTTTGACCTCTGAAATGTTAAATTTAACAACACTAAATTGAAAATGGAAGAAGAATCAGTGAAGCCTGAGGCGGTTATAAAGAAGAAGAAAGACAACGAAGCCCCTTCGTTTGCCTTTGTTGGTGCAACATGGCTGGTATTATTTGTTGGGGTGATTGCCTACCTGATTGGATTATATAATGCTGATATGCAGCTAAACGAAAAAGGGTATTATTTTACAATTCTATTGTTTGGGCTATTTTCGGCAGTAACACTTCAAAAAAGTGTGAGAGATAAACTCGAAGGTATTCCGGTTACTAATATTTTCTTTGCAATAAGTTGGTTTGGTACTATTGTTTCTATCATATTATTGATCGTTGGTCTTTGGAATGCTGAATTGGCCTTGAGTGAAAAAGGATTTTATGGAATGTCTTATACCTTAAGTTTATTTGCTGCTGTGTCTGTTCAAAAGAATATTAGAGATACAATGGAGACTAACAAATGAAAAAAGTAATAATAGGTTTAGTTGTTACTGTGGTAGTATTATTAGCTATCATCGGTGGCGGAGCAGTCTATATGTTTGGAGTTTCTTTAGATAGAAAAGTAACACCAACAGATGAAGAAGATGCCTATGCTTTTCTTTATGAACACGATCCGAGCTTAAAAATTTGGGTAGATAGTTTACGTGAAAATTCGGCATTGCGAGATACATTTATTGTAGCCGCAGATGGCAGTAAACTTCATGCCCTATATATAAGGTCTGCAATAGCATCTCCTAATACAGCACTTATCATTCATGGATATACCGATAACTCGATTCGAATGTTGATGATTGGTCATTTGTACAATAAAGAAATGGGATATAATATCCTGCTTCCTGACTTAAGAGCACATGGAAAGAGTGATGGCGAATATATTCAGATGGGTTGGAAAGATCGTTTGGATATTATGAAATGGATAGATGTAACCAAAGGTATATATGGAGATACTACACGTATGGTAATTCATGGTATATCTATGGGAGCAGCAACAACTATGATGACTTCCGGCGAAGATTTACCCGAAAACATTAAATGCTTTGTTGAAGATTGTGGATATACAAGTGTTTGGGATGAATTTACGCATAAACTCAAAGATGATTATGGGCTACCTGCATTTCCTATACTGAATGCAGCCTCTTCGTATTCTCAGATGAAAGTGGGTTGGAATTTCAAAGAAGCATCGGCTTTAGAGCAGTTGAAAAAAAGTAAACTACCAATGTTCTTTATTCATGGAGACAAAGATACCTATGTACCTACTTGGATGGTAAATGTGCTTTACGAAGCCAAGCAAGGAGATAAAGAATTGTGGGTTGTGCCTAATGTTGAGCATGCTAATGCTTATTGGGATTGTACAGATGAGTATGTTGCTAAAACAAATCAATTTGTAAGTAAATATATCAATTGAGGTTACGACCTTATTTGACTAAACGATTAAAGGCAAGTTGAAAAACTCGCCTTTAATCGTTTTATAAATTGCGATAATATTTTTTAGGAAAAAATCAGTTTCGTATTAATAGCTACTAATGGGTATTGACTTTTTGTTTTAGTATATTTGTAGAATAATAATGGGTACGACCTAAAATTAGAGTAATGAAGAATAGAATAACAGAAATTTTTAATATAAAATATCCGATTATATCGGGAGGTATGGTTTGGTGTAGCGGATGGCGATTGGCTTCTGCAGTGAGTAATGCCGGAGGACTTGGTCTTATCGGTGCAGGATCTATGTATCCTGAGGTGTTGAGAGAGCATATTCAAAAATGCAAAGCCGCAACTAATAATACATTTGGGGTGAATGTGCCTCTATTGTATCCTAATATCGAAGAAATAATCAATATTATAATTGAGGAAGGCGTAAAAGTAGTATTTACTTCTGCCGGAAATCCAAAAACATGGACTAAGAAATTACAAGATAATGGCATTAAGGTTGCTCACGTAGTATCTAGCTCCAAGTTTGCAGTTAAATGTCAGGAAGCAGGCATAGATGTAGTTGTTGCCGAAGGTTTTGAAGCTGGAGGACACAACGGAAGAGAAGAAACTACAACTCTGACTTTGATTCCTCAGGTTCGTAAAAGCATAGATATACCTTTAATCGCAGCCGGAGGTATTGCAACAGGTAACGGTATGTTAGCTGTTTTGGCACTGGGAGCGGAAGGGGTACAAATAGGAACTCGTTTTGCACTAACTCAAGAAAGTTCTGCTGCTACCGAATTCAAAAATCTATGTATTAGTCTAAACGAAGGAGATACTCTCTTATCTCTTAAAAAAGTAGGACCAACCCGAATGATAAAGAACGAATTCTACAAACAAGTACAAGAAGCTGAAGACAGAGGTGCTTCAGCCGAAGAAATAAAAGCTCTTCTGGGAAGAGGGCGTTCTAAAAAAGGAATATTTGAAGGAGATCTAGTAGAAGGTGAACTTGAAATAGGACAAATAGCTTCTCTAATTAAAGACCTGCCATTGGCAGAAGATGTTGTAAAATCAATTATTACAGAATTCAATGCAAGTGCAAAAGCTCTGTCTGGAATTTCTTTCTAAGTAAAAAAGTAGGTCAGAGACCTTTACAAATATGCAGTACGATCTTTTTGCACCTGTTCCAAAATATAAATTAATAAGTCTTTCTAGTGGCAGTAGTGGCAATTGTTACTACTTGGGCACTTCTCAATACGGTATCCTTATTGATGCCGGTATTGGTATGCGTACCATTAAAAAATATCTACGTGAGTACGGTGTGGCTATGGAAACCATCGTTGCAGTGTTAGTTACGCACGATCATGCTGATCATATCAAATCAATCGGAGGCTTTGGCGGAAAGCTTAATATTCCTGTTTATGCAACAGAGATAGTGCATGCAGGTATAGAAAGAAGCCGCTTTGTTGAAGAAAAATTTACGGGAGCCAGACGAGTTGTTGAAAAAGAAAAGACTTTTGAAATAAAAGAATTTCAGATAACGGCTTTCGAAGTTCCTCATGATACAATTGAAAACGTAGGTTATCAAATAAAAGTAGGAGATAAGACAATCGTTTTAGTTACCGATGTTGGTTGTATAACCGATACTATATCGAAGTATGCTCGCTCGGCTAACCATCTTATTATAGAAGCTAACTATGATGAAGAGATGCTTAGTTGTGGACGTTATCCAGCATACCTTAAGCAACGCATCACTTCGGGGATGGGACACTTAAGTAATCGGCTTACAGGAGAATTACTTACCAGTATTTACCACGATAAGTTGGATGAAATATGGCTTTGCCATCTAAGTCAGGACAATAATCACCCCGATCTTGCTTATAAAACAGTAGAATGTGCATTGAATCTGCAAGGAATAAAAGTGGGAAAAGATGTAACACTTAAAACTCTTAGTCGAGGGAAACCCTCAGGGCTGATAGAATTTTAAATATGATATTAAGAAAAAGAGAGTCAAAACCGACTGGTTGGTTTTGACTCTCTTTTTTGTTTATTTATGTATGTTGTAGCCTATTTACTCTAGCATCAAATTTAGAATAGGTTGGTGTTCTTCGAAAAGAGAAGAATACTCTGTTGCTAGTTCATTTGTATGGAACCCAAAGAGTAACCGTGCGAGCATATTTATATTTACTGCAATATCAAAATCGGATGAATTGTTTTGTTCTACTTTCCCTTGGCTTATTTGATAAATATCATCCTCTACCTTTATTTTAAAATTTTTATCGAGATTCTTTTGGGCATATAATCTCAGCATAACTGACGGGTATATAATACAAGACATGGCTGCTAGATTATGTTTAGGAGGACATTCATCTTGCAAGTATTCTTTTATGATAGTCTCAAAA
Source organism: Dysgonomonas sp. HGC4 (assembly GCF_001261715.1). Lineage (GTDB taxonomy): Bacteria > Bacteroidota > Bacteroidia > Bacteroidales > Dysgonomonadaceae > Dysgonomonas_A. The sequence goes on along the minus strand of NZ_CVRU01000020.1, from coordinate 101,223 downwards.
TCATACTCCGATTTTAAAACGCAGAAATCGTTTTGTTGATATGTTTTGTCAAATTCCTGGTATGCATTAGAGCAGTTACTTTCGTGTTTCTTTAAGAACTTGCTAAACTCTATATCCTTTGTCCCTTTGTCGAATGTTGTGGTGAATCCATATCTCTCGTAATAGCCAAAAAGCCATTCTTCAGCAGGTACTAGAATAGAAAGTGGAATATTTCGCGCTCTCATAATCGAAAAAGACTCACGGATTAGTTTCCCCATATAGCCCTTATTCCTGTATTCGGATAAGGTACATAACCCAGCCAGATAATAAAAAGGAATTACCTCACCATAAAACCTGATAGAATAAGGAATCATTTGCAAAGAAGCCACAGCCTTATTGTCTACCCAATATATGAGTGTATTCTCGTCTCTGTATTGTCGGGAGAAATACAAGTCCATATATTCGTCGGTATCTTCGAAGCAGATTTTCCACATCGAACGAACTTCAGGGGCTGTGTTTTTATTTGCAAATTGAATCATATTTTTAAGGCTGAGTTGAATAATAAATAGGGTTTCTAATTAACAGGAATCAATAATCCTTCTTCTAATAAAATATCGGGCTGATACGAAAGTTTTGCTTTTCGCAATGACTCCAATCCCATATCTTCTTCTCTATTGATGTATTTGAACTTAGATGCTTCGTGCTCTATAAATTGTTGATTGATTATAGTGTAAGCTCCATGAATTTCGCCAAAAGCTTTTTCAACATGCACCACAAAAGTATCCTCTGTTAATTTCTCTCCGATGGTAAATGCTATAATTTTACCATTTACACGGATAGCTCCACCAGTGAGTTGAAGATAATCAAAATGCTCTAACATCAATCGAGTTGCAATATAATCATATTGTAACGATCTGTTTTTGTCCTCTTTAATATTTTCCCACTCATCAAGCATAGCAGCACATTCGTTTAACTCTTTTTTGCTTGTAATGGGGAAGTATTGCCAATCGGGGTTGTCTAATTTGAATCGATTGATGTGATTACGTTTACTTTGTAGTTTTTTGCCCGAGAGAGAAATTAATTTCGAAGAAAGATAGATGTACTCATCGTTGTTACGTTCATGTACATGTTGGAATTGATTGGGCATTTTTTTGTTGATCATCTCCCACATTTCAACAGTTATCCCTTTCATCTGAAAAGGGATATTAGATGCTTTGGCATCAGCTTGCAACATCTGAATTGCTTCGTTTATGGGCATTGGACCAATGGGCATCATGTAATAGATCTTACCATCGGTTTCCAAAAACTTAAGAAATAGTGTTTTGTGTTGAATGTCGTACAGTGTTTTGAATTTAGCATTCCATGCAAACATATTTGTAAAACTAAAATCGCATGCACGAAAAGTATTGCCATCCAGACAAGCATCTATCTGAGGCTTATCGGATAGTTCTATTTGTTTAAAATGAATCATAACTACTTAATTAAAGTAACGTTAAATGTTTATTGCCATACTTTTGTCAAAGTATTGTTGAGTAATATAGCCGATCAAAATAGTAAAAAGATTTGTAACCTTAGCCTATGAAACAATTCTTATTCTTGTTCTGTTCAACATACAGCAAAAAGCACGCCGAAAATTTGAACAGTCAAATTTTTCTTTCAGTCTGACAATTTTTAAGTATATTTGATTCAATAATTTAAGGTTACCTTTCGAAGTTATAACTGACAGATATTGTTATACTTCGAAGGATCATAAAAGGTCTGACACCTTGATTACTTATATATTTAGCTGTTATGAAAACTAATAATGACTGGAAAGACAGGTTGAATGTAGTTTATTCGACCAACCCCGATTATAAATATGATTCGGAAGACGAAGAAGAGGTAGTTGCTATACCCAAAGAAAAACAATTGCTGAGAATAGAGCTTGATAAGAGAAACCGCAAAGGTAAATCGGTAACTCTGATTACTAATTTTGTGGGCTCTGACGATGATTTGCAGGACTTAGCAAAATCACTTAAAACTCGTTGTGGAGTGGGAGGTTCTACCCGTGACGGGGAAATCCTTCTTCAAGGCGATTTCAGAACCAAAGTTTTAGAGCTTTTACAAAAAGACGGATATGCTAAGGCACGAATCATCTGATAGTGCAAACCTTACTGTTTATAAAGCTTCTGCCGGATCGGGTAAAACACACCGATTGACAGAGGAGTATCTTTTATTGCTTTTTTCTTCCCCTTTTTCATACAAACATATCCTTGCTGTAACTTTTACCAATAAGGCTACCGAGGAAATGAAAAGCCGTATTATAGAGGAACTTGCAAAGTTGGCTTCTGATAAACCATCAGACTATGTAAAGAGTCTGAGAGAAAAATATAATAAACCCGAAGAGTGGGTGAGGGCACAAGCCCGAAAGATATTGATTAGTATCCTTCATGATTATTCTTCTTTTTCTATCAGCACTATTGACCGTTTCTTTCAACAAACCATGCGTGCTTTTACGCGTGAAATTGGTTTAGGGGGAGGCTATAATGTAGAACTGGATACAGGTAAAGTTCTGGGTGAAGCAATCGACTCGATGCTTTACGACTTAGAAAAAAGCGAGAATGAGCAGTTACTTGACTGGTTGATACGTTTCTCGGAAGAGAAAATAGAGAGTGGAGAGACTTGGAATATCCGAAATGATATACAATCGTTATCCACCGAGATTTTTAAAGAAACCTACAAAGCTTTCAGTGATCAAATACAAGCTGATATTGCCGATAAAGCTTTGTTGGACGATTATAAAAAAACGCTGATAATCTATATTCAGCAATACGAAAAAAGATCGAGAGAAATTGCCGAAAAGGCTCTCAATATAATGGTTAGGTTCGATCTTCGTCCCGAAGATTTCAAAGGAGGAGCACGTTCGACCTTCTTTAGTTTCTTGAAGTGGGCAACAGGCGAAATAAAAGAACCTACCGATACATTCCGTAAACTACCCGATGATGTATCGGGTTGGTACACCAAAACTACTCCTGCCGATGCAAAATCTAAAATAGAAGATGCATTTAGTAATGGATTGAACGATTGTGTGACAGATATTATTGCACACTACGACAATTCGGCAACCTATCAGACTGCTTACGAGATCAACCGTTACTTTTTTACACTCGGTATATTGGGTGATGTCGATAAAAAAGTAAGACAATATGCCGCCGAAAATAATGTAATGCTAATTTCGGATACTACCGAATTGCTAAACAAAATTATTGAGGGAACTGATACCCCGTTTGTGTATGAAAAGGTCGGCACTCGTGTAGATCATTATATGATAGATGAGTTTCAGGATACATCTAATATGCAGTGGAAAAACTTTCTGCCCTTGGTCAGAGATAGTCTGTCTGCCGGAAACAAGAATCTTATCGTAGGCGATGTAAAGCAAAGTATCTACCGTTGGCGAAATTCGGATTGGAAGCTTTTGGATGAACAACTCGATATAGATTTTAAAACCAATGGTATTATTCATAAATCGCTTGATACCAATTGGCGAAGTGGCGAGAATGTAATAAACTTCAATAATGCTATTTTCGAAATAGGTTCTAAATTATTGCAAAGCTTATACAATGAAGGACTGAATGATATAACTTATGATGAAGCTTTAGCTCCATTATATACTCGAATTGAGGGGGCTTATAAAGATTCTTATCAATACCTTCCCGAAAAGAAGAAAGGTAGCCTTTCGGGGCATGTGAAAGTTCATTTTATAGATACCGAAGAAAATAGCAATTGGCAAGCTTATGTATTGGATCAGTTGCCTCATACTATCGAAGAACTTCAAGATAAAGGATATTCGCTAAAAGACATTGCAATACTCGTACGCACCAAGAAAGAAGGAGCAGAAGTGGCAAACCGACTTTTAGAATATAAAAATTTACAGAAAGATTCGAAATACAGATATGATATTATTTCGGATGAAGCTTTGTTTATAAAGAATTCAAAAAGTATAAAGCTTGTTGTTTCGTTATTGAAATATTTGCGCAACCCTTCTGACTTTACATTGAGGACATTGGCTATCTATGAATACTTCAAGTTCAAAGATCAGCTAACAGCAGAAGAAACAATCTGTACACACCTTTCTAACTCCGATGATTTTCCCGAAGAGGTTTCTATTGAACTGAATCGTATAAAAGAACTTCCTCTCTATGAAATGACCGAAGAAATATTCGATCTTTTCAAAGAGGCTATGGAAAGCAACGAGAATATCTATATTCAAGCATTTATGGATATGGTTCTCGATTTTTCGGTGAAACACTCTTCTGATCTTGATTCCTTTCTGCAATGGTGGGACGAAAGCGGACAAACCAAAACTATATTTACCCCTGATGGGCAGGATGCTATACGTATTATGACTATCCATAAGTCGAAAGGTCTGGGTTTCGAAGTCGTACTTCTACCTTTCGGTCATTGGGATATAGATCATAAGATGCCTACTATACTCTGGTGTCAACCTCGATTCGAGCCCTTTAACGGCTTGCAGCTAGTTCCCGTGAAATACTCTCAGAAGCTTAAGAACACCATCTTTGCCTATGAGTATTTTGATGAGAAACTACATGCTTTTATCGACAATTTCAATGTGTTGTATGTGGCTCTTACTCGTGCTAAGAATGATTTAATTATATTTTCACCTAAGCCTAAAGACAAGCAAAAGGGAATTAACTCTATATCGTCACTTCTTTGGGCTTGTGTTCATGCCGAAGCAAAACCTCAGGAGGGGAAAACTTTTGTATCATTAGAAGAGTCTATGAATCAAGAATCCGATTGTTTCGAATTAGGTGAAAGCAAAGGAGATGCACTTTCGAAAAGAGGTGCTGATACACTTTCGGAAAACGAAGTCAGTATCGGTGTATTAGCAAGTATTTCTTTTGATGACAGGCTTAAACTAAGATTAAACAATAAGTACTTCTTTTCCGAAAACGGACAACGTGAGTATGGAACCCTTATGCACGAAATAGTAAGTAAGGTAACGTCCTTAGATGATCTGGATAAAGTAGTAGAAACCTATCAGCTATCGGGCGAAATAACAGAAGAGGAAAGAGATAAGATTTCTTCACTTTTGAATGATTATTTATCTAATACTCAGATTGCACCTTGGTATTCGGTAGAATATAAAGTATTGAATGAAGTGGAAATACTACAGCCCAACGGTACATTTATCCGCCCCGATAGGGTAATGATGAAATCGGGTGAGGTGGTAGTAATCGATTATAAGTTTGGGGAAAAAGAAGAAAAAAAATACCTCAAACAAGTTAAGAATTACATGACTCAGATTAAAAAGATGGGTTATAATAATGTAAAAGGGTTTGTTTGTTATATAACATTGGGTAATGTGATTGAAGTAGAATAAGTCTTTTGATCTGATCTAACTATGCACTACTACTTTATCAATTTATTTATTCTTTTGTTTAGCATTATGCCAAGAGTGCAGTGTCAAAGCATGTTTCATAAGAATGACTATAACTCGCTTTATATTTTAGATTCAAACAGAAATAATGGCTTCGAGGTTATAGCTTCCATAGTTGCTATGTTTACTGCTGGGGCGGTTGATCGCAATGGCTTTCGTTTAGGAGGTTCATTAACTGTTTCGAAAAATATAGGGGATTGGACTCTCACTACCGGATTAGATGCTTATAAAGCCAAAGAGAGATTCGGATTAGGTACTACTTTTGCAGGAGTAGAATATGATGATGGTAAATACGGAGCATCCTATTTTGTCAATAAATATTATCAGGGAGGAAAACAAGTCTCTGGAATTTTAGGATTAAGATTGGATGACTTTAGTCTTAAGTTTGAAGATGATATTTTGGCATTACCTTTTACCGGCTTTACTATTTATGACAGATACCGAACAGCCGCTTTAGAACTTCAATACAAGCACTTCATTGTAGGAACAAATGTATATACGACCGAAATAAACGGAATAACGGATGCCTCCCCCTATAATAGAAAAGGTACATATATGGGTGGAAAACAAATATCAAGTCCTATGTATATCGGTTATACAAATAAAGACCTGATACTTCGTTATGGCGTAAATAATCAAACGGGTGGATATCTCGGACAAAACTTATGGCATCGTAAATTCTTCGATACCGGCGATTTCAAATCGGGAGATTATCGCAATCAGTTCCTTCAAGTTGGTACTTATCAACCTTATACTCTGTATTGAGGTTTGCCTTTTATTGTATGATATGAGAAAATTTTGTTTTACGATACTTGTATTAGTCTTTATCTTGTCTGGCTGTGTAACCATTAAGCCAAAAGATTTTACTTACCCGTATATCGCAGAATATACAGGTTTAGATACATTAATTAGTATAGATGGGTATTATGTTGCTCAGAGAGAATGCGATTCTACATTCTTCTCTGTTTTTATGTTTTATCCCGACGGACTATTTACCATTGCAACAACAAGTGATGTTTCTGGTCTGAAAGATTGCTTCGAGAATGGAGGTCAATCTAATCTTTGCCAATATCCCTCTTGGGGAACATATAGGATAGAAGGTAATATAATAAAGACGCAAACCATCCGGCAAGAGGGGATGGGTATAAGTACTATCTTTCGTGATTATGAAATAAACAACACCCAAATCTTAATTAACATAAGTGATTATGTAGTCCCTCAAAACACAAATTTGGGGTATATGAAAGATTATCCCTACTTTTCTGAAAACCGTTGTTCCGAAGCGGCAAGTTTCTATCCCTTAGCTAAAAAGCGGAGTGAAAAGGACTGTCCTTTCATAAATAAAAAATGGTTTAATCAAAATAAATAAAGAGATTATTTTGACTTAAAATAGAATTTTTGTTTGTGAAATGTTGTTTAATTTGTCAATTTGTATAAAATAAAGGCTTAAATGTTTTCAGGATAACACAAATAGGTTAACTTTGCCAATTGTTTAATAAAAAAGCAAACACTAAGCTGTCTTTATATGAGTTACTTAATAAAACCAAGTCAATACCATGCCTTGCTCGATCTGCAACAAACAGAGTTAGGTATAAAACAAATAAAAGATTTTTTTCAACAAAATCTAGCCTCCGAACTTAGACTAAGAAGAGTTACCGCTCCTTTATTTGTACTAAAGGGAATGGGTATCAATGACGATCTTAATGGAGTAGAGCGTGCAGTGACTTTTCCTATCAAAGATATGGGAGACCAATATGCCGAAATTGTACATTCTTTGGCAAAGTGGAAACGACTGACGCTAGCCGACTATGGTATTAATGACGGATATGGAATATATACCGATATGAATGCTATTCGTGCAGACGAAGAATTAGGTAATTTACATTCTCTATATGTAGATCAGTGGGATTGGGAAATGGCAATATGTCCACATAACCGTAATATTGAATTTTTGAAAGGAATTGTAAGACGCATTTATGCGGCTTTGGTTCGTACCGAATTTTTGGTTTATGAAATGTTTCCTCAAATTAAGCCGATTCTTTCGAATGAGATTAAATTTATTCATTCCGAAGAATTACTAAAACTATATCCTAATCTGACGGCTAAAGAAAGAGAAGACGAAATAGCAAAAGAATACGGAGCTGTATTCATTATGGGTATCGGCGGTGTGTTGAGCAACGGCGAGCAGCATGATGGACGTGCACCTGATTACGATGATTGGACTACTCTGGATGAAAGTGGATACAGAGGTCTAAATGGAGATCTTATTGTTTGGAATCCTGTATTAGGACGTGCGATGGAATTATCCTCTATGGGTATTCGTGTCAATAAAGAAGTTTTATTGGAACAACTAAAAATCAAAGGACAAGAGTCTAAGAAAGACTTATATTTTCACAAACGATTGATTGAAGGATCATTGCCTTTGTCAATAGGTGGAGGTATCGGACAATCGCGTCTTTGTATGTTTTTCCTTCGAAAAGGGCATATCGGTGAGATACAAGCTGGTATATGGCCGGAAGATATGCGTAAGGAAGCGCAAAAACTAGGAATGCCTCTGATCTGAAAAGAAAATATTTACGAATAATATAAAGAATAACCGCCACCAGTAAAAAACGAGTGACGGTTATTTTATTTTCAGGTAATTGCTTATTTCTTTTTGATTAGGGATATTATCCAGAGGAGTAGCAGAGCTCCTATTGTAGACATTATAAGATTCCCTATAATGCCATTCGCACTAAGTCCGAGAATAATAAAAAGCCATCCTCCTAATACACTACCAACAACACCCACGATGAGGTTGACGATTAAACCGAATCCTTTTCCTTTGAATATTTTCCCTGCTAAAAAACCGGCAAGAATACCAATTATAATTGACCAGATAAATCCCATACTATAAACTTATTAAGTGAATAAAAATATGAATGATATATTTTAAGATTAAAACTACTTGTGACTAGCCATTTTAGTCCAAGCAATAAAAAGCTTTTGATACCTTAAATACTTCATACTGTATATAAACAAATACTAAAGTGATATTGTTTGCAGGATAAATGCTATCTATTTTTTGTACCTTTGTGCCTCCAAAAATAAACACATGTCAGAAGAAAAAAATATACTCATAAAAGGAGCAAGAGTCAATAACCTGAAAAATATTGATGTCGAAATTCCTCGTAATAAGTTCGTTGTTATCACCGGACTTTCGGGATCTGGTAAATCCTCCTTAGCTTTCGATACACTTTATGCCGAAGGACAAAGGCGTTATGTGGAAAGTTTATCATCTTATGCCCGTCAGTTTCTGGGGCGGATGAACAAGCCCGAATGCGACTATATAAAAGGTATTCCACCTGCTATAGCTATCGAGCAAAAAGTAAGTTCACGCAATCCCCGATCAACTGTTGGAACATCTACCGAAATATATGAATACCTGCGTTTGTTATTTGCACGTATAGGTAAAACCATATCACCTATTTCGAATGAAGTCGTTAAAAAGCATCAGGTAAAAGATATTACTGATAAGATGCTGACTTATCCTGAAGGTACACGATTGGTTGTTCTTTCTAAAATTATCTTACGTGAGAATCGTAAGATGGAGGAACAATTAGATATACTTCAAAAAGAAGGGTTCTCGCGTGTTGAATCGAAAGGCGAATTTATTCGTATAGATGATTTGTTGGAATCGAAAGAAGCTCTTAATCCCTCTCAGGTTTTATTGGTTATAGATCGTTTGTCTACATCGGCTGATAAAGCTACCTTAAATAGATTCTCAGAATCGGTAGAAACTGCATTCTTTGAGGGAGAAGGTGAGTGTACAATAAGATATTATGTAGAATCGGGTATCGAAAGTTTTGATTATTCTAAACGCTTCGAAGCAGATGGAGTTCAATTTGAAGAGCCAACCGATATGATGTTCAGTTTCAATAGCCCAGTCGGAGCATGTCCACAATGTGAAGGATTTGGTCAGGTTCTGGGAATTGATGAAGATCTGGTTATTCCTAATAAAGGACTGTCGATATACGACGATGCTGTTTTTTGTTGGAAAGGAGAGAAAATGAGCGAGTGGAAGAATGAATTTATACATTCGACTGCTAACCGTGATTTTCCAATCCATCGTCCTTACTTTAAATTGACCGAAAAAGAAAAAGATCTGCTTTGGCACGGTGCACCCGGTGTAATGGGTATTGATGCCTTTTTTAAAATGCTCGAAGAGAACCAATATAAGATACAATATCGTGTTATGTTGGCTCGCTATCGTGGAAAAACTACCTGTCCCACTTGTAAAGGTTCACGTTTGAAACCTCAGGCAATATATGTAAAGATAGGAGGAAAGTCGATTGCTGATTTAGTATTGATGCCCGTTGCTGATTTGAAAGATTTTTTCAGTCAACTTGAATTGGATGAAACTGATGCTGCCGTAGGGAAACGATTACTTACCGAAATTCGCAGCCGAATACAGTTTTTATTAAATGTGGGTTTGGGTTATCTTACTCTTAATCGTCTATCGAATTCTTTATCGGGTGGGGAAAGTCAGCGTATCAATCTGGCAACCTCTTTGGGTAGTAGTTTAGTGGGATCATTATATATCTTAGATGAGCCTAGTATCGGTTTGCACTCCAGAGATACAGACTTGCTGATAAAGGTATTGCGCGATTTACAAGGCTTAGGTAATACAGTGGTAGTAGTTGAGCATGATGAAGAAATAATTCGTGCAGCTGATTATATTATTGATATAGGTCCTCAAGCTGGACGATTGGGTGGCGAGCTTGTCTATCAAGGTTCATTAGCTAATCTTGATAAGAATAGTAACAGTCACACCGTACGTTATTTGAATGGGGAAGAAACGATTGCCGTACCTACGAAACCTCGTAAGTGGAATAATTATATAGAGATAAAAGGTGCAAGGCAAAATAACCTTCAAAATATAGATGTGAAGTTTCCTTTGAATGTGATGACTGTGGTTACAGGAGTCAGCGGATCGGGAAAATCATCATTAGTTTGCGATGTATTTTACAATGCACTTCAAAAACATTATAAAGGAACAAGCGATCGTATCGTTCAGTTTAATGAACTGGTGGGCGATCTTAAGATGATTAAGAGCGTCGAAATGGTAGATCAGAATCCTATCGGAAGATCATCACGTTCCAATCCTGTTACATACATAAAAGCGTACGATGAGATAAGAAAGCTTTTTGCTGATCAGCAACTTGCAAAGCAAATGAGCTTTACACCTGCTTTCTTCTCTTTTAACGTAGAGGGAGGTCGATGTGAAGAATGTAAGGGAGATGGTAAAACCACCATCGAAATGCAATTTATGGCTGATATTACACTCGAATGTGAAGCATGTAAAGGAAAGCGTTTCAAACCCGAAGTACTCGAGGTTGAATATCGTGGGGCAAGCATCCATGATGTGTTAGAGATGACCGTAGATCAGGCTATCGAATTCTTTGAAGAAGGTAAAGGCAGCACTGAGAAAAAGATCGTGAAGAGACTTAAAACGCTTCAGGAAGTAGGGTTGGGATATATAAAGATGGGGCAGGCTTCATCTACTCTTTCGGGTGGGGAAAATCAACGGGTAAAACTGGCATCGTATCTTGGAGAGGAAAAATCTGAGCCTACTTTATTTATCTTTGATGAGCCTACTACCGGACTCCATTTTCATGATGTGAAAACTTTACTGAAAGCTTTTGATTCATTGATTGGCAGAGGGCATACAGTCATAATTATAGAGCACAATATGGATGTGATCAAATGTGCCGACCATATTATTGATATAGGTCCCGAAGGCGGAAAAGAAGGCGGAAAAGTGGTTTGCGAAGGTACTCCTAAGCAGATTGCTAAGTGTGCTAAGTCTCACACAGGACATTTCCTCAAAGATAAATTGAATGTATAAGTAGAAGTGTATTGATTTTACAAAAATCAAATCTCCTTGTGCTTTGAGAACATTTTAAGACATTGAAAAAATGGGAAAAAAGAAAAATCTAAATGGACTTCCTAACAGTCTAATACAGCAGTATTTCAGTACAATGTTTTACTATGAAAAGGGTTATATGGCAGATTGGATTTGGAATGCTGCTAACGAAAAAAGTGTAAAGGATATTCGAATTGACATTATAAATCAAAAAGTATTTCCACAAGAACTCCAAATAACTCAGATCACAAGTCAATTACATTTTTTACAGCAAACTATTGGAAAAGAGTTGATAAACAATGGGTTTCCTGATGACTTTATCATGAAAGCAGTTTTTGAAATTTATATATCACCGGAAAATAGAATTCGAAAAATTTTCGGTTGTTTAGCTATATTGGAAGACAAAGATGGAAATGTATATAGAAGCAGACCATATGCTGAAATGGCATATGAAAATAATTTCCAGGTGTATAAGCCAACTTTATCAGAGAGGTTGAGTAGGATATTTATAAATAAAAGCTAAAAAGGGTTGATACATCTATAACTTACACTGGGACTTCACTTCCACGATGTAAATTTTATTTAAAGACTTTCATCTCTTTGATTGTGAGAGATCATACCGTAGTGATTATTGAGCACAATATGAATGAAATGTGCAAAGTCTTATATCGGATATTTCTTGAAAGATAAGTTAATTCAGTAAACAAGTTGGTAAAACTTATCTACTCCTCAACTATTTTTTATAATCTACCTTTCGATTTATGATATGCTATAAGTCCATTCATCGGATTCTCGAGAATAAGATCAATCTTGACGTTCAGTTCTTTTGCAATTTGTTTTAGTAGAGAGGCATACATATTAGCCAGAGAGCCAACAAAACGTACCGGATAGTTTTTGTAATCGTATTGTTGAATATTTCTCACAAAAAACGATTTCAGATTCTGATATACTAAGTCCTTAGCGTAAGGATGACCAAGATTTTCGTAAAGAAAAATTGAAAGTAAAGAAAGTAATTTGTTAGGAGAAGGCTTGGTATAGATATAGTCTAATATCTGATCAGGGTCAATTCCATATTTATCGAAAAAAGGAACAGACAGTTCCTCTGGAGCCAATCCTTTTAAGCAATCTGCTAAAAAAGCTTTCCCTAATGAAGCTCCACTACCTTCGTCTCCTAAAATATATCCCAGAGGTTTCACATTCTTTATGATAGAATCTCCATCATAGAAGCAAGAATTAGAGCCTGTTCCTAAGATACATGCTATTCCCTTTTCACTGCCAAAAAGAGATCGAGCCGAGCCAATAAGGTCACTTTCTACTATGGCTGGTGTTCTGAATTGTGCTTCTAAGGACGCTTTTACAGTATCTTTTTTTGCTGTTGAAGAGCAGCCTGCACCATAAAAATAAATAGTGTTCGCTTTTAGTTTGAAAAATACGGGAGGGAGTTGTAATCGTACAATATGACTAATCTCCCTTCTCGATTGAAAGTAGGGATTTATACCATCTGTTAAATAACGTTCGATAATTCCATCATCATTTACTAGGCACCATTCTGTTTTTGTAGATCCGCTTTCTGCTAATAGTATCACGTTTTGAGGTCTTTAAATAAAAGTTAGAGTTTGATATCCTACTGCAAAGTTATAACTAACACTTATAGTTATACTTAATGTACGGTGAAAATATCCGAAACCTAAGGGTACAAAGATACACATATTTAGACTCCGTGATAAAAATATAAAGAATTTCTAATAAATTCATCTTTAGTGTATGAAAATATCAGGCACTTTTCTTTTAGTCAAAGAACGTATTAAGTATTAAAATGCTTTTAGACTCAAATCAATATTGGGAGCAGAATAGATAATCGATCCGGATGATATAAAATTAACACCTGTTTTAGCAATGGCTTGTACCGATTCTTTGGTTATTCCTCCCGATGCTTCGGTTTTAGCTTTATTGCCGATTAGTTTTACAGCTTCGCTCATCTGATCGAGGCTCATGTTATCTAGCATGATAATGTCTACGGCATTGGTTGCAAGCGCTTCTTTTACTTCCTCTAAGTTTCGAGTTTCGACCTCTATTTTTAGCGATTTGTTATTTTCTTGTAAGTATTTTACCGTTGAAGCAACTGCCTTGGTTATGCCTCCTGCATAGTCGTTGTGATTATCTTTGAGCATAATCATATCATACAATCCGTAACGGTGATTGGTTGCCCCACCTATATAAACTGCCCATTTTTCACACATGCGAAAATTTGGAGTGGTTTTTCGGGTATCTAATATTTTAGTATCGGTATTTGCTACAAGTAAAGCCATTTCGCGTGCACTACTGGCAATGCCACTCATGCGTTGCATGCAATTCAGTACGAAGCGTTCCATACTCAAGATAGAGCGCGCAGATCCCTCAACGGTTAGAGCAACGTCTCCTTTTACAACTTGGTCTCCATCATTTTTGAATACCTCTATTTTGAGATTCTTATCGTAGTGATGAAAGATTTCTTTAGCTAGCTCAACACCTGCAAGTACACAATCATCTTTCACCAAAAGTCTAGCTCTTTGTTGTAAATGTTCGGGTACGCTGGCTAGTGTAGAGTGGTCTCCATCACCGAGGTCTTCTTTGATAGCTTGGGTAATAAAATGCTGTAATCTTTCGTTGGTTACGTATATTGGTCTGTTCATTTTTTGTCTAGGCTTTTGTTGTAAAATGCACCTCTGTTCTCTTTCTGCTCTATGCTTTGTGTGATGATCAGATAGGCTACACTTACTAAGTTTCTTAATTCTGATAGTTGAGGTGACAGAAAAGAGAAATTGTATATCTCTTTTACTGCTCTGTATATCTCTTCTTCTTTTTGCTTTGCCAATTCAAGTCGACTATTTGAGCGTACAATTCCTACAAGGTCGCTCATCAATACTTGCAATTGTTTACGTAGGTAGTTTAAAAGAACCATTTCTTCATTTACTTTCAATCCTTTTTCATTCCATTCGGGAACTTTATTCAGGTTGATGTAATTGAATTTATCTTCATTTAAGCGTTCCACTGTTTTTATGGCTGCACGGTGTCCGAATACCAATGCTTCCAATAAAGAATTTGAGGCTAAACGGTTAGCACCATGTAGTCCTGTGTTGGAACACTCGCCAACAGCAAACATATTCTTAATTGTGCTTTGTCCGAATGTATCTACATCGATGCCTCCACACAAGTAATGACTGGCTGGTACTACGGGTATTAAGTCCTTAAACATATCATACCCTTCATCCATACATTGTTGATATATATTGGGGAAGTGTTTCAAAAATTCTTCTCTGTTAAGAGATCTGCAATCGAGACATACAAAGTCGTCTCCTCGTAGTTTCATTTCACTGTCTATGGCTCTTGCCACAATATCACGCGATGCAAGTTCTTCTCTTTCGTCGTATTTATGCATAAAAGGTTCTCCCGAGGCAGTACGCAATTTTGCTCCGAAACCTCTTACTGCTTCCGAGATTAAAGACAATTGTCCGGGGCGATTACTATAAAATGCTGTGGGATGAAATTGGATAAACTGCATATTGCTTATCTTAGCCTTTGCCCGATGGGCTAGACCTATGCCGTCTCCTGTTGCAATGGTAGGATTGGTGGTGTTTTTATATACATGCCCACATCCTCCTGTCGCCATTAATGTTATTTTTGCCGACATTTTTTTGACCTGCTGTGTTTTTAGGTCAAGAACATAGGCTCCATAACAATTGAGGCTGTATTTATCGAATGGTTCATTAGGAATATGATGCTCGGTAATGAGGTCAATTACATAATGATGATTCAGTAGTTGGGTATTCTCTAGTTTATTGATAGCATCTAATAATGCTCTTTCAATCTCGGCTCCGGTTATATCTTTATGATGTATAACTCTGTTTTCGGTATGGCCACCCTCTCTGCCTAAATCGTAAGTGTTGCTGCTATTTTTGTCGAAGTTAACGCCCCAATCAATAATTTCTTTGATTCGTTGAGGCCCTTCCTTTATTACAATTTCTACAACTTCCCGATTACATAATCCACCACCTGCTCTTAGGGTGTCTTCGATGTGTTTTTCGAAGCTATCTGTTTCGAAGTTAGTTACTACTGCAACTCCGCCCTGTGCATATTTGGTGTTGGACTCTTCGTCGTCCGATTTAGTTATTATTGTAATTGTGGCGTCAGGTCTTTCTTGTGCTACTTTCAGAGCATAAGACAATCCTGATATACCCGATCCGATAACTAAGATATCTGTGTAAATCATCTTTTTAAATGTTATAACTACCTTCGGTTATTATAATTGTAAAGCAATAAAAGAGGTCTATGACCTCCTTACTTAATGGCTTTTGACATTTCAAGCATTCTATTGATTGGTTGAAGGGCTTTTATGCGTAAATCTTCATCCAATGTTATTTCGGGTAACTCATACTTCATGCACAAGTATAGTTTTTGCATGGTATTGAGTTTCATAAATGCACATTCTCCACAATTACAACTCTTGTCATTTACTAATGCAGGAATCAGCTTTTTATTAGGCGCTTTCTTCTGCATTTCGTGTAGAATACCTTCTTCGGTGGCAACAATATATTCGGTACCGCTATCTTCTACTACATAATTGAGCAGGTTGGAGGTAGAGCCGACATAGCTGGCTACTTTCAGAAGAGGTGCTTTTGCTTCGGGGTGAGCTATCAATTTAGCTTTAGGATTGTCAAGCATTTGCTGAGCAATTCTTTCTAACGAAAAAGCTTCGTGTACATAACAGGCTCCATTCCACAGAATCATTTTCCGACCTGTTACTTGGTTAAGGTAAGCTCCAAGGTTTTTATCGGGTGCAAATATTATTTCCTGATCTAGGGGCAGTGCATTTATAATATGCTCGGCATTAGATGAGGTTACTATAATGTCACTCTCTGCTTTTACTGTCGAATCGCAATTGATGTAGCTTATTACTATTGCATTGGGATATTGCTTTCTCATTTCTCTAAGACCTTCACCCGAGCAAGAGTCGGCTAAAGAGCATCCGGCCAAAGTATCGGGTAGAACTACTTTTTTCGTAGGGTTTACGATTTTTGCAGTCTCAGCCATAAAATGAACGCCGCAGAATACAATCATATCAGCATCTGTTTTCTCGGCAGCTCTTGCTAATTGTAAACTGTCGCCCAAATAGTCGGCTATATCTTGAATATCGCCTGTTTGGTAATAATGGGCTAGTATAATTGCATTTTTTTCTTTACGCAGTTTATTTATTTCTGCTATCAAATCTATTCCTTTCGGAATTTCCATATCCAAGTATCCCTTTTGAGATAATGTTTTTATGGCGTTTTCTAGTTGTTGAGGCATAATAGGTACAGTAAAATGTTTATTTCAACGTCATTCGATTGATCAAATACCAAGTAATAGTAAGTATTTGCTAGTCTATCTCAGGCTGTAACCTTTTAGGTTTGTTTTATCTACCAAATCAATAAAAAGGTCTGAGGTCTTAAACTTTTCAAGGCATAAAGATAAGCCTTTCTATAATTCTATTTCATACAAGAAGAGGAATAAGTTGGATCGAATGACCTGAAAATGTTCTAAAATGTAAGATTTATCAGTTAAAAGTATTTAGATCGACACATTGTTATCCTGTTTTGGGTTTTCTTGTAAATTCTGTCATAAAAAAGTAATTATTTTGTTACCTAACCTTATCTCTTTTGATGCTGCTCTGTAACAATAAAGCGAGTGATTTGTGTAGAGAAAATTAGAATTTATATGCACAATCAAGATTATCTTATTTCAGAAGAAAAGAATTACGTATTAAAATTGACCTTAACAGTGTTCGCTCTACTTGTTGCAAGTGTATTGTTTTCGCAAACCTCCATTAGGGGAATTGTAACAGATGCCAAAACTGGTGAAACCTTACCCGGAGTAGCCGTTTCGATAAAAAATACAACACAAGGAGTGATGAGCGATGCAGATGGTAATTATGAACTAAATGTAGGAGCCGGCAAGCATACTGTTGTAGCGTCGTATCTCTCATATAGTGCCTTGGAAGTAACAGATGTAGAAGTAAAGAGAGGAGAGGTAACAAAACTTAATATTCCTATGCAGGAATCACTTAATGCCTTGAACGAAGTTGTTGTGGTAGCCATGGCAAGAATTAATTCGGAGGTGTCGTTACTTAACTCTATGAAAAATGCGAATGGAATTGTTAGCGGAGTGTCATCACAGCAAATATCTAGAAATCAGGATAGGGATGCTTCAGAAGTTATACGAAGAATTCCCGGAATCTCAATTATGGATAACAAATTTATTGTAGCCCGAGGATTATCTCAGCGATACAATAATGTATGGATCAACAATAGTGCTACACCGAGTTCGGAAGCTGATAGTCGGTCTTTTTCTTTCGATTTGATTCCTAGTTCTCAGATTGAAAATATTATGATAGTTAAATCGCCACAGCCCGAATTACCAGCCGATTTCTCAGGAGGTTTTGTTAAGGTAGCAACTAAAGGAATTCCGAGTGAAAATTCGATGGAGATTAGTTACGGAACTGGATTTAACGCTCAAACGCAATTTGAAGATTTTAAATACAATCCCGGAAGTTCGACGGATTTCCTTGGATTCGATAACGGACACCGAAGTTTAAGAAATATTGTTCCATTCAGGCTTGATGCTGATAATACCGAAATGATAGATGCTGTAACTAAGAATGGATTCAATAATAATTGGGCTATAAAGACAAAGAGTCCTTTGCCTGATCAGAGATTCTCCTTTGCCATGAGCAGACGTATTAATACGGAGGGCGGACAACAATGGGGATTGACGAGTGCCGTGAATTACAGTTACACCAGTCGTACACTGATGAATATGAGAAATGCTCAGTATGAGGTGTATAATGATATATCAGATAAAACAGAATTAGATAACGATTATAGTGATAATCAGTATAACACAAATGCCCGATTGGGAGCAATGGTTAACTTGTCTTTTATTTCGAATAAGGATAATCACTATGAATTTCAGAATATCTTCAATCAGTTAGGTCAAGATCGTTATACATTTCGTGAAGGAACGGATTATACAAGCGGTCGTTCGAAAAGACAAGAGAGAGAAGAGTATTTATATTCAAGTAGAACTACTTATTCGGGGCAGTTTACCGGAAAACATACTCTGCCTTTTGCTGATAAATTAGATTGGACTTTGGGCTTCTCTTATGCTAATAAGAATCAGCCGGATCGGAGAATGATTAATCGTACCGAAAATGCTTCTACTGCGGAAGATCCATTTAATGGTCAGATGTACATCTCTCAGGCTGACATTGAACGAAATTTTATAGACTTAAGTGAATATACATATAATGCAGCTGCAAATTATTCGCACGATTTGAAGATCAACTCATCTATTACTTCAACCTTAAAAGGTGGTTTTTATGGAGAGTATAAAGTGAAGGACTATAATACCCGAGACTTTGATTTTTTATACAATGAAGATTATTTTCCTTATAGTTTCCGCTTTGGAGATGTTGTGAAGGATATTCTTATTCCTGAAAATTTTGGAGCAAATAGACTGTACATTAACGAATCTACTAATAATGTCGATAGTTATGATGGGAATAATAAACTTCTGGCAGCTTATCTGGCGATCAATATACCTTATAAGAAGTTTAATATTTATGCAGGTGCACGTTTCGAACATGATATTATGACGTTGACCAACTTTATATCGCCGGTGGGTTTTGAAACCAAAGATTCGGAATATAAAACAACAGATGTTTTTCCATCATTAAATGTGAGTTATAATCTAGATAAATCAAATATTCTTCGATTTGCCTATGGGATGTCAATCAATCGACCTGAATTTAGAGAAGTTTCTCCCGCATCATTTTATGACTTCGACCTCTTCAACAGAATACAAGGTAACCCCAATTTGAAAGCAGCTTATATTCAGAATATGGATTTGAGATACGAGTTATATCCATCCTCTGGGGAGTTGGTGTCTGTGGCGCTTTTCTATAAACATTTCGAGAATCCGATTGAGTGGACTTTTATAAATACGGGTGGAGGAAGCCGAATATTTACGTTCGAAAATGCTTTGTCGGGACAAAATCTAGGAGTTGAAGTTGATCTGAAAAAACGACTTGATTTTATTGGGCTGAAAGATTTCTCGGCTGTTATTAATGGATCATTGATAAAGAGTAAAGTCAAATTCGATGAAAACAGCACGGAGGACGAACGTCCGTTACAAGGACAATCACCCTTTCTTGTGAATGCGGGTTTCTTTTACCAAAGCGATCCATTACAACTAACTGCCGGTCTTATGTATAATATAATTGGAAAGCGTATTGTAGGTATTGGGCTAAAGAGTAAAAGCGAAAATAGTACAGTTAACGACGATATACCCGATATGTACGAAATGCCTCGAAATGTACTTGATTTTACTGTAACTAAACGAATAGGGAAACAATTGGAGATTGCAGCAGCTATTAAAGATATATTCTCTCAGGATGTTCTTTATAAACAGTTTCCAAAGTTTATAGATGATGCTGGAGTATTACACGAGAGAGAACAAACGACTAGAAGATTCAATCCGGGACAGAATATAAGCCTTTCGGCTAAGTTCAATTTTTAAGAGATCAGTTCTTCTGATATCTCTGTAAGTAAAATAACTACTTTAAATTATATTTTTCAAAACACGAAATGAATAACGTTAGTAACTTAATTTTTAAATATTTACACAATGAAATTTTTCAAATTATCTAATTTAGCATTGATAGCAAGTAGCATCATGCTCTTTACGAATTGTAGTAGTGATGACAGTTCACCTACCGAACCTAATCCAGTACCTGTTGTTGGAGTGATTGGAGATGGAAGTACAACCGGCTATGAGATAAAAAAAGATACGGTTTTCGAAAAAGGAACATATACACTAAAAGGTTGGGTATATGTAGTCAAGGGTGCTTCAGTAACATTTAAGCCGGGAACCATTATTAAAGGAGATAAGGCAACGACGGCAAGTTTGATTATCGAACCAGGTGCTAAAATTTATGCACAGGGCACGGCAAGTGAGCCTATTGTATTTACATCAGCTCAGGCAAAAGGAAGCCGTAAACCGGGAGACTGGGGCGGACTTATTATTTGTGGTAATGCAAAGACCAATAACGGTGGCCTGCTTCAGATAGAAGGTGGACCAAGAACAAAATATGGAGGCGAAAATGATGCTGATAATTCAGGAGTATTAAGCTATGTACGTGTTGAGTTTGCCGGATATCCTTTCGAAGAAAACAAAGAAATAAATGGTATTACTTTTGGGGCTGTAGGTAGTGGTACTAAAGTAGATCACTTACAGGTTTCTTATTCAAATGACGATTCTTACGAATGGTTTGGAGGATCAGTTAATGCTAAATATTTAGTGGCGTATCATGGATGGGATGACGATTTTGATACAGACTATGGTTTCTCCGGAAAGTTGCAATATCTCTTGGCTGTGCGTCACCCTAAGATTGCTGATACATCTTTATCAAATGGTTTTGAATCTGATAACAATGCTTCAGGTACGGCTGGTACACCTAAAACTTCAACAGTATTTAGTAATGTAACTTTGGTTGGTCCGATAGGTCAGGCCGCAGACTTCGTGAATACATTGGAGTATCTTAATGCCGGAAACTACAGACCTAATAATAACTCAAAAACAGGATTGTTTCAAGCTGCTATGCAAATCAGACGTTATTCTCAGTTGAGTTGCTTTAACTCTGTGGCGATGGGCTTCCCCGTAGGACTTCTGTTGGATAATCAAAAAGGAAATACTCAAAGCTTGGCCACAAATGGTACATTAAAGATTAATAATGTATTCTTTGCTCAAATGGGAGTTGTGGGATCGGATGTAAACAATAGCTTGGTAGATAAATATTCTACAAATGGAGTGGATATGACCGATGCTCAATCGTTCTCTCACACTTATTTTGTAGCTCAAACGGGTAATAAAGTGTTGGCTAATATCTCGGACTTGAAATTAAAACAACCTAATAGTCTGTCAGCTAGTCCAAATTGGGGACCTACAACAGGTAGTCCTTTATTGGGTGCAGCTTCATTTACTGATGCTTTATTGCAATCGGGTTTTGATAAAGTTGATTATGTAGGTGCATTCAAGAGTGATGCTGATGCTGATAACTGGACTAAAGGATGGACAAATTTTGATCCTCAAAATACAGACTATTAAGGTATAAGTTATGTGAAAACTTAATACACTTATTTAGAAACATCATATAGTAGAGATTGTTTAGAATAGGGATTAAGTTGCATATAGATTCTGAAAAATAATACTCTACTTAGAATGCAAGCGGCTAGTGATTAGTCGCTTGCTTTTGTTTTTTGTTGTATAGAAACACCGCTTATACTATCTTTGTATTATGAAACAAAATAAATATGATGATGCAAATTTCTTTAAGCAATACAGCCAGATGCAACGGTCGGTTGAAGGGCTTAAAGGGGCAGGCGAATGGCATGTTTTACGTACGATGTTGCCTGATTTTAAAGGAAAAAGAGTTCTCGATTTAGGTTGCGGTTTCGGATGGCATTGTCGTTATGCTATTGAGCAAGGAGCTAAATCGGTCATTGGTGTTGATATCTCCGAAAAGATGTTAGCCGAAGCACGGAAACATGCACCCGATACTACAGTAGAATATATATGTTCGGCTGTTGAGGATATAGATTTTTCTGCAGATAGCTTCGATATTGTAATTAGCTCGTTGGCATTTCATTATATAGAATCTTTCGACGATATATGTTCTAAAATAAAGGCTTGCCTTGTGAATGGAGGAGACTTTGTTTTTTCGATTGAGCATCCGATTTTCACATCGTACGGAACTCAGGATTGGTATTACGATGAATCAGGAAACCGTTTACATTGGCCTGTAGACAACTATTTTATGGAAGGATTGCGAAAAACTAATTTCTTGGGAGAAGAAGTTACCAAATACCATAAAACAGTAACTACCTATGTAAATGGTTTGATTAAAGCCGGTTTTCAAATAACAGGACTTATTGAGCCGGAGGTTGATCCAAGGTTTTTGGAAATGAATGAGGAAATGAAAAACGAATTACGCAGACCGATGTTTCTCATCATATCTGCTAAAAATAGTAAGTAATGACTCTGATTATTTGCTAAGAAAAATATCCGACACGAGCTGCTTTAATGCGACTCTGTTTATTTTGCCCGTCTCGGTTAAAGGTATTTTAGAGACCTTGATTATTTTCTTAGGAATAGAATAGACAGGCAATAAATTCGAAATTAGACTCTCATCAATTTCTTTTTCGGTGACTAATACCACAATCTCTCCAAATTTAGGATCGGGTAGGGAGGTAACTGCAAAACCGTTATTCAATAAAGGTTTAAGTAAAGCTTCTACCTCTTCTATTTGTATTTTCACCCCACCACTATTGATAATATTGTCTTTCCGTCCGATAATGCGAAAACTCTTGTCCTCATATATTTCCACTATATCATTTGTGTAGAGGCGTTCATTAGAAACCAATGGAGCATCTATAATTAACGCATTGCCTTCTGATACAGATAAGGTAACCGAATCGAAAGGATAATAATGATCCGAAGCTTCAATACCATTCAATTGCCGCAAAGCGATATGCGAAAGAGTTTCGGTCATACCATAGGTGGAATATACTTTATGGGGGAAGTCCTTTATTGCGTCTTCTATGTGAGGGTCGATAGATCCACCTCCGATAATCAGGTTTTTAATATTGCTTAATCGTTTTCTTTCAGTATCCGATTGCAAACTATTGAATACCTGTAAAGGAATCATTGCCGCAAAACAAAATGCTTTATCAATATCTTTCAAAGGATTGCCCGATGGAGGAAGAGGGTATAAATCTAATCCTGCAATCAAAGCACGAACCACAACCATTTTACCTGCAATATAATTGAGAGGCATACAAAGCAAAGCAGAATCACCCTTTTTTAAACCAAGAAAAGAGCAGGTCAATTGTGCGCTTTGCATCATCCTGCTTTTTTCGACAAGTATTTCTTTTGGAATACCCGTTGAACCCGATGTCTGAACTTTTAGGGTCGGAGAATCGGAAAACCAATCTTTCAAGAACAAAAACAAATCGTTGTGAAATTGAGAGATAAATTCGGGTAAATTTTCTCCCAAGAATATATTCGGGAAATATGCTTTTCCCTCAATGGTTATTATTTGTTTCTCCCTATCTAATTGGTACATAACTATATCGGATTGTCTAGTGTCGGAAACTGACCGTTCGGATTGCTCCATAAACAATCACCTTTGATGGTTAGCGGCATTTCGATGTTATTGGTGTAAAGACCTCCTGTTCCCAAGCCTTGCGGTAGAGGGTTATCAAAAGTAGCACACCATTGAGCAATGGCATTCAATCCGATATTTGATTCCAAAGCAGAGGTTATCCACCAATCAATTTTTAATTCTTCGGCTAGCTTTATCCATTCTTCAGAGCCACTGATACCACCATGTAGAGTTGGTTTCAAAATAATGTACTGAGGTCTGATAGTCTCTAGTAACCGCCTTTTTTCTTCAGGTTGATGAATAGCTATAAGTTCTTCATCCAATGCAATAGGTAAAGGAGTTTCTTTGGTTAATCGAGCCATTTCGTCCCATTGACCTGCACGTATAGGTTGTTCAATGGAATGTAAGTCCAATTCCGAAAGGCGTTTCAGTTTATCCAAAGCCTCCTGAGGTGCAAAAGCACCATTTGCATCTACCCTCAAAGTAATCTGATCTGCTGAAAAATGTTTGCGTATATGTTTTAGAAGCTTTATTTCATCCTCGAAATTAATAGCTCCTATTTTCAGTTTGATACAGTGAAAACCTTGTTCCATCTTGGCTTCTATCTGTTCGTGCATATACTGAAAATCACCCATCCAGATTAACCCATTGATAGGAATACCTTCCTTCCCTTCTGTGAATGAATTATCCCAAAGCTTAAAGTTTCTGCTTTCGTAATGGCGTAAAGCCGTTTCTAACCCGAATAGAATAGAGGGATAAGGACGCAATGCCTCCTTATCCAATATCTTATTTTGTTCCAATTCCTTACAGAACTGTTTCAACGTTTGTTCGTAATCCTCATTGTAATCACAACTTAGATCGAACAAGGGAGCACATTCACCTATTCCCCAATGTTGATGATCGGAGGGTGAATATATCACTACATACCAAATTTTATGGTCGTGATATACTCCCCGTGATGTGCCCGCAGGTCTTTTGAACTGTAAGGTATAGGGTATTATTTTTATTTTAAATTCCATTCACTAGTAGGGGCGTATTGTATACGCCCATTTGTCATATTATGGTTTTTCGGGCTATGTGATACGCCCCTACATATAGCAGCAATAAACGACTTGTATCCTCAAGGAAACTTAGGGAACTTTTTGAAATCGGGTTTACGTTTTTCTAAGAAAGCATGTTTACCCTCTTGAGCTTCGTCAGTCAGATAATAAAGAAGTGTTGCGTTTCCTGCAAGCTCCTGTATACCTGCTTGACCATCCAATTCGGCATTCAATCCCATTTTTATCATACGCAGAGCCATCGGGCTGTGTTGCATCATTTCGTGTGCCCATTTTACAGTTTCGTCCTCTAATTGATCGAAAGGAACAACAGTATTTACAAGTCCCATTTCCAAAGCCTCTTTGGCAGAGTATTGGCGGCAAAGGAACCATATTTCACGAGCTTTCTTTTGTCCTACAATGCGAGCCAGGTAAGAAGACCCGAATCCAGCATCGAAGCTGCCTACTTTAGGTCCTGTTTGTCCGAAAATAGCATTCTCGGAAGCAATTGATATGTCACAAATAACCTGTAAAACATGTCCGCCACCGATAGCAAAACCGTTTACCATAGCGATAACTGGTTTAGGCATCGAACGGATTTGTTTCTGTACTTCAAGCACCTGTAAGCGAGGAACACCGTCTTTGCCGATGTAGCCGCCTTTGCCCTTTACGTTTTGGTCTCCACCTGCACAAAATGCTTTATCTCCTGCTCCGGTAAGGACTACAACATAAATTTCCTGATTTTCGTGA
This sequence comes from Dysgonomonas sp. HGC4, assembly GCF_001261715.1. Lineage (GTDB taxonomy): Bacteria > Bacteroidota > Bacteroidia > Bacteroidales > Dysgonomonadaceae > Dysgonomonas_A. The sequence goes on along the minus strand of NZ_CVRU01000020.1, from coordinate 75,880 downwards.
CAAATACGTAAGGCGTCACTTATCTCCATTGTGGTAGTGGGGGTAAATGCATTGCGATAGCGTGGGCGGTTGATAGTAATTCGACCTATTCCTTCAAAATAATCAAATAGAATATCTTCGTATTCTTTGATGGTTTCCCATTGTCTTGCTGTTGACATATATTTTTGTTTTTAGTTTTATGATGCTTTTTATTAGTAAGGGCAGGGTTCAGCTCTGCCCGTTAATTGAGGATGAACCAAAGGTTCACTCCCCTACAACGTACCGAAAGGTTTAAGACCTTGTTTTCAATTTATGATAATATTCTTGAAAAGTTTTCTTGCTAATTTCCATATTTGTAGATATTTCAAGTAAAACTGACTGATCGGTATCTGGCGCTGTGAATGTCCTAAGATTCTCTTTTATAGTATCTTGATTTTCTGCTGATAAATATTTTAATCCTGCGGCTAAAGCCCAGTCTTTTGCTTGTGTAGTATGCTCTGCCGACACATATTCTTTTAAAGAAGGAGCTTTATTCAACCCCGGAAGCAGGTGAAAAATACCTCCTCCTCCATTATTAATCAAAAGTATCCGCAGATTTTGGATATGCTGTATATTCCACAAAGCATTCAGTCCGTAAAAGAAACTAAGATCACCTATGATTAAATAAACAGGCTCTTTGTGAACGGACGCAAATCCCACTACAGAGGGTAGGGTACTTTCTATACCATTTATACCTCGGTTGCAATATACTTTGATTGATTTATCTAATTGAAACAACTGCACATTTCGTACCGTAGAACTATTAGCAAGGTGAAGAACCGAATTTTTAGGTAATACTTTTAGAAAATCTCCCGTAGCCGATATATCCGAAAAAGGCATATCCTCTCTTGGTTCGGGTATAAGTTTAGAAGCCTTTTTCCATAAACTGAAAAAAGGCTTTTCTTTCTCGTTTGTTACTTGCGCTGATAATTTAGAAAAGAAATCAATAGCCTCTGTTTCCACTAAATCAGTCAATGATTGAAACAAGTCTACCACTTCTCCCGACTCGGTTAGATGCCAGTGATTTTTCGGTTTATGCTGTCTGATAAAGTGCTTCAATCGTTTTGAAACAATATGCCCGCCGAGTGTAATAACCAGATCAGGTGAGAAATTCCCTTTCTCTTCTTCGGATATCGTATATAGTAAGGCATCGAAATTATCAATAAACGAAGGAGAAACACAATTTGATAGGTTTTCGACAAAGACTGAACAATCGGTCTTCTCTGCTAAACTTTCAAGTAATTTAGTTAACTCAGGAGTTTGAAACTGTTGACCTACAATGATTAAGCGTTTAGATAGTTTATTCCACTTTTCGATAAAAGGATTTATATCAACTGATTTTCGAGGTCGTACATACTCTATTTTCCTTACTTCGGGGAGACTCTCTTCCGAGTAATCAAAAAGAGGTTCGTACAATGGTATATTTATATGCACAGGACCCGAAGCATCGGCTGTGCAAGCTATCAAGGCTTCATTGATTAGACGATTGCAAAACCATTCGTCTGTTTCGCTATTAATCTCCGGTAGATTGACTGATTTTTTAGATAACGAACCGAATACCCCTGCTTGAGGCAAAGTCTGTCCGTCCATCTGTCCGATCCATTCCGGAGAACGGTCGGCAGAAACCACTATCAAAGGTAATTGTTGATAATACGCCTCACTTACTGCCGGAGCATAGTTTAGTAATGCGGATCCCGATGTACAACAAATAGCAACCGGTTGTTGTAAAGCCTGAATTATTCCCAGAGCATAAAAGGCAGCATTTCGTTCGTCCACAATCGTATGACACTCAAAAAACGCATCTTGCGAAAAAGTCTGCATCAAAGGGGCATTGCGTGATCCGGGCGAAAGTACAATTTGTTTTACTCCATAAGCTTTGAGTAAAGCCACTGTTTGTAATACATTTTTCTTTACTGAGAACATATGTTGTGCTATTCGTTTATTATTGACAATATGGTTTGCAGCTTATACTCGGTTTCTTTCCATTCCGATATCAGCTCCGATGAGGGGAGTATTCCACCTCCCGCAAATAATCTCAAGTTTTGTTTGAATATCTGCATACATCTCAAATTTACAAATAAATCTGTTTTGTTATCCACATCCAGATACCCTAAAAATCCTGAATAGTATTTTCGGTCATACCCTTCGTTTTCGATAATGAAATCAAATGCCTCTTTTTTAGGGAAGCCACAAACCGCAGGGCTTGGATGAAGCAAGTTTAACAAATTTCCTATTTTAGAAGAGTCGTCTATCTGAAAAGTAAATTCGCTTTTGAGATGAGCTAAATTTCCCGACCGAATGGTCTTAGGCTCGCTATAAGTCGATTCTATGCCGGCTTTTAGCAATTGTTCCTGCATATATTCAATAACAATTTGCTGCTCGAGACGGTTTTTATTATCCCAGATTACCTCATCATCCTTAGATGTTTTCTTTGTACCTGCTAATGCATCGGTTTTCCAGTTTCCATTCTGCCCCGAAACAAGCACTTCGGGAGAGCATCCAAGCCAAGCTCCCGATTGGGCGTTATTACACAGAAAGATGAAATTATCAGGGTATTTTTCACAAGCTCTTTCGAAAGACAATCCTGCTGAAAAATTCTCGTCTCGCACAATTTCGAATGTACGTGAAAGTACCAACTTCTTCAAAGACTCTTCAATCAGGATATCATGAAACTTGGCGTATCCTTTTTGATAATGATCAAACCTTGTAGCTTTTGATTCTTCAAAGAAAACTGCAGGCTGTTTATTCACATTATTTGTAAAGGACGATTTGTATAAATAATTGAATATACTCTCTTCTCCTGTCAGTACAATATCTGGCTGAATTAATACTATTGGTGCTGTCTTTGATATTTGAAAAGGAGCGATAACAAACCCTTTTTTATTATTCAAATCCGAAAGACTTAAAAAAGTTTCCGATTGATCCGTAGTCTGCAATACTAAACGTACATCATGTTCGCCCGGTAAGCGGTATAGGACAAAACTAATATTCTTATTGATCAGTAAATCAAAAAAACTATATTTGAGGTGTTCTCTAAATTTCATGATTAAAAATTCAAACTATCTTTTGGATCGAGTTGATCCGTAAAAATATGCTAAATTAGAGTTTATTCTACTGATAATTGAATTTTTTGTCTTAAAAGTTAGATCAAAAGATCAGTGTATAAGGAAAGGCGAATAGGGATTCTTTGGTGAACCAGACGTATTGGTTACCTTTGATTTTAGTAAGTATGTTATAGGGTCTAATCTAATGAAAGAAAAACGGAAGCAAATAATACTACCATTTATTCTTGTATCGACCGGTTTTTTGGTGATATATTGTTCATCTTATTGGCTTGTTTTTATTCAACTGAAACTTTTTGATTTTCATGATGAAATTTTCGGGTTGTTTATTCCAATGGCAATTTCGGCATTTCTAACTTGGTTCTATTTCCGCAAAAAACTTCGTCTACTTGATATGGCAGCCAAATTTAAAGAAATCACTCTTTTTATATCTTTTGTTTTATTGATGCTGCCGGTTTTAACCTTTCTTTTTTACCTTGACGAGGAAACTGGAGAATTAACTTGTTTAAAAAACGTAGATGAAATTTTGAATAATAAACCGACAATGTATTATTCAATCGAAATGTCATCACAGCACAAAGAGAAAAGCCGCTTGTTTGTTGGAAGAGGTTACCCTGGTAGAGGAAACGAAGTAGGAATTGGATGTTATTATATTTGTCCCTTAACAAATGAAGGTGATAATATTCACAACAATAATATTTGGATCGGAACTATGTTTGAGGAAAAATTTAGTAACAGATTATTGGATGACAAGGAGAAACAAGAGAAACTAATTTCTCAATTTTTAGACTCATCGGCGGTGCTTTACAGTAAGTATGAATACAAAACTTCATTTTTAAAGCGATTATCAAATTCGGATGTAAGAGATGATTATATGAAGGCAATTCAACAAACTAATCTTTTGCATGATGATGGTAATCTCATAATTCTAATAGAGCAAGAAGGTGATTATGAATCAAGAGCAGGAGCAAGTTTGTGGTGGACGGTTTTCTTTATAATATCTTCCAATGTAGTTTGGGTACTTTTGACAATATTTGTGAAACTAAAAGAAACTAAAAGAAATACCTTGCCTAAAAAATAGGAAGGAGTTTATTCTATTGAAAACGGTATTTTTTTTCTTAATAAATTTTCTTAAAGTCAAATGGACAGCTGTCAGAAGAATGAATGCTAGTATATATAAACAAAAAAGACTTACATTTTACTGTAAGTCTTTCTTTGTTTGGAGGTGGTCCCACCTGGGCTTGAACCAGGGACCCCCTGATTATGAGTCAGATGCTCTAACCAACTGAGCTATAGGACCTGATTGAGACGTAGTCTCGAAATCGGATGCAATATTACTGCTTTTTGTTTATATATGCAAGTCTTGATGGAAAAAAGCGTCACCAAAAATTAAGTAAAAAAGAAAACCTGCATGGTATATGCAGGTTTTCAGTATAATAAGACTAATCGGTGATTAGTTATTTTCTGGTCTTAATTTTCTAACAACAGCACCAGTGCGCCACATTTCGCTTTCACGAAGAGCTTCAAGTTCTTTTTCAAGACCTTCACGGTAATCTGGTTTCGAGTTTGTGTCGATAGAGCGTTGAGCTTCATTTCCACATGCTACTTCAGCATATAATTTTGCAAATACAGGTTTAGTTGCATCGTGAAACGGTCCCATCCAGTCTAAAGCACCACGTTGAGCAGTAGTAGAACAGTTAGCATACATCCAATCCATACCCTTCTCTGCGAAAAGAGGCATCAAAGATTGTGTAAGCTCTTCTACAGTCTCGTTGAACGCTTCCGAAGGACTATGTCCATTCTCACGTAGAACTTCGTACTGAGCTAAAAGAATGCCTTGAATAGCACCCATTAACGTGCCACGTTCTCCTGTAAGGTCAGAATATACTTCACGTTTGAAATCTGTTTCGAATAAGTATCCAGAACCTACACCAATACCAAGAGCAATTACTCGTTCTTTAGCACGTCCTGTAGCATCTTGGAAGATAGCGTAGCTAGAATTCAATCCACGTCCTTCTAAGAACATACGACGAAGACTTGTTCCCGAACCTTTAGGAGCAACAAGAATTACATCAACATCTGCTGGAGGTATGATATTTGTACGTTCTTTGTATGTAATACCAAATCCGTGAGAGAAATATAGAGCTTTGCCAGCTGTCAAATATGGTTTAAGACGAGGCCATACTTCTATTTGAGCTGCATCTGATAAAAGATATTGGATGATAGTTCCTTTTTCAGCTGCTTCTTCGATATCGAAAAGAGTTTCACCTGGTACCCAACCATCAGCGATAGCTTTTTCCCAAGTTTTGCCACCTTTGCGTTGACCGATGATTACGTTGAAACCATTGTCACGAAGGTTTAGTGCTTGACCTGGACCTTGAACTCCGTAGCCAATAACTGCAATTGTTTCGTTTTTTAATACTTCTCTTGCTTTTTCCAAAGGAAATTCTTCACGAGTAGCAACTTGCTCTACTACTCCTCCAAAATTCATTTCTGCCATTTTCTTTTTTTGTTATATATGTAAATAGTATTATTAAATAATCTGATAAATAGAGGTTTATAACCTCATTTCCATGTAACCCTTGCCAAGCAAATGGTTTTATCATTGTGCTTCATCTCTAAAACCGATTTATCTTGATCGGTTTCTTTCTTTAGGATATCAAGAGCTGTCCCATATTGTCCTTCTGCAATATAATTAATCTCAAAAGTCTGAATTTCTTTTTCCTGAAACATCTCTATGGGAAATACATCTACGAAATGTTCGATGTACTTCATACTATTTAGATGTTTGTTGATGTCAATATCGCTGTATTTTACTGTAAACGATGTTGCCAATTCAGCATCTTTTAATAGAGGTATTTTAGTTGCATTGGGTATAGGACATACTTTGTCTAACTTAAAATCAGCCATCCTTTCCAAATCGAGAATGTTAGTTGGACGTCGAGTTTCAAGATCAATAGATGCCCACATCGATCGGGCGTAGCCTATATAATTGCCATTTTGATCTTCGAAAGCAAAACTTCTTTCAGAGAATAGTTTATTAATATCAGATACCCATGTGTGTAATTTTATAGATGTGTCATTACTTGGATATTCAGATATTTTAATAGTCATACGCATTAATACCCATGCGCGTTGTTGGCTAGTCATAAATGAATAACCGAAATTACGCTCTTCTGCATGGCGTGTTGCTGCTTGAAGCATAAATCCGCCGAGCATTGGTAATGTTGCCTTCCCTCTAAAATCTGATAGGTAGGCATCAATTGTGTATGGATATATCCCTTCTTTTGATGACATAAGCTTATTTAAATTGATGACTTATGAATTCTTCTTTTCGCGTTCTTGCAGCATATCACTCAATCGTTCAATTTTAGATTTTGTGATAGCAACTCGTCCCGAACGGATAAATTGAAGAACACCTATCATTTCGCTCAATTCTTCAAATAAAGCTTGGGTTTCAGCATAATGTCCTGTCTTTTGAATAACAACACAATTCTCGTTGATCTCCAAAATCTGAGCATGAAATCTGCGTATTAGAGCCTCTGCTGATCCTATTTTTATAAAATCGGGTGTAGAAAGTTTATACAAAGCAATTTCTTGGTGTATAAGTTCTTCGTCTGTATTGAAATATGATTTCAGAACGTCTACACGTTTATCTATTTGTTTTACAACTTTCACGATAGATTCTCTATCTGAATATACTGTAATTGTAAATTTATGAATCCCTTTTATTGCCGATGGAGATACCGAAAGTGTCTCAATATTTAGTTGACGGCGGGTAAATACACTAGTCACTTGACTTAGCAGACCTACTGTGTTTTCCGAGAATATTGTAACGGTATATAATGTTTTATCTTCCATAATTTCAAACTAATTAAAATTTACTTCCACATACCAGTTTATAAGTAATTTAGAATCTTTATTTTTTGCAATAAAGAACTGCAAAGTCATAGTATTTATATAAGCAATCGACTTCTTTAAACCCTGAATCTCTTAACCATTTTATCTGCGTTGAGACAGGAGTTCTTTTATCTAGCTTTATTCTCTCATAAGATGCCGCTATTTCATCCTTACTTAAATCGCTGGCTTCTACTTTTTGTCGCCACTTCTGATCATATAAACGACTGAAATAGTCACTTTCACCTGCAATCTGTTCCGCATTGATAAATATACCGTTTGGTTTCAAAAGAGTGAAAATAGTATTGTATAATTCAACTTTTGCTTTATCCTCCAGATGATGTATAGCCAATGAGGAGATTACAGCATCGTATTGTTTTTCGTCCTTAAAAGTAGTAAAATCTGATTGGATTATACTTATATTTTTATTTGACAAAAATCTTTTACGAGCAATATCCAGCATCTTCTCAGATATATCGACGAGAGTGATCTTTGCATCAGGAAACTTTTGTAGAACAAATTCAGAAAACAATCCGGTGCCGGCTCCTAAATCCAAAATGTGTGGTGAAAGTATCGATAAATTGAGATTATCAATGGCTACTCCATAAAAATCGGAAAAGCATGGGATCAGAGAAGGTCTCTGTCTGTCATAAAGCTGGGCAATGGAATTGAATTGTGATTCTACAGTCATTCTATTATTCGTTTCCTAATAATATGTTTGTCACACAAGTTCCTGAAGGAATCATAGGGTAAACCATTCCTTTTGCTTCTACCTGTACATCTAAAAGGTAAGAACCTTTATGATTTATCATTTCGGCAATAGCATCATCTAATTCCTCACGTTTGTCTACAATTTTTGATTTAATATTATAGGCATTAGCAATCATACAGAAGTTAGGATTCTTCATTGTGGTTTCGGAATATCTTTCGCTAAAGAATAATTCCTGCCATTGTCGCACCATGCCAAGGAAATGGTTGTTCAAGATGATAATCTTTACATCCACGTCATATTGCATAATTGTACCCAGTTCCTGTATAGTCATTTGGATACCTCCATCACCTGCAAATAAACATACTGTACGGTTAGGAGCTCCCATCTTGGCTCCAATGGCTGCGGGTAAACCAAACCCCATAGTACCAAGACCTCCTGATGTTACAACACTGCGTGATTGTTTGTACTTAAAGTAACGAACAGCCATCATTTGGTGTTGACCTACATCTGTTACCAATACGGCATCGTTGTTAGTAGCTTCTGATACTTTATGGATTACTTCACCCATCTTCAAACTACCCGAAGTAGGGAATAGTTCTTCTTGGATAACTACATTATATTCTCTGTCTGAGCAAGGTTTAAATTCAGCTAACCATTCAGTATGAGTTGTGGTGTCCATCAATTTGGTCACTTCAGCAAGAGTGTCTTTTACATCACCCAATACGCGAACTGTTGTTTTTACATTCTTGTCTATCTCAGCAGGATCTATATCGAAATGAATTACTTTTGCTTGCTTAGCATATGTTTTCAGATCACCCGTTACACGGTCGTCAAAACGCATACCGATAGCTATAAGTACATCACATTCGTTTGTCTTTAGATTAGGACCAATATTTCCGTGCATACCCAACATTCCCACATTAAGAGGATGATCTGTTGGAATAGCTGATAAGCCTAATACCGTAAAAGCTGTAGGAATACCCGATTTTTCTAGAAAAGCTTTAAGCTCTTCTTCAGCAGTTCCAAGTAACACACCTTGTCCAACTAAAGCCAATGGTTTTTTCGCTTTGCTGATAAGTTCGGTAGCGGCTTTTATCTCTTCAGGATTTACTTCTGGTTTAGGAATATAGCTTCTGATGAAAGTAGCCTTTTTGTACTCATATTCTATTTTTCCGAATTGAGCGTCTTTAGTGATATCCAACAATACGGGACCCGGACGACCTGATGATGCAATATAAAAAGCTCGTGCTACGGCAGAAGGTATGTCTTCTGCACATCTTACCTGATGAGCCCATTTGGTCACAGGTTGAGAAATACCTACAACATCGGCTTCCTGAAAAGCATCGCTACCCAGTAGGGTAGAAGCTACCTGTCCGGCAATAACCACCATAGGTGTGCTATCCATCATTGCATCAGTTATACCTGTTATGGCATTTGTAGCACCTGGTCCTGAGGTAACAAATGCTACTCCAACTTTTCCCGATGTACGTGCATAACCTTGTGCTGCATGTGTTGCTCCTTGCTCGTGACGAACTAATATATGGTTTACTTTGTCTTTATAATCGTATATAGCATCAAATACGGGCATAATAGCTCCTCCGGGATATCCGAAGATAGTGTCTACGCCTTCATTTATCAATGACCGTATAAGAGCTTCACTTCCTGTTATTTTTTCACTCATGATTAATAAATGCTTATGAAACTTTAATTAAGTACTTTGTTTGAATATTATTAGCTTTCATTTCAGCTAAATGCTTGGCGAGGTTATCGAATGTTTCGATTTTGTTATCCCTTATTCTGAGGGTTCCGCTCGCTATTTTATTGAGGAGTAATTCTCCTTGCTGCATCAACTCTACTATTTGTTGTGGCGATCCATATTTATGAAAAGCTCCCAAAGCTACTTCGTGTACAGAAATACAGGTTGTAAATGCAGGTAAAGGAGACTGCTCGACTCGATCCTGAATAGCTACCAGATATCCATAATATCCGAGTAGTGATGCCATTCCTGTTGCATGCTCTCCACTTACAGTATCGATTATGGCATCAAATGAATTTCCATTCAAATGATTCTTTATAGTTTCTTTCCAGTTATTGTCTTTATAATCTATAGCTTGTATAACACCCATTTTGAGGAATTCAGTCTGGTGTTTTTTACTAGCCGTAACATAGACCCGTGCATTGGCTTCGAGTAATAATTGAGTGAGGAAATATCCCACTGATCCACCTGCACCGCTTACTAAAACTTTTTTACCTGCTATATTGGGTATCTTTTGGAGAGCTTGCCAAGCCGTAAGTGATGGACAGGGAAAAGATGCTGCTGCCGTATCACTCAATTTGTCGGGAACATGCATAAGTGCATGCCCTGAAACAATTGTGTGTGTACTGAAACTGCCGTCTTTCGAAAGATCGGTATGATAACATACTCTGCTGCCTATACGCAAATGAGTCATATTTCGTCCAACTTTGAGAATAACCCCCATTCCGTCAACACCGGGAACTGAATCGGACTTCCATGCAGGATGTCCCCGTTCGATTAATTTCCAGTCGACAGGATTTAGTCCTATTACATTATTTTGAATAAGGACTTCGTTATCCCCAATTTCTCTTATTTCCTTTTCTTTGAGAATAAGATCAGTTGGTTCACCTTTCTTTTGCCAACACCAAGATTTAGCTTTTATCTCCATCTTTCGGATGTTTTAATCTATCAATCTAACCGCACCTAAATCAGCCGAACTTACCATACTTGCGTATGCTTTTAAGGCTTTAGATATGTTTCTTACACGGTTGGGTTTGAATGCTTCATTACCCTTGGCAAGTTCTTCTTGACGGCGTTTTTCTAATTCGGCATCTGATACTTTTACATTGATAGATCGGTTGGGGATATCTATTTCTATAATATCACCGTCTTTTATCAGACCAATTGCTCCGCCTGCTGCAGCTTCGGGTGATACGTGACCTATCGAAAGTCCTGAAGTTCCTCCTGAAAAACGACCGTCGGTAATCAAGGCACATTCTTTTCCTAAATGTTTTGATTTTATATACGAGGTAGGGTAGAGCATCTCCTGCATACCGGGACCTCCTTTCGGACCTTCGTATTTGATGACAACTACATCCCCAGCCTTTACTTTATCTCTTAAAATACCATCACAAGCATCATCCTGAGAATGGAATACTTTTGCTGTACCCGAAAATTTGAAAATGCTTTCGTCAACACCTGCAGTCTTAACAACACAGCCGTCAATAGCAATATTTCCTTTCAGGATAGCTAAGCCACCATCTTTAGTATATGCATGCTCGTAATCACGGATACATCCGTTTGCTCTGTCACTATCAACGTCTTTATACATGTTGGTTTGTGACCCCATTACTAAATTGGGTTTATTTCCCGGAGCCGATTTGTAAAGCTCAAGAGCTTCAGCCGAAGGATTTGCAGAAGTTATATCGTATTTGTCGATTGCTTGTTGAAGAGTAAGGCCATCTACACGAGGTAGAGAAGTATCTATTAAACCTGCTTTTGCCAATTCTCCCATAATACCTAATATACCACCTGCTCGGTTTACGTCCTGTATGTGGTATTTATCGGTATTGGGGGCTACTTTACAAAGACATGGCGTCTTTCTCGAAAGTTGGTCTATATCGGTCATTGTGAAGTCTACTTCAGCTTCGTGAGCTATTGCCAGTAAGTGAAGTATCGTATTGGTAGAACCTCCCATGGCTATATCCAATGTCATTGAATTAAGGAAGGCTTGTTTTGTAGCTATTGTACGAGGAAGTACAGTATCATCACCATCTCGATAATATTTGTAAGTGCTTGCAACAATCATTTTAGCTGCATCCTGAAACAGTTTCAATCTGTTTGCATGAGTAGCAAGGATAGTTCCGTTTCCGGGTAATGCCAAACCTATAGCTTCGTTTAAACAGTTCATCGAGTTGGCAGTAAACATTCCTGAGCATGATCCGCAAGTTGGACAAGCAGCACGTTCGATAGCTGATACCTCTTTATCCGAAACATTGCTGTCTGCGGCTTTTATCATGGCATCTATCAAGTCGAGATGTTTGTTGTCTAACTCTCCGGCTTCCATTGGACCTCCCGATACAAATATTGTCGGGATATTCAATCGCATGGCTGCCATAAGCATTCCGGGAGTGATTTTGTCGCAGTTACTTATACATACCATTGCATCAGCTTTGTGAGCATTTACCATGTATTCGATACTGTCTGCAATCAAATCACGAGAGGGTAGCGAGTAAAGCATACCGTCATGTCCCATTGCAATACCATCGTCAATGGCTATTGTATTGAATTCGGCTGCAAAACAACCCAATGCTTCGATTTCTGCTTTTACTTGCTGACCTATATTATGTAGATGCATATGCCCAGGTACGAACTGAGTAAACGAGTTCACCACCGCAATGATTGGTTTGCCCAACTGTTCCTCTTTCATACCGTTTGCTCTCCAAAGAGCTCTGGCTCCTGCCATTCTTCTGCCTTGTGTGCTGGTAGAACTTCTTAATTCTATTGCCATCTTGATAGTTTTTTGATAAAAAAAACCTTTCTCAGTGATGAGAAAGGTTTATATCTAGTGATTACATTTAGCTATTTTAGTACACGATTATCGTTATACATACCTTCCTCATTTACTCTGTCCGACGAGCAGAATATCAAGAATGAGGACATGTAAAATACAATTTGACATAAATAATGATACTGTGTATTTCACAAAGATATAAATGTTTTTTTATTTACAAGCCTTTTGCCCGTATATTTTATTCAGAGCTTTTAAAAATACGAATTTCTATTTACTCCAAAGTCTTACACCTAAACGAAGCACGGGAGAAAAATCAATATTAGAAATATTGTATTTAGTACCCTCAAAGCCTAAACTATGATCTTTTCGACAATAGATATGCACGGCAGGTTGTATATAAAAATAGCGTCCGATAAAGAATTGATAGCCTACGCCTCCTCCAAGATCAATACTATGAATATCCTTTTCTATTTTTGTGCTTTTCTGTTGTATGCTGAATGTGTGAAATTCGGCAAATCCATAAAGTTCAAGATTCTTCCAGACGTTATATCCTAAGAAAATTCCCGGTGATGTTTTGTAAAAACGTTTGAACTCGGAAGAGGTGTTATTTATGCCAGCAGTTTCTGCATTGTAACTTCCGCCGTTTATAACACTAGCCCTCACTCTGAACTTATCGTATCGATAGCTTATAGCAAAATGATAACCACCTGTTAAGAACATAGGAACGAGGCTTTCTACTTCAAAAGCTTGTTTTACTTCATAGCTTCGAGGCTTTGTGCTTGATTGTTGGTCTTGAGAAAAGAGAGTTGTAGTTAGTGCGAAAAATAGGAGTAGAAATAACCAATTAGTTTTCATTTTATTTGACGTTTACAGTTATTATTTGGTGTAAAGGTCAGAATAGAATAGTACTCAATTGATCCACATTTGTTACCAAATTAATCTTTGTTGAAAATTTCACTACGAATTCTGCTCAATGACTTAGGAGCTATGCCTAAATAATTGGCAATATGGTATTGAGGTATTCGTTGAAATATTTCAGGATGATTTTTTAGTAACTTCAGGTATCGCTCTTTTGCTGAGAGTGTTTGTAAATCGATATTATGCTCTACCATTTTTAGAAAGAAACGTTCGGTAACTACACGTCCCAATCTTTCTAATGAGGGGATTTTATTGTAAAGTGCTATTAGTTCATTATTCTTTAGAATATATAGTTTAGATTTTTCTATTGCTTTTATATTTATGAGGGAGGGACAATTGTTTAATCGACTGTAGTTATCGGTTACCCAATCTCCTTCAAAACCAAAATCGGTAGTCATTTGATCTCCGTTTTCAAGATCTTTATAATAAATAAGAGTTCCACTACTTATGAAAGCAATAGAATCTGAGACTTCTCCTTCTCTTAGTAAGTGGTCATCCTTATCTATTACTTTGCTTTCGAGTGCATTTAATATTAGTTCCCATTGATTGTCTTCCAGCGAGATAATTGAACTAATATGTTCTTGTATGTTGATTGCTTTCTCCAAAGTATGAACTTGTTTCTCTTTATGCTGAGATATATTTATAGCGAATGTAATTAAAATAAAAGCGACTACTTATAAAGTAGTCGCTTTTGTAGAAGTATATCTTAAGGTATTTAAGTCTTATGATCTTAATCCTTGAATTTAGCAGTGATAAATTCGCGATTCAAACGAGCGATATTGCTGATTGAAATGTTTTTAGGACATTCAACTTCACAAGCACCAGTATTGGTACAGTTACCGAAGCCTAATTCATCCATTTTTGCAACCATCGATTTTGCACGTTTCGCAGCCTCTACACGTCCTTGAGGTAATAAAGCAAGTTGACTTACTTTTGCCGAAAGGAATAGCATTGCCGATCCGTTTTTACAAGCAGCCACACAAGCTCCACAACCGATACATGATGCTGAGTCCATAGCCTCGTCTGCAGCTTCTTTCGAAATTGGAATTGCATTAGCATCTTGTGCTCCACCTGCATTTATTGAAGTGTATCCACCTGCTTGAATAATTTTATCGAAAGCTGTACGGTCTACCATCAAGTCACGGATAACAGGAAATCCTGCTGAACGCCAAGGCTCGATTGTAATAGTTTCGCCATCTTTAAATTTACGCATGTGTAATTGACATGTGGTGATATCTTCGTCTGGTCCGTGAGGGTGTCCGTTAATATACAAGCTACACATACCGCAGATACCTTCGCGACAATCGTGGTCAAATACGATTGGCTCTTGTCCTTGATTGATAAGTATTTCGTTTTGAATGTCTAACATTTCAAGAAAAGAAGTGTCTACCGATATTCCGTCCAATTTGTATGATTCAAAAGCTCCTCTTTCTTTAGGACCTCTTTGACGCCAAACCTTTAATGTTATATTTATTGTCTTATCCATTTTTGTTACTCTTTTACTAATTGGGTTATGCTTTATAGTTACGTTGTTGTCTAACTACAAATTCGTAGTCAAGAGGTTCTTTAATTAATTCAGGTTCTTGATCTTCACCTGTAAACTTCCAACAAGAAACGTAAGCGTATTCATCATCACGACGAAGAGCTTCACCTTCTGGTGTTTGATACTCTTCACGGAAGTGTCCACCACACGATTCGTTTCTGTTCAATCCGTCAATTGCCATTAAATAGCCAATTTCAAGGAAGTCAGCTACACGAAGTGCTTTTTCAAGTTCAACATTTAACGTACTAGCTTCACCCGGTATGCGTACATTGCTCCAGAATTCTTTTTTCACTTTCTTGATATCCTCAATAGCTTTTTCCAAAGATTCTTTAGTACGTCCCATTCCTACAAAATCCCACATAATAAGCCCAAGCTCCTTATGTATAGAATCTACAGAACGATTTCCTTTGATACTCATAAGCTTAGCGATCTTTTTATTTACATCGTCTTCTGCTTGTTGGAATTCAGGAAGTTCAGTGCTGAAACGAGGTACAGTAATTTGGTCCGACAAATAGTTCTGAATAGTATATGGTAATACGAAATATCCATCAGCAAGACCTTGCATAAGAGCCGATGCTCCAAGGCGGTTAGCTCCGTGATCCGAGAAGTTAGCTTCTCCGATGAAGAAACATCCAGGAATTGAAGTCATCAATTCATAATCAACCCAAACACCACCCATAGTATAGTGAATAGCAGGATAAATCATCATAGGTGTTTCGTATGGATTGTCATCCACAATCTTGTCATACATTTGGAAAAGGTTACCATATTTAGCTTCTACAGTATCTTTACCTAAACGCTTGATAGCGTCAGAGAAGTCAAGATATACGGCTAAACCAGTACCACCTACACCGAAACCTGCATCACATCTTTCTTTAGCAGCACGAGATGCAACGTCACGAGGTACAAGGTTACCAAACGCAGGATAACGTCTTTCCAAGTAGTAGTCACGATCCTCTTCTTTCAATTGAGTAGGTTTAAGTTTACCTGCTCTGATAGCTTCAGCATCTTCCTTTTTCTTAGGTACCCAGATGCGTCCGTCATTACGAAGAGATTCTGACATCAAAGTTAATTTTGATTGGAATTCTCCGTGAACAGGAATACAAGTTGGGTGAATCTGTGCGAAACAAGGATTAGCAAAATAAGCTCCTTTTTTGTAACATTGGATAGCAGCCGAACCATTAGAACCCATTGCATTTGTAGAAAGGAAGAATGCGTTTCCGTATCCACCTGTTCCTACAACTACTGCGTGAGCCGAGAAACGTTCGATCTTACCAGTAACTAAGTTACGTGCGATAATACCACGAGCTTTGCCATCAATGATAACAAGATCAAGCATTTCGTAACGTGTATATAGTTTAACAGAACCTTTTTGTACTTGACGGCTCAATGAAGAGTATGCACCAAGTAAAAGTTGTTGTCCTGTTTGTCCTTTTGCGTAAAAAGTACGTGATACCTGAGATCCTCCGAATGAGCGGTTATCTAACAGACCTCCGTATTCGCGAGCAAAAGGTACACCTTGAGCTACACATTGGTCGATGATGTTATTCGACACTTCAGCCATACGATATACGTTTGCTTCACGTGCACGATAGTCACCACCTTTGATTGTATCGTAGAATAAACGGTAAACAGAGTCACCGTCATTTTGATAATTTTTAGCCCCATTAATACCACCTTGAGCAGCAATAGAGTGTGCACGACGTGGAGAATCCTGAATACAGAAGTTAAGGACATTGAATCCCATTTCTCCAAGAGATGCAGCAGCCGAACCTCCTGCTAAACCTGTACCTACAACAATAACATCAAGACGACGTTTGTTCGCAGGATTTACAAGCTTTTGATGGTCTTTATAGTTTTTCCATTTGTCAGCCAAAGGCCCATCAGGAATTTTAGAATCTTTTTTTGGATCTAATATAGTAGCCATATCTGTTTTTTTCTTTTAGCGGTTAATTAAATACAAGAAGAACAAAGGAAATGCTTCGCTAGGAAGAAAATCGGTACTATAGCAAAGCCTACACAAATGATAGTTGCTACTGCATATCCGATAACTTTGAAACGAGGTAACCATATTCTGTTATTGATACCTACTGACTGGAACATACTCCAGAAACCGTGTGCAAGGTGAAACCAAAGTGCTGTGATACCTATAAGATAAAGAAGCACATGCACAGGATTACTGAATAAATCAATTGCGATTACCGATCCGTGTGGTTCAGCACCTTCTAAATGGAAAAGTTCAGAGAACTGCATTTTGTACCAGAAATCGTAAAGGTGCAATACAAGGAAAGCAACAATTACTAGTCCTAATACCAGCATGTTTTTAGATGACCATTCTACAGGAGAAAGGTTAGATGATGCGTACACGTCGCTACCACGTGCTTTTCTGTTCTGCAATGTTAATACCACAGCATACAAAATATGTACGATAAACAATGCAGCTAAACCCATAGAAGCTACAATCGCATACCAGTTTGTTCCAAGAAAGTCACAAATCATGTCATAAGCTTCGACCGAAAAGATCAAAACTAAGTTCATGCTCATGTGGAATAGTAGGAACAAAATCAACGCACAGCCGGACAAAGCCATGATGAATTTGCGGCCAATAGAAGAATTAAGTAACCAACTCATAAGATTTAATAGTTTTTTAGTTATTTAATGGTTATTGATTAGACTCTTATAAATAAAAGTAATAGTGCATCTTTTTTATCAATGATTCGTAGTGCAAAAATAGAGTAAATAACCTAGTAAAGAAAGTAAAATGAGACTTTTTTGTCTGTTTTTGCATTGTTGCATAGGTTAATTATATTTCCTTTAGTTTATCTATTCTAGATTTGTATACTAATTATTTATAGTGAAAATGTTTTGAAGGCTCTTTGCATTAAAGAATCAGAGGTGAAAATGAAGTGTGAATTTTCAGGAAAGGATTGATCTGTGATTTTTTTTATAAGTGTAGATGAAAAATAGATAAGATCACTAAATGTCAAGTTCGGCTTATAGCAAAGTGTGAATATTATTCATCTTGTAAGTTTGGAGTATTTATTCTTTATGAGAAGTGTTCTTTAGTGTTGGAATTTTTTACGTTATTGAACGCTTTTTCTCGTTTTATTCATAACGATATGAATTGTTTTCCACATTAATGAATCACAGTATTTTAAGAATGGAGCTAAAATGCAGGTAACAGTTAAGTTCAGAATTAGAGCTAACAAAAATATTAGATACCATTTTAGTGAATGTTGCATGCCTATTATGACTACTCCAAGAGTGAGGCTTCCTCCTATGCCTTGAGCAAAATAAAAGAATAATGAGTTTCTACCGGGGTAGATAAATATGTTCTTTGGACTTATTTTTACTTTTCTTCTTAAAAAAATGATGGTAGATAAACCTACAGCAGATATGAGCAAATAAATTATATGAGGAGGGAATTTATATATTTGGATAAGTTTGGATTGATTTGCAATAAAGAACCAGAAAAATAGGCAGAACAATACAATGAGGATAGTGCCTGAAAATACTTGTTTACTTATATTGATATCTTTAAGCCTAAAGCCTAATAAGAATATGAATAAGTAAAAATTAATGATTGATATATAGATACTGTCAAGTATATAACCTTGAAAGCTTGAATATAGTATTCCTAAAAATAGGATGGATAGAATAATGTCTATTCTTAGTTTAGTAGAGGCGAAATGAATAATAATGGAGCCAATAACTGCAATTATAAAATAAGCTTTGATATACCATAATGAATAATTCACAGAGTGAAATGGTGGCATTGTTTTGTAGTCATGCGATATGTTATCAAAGAATAGTCCCCACGATACATCTTGTGTGTATATCGATGAAATTATAAATACAATAGAGATAAAAAGCATGAAGCTTAGTTGTAGCTTAAATAATCTGATGATTGTTTTCTTTATATTTCCGGAGGATGTAAGTCCACTGCAAAGGAAGAAGATAGGAACATCGGCCAGTAAAACAAAGTTTTTTAGGAAGACTGGAAATTCTCCACCTGAATGGTAGATGGTGTGAATGATTACAATGTTTATAATTGTGATGCCTTTTATAACATCTATGAAGTAGTCCCTCTGCATTATTTCTTTTACTCAAATTTACGTCAAAGATAAAAGAATATAAACAAAAAAAAGATCAAACAATAACTGTTTGATCTTTTTCTATATCGTAGAATATATTTATTTCACTTTATTTACGATAGCTGTGAATGCTTCTGGATGATTAAGAGCAAGGTCAGCTAGAACTTTGCGGTTAATCTCAATTCCTGCTTTGTGAAGAGCACCCATTAAACGAGAGTAAGACATTCCTTCTGCACGTGCAGCTGCATTGATACGTTGTATCCAAAGTGCACGGAAGTTACGTTTTTTAGCACGACGGTCGCGGAATGCATATGTTAGACCTTTTTCCCAAGTGTTCTTGGCAACTGTCCAAACATTTTTGCGGGCACCGTAGTAACCTCTTGTTAGTTTTAATACTTTTTTTCTGCGGTTGCGCGAGGCAACATGATTGACTGATCTTGGCATAATTGTAAGATGTTTTGAATGTTAGCGGTTCTCCTTTATTAATAAGAACTCTTTTGATGCGTACATTCGGTTAATAAACCTAATTGAAAATTTGCTTTAAAAAACTTCGAAATTATTTCAATCTAAGCATTTGCTTAACATTGTTCTCGTCAGACTTGTGGACAGTAGCTGAGTGAGTTAGATTTCTTTTTTGTTTTTTAGTTTTCTTAGTCAGGATGTGACTTTTGAAAGCATGTTTTCTTTTGATTTTTCCTGATCCGGTAAGGCTGAACCTTTTTTTGGCACCGGAATTAGTCTTCATTTTTGGCATCTTATTAAACTTAATTTAATTATTTAAAATAGCACCATTACTGGTGTTTTCCTCTATTCATTTTTGAGCTTACTCTGCTGCGGGCGTATCTTGAGTCTGAGTTTCTCCCTCAGATTCAGTTGTCGCTTTTTCCTCAGTCTTTGGTTTCGCTTCTTTCACTTTGTGTGGCTTATCTTCTACTGGTTTTGGTTTTGGTTGTACTTTTTTAGGAGATAGCATAATGATCATTTTTTTACCTTCTAATTGAGGTAGTTGATCTACTTTTGCGAAGTCTTCTAATTCTGTAGCAAAGCGTAGTAGTAAAACTTCACCTTGTTCTTTAAATAAGATCGAACGACCTTTGAAGAACACATATGCTTTTACTTTACAACCTTCTTCCAAGAAAGATTTGGCATGTTTTAATTTAAAGTTGAAATCATGATCATCAGTTTGAGGACCAAAACGAATCTCTTTTACTACAACTTTAACTGTTTTAGCTTTTTGCTCTTTCAGTTTTTTCTTTTGTTGGTATAGAAATTTCTGATAATCAGTGATGCGACAAACAGGAGGATCTGCACTAGGAGAGATTTCGACTAAGTCTAAGCCTTTTTCGTCGGCTATTTTCAAAGCTTCATGTGTTGAGTAAACTCCTTGCTCAATGTTTTCTCCAACCAGACGAACTTGGGGCACACGAATTTTTTCATTAATTCTGTGAAGTTCTTCTTTTTTGTTGTTATTTATTCTGTTGTTCCTCATTAAAAAAGATTATTTCCTTTCTGTTTTATTTTTTCTTTTATGCTGTTGATTATCCGTTTATTTATAATGGACAGTGAATCAATGATTCCACGCATTCATCATTTTTTCAACTTCTTCAGTAATTTGATCGGCAAAGGTAGTAAATTTCATCGAACCTTTATCACCTTCACCCTGTTTTCTTACGGAAACTTCTTCACTCTCTGCTTCTTTCTCTCCTACAACGAGTAAATATGGGATTCGTTTCAATTCGTTATCACGAATTTTTCTGCCTATTTTTTCGTTTCTGTCATCCACTTGAGAGCGAATGTCTTTGTTTTTTAAGAATGCAGATACCTTATGTGCATAGTCGTTGAATTTTTCGCTGATTGGCAAAATTACGACTTGGTCGGGTGTGAGCCAAAGAGGGAATTTTCCGGCAGTATGTTCTATTAGTACAGCAATGAAGCGTTCCATAGAGCCAAACGGTGCACGGTGAATCATTACAGGGCAATGTTTTTGATTGTCTGCTCCGTTATATTCTAGACCAAAACGTTCGGGTAGATTATAGTCTACCTGAATTGTTCCAAGTTGCCAGCGTCTTCCAATAGCATCCTTCACCATAAAATCAAGCTTTGGTCCATAGAATGCAGCTTCTCCTAATTCAACTTTAGCAGGTAGCCCTTTTTCGTCACAAGCTTCTATGATTGCACGTTCTGCTTTTTCCCAGTTTTCGTCAGTTCCAATGTACTTTTCTCTATTATTTGGATCTCTTAATGAGATTTGTGCTTCGAAGTTCTCAAAATCAAGAGCTTTGAAAATAATAAAGATAATATCTACGACTTTCAAAAATTCAGCTTTAAGCTGATCCGGTGTACAGAAAATATGCGCATCATCTTGAGTAAATCCTCTAACACGAGTCAGACCATGAAGTTCTCCACTTTGCTCGTAACGATATACTGTGCCAAATTCAGCTAGGCGAAGAGGCAGGTCTTTGTATGAGCGTGGTACTATTTTATATATCTCACAGTGGTGAGGACAGTTCATTGGTTTAAGAAGAAACTCTTCTCCCTCTTCAGGTGTGTGAATAGGTTGGAAAGAATCTTTGCCATATTTGGCATAATGGCCAGATGTTACATATAATTGCTTGCTTCCAATATGCGGAGTCATAACCTGTTGATAGTCGAATTTCTTTTGTATTTGCTTCAAAAAATCTTCTAAACGTAGGCGCAATTGTGTTCCACGAGGTAACCAAAGAGGTAATCCCTTTCCTACATTTTCAGAAAATGCAAATAGTTCTAGTTCTTTTCCTATCTTTCTGTGGTCACGTTTTTTTGCCTCCTCTAATAATACTAGATATTCGTCTAGCATTTTTTGTTTAGGGAAGGTAATTCCATATAAACGAGTCAATTGTTTTCTTTTTTCGTCACCACGCCAATAAGCCCCTGCTGCACTTAGTATCTTTACAGCTCTGATGTAAGAAGTATTGGGTAAGTGAGGTCCACGGCACAAATCGGTGAAAGATCCTTGTGTATATGTTGTTATGGTTCCATCAGCCAAATCGTTGATAAGTTCCACTTTATATCCTTCATTACGATCTCCGAATAATTTTAGGGCATCGTCTTTTGATATGCTTTTGCGAACTATTTCTTCTTTTTGGGCGATAAGATCCTTCATTTTCTTTTCGATAGCAGCAAATTCTGCATCTTTTACAGGGGTATCACCAAAATCTATATCATAATAGAAGCCATTTTCAATGGCAGGACCAATTCCGAATTTAGCATGAGGATACAATTCCTGTACAGCTTCGGCCATTAAGTGTGCTGATGAGTGCCAAAATGCATGCTTTCCTTCTGTATCATCCCATTTTAACAGACTTACCGTAGAATCTTCTTCTATTGGACGGGTTAGATCCCATGTTTGTCCATTGACACTAGATGCTAATACATCTTGAGCCAATCTTGAGCTAATACTCTCTGCAATTTGCATTGAAGTTGTTCCTTTGGGGAATTCCCTCACAGAACCATCAGGAAATGTAATTTTAATCATTTGTATACTATTTTTATTTATCTCCCTACAAGCGAAGATAATGTTTTATGATTTTGATCTGCAAAATTAAGAATTTTATAGAATCAGCAATCGGATATAGGAAAAAAGTGGCTGTTCTATCAAAAGATTCTTTATTTATCTAATTCTCTTATTGATAATAAAAGAGCAAGCATACTTCTATATAATAGATATGCTTGCTCTTTATGGTTGTTTATTTTTACAATACTTATTGAGTCATCCTTTTAATGATACTGTATGCGCTTACCATTCCGAGCTCACCGGCTTTTCGTAAGTCATCTAAGCCTCTATCAGTATCTTTTATCTGTAATCTGTTTAAGCCTCTATTGTAATATGCCTCGGCAAATTCAGGATCTCGACGTAATATTTCATTATAATCAAGAATTGCAGCTCTAAAGTCTTTTTGAACCGATTTTATTTCTGCTCTATTATAGTAAGCAAAGGTGAAATCAGGAGATAGTTCTATGATTCGGTCATAGCTTTTAAGAATAGATTCATATTCAAGCCTTGATCTCATTGTCTTAGAGTCTGTATCTGAATTGCTTCCTGAAGTGGTAGATACAGACTTGTCTGCTCCTCCAAGCTTCATGTTGATACTCAATTCTGTTTGAGGAGCTTGATTGTACAATTCAGGAAGAATATCTTTAGACTTTAATTGCTTAGAATATGCTACTGCCAGATTAAAATAGGCAAGTGTAAACTTAGGGTTGATGACTGTCGCTTTTCTAAAGTCTTCAATTGCACTGCTGAAATCTTGCACCAACATGTAATCAATACCTCTAGCAAAATATAATATTGAATTTTGAGGTTGTTCATCAATCAGTTTTGAATATTCATTGATAGAGGTAAAATGGATTGCAATCTGTGTACTATCCAATGCTACTTCCTGATTCGTAATAATCAATTTTCGACTAAGAATATTCTGCTTATTGAGGTTTTCAAGATCTTGATTGTAATGGATGAACTTTTGGAAATCATTCATCTTCTCATAATAAGATACTATGAATGTTGGAGCTAGTTCTGTATTGACTTGTTTGTTTTGAACTTTTCCACGAGTTTCACTATTATACTTGCTCTTTTCTTCCTCTTCTTTATCCGCTACAACAAGAAGGTTGAATTTGTCAATAGTTTTATCTGATTTCTCTCTCGTTTTATCCATGTCTTTTCCGGCCAATGCATCTTTCTTCGTTTGCTCTTCTTTTCGTCGGGCGTATAGATAATCCTGCTCTGCACTTCGCAAATCGTTCTGTTTACGCTTAATTTCAGATCTCAGATAAAACCCTTGATAAAAATCGGGATACTCTTTCAATACTATATTTAAGTCGGCTAGCGCACCTTTTATGTCGCCAATATTGTTTTTTAGTATACCTCTATTCATGTAGGCTATAAAATTATCGGGCTCATTCTGTATAACAAAGTCAAAATCGGATATTGCTTTATTATCATCTCCTACTTGAGCGCGTAGAAGGGCTCTGTTGAAATGGGCAATATGATTCTTAGGTTCTATGTCTATTACGTGGTCATAGTCTGCCATAGCTCCTCTTAAATCGTTTTTGTAGTATTTTGTAAGTCCTCGATTGATGTAATTGCCAGTCATAGTAGGATCAAGTTTTATAGCTTCATCAAAGTCACTTAAGGCTTTGTCGTATTCCTTTTGTGAAAAATAAGTTGAGGCACGCATTGAATAAGCAGGTGCAAAGTATTTGTCTTTGTCAATTGCTCTGCTATAACTTTCCAAAGCTTTTATAGTATCGCCTCTCTCTAAATATAAACTACCTCTGGTTAATATCCCTTGAGTATAATTGGGGTTTGTTTGAACTAACCGATCTAAACTTTTTTCGGCTTCCTCATAGTCCTTCTTCTCGATATTGACTATACCCATATTTATCAGGATAAACTTGTCATCTGGATTATTTTTGAGGCTTACTTTATAATCTTCTAGCGCTCCATCGTAATCTTTTTGATTTTGACGTGCATCTGCACGTAATTGATAAGCATTCGTGAAAAAAGGATTTCGCTCAATGCATTGTGAGCAATCTTCATCCGTTCCTTTAAAATCGTCAAGATAATACTTGGCTATTGCCCTGTAGTAATAAGGTTCAGCCAGATATGGTTTTGATTTTATAACCTGATTGAAGTATTGTATAGCAAGAATGTAATCTTCGAAATACAACGCATTACGTCCGATTAATGTAACTCTGTCTGTGTTAATCTGAGCAGAGAGTATTACCGACTGAAAAAGCGTAAAAAGTATTAATATATATTTCTTCACGGTTCTATAAAATGTTATGAACGGCAAATATATGAATTCTACTTATAGAAACTAAAAGAGAGGCAATTGAAGCCCCTCTTTTTATATATTTTTCATTTTTCGAAATAGTCATCGTGATAATACGAGTTCCGCTTCAAGTAGTAAGATTTGTCTCCATAATATCTCGAAGTTCCATAATATCCTTCTCTTCCTTTTACATCATTAAAGACTAATGCAGCATGCTCTAAGCCATCATTGCGCATTTGACTAACAACACTCTTGAAAAAAGCTTTGTTTGTTTTAGCTCTACGTACGACAAATAGGGTAGTATCTACATATTTTGATAATATATATGCATCGGACACTAATCCTATTGGGCTACAGTCTACTATTACATAATCATATTTGGTCTTCAAGTGGTCTAGTAAGTCTTTTGTCTTTTTAGTTTTAATTAACTCACTAGGGTTAGGAGGCAGTGTTCCTGCCGTAATTACATCAAACTCATACTCCGGATGAGTTAATGTTATTTCATCCAAAGTAACTTGTCCTATCAGGTAGTTTGATACTCCTTTTTTGCTTTCGATATTTAACAGTTTTCCTACAGAAGGGCGTCTTAAGTCAAAGTCAATCAGAACAACTTTTTTTCCTGTCAATTGATATACCGAAGCTATATTTCCTGCAATAAATGTTTTTCCATCACCAGGCTCGGCAGATGTTATTAAAGTTGATATATTTGTTTCCTTTTGAGCCATATACTCAATCCTTATTCGCATGTTACGAAAAGATTCAGCGAAACTCGATTTAGGGAAATTCTTAACTAAGGTTGTTGAACCAGAAGATGATAATTTTTTGGATATATTCTCAATAGTTCCTATTACCGGTAAACCAGATAATCGTTCACAATCTTCTTTTGTAGATATAGCATGATTGAAAATCTCCTCCTTACATACTACAAACGCTAAAGGCAAAGCTAATCCGATAAGAAAGAAGAATGTGTAATTCTTTGATTTTTCGTCTCCATTTACTGGTCCTCCCTTTAGTCTGGGTTCTTCCATAATAAAGTTATCGGGAATATTAGAGGCCTTCTGTATAGTAGCTTCATACCTTCTTTGTCTCAAATATGTATAATAGGCATCATTTACCTGATATTTCTTCTCGTAACGTGCATATTCTCTTTCTTGAGCAGGCAAAGTAGACATTCTACTTTCGATTTCTCTTGTATTGCTATCTAGGCTTTCTTTTTTATTCTGTATGCGGTCTTGTAGAGCCCTTAATTCTTCCAGAATCTTTATTCTGAGGTTTGTTAAAGATTGCTCACTTTTTGAATACATAGGGTGGGCATTACCCATACTCGCAAGTTTATTTATTAAACTATTGTAATCTCCAATCGATTGAGTTAATTTAGGCTCAGTCAAACCTAAAGCTGTAGGTTCGACAAGTTCTGTCCTGTTTAAGATAGAATTACTGATTTCATCGGTAAGTCTAAGGATCAAACCTTCTTGAGCTTTAACTTCTCCTATTGATTGCATTACTGATTCTAGCTCCGCGCGACCATCAGATTTTGTTATTCTATATAGTCCGGTTTCATCTTGAAAATCCTTGAAGGTAGCTTCTGATTGTTGGAGTGAATCGCCTATAATTGCCATTTGCTTATCGATAAAGGCAATTGTTCTATCTGCTGCTTCGTTTTTTAGAGTTAAGTTATAATCTTCAAATTCTTGCAGCAATGCACGCAAGAAATCAATATCCTGAGCAGGGCTACTTCCGTATATTGATATCGCTAATGCAGTAGATCCTTCTCTAACCATACCTGATGATATTCTTCCAGAATAACGTCCTATAAGTTCCTCCTTAGATACAAACCTAAAGCTGAAAGGCTCAAAGTTTACTGCAAATCGAGGAGATTTACTTATTTTTATGTAGAATCTGGGTTCTTGAACAAATTGATCATAGGGCACTTCCATAGAGAATGGAGGTGTGGTTTCAGAACCTTCATAAAATATTCGGCACTTATCTGCATTTATTGGTTCTATTTCAAAAACAATACTGTATGCACTGGGTGCAACGTATTTAGCCTCAATCGTAATTGGTGTTAATCCATACCAATTATCAGCTTTAAATTTACCCTTTTTGAAATAGTCAACTCTCATTTGTGGTAATTTGGCAATTGAACGGACAACCATGTCATATGAATTAAGTATCATCTGCTGGTTGACTGAATTTTGCACTAAACTGCCCAATTGAACAGCTCCTGAGGCTACGCCTCCACCTCTGCTTTCCATCATTAGGACTGCTCCGGACTGGTATAATGGAGTCCAGCTTTTGTTCTTGAGATAGGCATATCCTAAGAAAAGAGCTAGTGATAGAGCAAATAAATACCAATATTTAAGTATTCGGTAGAACCAAAGGACGAAGTCAAAAGAGAATTTTGTCTTTGCTTGAACTTCATCAAAATATGGGTCTGTTCCAAAATCGGCTGGTCTGTTTATATTCTGTTCCATGATTTCGTAAAATCCTTAAATTGTATTTCTTAATTTATTCGGAAAGATAATATTACCAACGCAGCAGTTATTGGGGCTATAATAGTTGCAATCAGTCCTGTAACTGAATTTATGCGGAAGAAAGCCCTTTTGCTGGTAGAGTAATAAATCATGTCATTAGGTTTGATATAGTAAAACTCAGATTCGATAATTGATTCAGCTCTAAGATCAAATTCTTTTATGATTGATCTTCCAGTTTCATCA
The DNA here is from genome assembly GCF_001261715.1 of Dysgonomonas sp. HGC4. GTDB lineage: Bacteria > Bacteroidota > Bacteroidia > Bacteroidales > Dysgonomonadaceae > Dysgonomonas_A. The sequence goes on along the minus strand of NZ_CVRU01000020.1, from coordinate 48,580 downwards.
AGTCTTATGATTTTCACTTTCTCTAATTCTAGATCAGGTCCAGGCATTCCGTTGATAGCCAATGCCTGAAATATAGTCATATTGTCTTTGTATATATTTTGACGTCCATTCTGTTGATTTGAAACTACATAATAATAATTGTTTTTTAAGAAAACCTTGACTTGAGCATCCGGTATCGCTTGTCTCATCCTATTTTGTATAACTTCTTCGGCTTCAGGAATTGTTAGTCCTAAGACTTGTATTTCTCCAAAAAAGGGTATAGATATGTCTCCTGTTTCAACTATTGGGTAAGAGGATCTACTTCCTCCTATTTCGCTGGATATTACTCCGTTAAAGACATCTGAAAAGTCTTTGTTACTTGTTAATATGGAGCATGATATTTCATCATTTATTTGAAGCTTATAATCCTCAAAAGGTTTTGCTGCATATAATGGACCTTTGTCTTGTAATAAATTGGTCGTTTTTGGAGATGTACACGAACTGTACAATACTGTCGTCAATCCAATAATTAGACAATAACAAAAATATTTAAATCCTTTTTTCATTTTGATAGTCTTGAAATTAAAGCTACTACTCCTACTATTGTACCTAGTAATCCTACAAGGCCTAGTACTCCTGTGAAAGAGGTTATACGTCCGAAGAAAAATGTATTAGTTATCTCTGGTACATATATAACATCATTAGGCTGTATATAGTAGTATTCAGAATCAACAATATCTTTAGAACGTATGTCAAAAGTTTTAACTTCTGTTCCATTCGGAGTTTGTCTGATAATTTTTACCTTTTTGTGATCTCCAAAGGTTTGTATAGGGCCAGACATTGCCAATGCTTGAAATATTGTGAGCTTAGGTAGGTTCATTGCTATTCGATTTTGCCCAGCTTCTCCTAATACGCTGAAAAAGCGATTTTGAAGATTTAATTCAATTACTAGATTGGGAGAAAATGTTGAAAATCGTTCTTCTATAATTTTTTTTGCTTCATTTGTTGTATAGCCTTCCACTAAGATTTTGCCTAAATAGGGTATCTTAACAGTTCCATCTGAATAAACATTCAATACATTCGGTGCTGTTTGTTCGATAGAGGCTGCTGTTATACCTGAAGATTGATTAACTATATATACCGAGAAAAGTTCTCTCATGCTCTCATCTAGTGTATAGATGCGTAGCACAAGTTGATCGCCAATGATAATTTTATAATCATTGTTTAGATTCACATCAATAGGATAATTCTTCTTTATGTCTTGAAGAAGGTTGGTGTCTTTGGGTGTGACGCAAGAGCTCAACAGAGATATTATAACTATTTGCAATAATAGCAGTTTAATTTTCATAAGTCTCAAGGTTTGTTTTGAATAGCTTTTGTTCTATAAGAGCAATTTACACGCCCTTTTATAAGATTGTTTAACTTCGATTTTATCAATTGTTTTCTGATCCCTGAGATTTTATCTATGAAAAGTTTACCCTCTATGTGATCATATTCATGTTGAATGCAGCGTGCAAAAAAATCAGAATACACTTCTTCATGTTCAACGAAATTTTCATCAAAATATTTGATTCTAATGGTTTCTTCTCTTTGGACACTTTCGTTAATTCCCGGAATACTGAGACAGCCTTCTTGAACAGAGGTTATTTCTCCTGTTCTTTCTAAGATTTCAGCATTAATGAAGGCTTTTTTGAATCCATGATATTTTTCATTATCTTCAGCTAGGGGTTCTAAGTCGATAACAAATAAACGGATGTCTAAACCTATTTGTGGTGCAGCTAAACCCACTCCATCTGCGTTGTACATTGTCTCGAACATGTTCTGAATAAGCTCATTCAGATTTGGGTAATCTTTTTCTATGTTATGAGCAATTTTTCTCAATACAGGTTGGCCATAGAGATATATTGGAAGTATCATAAATTCTTATTTTTGTATGTAAGACTTTCCATGTAGTCTTGTAATATAATAGTTGCACTTATTTCGTCAATTATAGCTTTATTCTGACGGTCTTTTTTCTTCATACCACTTTCTATCATAGATCTTTGAGCTATTACCGAAGTAAAACGTTCATCGTAATATTCGATAGGGATGTGGGGAAATTGAGCACAGAACTTTTTCACAAAGGGTTCTATATGTCTCATGTTTTCAGAAAATTCATTATTCATTTGTTTAGGCATGCCAATAATTACATAATCAACAGGCTCTTTTGCGAAATAATCTTTTAAATATGTTAATAGTGTATGAGTTGGTACAGTTGTAAGGCCTGTCGCAATAATTCTTAAAGGATCAGTAACCGCTAAACCTGTGCGCTTTGTTCCATAATCTATTGCAAGTAGTCTACCCATGAGCGGCAAAGATATAGTTTTTTTTATATATAATTATCTTGGGGGTTCGATTATACGTCTTTTTAACTCAAAATCACGACCCAGATACTTTTCTTTAACTGTTTCATTCGCTGCAAGTTGTTCAGGAGTACCTTGAAATAAAACTTTACCTTCGAATAATAGATAGGCTCTATCTGTTATGCTAAGTGTTTCATCTACATTGTGATCGGTAATAAGAATTCCTATGTTTTTATATTTTAGTTGAGCCACTATTTCCTGGATGTCTTGTACCGCTATGGGGTCTACTCCGGCAAAGGGTTCGTCAAGCATTATAAATTTAGGATTTATGGCTAAGCAGCGAGCTATCTCAGCTCGTCTTCTTTCACCCCCTGAGAGCCTGTCTCCTAGGTTTTTGCGAACTTTATGTAACCCAAATTCAGAAATGAGACTCTCTAGCTTTTCTTTCTGATATTCTTTCGATTGCCCTGTCATTTCCAAAACCGATCTGATATTGTCTTCTACCGTAAGCTTGCGAAAAATAGATGCTTCCTGCGCCAGATATCCAATCCCGTTTTGGGCACGTTTATACACAGGGAATTTGGTTATCTCCTGATCGTCAAGGAATATGCGTCCTTGATTTGGCATAACCAATCCTACTGTCATATAAAATGTTGTAGTTTTACCAGCTCCGTTAGGACCTAATAAACCTACAATCTCTCCTTGTTTAACTTCTATTGAAACATGATTTACTACGGTGCGAGATTTGTATTTTTTAACTAAATCTTCAGTTCGTAGTATCATTTGTGATTTCTCGGGCTGCATTAATTTAACCTATTGATTGGTGAAACAGTTAAATACTTACTCAACTATAGTTACCCAATTATGGGTGTCAGGTTCATCTCCATACTGTATTGCTCTCAGTTTATTATAAAGGAGAGTGGATATTGGACCGGCTTGTCCGTTTTTAACAAAAGAGTATGATTTGTTTTCTTCTAAATCATCAATTCTTTCAACTGGGCTAATTACTGCCGCAGTTCCACAGATGCCTGCTTCTTCAAAAGATCCTAATTCGTCCTCTGGTATTGGGCGACGTTCAACTTTCATTCCTAAATCTTCAGCTAATTGCATTAAGCTATTGTTGGTGATTGATGGAAGTATTGAAGTTGACTCTGGTGTTATATATGTATTGTTCTTTATTGCAAAGAAGTTGGCTGGACCACCTTCATCGATAAATTTCTTTTCCTTTGGATCTAAATATAATACAGCAGAATATCCCATTTCGTGAGCTTTATGTCCTGCAACTAAACTTGCAGCATAATTGCCGCCAATTTTGTAGGTGCCTGTGCCTAGAGGGGCAGCTCTGTCGAAACTCCTGAATATTACAAGTGGAGTTGGTTTGAATCCTTCTTTAAAATAAGGGCCTACGGGGGTTACGAATACAACAAATAAATACTCTGCTGATGGTTTAACTCCTACTTGTGGGCTAATGCCTATAAGTAAAGGGCGTATGTATAGAGCTGCTCCACTTTCGTAGGGAGGAACAAATCTTTCATTTAGCTTAACCGCTTTGATAACAGATTCTTCAAAAACTTCGTTCGGAAGTTCTTGCATCATGATGCCTCGGCATGAAGACTGCATGCGAAGAGAGTTTTCTCTCATTCTGAAAATTCTGATTTTACCATCCTTTCCTCTGAATGCTTTTAGTCCTTCAAAAGCCTCTTGTCCATAATGCAGACAAGTTGCAGCCATATGAAGTTCTATTGTTTCGGAAGAACTTTCGGTTGGAGTGCTCCATTTTCCGTCTTTAAAATAGCTCCGAACATTGAAGTCGGTTTTTAAATATCCAAAAGATAAATTTGTCCAGTCTATTGTACCCATGTCTAGTATTCTATTAATAATGTATATAACCTACGAAATAACCCGCGTGTTTTATATGTGAGTATTCGCAAAAGTACAATTTTAGTTTATTAGTTGATTGTTTTAGTTTAAATATTCTTAAAGATTAATCTTGATTTACATATATTTCGGATAGATATAGATTGAATCTATGAAAGATGCACTTTTGTGGGTATTTCTTTTGTGCATTAAAAAAAAGGCTTACTTTTGCACCGATTATGACAAGTCGACTTGATAGTTTTGCCTTTCGTTTGTCTTTTCGATCTTATAATGTGTAGCCTTTTTGAATAATCAAGTATATGAACTCTGCTTTATTTTTAGTTGTTTTTGTTACTGGTCTGCTTCTGGTTTGTGCCGGTTTAGGGATGGCGATATTATTATCTCCCAGTTCTTTTAATGCACAAAAGGGACAAGCATATGAATGTGGTATCCCAACGAAGGGAACATCTTGGATGCAATTTAGGGTGGGTTACTATTTATATGCAATACTCTACTTAATGTTTGATGTGGAAGCTATTTTCTTATTTCCTTGGGCTACTGTAGTCCGAGATTTAGGTATGGCTGGATTGTATAGTATATTATTTTTCTTGTTGATTTTAGGTTTGGGCTTAGCTTATGCCTGGAGGAAAGGAGCATTACAATGGAAGTAAAGAATATATATATCAAGGGAATTCCTAACGAAGAGTTTCGTGATAACGAGTATCTTGAAGATTATGTTAAAGAACTTCAAGCAAATGGTGTTGGAGTAGTTATCGGTAAATTGGATGATCTTATTAATTGGGGTCGCTCAAATTCAATCTGGCCTTTGGCTTTTGCAACCAGTTGTTGTGGTATTGAATTTATGGCAACAGCGGCAGCAAAATATGATATAGCACGTTTTGGTATGGAGGTTACCCGTAATAGTCCGCGTCAAGCAGATTGTATTGTGGTAGCAGGAACCATTGTTCATAAAATGGCTCCTCTTTTGAAGCGTGTTTATGATCAGATGGCAGAGCCTAAATATGTTGTATCTATGGGTAGTTGTGCTATCTCGGGTGGACCATTTATTGATTCTTATCACGTAGTGAAAGGAATTGATGAAATTATACCGGTAGATGTATATGTGCCCGGTTGTCCTCCTCGTCCGGAGTCGTTGCTTTATGGCTTGATGCAATTGCAGCGTAAGATAAAACTGGAGCGTTTTTTATTTAAAGTGAAGAAATAAATTCGGTAATCCGATTTCTTCTCAATTAGAAATTTAGGATAATCGATTAACTATAAACCGGCTTTAGCCACGTTTTTACCAAAGTAATAAAAAGGTCTTAGACCTTATAAGAGTGATCAATGGAGAATATCAAGAATTTAATCTTAAATACGGTACCTGAAGCAGTCATTGAAGACAAAAAAGTCTTGACTGTGACTGTAGAGTCGGACAAACTGCACCACTTGGCAAAAACGTTGCGTTATAATGCTGAGTTTCCTTTTGATTTTCTTGTTCAATTAACAGGGGTCGATAGAGGTGAACTGTTAGGGGTAAACTATTTGTTGTCATCATCCAAAAATGTTTCAGTAGAAATACTTCTTAAAACAAATACCGCAGATAGGGTTAACCCTTTGTTGTATACAGTTACCGATCTTTGGGAAACTGCCGATTTTAACGAGAGAGAAGTATATGCTTTATTAGGAATACGATTTATAAATCATCCTGATATGCGTAAATTCTTCTTGAATCAGGATTGGAGAGGTTATCCTTTAAGAAAAGATTATGATGCTGATCCGGCACTCAATCCGGTTTCGGTTGAAAGTAAGGATATGGTTGATACAGCTCCGCGTATCTATGAAACACCTCAGGGTTTAAAAGAAGAGGTTATTAAGATATTTGAGGATGACGATTATATTATAAATATTGGACCACAGCACCCTTCTACTCACGGAGTAATGCACTTTAGAGTAGCTTTGGAAGGTGAAATTGTGAAAAAAATAGATGTTCACAGTGGTTATATACATAGAGGGATAGAGAAATTAAGCGAAAATCTTACTTATCCTCAAATACTACACTTTACAGATCGGTTAGATTATCTATCTTCTAACATCAACCGCCATGGTTTGTGTATGTGTGTGGAGAAAGCTGCAGAAATAGAAATTCCCGAAAGAGCACAATATATTCGCACTATTATGGATGAGTTGAATCGTATTGATTCTCATCTGATAGCATGGGGTACTCTGTGTATGGACTTGGGGGGAACTACTGCTTTTATTTATGGAATGCGCGAACGTGAACGTATCCTCGATATTTTTGAGAAAACATCGGGAGGTCGTCTTATAATAAATTATAACGTTGTTGGCGGTGTAATGTTCGATATATATCCCGATTTTCAGAAAGATATTAAAGCTTTTATAATCGAGATGAGAGAACGTCTTAAAGAATATGATAAACTGGTTACAGGTAACCCTATTATTGTAGGTAGACTAAAAGGGATTGGTATTCTGTCAAAAGAAGATGCTATTTCTTATGCCGTTACAGGACCTGCTGGTCGTGCCTCGGGATTTGCTTGTGATTTAAGAATACATCATCCATATGCTTTATACAATAAAGTAACCTTTAAGGAAGTGATTCGCCACGAAGGAGATTCGTTTTCTCGTTACTTGAATCGCTTGGATGAGATTGAACAATCTTTACAAATATTAGAACAATTAGTAGACAATATACCTGACGGGGATTTCTTAGCAAAAGTAAAAGCTATTATAAAACTGCCGGAGGGAGAATACTCGCAACGAGTAGAAGCTGCTCGTGGAGAATTTGGTGTCTTTATCGAAAGTCGCGGAGATAAAACTCCTTATCGTCTGAAATTCAGATCACCATCAATGGCTCTGGTTTCTGCAATGCCAACTCTTTGTGCAGGAGAAAAGCTTTCGGATCTAATTGGTATTGGTGGATCAATGGATTATGTGATACCCGATATTGATCGCTAATTAAAGAAAGATATTAATAGATTAGTTATTATATTTAAAGATATATGTTAGAACTTTCACGTTTGACTGCCTTAATCGATAGCTTACTTCGAGAAACTTGGGGTTTATCCGAGTTTTGGGTATTGTTCATCGAATTTGTATTGGTAGGTGTTGCTTTATTGACAGCCTATGCAGTATTAGCTTTAATCTTAATTTATGTAGAACGGAAAATCACCGGATTCTTTCAATGTCGTTTAGGGCCTAATCGTGTTGGGAAGTATGGTGTGGTGCAGAGTGTTGCCGATATGGTTAAGATCCTTTTGAAGGAGATTATTCATGTTGATAATGTAGACAAGTTCCTATTCTATGCAGCTCCATTCTTTATGATTGTTGCTTCGATGTTGACATTTGGAGCGATTCCTTTTGGACGCGGTTTACAAGCTGTTGACTTTAATATCGGAGTATTCTACATTGTTGCTGTTTCATCACTTGGTATTATTGGAGTTTTACTTGCAGGATGGTCAAGTAACAATAAATACTCGATGATTGGTGCTATGCGAAGCGGTGCTCAGTTTATCAGTTATGAATTATCTGCCGGTTTTGCTTTGATAACAATGGTTGTACTATCAGGATCGATGCAATTTTCTACAATAATCGAAAGTCAAACATATTGTTGGAATTTATTTAATGGTCATATTGCTTCAGTAATAGCATTCATTATATATCTTATATCGGGACATGCCGAAACAAACCGTGGACCTTTTGATTTACCGGAAGCTGAATCTGAACTTACAGCCGGATATCATACTGAGTATTCGGGTCTGCAATTCGGATTTTTCTACTTAGCTGAATATCTGAATATGTTTATTATTGCAGCGATTGCCACAACTGTTTTTCTTGGAGGGTGGATGCCTATTCAATTGAAAGGGTTTGATGGATTCAATGAAGTAATGAATTATATTCCTTCTTATATATGGTTCTTTGGTAAAGCGGGATGTTTAGTGTTCCTAAGCTTATGGGTTAGATGGACGTTCCCTCGTTTACGTATCGACCAATTATTGAATCTTGAGTGGAAGTACTTGTTACCTATTAATATGTTTAACCTACTGCTTATGGTAATTATCGTATTAGCAGGTCTAACATTAGAAGATATATTTCCTAGTATATTTAAATTTATAGCTGAATAAAGATGAGTTCTGTATCACAATATTTTAAAGGTTTATTTCAAGGTATTGGTGCCCTGCTTACGGGTATGTCAGTAACTTGGAAGGAGCTATTTACTAAAAAGATTACACAACAGTATCCTGAGAATAGAGCTACTTTAGTTATTTCGGATCGCTTTCGTGGAGAGTTGGTAATGCCTCACGATCTGAATAATGAGCATGCTTGTACTTCTTGTGGTATTTGTCAGATGAATTGTCCGAATGGAACAATTGTAATCAAGTCTAAGACAATAGAAACAGAGGAAGGTAAAAAGAAGAAAATTCTTGATGAATATTACTACAATCTGGGTTCATGTACATTCTGTAACTTATGTGTGTTGACTTGCCCTTCGGATGCTATCAAATTTGAGAATACATTTGAAAGTTCAGTGTTTACAAGAGGTAAGCTGAATATGAAACTTAATCATCTTGGATCGAAACTTCGTGAAAAGAAGAAGCCTGAGCCTAAGCCAGTAGCAGAAAAGCCTGCTGCGGTTCAAACCCCTCCGGCTGAATCTAAACCTGCCGCTGCACCGGTAGAACCAGAAAAGAAAGAGAATATCATAAATCAGGAAAGTGCAGATAGTGCAACTTCTGATAATGTAACAAAAGAATAATAATCAAAATACGTAAAGGTTGATTATGGCAGAGTTTATTATATTTGGTGTATTAGCAATTGTAATTGTCGTTTTTTCACTATTGGCAGTTACTACTCAAATGATTATCCGTTCAGCAACTTATTTGCTGTTTGTGTTGATCGCAACAGCAGGTCTGTATCTGTTGATGGATTATCAGTTTCTTGCAGCTGTGCAAGTCGCAGTGTATGCAGGTGGTATTATGGTCTTGTATATATTCTCGATATTGTTGACTAACGATCCTGGAATAGAAGTGAAATATGAGAAACCCGGTCGAATGATATTAGCGGCTCTCGTTTCAGTCGTTGGTTTGGGTATCTGTGGTCATATTATCTATTATAACGTATCTCGTATCTATACTTATGCAGATTCGGCTATTGATATGACTCAGCTAGGAACAACTATGATGGGTACAGAAAAGTATCAATACTTACTTCCTTTTGAAGCTATCAGTTTATTGCTTTTGGCTTGTATAATAGGTGGTATTATGATTGCCCGTAAACGATAACGGTTTCAAACCGCTTTGTAACTAATTTGTTACAGAAAAAGAAAAAGAGTTATATAGCTTAATAATATACAATTATGAATGAATTTCTAGTAGAAACCTTTTCCGTTCCCATGGAAGCATATTTGACCGTAAGTACACTTATGTTCTTTATTGGGGTATATGGTTTTCTGTCTCGAAAAAACATGTTGATGGTATTGATGTCAATGGAATTGATGTTGAATGCAGCAGACCTGAATTTTGTGATTTTTAACCGGTTCTTATATCCCGGTCATTTCGAAGGGCTTTTCTTTGCTCTGTTCTCTATTGCCATAGCAGCAGCCGAAACAGCTATTGCCATCGCGATTATCATAACTATATATCGCAATGTGAAGAGCGTTTATATAGATGAGAACATAACAAACATGAAACATTAATAAGGTCGTTGACCTAATTTATAAAGAATAAATAACGATATAGATATGTCTTATACATTATTAATAATCGTACTACCGGCAATTATGTTCCTTATATTGGGACTGTTGGGAGGTAAAATGAAACCAATCATTGCTGGAACTCTCGGTACCTTGTCTCTGGCAGTTATGACAGCATTGTCGTACTTTACTGCTTATGAATACTTTTTCAGAATAGGAAAAGGAGCTTCGGGAGCCTACGAAACATTAATGGCTGTTGAGCCTTACCAATGGTTGAAGTTTACAGACAAATTGCATATCGATTTAGGAATCATGTTAGATCCTATTTCGGTAATGATGCTTGTAGTTATTACTACAGTTTCGTTAATGGTGCATATATATAGTCTCGGCTATATGAAAGGAGAAAGAGGATTCCAACGTTATTATGCTTTTCTTTCTCTGTTCTCTTTTTCGATGTTAGGATTGGTAGTTGCTACTAACATCTTTCAAATGTATATATTCTGGGAGTTAGTAGGGGTTTCTTCTTACTCACTTATCAGTTTCTATTATACTAAACCTAGTGCAGTGGCTGCTTCTAAGAAAGCATTTATCGTAACTCGTTTTGCAGATTTATTTTTCCTTATAGGTATACTTGTATTGTCTTATTATTCGGGAACATTCGACTTCCAAACTCTAACGGCTTTGGATGCTCCATACTTATCAAGTGTTATGGGCGCTTCGTTCTTGGGAATATCAGCTTTAACTTGGGCAATGTTATTTATATTTATGGGTGGTGCAGGTAAATCAGCAATGATGCCATTCCACATTTGGTTGCCCGATGCGATGGAAGGACCAACACCTGCTTCGGCACTAATCCATGCTGCAACAATGGTTGTTGCTGGGGTATTTCTTGTAGCACGTTTATTTCCTATATATCTCTTTGGTACACCCGAGGTTCTTACTATAATTGGATATGTGGGAGGTATAACTTCTGTGTATGCAGCCATAGTGGCTTGTACACAAACGGATATTAAACGGGTTTTAGCCTTTTCAACTATTTCTCAGATTGCATATATGATCACAGCATTGGGTGTATCAGGTTATTCTGGTCACGATGGATTGGGGTATATGGCATCTATGTTCCACTTATTTACACACGCATTCTTCAAAGCATTGTTGTTCTTAGGAGCAGGTGCAATTATTCATGCTGTGCATAGTAATGAAATGGATGATATGGGTGGATTGAAAAAATTCCTGCCAATTACACATATAACATTCCTTATTGCATGTTTAGCTATTGCTGGTATTCCTCCATTCTCAGGATTCTTTAGTAAAGATGAAATTTTAGCTGCGGCTTTACACCACGATAAATTCTTGTTCGCATGTTTATTCTTAGGTGCAGGTCTTACAGCATTCTATATGTTCCGTTTATATTACAGAATATTCTGGAACGACACAAAGAAACATTATCACCATGCTCCACATGAGGCAGGTGCTACAATGACAATTCCATTAATTATATTGGCAGTATTCTCTGTATTCTCCGGATTTGTTCCTTTTGCCGATTTTATATCAGCAGACAGAATGCCTTTCGAAGCACATATTGATATGGTTGTTGCCGGATCAAGTGTGGCTGTTGCCCTTCTTGGTATCGGAATCGCAACGATGATGTATTTCAAGAAAACTGATATGCCTGATAAAGTTTCGAATGGAGTTGGTAGTTTTTACAAATGGGCTTATCATAAATTCTATTTCGATGAATTGTGGTTGTTCGTTACACGTAAAATCATATTTAACTGCATATCTAAACCTATTGCTTGGTTTGATCATACTATTGTTGATGGATTTATGAACGCTTTGGCTTTTGTAACCAATAGTGCTTCCGATAAAATCAAAGGATTACAATCGGGAAGAATACAACAATATGCAGGAGTATATTTGTCGGGAGCTTTACTTATTGTAGTAGTATTCGCTTTCTGTTTGATATGCTTTATTTGTAAATAAGTAAGTCTTTATTGCCAAAATATTAAATTAAATAGGTCTGTGACCTCTTAAATTATAAAACAATGAATATTCTTTCATTATTTGTCCTGATTCCGGTTTTGATGTTAATTGCATTTCTTTTTTGCAAAAACATCAAACAAGTAAGAACTGTTGCTGTGATAGGAACGGCTATTGAGTTGATATTTTCGGTAGTTTTCTTATTTATGTTCTTGGGAGCAAGAGAAGCTGACCCTTCAAGTGCCATGTTATTCCAATATGATGTGGTTTGGTTCAAAGCACTCAATATTCATTATGCTGTCGGTGTTGATGGTATATCGGTGTTAATGTTGTTGCTTACTGCTATCATCATGTTTACCGGAGTATTTGCCTCATGGAATATGGATCCACTACCTAAAGATTTCTTTATGTGGCTTACCTTACTTGCAGTAGGAGTATATGGTTTCTTTATTTCGTTAGATATGTTCACTATGTTCTTCTTCTACGAAATAGCCTTGATTCCGATGTACTTATTGATCGGTCTTTGGGGGACAGGAAAAAAAGAATATTCAGCGATGAAACTTACTTTAATGCTGATGGGTGGGTCTGCCTTTCTTCTAGTAGGTATCTTTGGAATTTATTTTAATTCATCGGTCACTGGTGAATATACATTCAATATATTACAGATTGCTCAAAATAGTGCTATTCCGGTAGAAGCTCAACGATGGATATTCCCATTGACATTCTTAGGCTTTGGAGTGCTAGGAGCATTATTTCCATTCCATACTTGGTCTCCTGATGGTCATGCTTCAGCACCTACCGCAGTATCAATGCTTCACGCTGGAGTTTTGATGAAACTGGGAGGATATGGATGTTTCCGTATAGCAATGCATTTATTACCACAAGCAGCAAACGAGCTTTCTTGGATCTTCTTGATCTTAACAGGTATCAGTGTGGTTTATGGAGCGTTTGGAGCAATTGCACAAAATGACTTGAAATATATTAATGCTTATTCTTCTGTTAGTCACTGTGGATTGGTATTGTTTGCTATCCTTATGATGAATAATACGGCAACTACGGGTGCTATTATGCAGATGCTTTCTCACGGATTGATGACAGCTTTATTCTTTGCATTGATCGGTATGATATACGGACGAACACATACTCGTGATATTAGACAATTGGGTGGTTTGATGAAGATCATGCCTTTCCTTTCTGTTTGTTATGTAATTGCAGGTTTGGCTTCATTAGGCTTGCCCGGATTGAGTGGATTCGTTGCTGAAATGACTATATTCGTTGGTTCATTCCAACATCAAGATATGTTCCATAGAGTATTAACAGTAATGGCGTGTTCTTCAATTGTGATAACAGCCGTTTATATACTTAAAGTTGTTGGAAAAATATTATATGGTCCTGTCGTAGACGACCATCATTTGGAACTTACAGATGCAGTTTGGTATGAAAAAGTTGCAGTTGTAGGATTAGTTCTAAGTGTTGCCGGTGTGGGATTATTCCCCGGATGGATCTCCAATTTAATTCATACATGCTTACACTAAACATTTGAAACAATGAAAAGAATCGTAAAATTATTTTTCCTAATTACATTTATATCGGTATCAGCTTTAGCTTCTGCTCAAAGTTTTACTTTAGCTGAATTAGTTGATATGGCTCCAAACGGAGAAGGCTACTTCTCGAATATAGTAACAGCAAAAGGATATACTCTTCAAGAAAATGGAGCGAGTGGTTTATCCAATAATTACACTTATACTCATTCAGGAGATTCGAAAATAACATTGATTACACCTTCTTTTGATAGTGATGTAAGAATGGTTTCTTGGGAGTTTAAAACTGTTGCATCTTATAACGCTTTAAAAAGCGAATTAGCAGCGAGTAAATATAAACTGACAAATACCGAGAGAAGAAACGGAGGCAAATATGTTTCTCTGTTTTATTCGAGACCAGGTATTGAGGTGATATTGACAACTGATAAAACGGTTGATCCTAGTGGTATCTATATCATATCGGTAAAGTACACCAATGCTGCTAAATATATTGTAAAATAAGGTCTGAGACCTATTGTTGATTTTTGTAAAATTCAGAATAACGCCTGATAAAATTGGAAAATATGGTGTAATTGCCATTTTCCTATACTCAAACAAATAAAGATATTGAAGAAATGAATTTGAGCAATTATTTGTTGATGAAGCCTGAATTATCGCTGATCGCGGTATTTCTGTTATTGATCTTTTATGATTTGTTTGCTTCGGACAACGCAAAAAAGTACTATTTTCCTATAGCCTGTTTGCTATTTCTTGTGCATACTGTTTACTGTTTCTTTATAAACAAAGATGTCCTTACGACTTTTGGAGGGATGTATGTTACAGGAGCGGCTCAGATAACAATGAAATGTGTACTGAATATAGGTGTATTCCTTATATTTCTGCAAGCTAACGAATGGTTGAAAAAGCCCGAATCAATATTTAAACGCGGTGAATTCTTCATGCTTACAATACTAACCTTACTGGGTATGTATTTGATGATTTCTTCAGGAAGCTTTATGATATTCTATATAGGTCTTGAGATGGCTTCGTTGCCAGTGGCAGCTTTAGTTGCTTTTGATAAATACAAGAATAACTCAGCTGAAGCAGGAGCTAAATATATCTTTAATGCGATATTCTCATCTGCCATTATGGTGTTTGGTATATCTTTCCTTTATGGGGCATGTGGAACATTGTATTTTGATGATATGTTTCAGAGTATATACTCATCGCCATTGATTATTATGGCTATGATATTTTTCCTTTCAGGTTTGTTCTTCAAAATTTCATTGGTTCCTTTCCATTTATGGGCACCCGATGTTTATCAAGGGGCACCAACCAATGTTACTCTTTATTTGTCGACCATATCAAAAGGTGCAGCGGTATTTGCCCTTATGATTATCTTATACAAAGTATTCCCTGCATTAGCAGGAGTATGGCAGCCTATAATTTGGATTCTTATTTTATTGACGATAACAATAGGTAACCTATTTGCCCTAAGACAAAAGAACTTGAAGCGTTTACTCGCTTTCTCTTCTATATCTCAGGCGGGATATATCATGTTAAGCGTATTCTCAGGATCATCGGCAGGTATGGCTGCAACTATATTCTATGTGTTTGTATATGTTTTCTCTAACTTGGCTGCATTTGGTGTCATTTCAGCAATTGAAAACAAGACAGGCAAAGTGAATATGGATGACTACAACGGTCTTTATCTTACTAATCCTAAATTGGCTTTAGTAATGATGATATCTATGTTCTCTTTAGGAGGTATACCTTTCACTGCAGGATTCTTTAGTAAACTGTTTGTGTTTATGGCTGCTATGGAGTCGGGCAATCCTTGGAACACTGTATTAGTTTTCCTTGCATTGGTAAATACAGTTGTATCTTTGTATTATTATTTGCTTGTTGTAAAAGCGATGTTTATCAATAAGAATAACTCTCCTATTGAAACGTTAAATACAGATAGTTATTTAAAAATCTCATTAGTGGCTTCGGTTGTTGGTATCTTCTGTATTGGAGTAATTAATTGCTTCTACGATTATATTAATACAGTAAGCTTTGGTTTTTAACAATATTTGTTCAAAATAAAACTAATTCGATAAATACTTAGTCTTAACTTTGTATTTATCGAATTAGTCGTTTATACCTCTGGCGATGTCATAAAGAGGTACGACCTTAGATTGTTCTTTAATAGCAGTAAGTATAGTATCTAATATAGCGTTATTCTGTGATAACAGTAAGTTATACTTATCTTACCAAAGTAATAAATGGGTCTTAGACCTTAATCTGCTTTTGATATATGAATTTATTTATTTTACTACAATCAGTAACAACAAATCTGGAACAAGTAGCACCCGCACCCGCTGAAAATTACTTCAGTTTGATACTTAAGGGAGGTTGGGTCATGTTACCTATTGCTATTCTTTCAATTCTGGCTATTTATTATATCATTGAACGAACTTTGATTATAAGGAAAGTTGGAAAATCAGATTCTATCTGGCAGTCACGTATAGTTGAGCTTATTTCTGAAAATAAGATTGAACAAGCGTTGAAATTTTGTTTCGAGAAACCTTATATCTTAGGGAAGGTTATCGCTGCGGGATTAAAAGAAAAAGAAGATACTATTGCCGAAATCGAAGAAACGATGGAAGTAGAAGCTCGCCAACAAGTATCGAAGTTAGAAAATCACATGAATTATTTAGGAATTATTGCTTCTATCGCTCCCATGTTAGGATTCTTGGGGACTATCTTCGGGGTAATTAATATCTTTTATAATATTTCTCAAACAGCCGATTTAGATATTGCGACCATATCAGATGGTTTGTATCAAAAAATGATTTGTTCGGGAGCAGGTCTGTTAGTTGGTATTGTTGCTTATGCAGGATACTATGTTTTAAATGGAAATATAGACAAGATTGTAACTAATCTGGATAGAGATTCAAATGAAGCATTAAGAGCTATCAGATTGTATAAAAAGAACCAGAATGCTATTAGTCTTTTAAAGGACTAAATCTAATTCTGAAAGCAATAAAGAGGTCTTTGACCTTAACAGCCAAAATTATGAAGATTCAACGTCGTAAAAATAGAGCCGCAGAAGTTTATACAGCATCATTGAATGACATTATGTTTTTCTTGCTGTTATTCTTTCTCATCGTTTCGACGATGGTTACTCCTGCTGCCATACGGGTATTACTACCCAACTCGTCGACTGCTGAAAAGGTGGCGACTAAAAAGAATATTAATTTGATTGTAACTTCTGATCTTACTTATTATGTAAATGATAAGCAAGTACCTTTTGAAGCTCTTGAGGGAGAATTATCAACTGTAATAGGAGAACGTCATGAAGATGATGATGTTAATGTCCTTCTGCAAGCAGATCGGGCACTTAACTTACAAGATATAATCAATGTAATTGATATAGGAAATAAACTTCGAGTAAAGATGGTGCTCTTTACTCAAAAGGATTAAGTACAATAAACCGATTGTGGTTTTGCAGTATAGAAAAAAAGGGCTATCATAATAGAAGCTCTTTTTTTTCGTTATATAGCTGATGAGATAAGTATTGTAGAATAGCCTTCTTCAAGTTTTAGGCAAAATTAATTTGAGAGATACTTATTGAGTGATAAACAGGTTTATGATCAAGTAATCTTAAAAACCGAAATAAAGTAAACACTATTCATTGAGACGCTTTTATTGTCTTTTTATTTGTTTGTGCATAACTATTGTTTCTTATGCCCAGTCTGTTACAGGTATTGTCTGTGATAGCTTGCATCGCGAAGCTATTAGTTATGCATCTGTGCGTATGCTCAATGTAAAAGACAGTACTTATATTGTAGGGGCGGTGAGTGCGTCTAATGGGAAGTTTACAATTAATCACTCTAAAGGAGACTATATTATTGATATCTCTTATGTAGGTACAAATAGATATACCCGCAAAATTAGCTTAGAAGGAAAAGAAACCCTTGATTTGGGAACTATATATTTGGGCGAAGCTTCTTATATGTTGGGCGAAGCGATAATAGTTGCCCCTGTACCTGATATTGTTGTGAGGGGAGATACCATAGAATATAATGCCGATGCCTATAGAGTGGGAGAGGATGCTTTACTGTTAGATCTGGTTCGGAAAATGCCGGGAATTGATATTAGCGCAGACGGAAAACTGATGGCTAATGGGAAGATTATCTCCAAGATTCTTATTGATGGTAAAGAGTTCTTTGGTAATGATATCGATTTGGCATTGAAGAATCTTCCTGCTTCGATGATCAATAAATTGCAACTGTTTAAGGAGCAATCTGAGATGTCGAGAGTGACTGGCTTTAATGATGGAAATGCAGAACAAGTTCTAAACTTGACGGTAAAAGAGGCATTGAAGCAAAGTATATTTGGGGAAGGACGATCAGGTTATGGAAGTAATGGTCGATATTCCAATAAATTGAATGCTCACTATATGATGGATGATAATCAGTATTCTTTAATCGGAAATCTTAAAAATATTACAGACGATTTTGAATATAGTGGAGCTTCTAGTCAGTATGATGGTATTACCAAAAATAGCGAGATAGGATTCAACTTTAATGCTTTGAAAAGCGATAAACTTAATGTTGGAGGAAATTTACACTATGAGAATAATGACAATGTCTTTAAAATGGATAGTGATACAAAGACTTTCATCGAAACAGGTAATAGGCTTAGTACCCAATCATCTGAGACTCGAAGTATAAAAAGAGACCTTTCTCTGGGGTTAAATATGAAGTGGAATCCCGATTCGGTAACGACAATTTATGCCCGAATGAATATTAATACGGGAACAAGTGATGATATAAGACGCAATGATAACTTCTCCTATGTACAAGGCATACAAGATACAACTACTGCATGGACAGACTATAAAACAAAAGGAGATACACATAATTTAAACGCATCTATGATATTCGGACGTAAGTTGAATAGTGCGGGACGAAATATTAGCTTTAGCTTGAATGGAGGTATTCGTGGGGGAGCAAGTGCAGGAACTAATTATTCTCCTGTTTTTTACCATGCTTCTAATAAAACAACAATTATAGATCAAGAGCTGTCTATTGATAATACGGGAAATAGCTGGGGTTTTATGGCTGCGTATGTTGAACCGATAACCAAACATAATTCTATTAAGGTCGCCTATTCTTATCGACGTGATTATTCGGATAGAGATAGGCTTACTTTCAGACGTGATGGTGAAGGCGAGTATACGATCGTAGATACTGCTTTTACGAGGCACACTACATCTCAATATACTACTCAGAGAATGAATGTTGGTTTTCAATCGGCAATGAAGAAATATGAATATAATATTGGTTTTAATGTCGATCCTTCTACTTCTACTTCTAAGACGATGATGCAGGATTCTATCATCGAAAATCAGAGGCAAACAGTGGTAAACTTTTCTCCTACTTTCAAGTTTACATATACACCTCAGAATAATGTAACTTTAGATTTTGATTATTATGGTTCTACCGAACAGCCTACCTTAAAGCAGATATCAGCAGATACTATAATACTTGATGCTCTTAATAGAACGTATGGAAATCTCGACTTAAAACCTAGCTTTGATAATACGGTTAGTCTTTATTATCAGAAATCGAATTATGAGAAAGGCTCATTTTTTATGATTACCGGTGGTGGTAATTATATTGTAAATAAAATAGTTGATTATAATACGATTGACGAATTTGGAAATGTTGAAAGCTCATATCGAAATGTCAATGGAAACTGGGGCTTAAATGGAGGTATAATGTTCAATACTCCGTTGAGAAATAAAAAATTTACTGTGGATAATAGCTCCTTTGGTTATTTTGTCCGAAATATAGGATTTTCGAATAGTGTCAAGAGTGTTACTTATAATTTGACAATGAGTGAAACCTTTTCTATAAACTATCGGTCTGATAAGTTTGAGCAGCGTTTACAGGCTAATATCTCGTATAATATAACAAGAAACAACCTTCCTAATCAGGAGGGAATGAATACGGCTAATTATGGTCTGAAATCATCTACGCTACTAAAGCTTCCCAATGATTTTGTTATTCAGAATGAGATGAGTTTTACCTATAATCAAGGGTATGCTGAGAATTTCCGAAAATCGGAGATGCTTTGGAATTTGTCTATTGCCAAGCTTTTCTTGAAGAAGAAACAGGGTACAGCTAAGTTTCAATGCTATGATATTTTGGATGATCGTAATAACCTTATGCGTGTTGTTTCAGGAAATTATATTTCAGATACGAAGACTAATATGATTGGGCAATATTTTATGTTTAGTTTGGGTTATCGATTTAATATAACAAATAAGGCTGCTCGAAATTCTACAGATGCTATGGGTGTAGATGATTATAATTGATCTAGACAAAAAATAAAATAGAGAATATTTCCTAAACGGATGCTGATTGTAGAATCAGCATCCGTTTTTTATGTCTATAATCCTTTGGAAATATCTAATATGTAAAAATAAATACTGTTGTGTGTAAATAAATTTTACACATCTAGATCTGTTGTGAAATGTGTTATTTCTTGATTGTTAGATGATTAATTGTTTTGGCATGGCTTTGGCATTATATATAGTAGAAACGTAAAAAATTAAAACAAATAAATATATAACATTATGAAAGCAACAATTATCACACTAGCAGTAGTAGCATTATTATCAGTAAGCAATTCTTTTGGAAGTAATACAATCTATAAGAGTGTTGAGACTAATGAGCAAGATCGTACTACCACTACTACTGTTTGCCAAGGAGAAAACGAGAAATACTTATCACCAATTAAAAGATATGTTATTGTATCAGATTCCAAGGGTAGCCTCATCGAAAAGAAAATATATGAATGGAATTCGAATAATCGTAGCTGGGTAGCTGTTCAAAAATACAATTACGATTATAATGCTGATGGCAAATTGCTATCTCTTTCTTTTACTCGATGGAATAAGACTACTGATACTTGGGCGGAAGATATACAATATGCGATGTATATAAATGATACAAATGAAGAAAACCTTTCTGTAAATTATTTAGATACTAAACCAGTCACCTCAGAAATACACTTAGCACATTACTCATATTAATCAATCTATCGTATACTGGTTGAGAAATCAGTATACGATTAAAAAAATCAGAACAGACTGTAACCAATCGCTTAGATTATGCGTCTTAAATATAAAGCAAATAACAACAAGATTATGAAAACAACAATTATTACAATACTAGCAGCCTGTTTGTCAATCAGTACTTCTTTTGGAGGCAATACAATACATAAGAATGTAGAAGGTAGTAAAGAAACTGGTACTGTTACAACAACCGTTTATAATGGTACGGATAATAGAGACTTGGTTCCATTTAAACAAACAGTTTTTGAATACAATACAGATAAAAATCTAAAAGAAAGAATCTCTTATAAATGGGATTCAAATACACAACAATGGCTTGTAGTAAGTAAATATAAATACGAATACAATATAAATGGCGAATTAATTAATATTTCATATCTGTCGTGGAATGAATCTTCTAATTCTTGGAACAAAGATGTTCAGTATGCCATGTATATTTATGATAAAAGCAATGAGTCTTCTCCTGTAAAATACTTATCTATAACAGATAGTAAGAATAAAAAATATTAATAGTATAACAATCAAATAATAGCATAATCATGAAAACAATAATAGGTACTTTGGTGGTGGCATTCTTTTTATCAATAAGCAACTCCTTTGCAGGTGATAAATTATACAAGAATGTAATTGAAGATAAAGAGAAGCGTACAGTAACAACTACTGTTTGTAAAGGTGAAAACGATATGAACTTGGTTCCATTGACCGAGTGTGTTCTCCAATACAATGCAGATGGAAGTCTTAAGGAAAGAATTTCTTATAAATGGGAATCTCGTAAAAAAGTATGGGTAGCATATCAAAAGTATATGTATGAATATGATAAGGGAAGCCTTAAAGCTATATCATATGTTGAGTGGAATAAATCGACGAAAGCTTGGGGAAACGATATTCAGTATGTAATGCATGTATATGAGTCGAAAACAGATTTATTGACAGTTGCAAGTAGTTCACAAAAGTAAGAAGTTCAATAAGGTTTATCTAGTTAAAATAAAAAGAGACGTAAATTTACGTCTCTTTTTATTTATTATAGTTTCTTGAATGCCTGATCTAAATCAGCTTTAATGTCTGCAATATTTTCGATTCCGACAGAGATTCGCAATAACCCGGGAATTGCACCTGTTGCGATTTTATCTTTCTCGTCAAGTTGTTCATGAGTTGTTGCTGCCGGATGTATGATCAATGATTTAGCATCTCCCACATTGGCTAGATGACTAATCAGCTCAAGGCTGTTGATCAATTTATCTGCTTGTTCAGCACCACCTTTTACTTTGAAGGATAATACACCTCCAAAACCTTTCTTTAAGTATTTTTTTGCAAGGTCATGGTATTTACTACTCTTCAATCCCGGATAGTTTACATATTCTACTTGTGGATGTTGTTCTAACCATTCGGCAATTGCAAGAGCATTCTCTACATGACGCTCTACACGTAATGAGAGAGTTTCGAGTCCTTGAATGAGTAACCATGAATTCAGTGGGCTGATTGTGTTACCCCAGTCTCTCAGTCCTTCTACACGAGCTCGTATAATGAAGGCGATATTCCCAAATGGGCTATTAGCTCCAAAAGTATCCCAGAATACTAATCCGTGATAACTATCTGATGGTTCTGTGAATTCTGGAAATTTACCATTTCCCCAATTGAATTTTCCACTATCGATAATTACACCACCTAATGAAGTTCCATGTCCACCAATCCATTTAGTAGCACTTTCTACAACAATAGTTGCTCCGTGTTCCAATGGACGGAATAGATATCCACCTGCACCGAAAGTATTATCTACAATAAGAGGAATGTTGTGTTTATCTGCAACCGCAGCTATTGCTTCAAAATCAGGAATGTTTAAATCAGGATTCCCAATTGTTTCAAGATAAATAGCTTTGGTACTATTGTCTATCAATTTCTCAAACTCTTCAGGAGTATCATTTGGTGTAAATTTAACCTCTACGCCTAAACGTTTGAATTGGTTTTTGAATTGATTATATGTACCACCATAGAGATGTGAAGTCGAAATGAAATTATCTCCGGCTGAAACAATATTATTGAGAGCTATAAATTGAGCCGATTGACCTGATGAAGTTGCCAAAGCAGCTATACCTCCTTCTAAAGCAGCTATACGTTTTTCGAAAACATCAGTTGTTGGATTCATTAAACGGGTATAGATATTTCCGAATTTTCTCAATCCGAATAAATCTGCACCATCTTGTGCATCTTCAAATACATACGAACTTGTTTGATAAATGGGTACTGCACGCGAATGAGTTGTTGGGTCTACCTCTTGTCCGGCATGTACTTGGAGTGTTTCAAATTTATAGGTGCTCATAAATGATATGGTTAAATGGGTTATGAAAAATAGAGAGCTACTTTTACATAGCTCTCGGGTATAATATAGTACACTTTATTATTTGCAATCATAAGGTCACAGACCTTTTTCTTATAAGGGATATTCTTCAAAAGAATAAAGAACAGTCGATAAATAACGTTCTCCTGTATCAGGAAGTATTACTACTATGTTCTTACCTTTATTTTCTGGGCGTTTTGCCAATTCAGCAGCAGCATATATTGCTGCACCTGATGAGATACCAACTAATAAACCTTCTTCGCGAGCTAGAAGTCTGCTGGTAAGTATAGCATCATCGTTCTTTACTTGAATGATTTCATCAACTACCGATGCATCATAAGTTTTAGGGATAAAGCCAGCACCTATTCCTTGTATTTTGTGAGGACCTGGTTTACCGCCTGATAATACAGGTGAATCGGTTGGCTCTACGGCAACAATCTGTATTTTAGGATTGCGTTGCTTCAAAACTTCGCCTACTCCGCTTACAGTTCCACCAGTTCCCACACCGGCAACAAAAATATCTACTTGTCCATCGGTATCTCTCCAAATTTCTTCAGCAGTAGTTTTACGATGTATAGCAGGATTGGCCGGATTCTCGAATTGTTGAAGTATAACTCCGTTAGGAGTACTTTCTTTCAACTCTACAGCCTTTGCAATAGCTCCTTTCATTCCATCAGGTCCGGGAGTTAAAACAATATTTGCGCCAAGAGCTTTCAATAGGTTTCGGCGTTCAATACTCATCGTTTCAGGCATTGTAAGAGTCAGTTTGTATCCTTTTGCAGCTGCTACAAAAGCCAAACCTATTCCTGTGTTTCCACTGGTTGGCTCAATAATAACACTATCAGCTTTTAATATTCCTTTTTCTTCGGCATCTGTAATCATTGCAAAAGCAATACGATCTTTTACACTTGATGCGGGATTAAAATATTCTAACTTTGCAATGATTTTTGCATCGATATTGTGATTTTTTTCGTAATTTGATAGTTCCAATAAAGGTGTGTTACCAATTAGGTCGGTAAGTTTTTTTGCTATTTTAGTCATGACCAATATATTTTTTTGTTTTATTATTAATTGATACAAAATTACGTGCTTCAAACCATAAATAAAATACCATAAATGGGGTATTTTTGCAGAGTATTTATATAAGCGAAAGATACAAAATAATACTAAGTTTTTAATGCTACATTATCAGCAATTATAGTAGCAGATTACACTTAATATTAGTCAAAATTAAAAAAAGGTTTCATACCTTAAAAAATTAAGGAAGATTATTGCTTTTCAGGTCAACAAAATTGATCACTGAGGTGTTCCTTATCAAGCATAAGTTTTATTTATTATATCATATACGCAATTTATGGAAATATCTCAATTGTACGAAATATTTAAACAATATCCGTCAATAACTACCGATACACGCAATTGTGCAGAGAATTCTATTTTCTTTGCTTTGAAAGGTTCCAATTTCAATGGAAATTTATATGCTAAAAAGGCTTTAGAGTTAGGTTGCAAATATGCAATTGTAGATGAAGCCGAGTTTGCCGACGATTCTCAAAATATATTTTTAGTAGATGATTGTTTGACTACATTGCAGAAGCTGGCAAGTTTTCATCGTAGTAAATTATCTATTCCTGTAATTGGGGTGACCGGGACTAATGGTAAAACTACATCTAAGGAGTTGATAACAGCAGTGCTTTCTCAAGAGTTTAATGTATTATCAACTCATGGTAATCTCAATAATCATATTGGGGTACCTCTAACTCTCTTGAAGATGACTAAAGCTCATGAAATAGCGGTTATCGAAATGGGAGCTAATCACGTGGGTGAAATAAAAACATTGGTAGAAATAGCCAGACCGAACTATGGTCTTATCACTAATGTTGGTCGTGCACATATCGAAGGGTTCGGCTCATTTGAAAATATTATAAAAGCGAAAGGCGAGCTTTATGATTTCCTGAGAGAACAAAAAAATAGTAAAATATTTATAGATAATGATAATCCATACTTAAAGAATATATCTGAGGGGATAGCTACGATAAGTTATGGTAACGACGATTCTCTTTTCGTTTGTGGAAGGGCTGTTGCAAATGACCCCTATCTAAGCTTTGTGTGGAAATTCTCGAAGAATGATCATATTGTAAAAACGAATTTAATAGGTGAATATAATCTTTCGAATGCATTGGCTGCTGTTGCTATTGGTAAGTATTTCGGCGTGAAAACGGCAAAAATATGCAAGGCTATTGAAGAATATGTTCCAAATAATAATCGTTCACAATTAAAAAAGACCGAAAAAAATACATTAATCATAGATGCCTATAATGCAAATCCTACCAGTATGGGTGCTGCTTTACAGAATTTTACAAAAATGGATGTTCCTAACAAGACTCTTATTTTGGGAGATATGAGGGAGCTTGGTAATGATAGTGCAGCAGAGCATCAAAAGATTGTTGATTTTATAGCTTCAAATTCTATTGATAATGCTTTTTTTGTAGGAGATCATTTTAGTAAGACAAATACAACTTACCCCTGTTTTGCTACATTAGATGATTTTACAAAGTTCTTAAAAGACAATCCGATAGAAGATCGCTTTATTTTAATTAAAGGGTCAAGGGGGCTTCAACTAGAAAAATGTGTAGATTTGTTGTAATTTTTGAATAATTTAAACTGTTCGTTACTTGGTTTAGTTATAGTGGATTAATATAATTATTTAACTTTCCTAAGTAATATAAATGGGTCTATGACCTTAAATTCCTGATATGAAGAAGTTTTTAGTTCTTAGTATTCTTGCTGTTTCTATTTTATTACCATCTCAATTATTCGCTTGGGGAATGACTGGGCATAGAGTCGTGGCTCAAATTGCCGATCAGAATATTAAATCGAGTACACGCAAAAAGATTAACCAGTTGCTAAATAATATGCCAGTTGCATATTGGGCAAATTGGCCTGATTTTATCAAATCGGATAAAACAGGAGAGTATGATCATACCCATACTTGGCACTACGTGAATGCTCCGGGTAATTTGTCAAAAGAAGATTTTGTGGCTTATATCAAAAATATTCAACAAGATAATATTTACAAAGAGATTCCTAAGTTGGAGCAGATTATAGCCGATAATGTTTCGTCTGTTGAGCAAAAAAGAGTTGCACTCTATTTCTTGGTACACCTTATGGGGGATGCACATCAGCCCATGCACGTAGGTCGTGAAGAGGATCTGGGAGGTAATCGTATTTCGGTATTGTGGTTTAGTGATAAAAGCAACCTACATTCTGTTTGGGATGGTAAGTTGATTGATTATATGAAATATAGCTATACAGAATATGCTAATCTGTTGAATACTATATCTAAAGAGAAGAAGAAGACTTTGGAGGCTGGAACATTAGAGGATTGGTTGTATGAATCTCATTGCCTGGCAAATGAGATTTATTCGTCAGTAAATAATGAGGATAGATTGTCTTACGACTACGCTTATAAATATACAGATGTTGTAGAATTACAATTGCAGCGAGGCGGTTTGCGATTGGCAGCTATTTTAGATCAGATATTTCGATAAAGAAATAATCATTATAAACGAATTAAATATCGACAGTATTCTCATAGAATGAGAAGATTGTCGATATTTTGTTGTATCTTTGCAGCCTCAAAAAATAGGTATGCAAAATATTAGAAATATCGCGATCATCGCACACGTTGACCATGGCAAGACTACAACGGTAGATAAATTATTACTTGCCGGGCAGCTTTTCAGGGACAATCAGACTGCGGGTGAATTAATTCTAGACAATAACGACTTGGAGCGAGAAAGGGGAATAACTATCCTTTCTAAAAACGTTTCGATAAATTATAAGGGAACAAAAATCAACATTATTGATACTCCGGGTCACGCTGACTTTGGAGGAGAAGTAGAACGAGTACTAAACATGGCCGATGGCTGTTTATTGTTGGTTGATGCCTTTGAAGGTCCAATGCCTCAAACTCGATTTGTACTTCAAAAAGCAATCGAAATAGGTTTGAAGCCTATTGTTGTAATAAACAAAGTAGATAAACCCAACTGTCGTCCTGATGAAGTGCACGAAATGGTTTTCGATCTAATGTTTAGCCTAGATGCTACAGAAGAGCAACTTGATTTTCCTACAATCTACGGTTCAGCTAAAAACGGTTGGATGTCGAATGACTGGAAAACACCAGCAACAGACTTTACTGCGTTGCTTGATGCTATTGTTGAGCATATTCCTGCTCCTGAAATTTTACAGGGAACACCTCAGATGTTGATTACATCACTTGATTATTCAAAATATGTAGGTCGTATTGCTATCGGACGTGTACATCGCGGCGAAATAAAAGAAAACATGGATGTTTCTTTATGTAAGCGTGATGGAACGATTGTAAAATCTAAAATCAAAGAATTGAATGTCTTTGAAGGTTTAGGTAGAGCTAAGGTTTCGTCTGTGCAATGTGGTGATATCTGTGCATTGATTGGTATAGAAGGTTTCGAAATTGGTGATTCTATTGCAGATATTACTAATCCTGAACCTCTTGAGCCTATTGATATCGATGAGCCAACAATGTCTATGTTGTTTACAATTAATGACTCTCCATTCTTTGGAAAAGACGGTAAATTCGTTACATCTCGTCATATATATGAGCGATTGATGAAAGAATTGGACAAGAATCTTGCTTTACGTGTAGAGCCTACCGAAACAACGGATTCTTGGATTGTTTTTGGTCGTGGAGTATTACACTTATCAGTATTGATCGAAACAATGCGTCGTGAAGGATATGAGCTTCAGGTTGGACAACCTAAGGTTATTATCAAAGAGATTGATGGTGTGAAATGCGAACCGATTGAACAACTTACAATAAATCTTCCTGAGGAATATTCAAGTAAGATTATTGACCTTGTAACTCGTCGTCGTGGTGAGTTGACAATGATGGAATCGAAAAACGAAAGAGTATTCTTAGAATTCACAATACCTTCGAGAGGAATTATCGGTATCAGTAATGCTGCTTTGACCCTTTCTGCAGGAGAAGCTGTTATTGCTCACCGTTTCTTAGAATTCCAACCTTGGAAAGGGGATATTGAAAAACGTCAAAATGGTTCTATTATTGCAAGTGAATCGGGTAATGCTTTTGCTTATGCTTTAGATAAACTACAAGATAGAGGACGTTTCTTCATCGAATCTCAAACCGATATTTATATGGGTCAGATCGTAGGAGAACATTCAAAAGAAGGAGACTTAGTTGTTAACTTGACTAAATCAAAGAAACTTACCAACGTGCGTGCTTCCGGAACTGATGATAAAGCAAAGCTTGTGCCTGCTATTATCTTTAGTCTAGAAGAGTCTTTGGAATATATTAAAGAAGATGAATATGTAGAGGTTACGCCTTCTGCAACTCGTTTGCGTAAGATATATTTGGATGAGAACGAACGTAAACGTTTCACTAAGAAATAAGAAGATTTACATTCTAATATATTAAAAGCCTCTGAGATAATTTATTTCAGAGGTTTTTTAGTTCTTGGTGCAACATATCTGATAGCTAAAAGCTAATATCAAAGCTATACAATGTAGTGTTATTGTATAAGAGGTTTGCATAAATATAAAAAGGGTCTGAGAATAATAATCTCAGACCCTTTTCTGTATTGTAATGAATGGTATGAACCTTTACTTCTTATCTGTTTTACCACCTCCAGAGTTGCCTGTTGGACGTGCGATAGAGTCACGCATGTCTGTGTCAGCTTGGATGTTTTGCATTTTGTAATAGTCCATTACTCCTAAATTTCCACTGCGAAGGGCTTCTGCCATTGCAATAGGTATTTGAGCTTCTGCTTCTATTACTTTTGCGCGAGCTTCCTGAGCTTTTGCTTTCATCTCTTGCTCTAGAGCAACAGCCATTGAACGACGTTCTTCGGCTCTTGCTTGTGCAATGTTTTTATCTGCTTGAGCTTGGTCTATTTGAAGTACTGCACCAATATTCTTACCTATGTCGATATCTGCGATGTCAATAGATAGGATTTCGAATGCAGTTCCTGCATCCAGACCTTTCTTCAAAACAAGTTTTGAAATAGAATCAGGATTTTCTAGTACAGATTTGTGACTTTCGGATGAACCGATAGATGATACTATACCTTCGCCTACACGAGCTAAGATTGTTTCTTCACCTGCACCACCAACTAGCTGTTTAATGTTGGCACGCACCGTTACACGGGCTTTAGCGATCAGCTGGATACCATCCTTAGCAACCGCAGTTACAGGAGGGGTATCAATTACTTTTGGGTTTACCGACATTTGTACTGCTTGCAATACATCACGTCCGGCAAGGTCAATAGCTGTTGCCATTTGAAATGTTAAGTCGATATTTGCTTTAGATGCAGATACCAATGCATGTACTACCTTCTCGACGTGTCCACCTGCTAGAAAGTGGGCTTCTAGTTCGTCACGAGTAATATTTCTAAGACCTGCTTTATGAGCTTCGATCATAGCATATACGATGGTGCGTGGCGGTACTCTACGTAATCTCATCAGAAATAACTGGACGAGTGATATACGTACGCCTGCCGATAGGGCATTGATCCATAAAAAGAATGGAACGTAGTAGAAAAAGATGAGTAGAAGCACGAATGCTGCTAATGCAATTGTAACTACGAGAAATGGCATAATTATAAAATTATTAGTTAATACTTGTTTGATTTTCTAATTGAGGTACAGATTGTACCATTACACTTGATTTTTCTATTTTTACGATTTGCACGTTTTCTCCTTCATCAATAAATTCGCCCGTAATAGATTTTACTTCTACGATATATTGATTGTCGAACTCGGCTTTCCCAATCGGGTTGAGACGGGATAAAGTAATACCAGTCTGTCCTATGGTGAGTTGTAAAATTTCTGTTTGATCTACAGTTGCATCAATGTCCGTTTTTAGTGCGATATGATTCAGGGCATTTGATTTGAGTATAAATAAAAAGGCAGCGATGGAGATTATAATGTTTGCTGCAATGGTTATATATCCCGCAGTCTCATTTATATAATAGAATGCATAGGCAATGCTGCCAATAAGCATAAGTCCTCCTGCAATGCCTGCTATTGTTATTCCCGGTAATAGAAAAACTTCTGCTGCTAAAAGACCGACACCTAGTATAATCAAAAAAACGATGATGATAATTTCGACTGTCATATATTAATATTAGTTTTAAATGCGTTTTAGGGTTTCAAACATTTTTGTTTCTGAACGGTCTAAAAAAACAAAGATGGTTAAAACTGCCCGAGATAATAAATATGTTACACTGCCTGATTGGATTTTACCGTAAGGCTTTGATCTCTTCATTGCGAGCCTTGATATCTAAATCCTGAACTTCTTTGTAAAGCAGAGATTGTCTATTTTCCAGATTCTGAATTACGCTGGCTAAAGTTGAACGTTGATTGCCTGATACATTTATATATTCAGTTCTTTTATCCTCTAAGTCCTTTTCAGTTGCTTCTAATGCTTTTCTTTTCTCATTAGCTTCAAAGTAAAGGTTTCGTGCAGTAGAACTTTTGAAATCTGTATATGCATTATAAGTGTATCTATCGTCAATTACAAATGTAAAGTCTGAGACTTTCTTCTCAACTACTGTATTTTCTTTTCTAGCTGTGGCAATGAGACTTGAGTAGTTCTTACCTGGTCTCCAGGTACTTTTGATAGATGCTATTTTTGCTCTGTTTTCTTTGTATATCTCATCATCACTTTCCACTAGCGTCACTTCTTCGTTGGGGATAAAAGTATAGACACATACTCTTCCTTCGGGTTGAAAGCGATCTGTTGCAAACCATCCTATGCCTTTTTCTTCATCGAATACATAAAGGTAATCATTTGCTGTTGAGTTAAAAGGCATATTTAGTAATTCGGGTGTTAGATAAGTATCATTATTCAGATTGTATCTGGTTACATAAATATCATATCCTCCTAAACCCTTTTCGTCTTGTCCAGCAAAGTAAATTGTAGAACCATCAGTTAAGACGAAAGGATAATTAGTGTTACCCGTAAGACCTAAGTTGTTATTTGATATTTTCTTTTCGTTGCCATATCCATTTAGGAGTTTATCCATCGAAAAAAGACTCATCTTATTATTGGTTGGTTGCCCAAAATAGATTTTTGAGCCTTTTCCATTTATATAAACTGTAGATTCTATTCTTCTGTCTGCATCAAAAATATCATTAAAAGCAGCTAGTGAACCTGCATCTGATGATAATTTATAAGCCGAAAGGAAAGCATCTTTACTTACAATCAAACTATCGATAATTTGGATGTCTTCAGTTCTGGATATTGCCCTCTGTAGTTTATCTAAATATTGGTTACGAGTGCCTAGAGTTGTTTCCTTTTCTTTCGGTCTGACTTTTGCATATCGCTCATATTGTTGTTGAGCTTCACTAACTCTATATTGTTTGATGTAGATATCACCCAGATATAAATACGATTCCGGTAAATTGCGCTTAGCGGCAATCAGTAGGTATTCTTCGGCTTGTTTGATGTTTCCACCTGTTTCAAAGATACATACACCTAACCAAAGATTGAGTGACGGATCGGTCGGTTTGCTGCTGTGCTCTCTTTCAAATACAGGTAAAGCTTTAGCAAAGTCGTTATTTTTATAGTCAAGTTTTGCCTGAGCCAAATCTTTAGTAGTTTGAGCATTTAAAGCGAAGCATAGGCAAAGTGATATTATCAGGCTGATATATTTCATATGATATACCGTTGGTAAAATATTAATTAATCAAAGATAAAAATAATCTCGGAATGGTCTCTACTTTAACCCTTGTTTTAATCGCTCTTTAGGCCGGAATCGGCTTATTTGATACATTAAAATTTCGTTTTTCATTAAAAGTACTGTAAATTTATACCATTCAAAAAAATAGTAGAACACTGATCTCTTAATATAATAACCATGAATAAAAAAACGATCTTCTTTTTATTAACCCTTTTTCTAATGAGCCCTTTGGTGATCAATGGGCAGGCAAAACACACCTTTGAAATTAAAGATGGAAATTTTGTCTATGATGGAAAACCGATTCAGATTCATTCGGGAGAGATGCATTATGCAAGAATACCGCATCAGTATTGGAGACATAGACTTCAGATGTTGAAAGCAATGGGGTTAAATGCTGTTGCCACTTACGTCTTTTGGAATGCTCATGAACCTCAACCCGGTCAATGGGATTTCGAGGGAGATAATAATTTGGCAGAATATATAAAAATAGCAGGAGAAGAAGGTTTGATGGTGATCTTACGTCCGGGTCCTTATGTTTGTGCAGAGTGGGAGTTTGGAGGTTATCCTTGGTGGCTTCAAAATGTGGAAGGAATGGAAATCAGACGAGACAATCCTCAATTTTTGAAATATACAGAGATTTATATCAATAGATTGTTTAAAGAGGTTGGCCATCTTCAAATAACTAAAGGGGGTCCGATCATTATGGTTCAGGCTGAAAATGAGTTTGGCTCTTATGTGGCTCAACGTAAAGATATTTCATTAGAGGAGCATCGTGCTTATAATGCAAAGATTGTGGCTCAGTTGAAAACAGCAGGATCAGAAGTACCCTTCTTTACATCCGATGGTAGTTGGTTGTTCGAAGGAGGTTCTACTCCCGGAGCTTTACCTACGGCTAACGGAGAGAGCAATATTGCTAACCTGAAGAAG
The DNA here is from genome assembly GCF_001261715.1 of Dysgonomonas sp. HGC4. Taxonomy (GTDB): domain Bacteria; phylum Bacteroidota; class Bacteroidia; order Bacteroidales; family Dysgonomonadaceae; genus Dysgonomonas_A. Next base: position 16,063 of record NZ_CVRU01000020.1, on the reverse strand, counting down.
GTGGTTGATAAGTATAACGGAGGACAAGGTCCGTATATGGTAGCCGAATTTTATCCCGGATGGTTAGCTCATTGGGCTGAGCCTCATCCTAAAGTGGATGCGTCTAAAGTTGCAAGACAGACTGAGGAGTACTTAAAGAATGATGTGTCTATCAATTATTATATGGCTCACGGTGGTACCAATTTTGGTTTTACAAGTGGAGCTAACTATGATAAGAATCACGATATTCAACCCGATTTAACAAGTTATGATTATGATGCACCAATAAGTGAAGCAGGTTGGGTAACACCTAAGTTTGATTCTCTTAAGAATGTAATTAAGAAATATGCAAAATACGATATTCCGGAAGCTCCAAAGCAAATACCATTGATTGAGATTCCTTCTATCAAACTGACTAAAGTGGCTGATGCTTTAAATTTTGCAATGAAGCAGGAGAAAGTTGAAAGTCAAAAGCCATTGACTTTTGAACAATTGAACCAAGGTTACGGATATGTTCTTTATTCGAGACATTTTAATCAACCAATTAGTGGAACATTAGAAATTACAGGGTTACGTGATTATGCTATTGTATATGTGAACGGCGAAAAAGTAGGTGAGTTGAATCGCTATTATAAGAACTATTCAATGGAAATTGATATTCCGTTTAACTCTTCTCTGGAAATATTGGTCGAAAATATGGGACGTATCAATTATGGAGCAGAGATTGTTCATAACAATAAAGGTATAATAAGCCCTGTTCAGATCAATGGAATGGATATTGAGGGAGATTGGGAAATGTATAAACTTCCGATGAGCGAAGCTCCTACAATGGCAAAGATTGGAAAGTCGGAAGCTTTAGATAATCTTCAAGATACTAATAGCAAATTGAATGCTAAGCTAGCAGGCAGACCTGTTATTTATGAAGGTACTTTTAATTTAGCTGAAACTGGCGATACTTTTATTGATATGTCTGCTTGGGGTAAAGGTATCATCTTTATCAACGGTAAAAATATTGGAAGATATTGGAATGTTGGTCCACAACAAACTTTATATATACCCGGAGTTTGGTTGAAAAAAGGAGGAAACAATATTGTGATCTTCGAGCAGCAAAATGATGAATTGAAGAAAGAAGTAAAGACAGTCAAGATTCCAATCTTGCACGACTTGAAAGCTAAATAAATTCAATTGATAAGAGATAAAACAGAAAATAGAGTATATCAGACTAAAGATATTACTCTATTTTTTATTTTTTTGCAGGTTAGTCCTGTTTTGAGTTTTGATTGTTGCAATAAGATTCTATTTTTGTGGAAATTTATTAAACCCTATGCCTAAAATATTTCGTTTGTCAAAAGCTGGTGTAAGATTGTTGTTTAAAGTACGACATCACAAAGGGCATGGCATACACTCTCCTTTTGTTTTCAGCTTTATCACTAGAGTGATTGAAGAAAAAACACCTTACCATGCTTATGAGGATGTTCGCAATCACATGAAAGATTTTCCAGCCTTATCTTTTCAGGAGAATAAAACACATCGTTTATTATTCAAGATTGTTAATTATTTCAATCTAAAGCAAATTCTTGAATTGGGAGGAGGTATTGGAGTTCATACTTTATACATGACCGCGACGGCTTCCGATATCGAATGTTTGAGTGTGGAACTTACTCCATCCAAATATAATCAGGCACAAATGCTTTATAATGAGTGGGATCGTAATATAATACAATCAGAAGAGCCATTTCCTTTAATAAACGGAAAAAAAGATTGTATCTTCGTGAATCTTAAAAATTACAATGTCTCTCATAATGAACTGGTTATCTATTTGCTGTCTTTGGTACACAAAGATTCTGTAATTATTATTGATGGAATCCGAACAAATAGAAAGCTACAAACGTTATGGAAAATGTTAGTTCAACAAAATGATGTAATAGTGTCTTTAGATTTATTCCATCTTGGAATATTATTCTTCGATAAAAAATATTACAAACGAAATTACAAACTCAGTTTCTGAGGTTAAGTTCTCAGACTTTTTATTCCTTTGAATAGAGTGATAACTAAGATTAGCTATTGTAGAATATAGTAATAGATATTTAACATTACTTATTGATGAAAAAAAGTTTAGTATATACAAAAACAGGAGATAAGGGAACTACCGGCTTAGTTGGTGGGATGAGGGTTCCTAAGTCACATGTAAGGTTAGATGCATATGGTACTATCGACGAATTAAATTCGTTTTTAGGATTGCTTATTTGTGAGATAAAAGAGGAAGATATTCTGAAAGTACTTTCTTTCATTCAGCATAAATTGTTTACTGTGGGATCGTATCTGGCAACAGAGACAGAGGCCATTTCTCCAAAAGCTGCCAGTATTATAACCGATGAGAATATTGCATTGTTAGAAAAGGAAATGGATCGCATGGATAGCGAGTTACCTTCACTTAGACAATTTGTATTGCCGGGAGGAAGCGAAGCTGCAGCCAGAGCTCATATTTGTCGTACAATAGCACGTCGTGGAGAGCGTTGCATTTACCGAGTTAAGGAAGATTATCCAGTGGAAGACAATATTTTAAAGTTTGTGAATCGCTTGTCTGATTACTTCTTTATCCTTGCCCGAAGAGAATGTAATAAGAATGGAAAGGAAATTTTCTGGGATACTACTTGTTCCTAAGGAATATTCTGCTATTTTTGCCGAAAATAAGAATTAAGAGAATTATAATAAATACATTACTATGTACTGGACACTAGAATTAGCATCGAAATTGGAAGATGCACCATGGCCTGCTACTAAGGACGAGTTGATTGACTATGCTCAACGCTCGGGTGCACCGTTGGAAGTTATAGAAAACCTTCAGGAATTGGAAGATGAGGGCGAAATTTTTGATACAATCGAAGATATTTGGCCAGATTATCCAAGTAAGGAAGACTTTTTCTTTAACGAAGACGAATATTAAACCTAAAAGGTTGTAAGGAGCTTTACAAAGAAGCAGATATAGAAGAGGGGAACGGAATTTATATTACGTAGCCCCTTTTTTGTTTTTTATTATTATATTTAGGTTTCTAAAAGTTATACTCTAATCAAAGGTTTACTATTTAAATTAAGGACTATGAGACAAACAAGATTTTCCCTAACGAAAACGAATAATAAGGCGAGCAATAACCGCATTGTTTCAATGGTAAGTAAATTACTCTTTTACTCGGGTATTGTGGTTCTTATGTCTGCACTTATTTATATGATTGGTAATCTAGCTAAAGCTGATTCATTTGTCAGTATATGGCTTGTTTTCGTGATAACTGGAATATTTTTTATTCTATCAAGTGTTTTGATCAATAAGGATGGTTTATTTAAAAGATTATGATAAGCGATTAACTTCGTCATTTCCCTATATAGAAAGGCTGCCCTTTGGGTGGTCTTTCTTATTTATATAGATTATCTTTGCTCGATTTTTAGAACAGAAAGATGAAACAGGCATTTATTAAGCTGCACCTATCCATCCTGATAGCTGGGTTTACGGGGATTTTTGGCAAACTGATTTCTCTCAATGAGGGATTGCTGGTTTGGTATCGGATGCTTATAACTTCACTTCTTTTATATGCACTCCTTTGGGCTACAAAAAAACTTCCAACTATTCCAAAGCGTGAAATCTTCAAAATTGGAGGAATGGGCTTATTACTAGGTTTACACTGGATATTCTTTTATGGGAGCATCAAAGCTTCGAATGTATCCATAGGCGTTGTTTGCTTCTCGGTAGTGGGCTTCTTTACTGCTGTGCTTGAACCTATGATTAACCGACATAGAGTTTCTTATAAAGAGCTTCTTTTTAGCTTGATTACTCTGGGCGGTATTGTCTTGATATTTCAATTCGATAGTCAGTATCGGATGGGGATTATTCTAGGAGTTGTATCCTCTGCTTTGTGTGCTTTATTTACCATTATGAACAAAAGGGTAGGGGTGAGCCATAGTTCAACAACAATGTTGTTTTATGAGATGATTGGCGGCTTTGTTTGTATGAGTCTTATTCTTCCGTTTTATCTCTATTTTATTCCCGTTGAAACTTTAATGCCGAGTATACCCGATTGGATATATCTAGTACTGTTATCTACTGTGTGTACCATTGGGTTGTATCTTTTACAGATACAGGCACTAAAGCATATTTCAGCTTTTACGGTCAATCTTAGTTATAATCTAGAACCTATATACAGTATCATCCTCGCTATAATCATCTTTGGTGAAGCAAAGGAGCTGACTCCGGTTTTCTTTATCGGTTTAGGTATTATTATGTTGTCTATTCTGCTACAGATGATCAGTGTTTCCCGTAGCAGAACAGCTAAGGAACTTAATCCTTCCGAAACATAAAAGATAGAATACCTTTCATTAGATCGTTTCGTTGATCTTCCTCCTCAATAACCTCGAATGGAAAGCCAAGTACACATGTTTTGTAGTTTGTTTGTGAAGCTACTCCTGCGCTGAGGTTATTATCCGAATATCTGTAAATTGTATAACTGTTTTCTCCTAACGGCTCTAAAGCATCGGGTGCTTCTACACCATATGACTCTGTATTGGGTTTGTTGTAGAAATCCATTTGACCTTTAAACATCGGGAATGGAGATGTTACATATTTTACATTACCTGCTGTTGTTGCGGCTAGACCTACTCGCCATCTGTATTTTAGAATATTAGATGCAAACGCCAAATCTTCATCTAGTACATTTTCGCTATTCCAAAGATCAGAACCTACAAATGCCCCACTAACAAATATATTACCACCTTGGTGGCAATAGGCTGTTATTCTTGTTTGAAGTTCTTTAGGGAAAGTTTTAAAATCGGGAACAAAGTATCCTCTGCCTATATTGGTTTGTCTTTGTTTACCAAGAATCAAATCAACAAGTTGATATTTGGCAAGCTTTGTTTGTCCGTTAATAACAGCATCACGACTCGAAGATATAAAGGAATACCCTGCTTTAAGTATCGATTTGCCATGGAGAAATGGGTAATCGAAAGTGTTTCCTGCTACCACCGTTGTTTCATAATCGGAGTTGCTACCTCCAAAACCGGGAGTATCATTTCCCATATAGGGTATATCCCTTCGGAATTCATACTGACTTCCGGTATAATTATATTGATTTTTGTCAGGTACTCCATGATCTATGGCATCCAGAAAACCTGCAATACTATCTTGAGCGGTAAAACTTATAGGGGCTGATATACGATCGAATCCGTTCACAACGAGAACATTTCCTTTTTCGTTAGATTTTCGCGAAACAGATAATATCTCTGAAGGAAAACTTTCACCTCCATCATTTACAGCTGCTACTTTAAAACTATATATCTTATCCTTTTCAATTGACACTTGGGCATTGCTGTAAGGCACTATTTCGCCATTGTCAAAGTCTCCGTTATCAACTCGCATGTAGATTATGTATTTAGTTGGCTTAGCTGTTGGCTCTGTACTGTCTAATGTCGGAATCCAATTTAGACGGACTTCGGTATCACCTACAAATTCTAAACTAAAACTAGTTACGGGTAATGGTTGCACCACATAATCATAATCGTACTGGTGGGCTACAAATTTCAACATTCCTTTATAAACAGAACGGCTCACTATGAATTGAAATCGGGGATCGAGACCATAGCGCATATCGGCAAAGTTTTGATGCGATAATAATTCAAGTAGCATAGTGGGAACTTCGGGTACGCGAGCCTCACTGTAAGAACGATTCCATATGGGCCTGCGTGTCCACTTAGGTTCATAATTCTGGCGAATATCTTTTATTACCTCATCTGTAATCATATCTGCTAAATGCCTGGAGGCCAGACGAGGTTTTCCGTTCTCAAATTTTTCGTCGTTGAAGTGTGTCATGCAAATACCTAAAGTTCCTATAATAGAATCGTTAGGTGTAGTTCCTGCATCAGAGTGAAAAGCCATTGCCAGATCGATAGGGATATTCAGTCCTCCTTTTTCGGGCAAAACACTAGAACCTCCGGCAATGTAATTAACCCAGAAACCACGACTCTGAAAATCGTCCGAATAGTCATTCTCTCCTGCGGTTCTACTATAAACAGTATCGGGTACACCTGCCCATTGCAACCAATAGCGCGCACCTTCTGTATATCGGGGGTAATTACTGATAGTTGGTTTATAGGTAATTGTATTAGTTTCGTTGTTAAGTGGCACGCGAGCAATATTACCCATACCTCCGCCTATTTTAACAGCATCAGCAGTAAGGATGCGTCCCGATTTTTGGCTTTTATTCGAAAGTACAACTTTACAATTGTCATTCATGCCCTCTTCGAAACTAAAGTATCCGAGGAATATCCATGTACCTCCTCCCATTTTCTGGTTTATCTTGAATTCGGTTTCTCCTCCAAGGTGGTGTACTGTATAAAGCGCATCATCTGTGCTATTCTCTACTGTCTGATAAGAAATATATACACCATACTTTCCCGCCTCAGGAATATTGGGTATCCATTCGCAAAAGCTTTCCTTGCCTTTCGATATAGTTGGTATTTCTCTGAATGTACCCATCTTAAAAGGGTTTTCTCCTGCTTGATAATTTCCTTTAAAGTTTGCAAATCCGGGAGCCTCTCCATCATCCCATTTCTCTTTGCCTTTTCTTTCTTTATATGTTGATTGGCTTTTATTATGATCGTTGTCTATAATAATTTCATGCAATTGAGTATCACGCTCGCGAGGCAGAAGTACATTTGCGCCTGCATTTTCTAACATAGGTACAAGATAGGGTAGTACATAGCTTTGCGTGTACAAATCTTCTACGGTCTGGAATATTCTAGCACGTTGCCATTGCCATTTGCCTAGCTTTTGTTCATAGTACCAACCGTGACTTTGCCAAACGGCTAGATGGTGTCCTAGTAAACCTCGGTCTGCTTTGAATGGACGGGAGGTGTTTGTTATAAGAGGTTTATCTAGTTTGTTGGCGAATCGATCATTTAGAGATGAAGGTACATAATCTTCTATTTTGTATTTGTCGGAGAAGATAGCTAAAGAGTAACTTGCATATTCTTTAGGCAGGCGTTTTTTTACTTGTGCATAAATCGTAGTAACATTGTTCTTTCTAAAAGGTATATACGACAATTCTACTCCTGCATATATATTAATTGTTTTCTTTACTATTCTTATAGAGTCTATAGCTATTGGTCTTCCTGCTACTTCCTGGCGCGCAGTAGAAGTGAGGTATTGACTGATGTTGGCTATTACATTTTTAGGAAGGGTTTGTGCATTGAGATCATGAATAGATAAACATGAGATCAAAATAAATAGTAAGGTTGCTGACCTGTTTATTATTTTGGAGAAATTCATTCTGTGCAGAATTTAGGTTTGATTAATAAAAAACAAATACAAGACATTAAAACATCTAAGACCTTATTTATGTTCTGCCCGATAAGCATCTATGGCACTTTTTACTGAACCATGTAATAACAGTAGTCTGTTGGCTTCATTGTAATTTAGTCCTAGCTCATCTATAATCATTCGTGTACCTCGGTCTACTAATTTAGCATTCGATAATTGCATATTCACCATGCGATTCCCTTTAACTCTGCCTAGTTTTATCATGGTAGCGGTGGTAATCATATTGAGTATCATTTTTTGTCCCGTTCCCGATTTCATCCGCGAACTACCTGTAATAAACTCAGGGCCTACAATCATTTCTATGGCTATTTCGGCTTCCTGTGCAATGGGTGAATCAGGATTGCTGGCTATGGATGCAGTTAGTATTCCATGTTTGTGACATTCGCGTAAAGCTCCCACAACATAGGGAGTGGTACCCGATGCCGCAATGCCTATTACCGTATCTTTCTCGTTGATGTTGTGAGCTAGTAACTCTTTCCATCCGGCTTCGGTGTTGTCTTCTGCTTTTTCAACTGGATTGCGTAATGCTGTATCTCCTCCTGCAATCAGACCGATGACAAGAGTTTTTGGCATACCGAAAGTAGGCGGTATTTCCGAGGCATCCAATACACCCAAACGACCGCTTGTGCCTGCTCCCATATAAAATATACGTCCGCCTTGTTCCATGCGCGGTACAATTTGAGAGACTAGTTTTTCTATCTGGGGAATTGCTTTTTCTACTGCTAGTGCAACTTTCTTATCTTCGTTATTTATATCAATGAGAAGTTCTTTGACCGACTTTTTCTCTAAATCGTCATATAACGAAGGTTGCTCTGTTATTTTTCTAAAGGTCATAATCAGCTTTGTAGTTAATCTTATGGATATCTAGGGTATCAAGTACAGGTCAAACATAAGTATCTATCTTATAAGATGGGCACATTTAAGGTCGCAAATAGACTCAAATTTATCTGTCTTATTTTGCTTTCTGTGCCCTTATTCTAAATGAGAATGATACCTGATAAGCCCTTCCATAGGAGACTTTATTATTGTTGTAATCTCAATATCTAGTTCTTTGGCAACTTCTTTTAATAACTCTTGGTAATGAAAAGCAATCGAACCTGTAAAATGAATCTCATTGTTCATATAGTCATATTGCATTATGTTTCGTAAGAAGAAGTCCTTAAAAGCATTATATACCAACTTGTATATTGTTTGATCCTCAATGTTCTCTATGAGGAATACAGATAGGTTTGCCAGAAAACGATTAGCCATAGGCTGTTTATATACCCTGTCTAATATAATGGCAGGAGTTAGTTCAAATTGGGTGAGAAATTTTTCTTTTAATCCTTCTGTCAGTTGATTTTTGAGGCATGCCCCTAATAGAAGCTTTCCTAATACGGCACCACTACCTTCGTCTCCTAAGATATATCCGAGTGGAGATATATTACTAACAATCTCTTTCCCATTATAAAAGCACGAATTTGAGCCCGTACCCATAATTGCAACTATACCTTCTTTGTTGTTGCATAATCCTTTAGCTGCTGCTAATAAGTCGCTCCCGATATAGATTTCGGAAACATTGATATTATCGGCTATTGCTAGGCGAACGATTTCGTTCTTCTCTGTAAAAGCGCAACCTGCTCCGTAGAAATACACTTTGTCAATAGAATAACCTTTTAATTCTGGAACCAAAAAGGATTTTAATTCTTCTCCTATTTCTTCGCGCGATCGAAAGAAGGGATTGGCTCCTCTGGTATAAATTTGTTTTATTTTTTGTCCCTGATCTATCAAACACCAATCAACTTTTGTTGATCCGCCATCTGCCAGTAATATCATATCTTTATATAGATTTTTCTTTTGTATAAAATGTTTCCGATAAACCAGTTTACAGCTACAAATAAGAGTGCAAAAACAAATGAACTCAAGTAATCGCCCAAACAAGGAAGAAGAACCTCATTATATATAAATCCATGTAGACTGATGGTTTCACTATTGTATGTAAATGTTATATTACCAACTAAAATAGAGAGGACTCCTGCCAGAACATAAATAAACAGAGGGTTTACACCGAATGATTCGAAGAATACACTCCATCGTTTATACCCTTTTATGTCGATAATCCAGATAAGTAGTGCCAAGAAACTTGAGGCTAAACCACAAGTGGCAAGAAGAAAGGTTGGTGACCATATTTTTTTATTGATTGGGCATCCATAATCTAACAAAAAGCCGGCAAATGTAAGTATTGTTCCGAGAATAAATAAACGGGTGATTCTAACCTGATTGTCTTTTACTTCCATCAGGATTTTACCACAGCAGAAACCGACTAATACATGACAAACTGCTGGGATAGTACTTAAAAATCCCTCAGGGTCAATTGCTATACCTGCATCTTTATATACATGATTGACACCGAGAATAGCTCGGTCTACGACTGAGATTATATTATTTTCGCTGAATTCGAACCCATTGCCAAACAAAAGAAGTAAAAAATAGGCGAAGAGGGTGACGCTGATTATATAGGGAATGTATTTATGTTTAACAAATATAGCAACCAGAGAGGTAATACCATATGCCAGAGCTAACCGTTGCATTACTCCCAGGATTCGTATATGTTCCATATTGGTAATGGATTGGAAGAATCGTTCAAAAAAGCCAAGATCGCTGTCCGATAAACTTCTGAAATTACTGCACGACAAGCCAAACCATGCTAAGCCCAAGCCAATAAGAAAGATGACTATAGTACGTTTAATGATTTTTTGAACGGTTGCTTTGCTATATTCAAAATTGAATTTGCGGAGGGATATATAGGTTGAGATCCCCATAATAAACATAAAGAAAGGGAAAATAAGGTCTGTCGGGGTCAATCCATTCCACGCAGCGTGTTGTAGTGGAGCGTAGATAGAACCCCATGAGCCTGGATTATTTACCAGAATCATTCCTGCGATGGTTATCCCACGTAAAATATCCAGAGAGAGTAGTCGGTTAGATGCTTGTTGAGTCATAGTCTGTTATCTTAAGGTCTGAGACCTTCTTATTGCTCAAATAAATAATAGCAATAATAGGTTATAACAATTAAATATGGCAATGGATAGTTGCAAATATCTAATGTCTAGTATTCTAATAAATATAATATTTCCAGGATAATTTTACATTTTTATTCCTCAAAGTAGAATATCCTAAGATTTATTTTTTCAGAGCAAAGATAAGTTTTAGAAAGCTACTCGCCACCATTTTAAGGTATTTAACGAAATAATATTTGCTGAAAATTTCAAATACCGCTTTTTTAGGTAGCAAATGTGCTATTTGTTGCGTGATTTTAAATTAAAGTTTCTATAACCCTTCATTACAGATAGTGTTTATTAAGTGTACTACGTTATCTGTCCGATAGAATAGGTTTAGATATACTTAGTCAGACTTTTTATTATTGGTAATTAAAGAGTGTTTGTAGTCTGTAATTTGGTCAAGGTGTGTTATCTCTTTTGGGTTTTGTTTGTTCAGTTTGTAAGAGGCTTGGTTATTCCTATAATTACCCCAAAATCTCCATCGGTTTGCTTCCAGTCCTTTTCAGGTAAGTAGGTGCGTGATACATAGCCATCAAGATAAAGTGCATTTCTACAACCCTGCGATTTGAAATACATCGCAAGGTCATAAAAATTTATTTTAGTTTTCGACATGGCAAAAACAACTCTGTTATCGGGCAGAATACCCACACCATTGCGGATTTGTAGATTTGTAGATCCTTCTTTTAATTCGGGGTGTATCTGCCCGTCAATTATTAGCATTGGACCCGACTGGGTTGCATATTTTATATGTCCATTGTTAATAAAATCTTCAGTTTTGCAAATCACGGGGATGTTATTTGCCGTAATATAAAAGACGCCGTTAGGCTTCAAATAAAAATTCCCACTTCCCGAAGTCGTGTCTATGGGGCTTAAGGTTTTGAAGTTCTCAATATAAAGCCCTTGTGGGGTGTTGTTTGCGTTGTACATCCCTCCATTTACGGCAAAGAGAAGTTCACGATTTTTACTTTCAGCAAATGTTTTTAGATTCTGGATGCTTTTAATAATTTTGCTGCTGTCATTTTTCCAATACAATGCGAGATCACTTGATGCTAAATCCACTTTATAATCAATAATGCGATCGTCAATAGACTTCTCATTATGTGAAATGAAAAAGAGTCCAATTGCTGATAATAGCAAGATAAGCACTAAAAAGAAAAACTTATTGCGATTCATTATTTTGGATTAAGTAATCATCTGCTTTAAGAGTGATTTTTTAGATTAATTATAGCTCCTTTCAATATCTGCTCCCACATAATAATGAAGCAATATTTGATCGTACAGATATCCTTTTTCACCCATTACAGCTGCTCCTATCTGACATAAACCTACACCATGCCCCCAACCTGCACCAATCAGAGTAAATTGTTTGCCTTCTTTTTCTACATAAAAAGCAGAACTATACAAGTGTGAGGTGGATAGTATTCGGCGTATTTCGAGTTCTTTACCTATAGTTAAAGTCTTTTTCGATCCGACAATTTTTAATTTAATAAGCCTGCCTGAAGTTCCGCGTTGTATAGGAATGAGTTCTTGTATTACACCAAAGTCAATACTCGAACGTCTTAATACAAGGGCAGATAATTCTTCTTGACTGTATGAGACCTTCCATCTGTAGAAATCGATAGTTTCCTGATCGTAGTTATTAAGAACCTGACCCAGAATCTTTTTATCCTGTGTGTTGCAAAATGCAGAAGGACGAGTTTTTATCCATTTCAAAGCCTCTGTTTCTTTTGTTAGATTGGGTAAGTCATTTGGATTAATGTCATCTCTGAGTTTTACTAAGTATGAGAATTTGGTGTTCTCCCAACAATTTTGAAATTCCTCTACTGCACCTCCACAACATTTAGAAAAACGTGCATCGCATATTTTACTTTCAGAGGTCAAAACCTGTCCTCTGGTTTCTGCAATGGCTTGTTTTACAATTTCAATATTTGATGAGGCTCTTGTTATTCCTTGATAGCGTTGGCAGTGATCGTCTGCACAAACATCAAAATTTACATGGTCTTCACGATCATACCATCGTATGGATTCGGTTTCAGTTTCAGAAAAAGACGAATATTCAGTTTTATCGGCTACTATTTCTTTGTTTTTTTCTATTTGAGCTAAAAGCCAGCTTCGGGATATTACGGCGTGTGCTTTTAATAATTCCAGAGATGCTGTTGCACTCATTTCGGATGATATGACACTGGTAAGATAATCTTCAATCTTTATTATATTGATGACCGTTATTTGCTCGTCTTCAACTATAAGTTTCAATGCACCTTGAAACTCTTGATTCTCTTTTCGTTCCCAATGAAAATTAACTCCTATAATAACATCTTCTATCACAAAAGAAGCTTCCTTGTTTGTCGATTCAAATAATAATTGATCGTAAAGCGCTCCATCCCATAAGATTTTTCCTTCCTGATAAGTTGCAGTATTCTTACCTTTTGCAGTTTGTTGCAGACATAGATAATCAGTATGAAAATTAAAGGTGATGGTTTTATTGGATAAGATACCAACACTTACACTGGGTTCTATTGACATCGTTTATTGGTTTTGAGTTTATAGTATTATTTTCTGGTTTGTTTTTTGATATATAGACCTTCTCGGTTTTGATGCTATTTCAAAAGGGAGTTTGTCTGTTCTAAAGATAGGGAACAATTTGATATTGGCTAACAAATTATTTAGCATTTTGGAGCAGATATATCCTAAATGGATTATTCTTTTAATCAATTGTACCGTAGAATGAGATATTTTGTCTGTTGGTTGGTAAAGCATTTAGTGTGCCATACCCGCTTGGGCTTATTCGTAATAAGATTGAGATTCCTACGTTTTCTCTGTTTGTTATATCCAAAGGCTCAATTTTTATTTCATAGCTTCCATCTTTCTTCTTGGTGTCAGAGTAATTAAAGTTGGTGCTGGTAAAATCTATGCTGATATCTCTTGGATTGATAGGTGCAACATACGAACGTCCATAATAGGGAAGATTGGCTATAATAGTATCGTTCTTTACTTTTAGATAGTAGTCGTAATTGAGATTAACCGTTCTTCCAGACATTGGCTGTGCACTGGTTGCGTGAAATGTGAAGTTGCGATTCTTTATTTTTTCGGCATACTCCTTTGCCTTAGCTTGTTGTTCAGGCGTTAATTCTTTTGTTTTACATCCAATGAGAATAGCAAGCAAGATAAGGCTGGTTATTATAGATATCTTTTTCATATTGATAGTGTTTGTTCTTAAAACACTTAATGGTGGTAGTTGGTTCAATAATAGTGAATTAGATGAGTAGTCCAATTAGTCGGTCTGTGAAATCTCTCTTTAGTTATTTACTAAAAGGATTATTTTCGGCAGAAAAATTAAAATGCCAATTACAACACTTGATATTGTACTAACGAGTACGGCTGCTGCTGAAATATCTTTTACTTTTTTGATTAAATTATGATATTCAGGAGATACAAAATCAGCCAGATTCTCAATTGCGGAATTAAGAATTTCAATAGAAATAACAAGCCCTATTGCAAAGCAAAGAATTATCCATTCAATAATCGAAATTTGAAATATAAATCCGCACACTATTACAATTGAAGATACTATAAGGTGTATACGTGCATTATGTTCTTCTTCGACTACTGTTCTTAATCCATTGAAAGCATATGAGAAACTTCTGAGTCTTTTGCTTAAAGAGAATTTTTCATTAGACTTATTATTCATGCTATTTCATTTTAGGAGAGAAAATCAAATGTATTAATAATAATATAACAACAAATGCGCCTCCAGTCAATACAACTCCGTTCCAACCCATATATTCCCATGCCTTGCCTCCTGCAAAAGTACCGAATGATCCTCCTATAAAGTAGCTTGTCATATATACGGTGTTAAGTCTGTTTGTAGCATCAGGATTCGTTGAAAAAACAATGGTTTGATTACTTACATGGATAGATTGCAGCCCTACATCGAGAATGAAGATACCCACAATAAGTCCTGCATATGTAAATCCCCAAATTCCTAAAACAGCCCACGATACTATCATTAAAACAGCAGCACACATTATTAATGTATTTTTATTTACACGGTCGGCAATTCGTCCTACCATGGAGGCAGCTAAAGCACCTCCAATACCAACAGCACCCAATTCTCCTGCAATATCGCTACCTGCAAAGAATGGAGGTCTTTCTAGGTGAAAGGTTAATGTTGTCCAGAAAGCTAGAAAAGATCCTAATGCCAAAGCTCCCCTTATTGAAGCAAGGCGTAAACTTGGTACTGTTTTAATGTAATGTGAGATAGATTTCATAAGCCCCCAATAACTACCCTTAAAAGTCGGTTTTATATCAGGCAACAGAAAGAATATTAATATCCAAAGGATGAAAATAATTCCTGCAGCTATATAATAGACCTGTCTCCATCCTAAATATTCTCCTAATACTCCACTGAAAATACGAGAGGCTAATATCCCGATGAGTAATCCGGTCATAACCATTCCTACATTTTTACCTTTCTCTTTGGGGTCGGATAATTGTGCAGCTAAAGGAACAAACATTTGAGGAACAACAGAGCTTAAGCCAATAAAGAAACTGGCTATAATCATTGTTGTAATGTTTTCACTAAGGGCAAAGGCGATAAGAGAAGCTATAATAAGGACAAAATCTAGAATTATGATTTTTCGCTTTCTAAACATATCTCCAAGTGGAACAAGAAGGAATAATCCAGCTGCATAGCCTATTTGGGTAATCATTGCAACATTATTTGCTATGGCTTCCGATACATTTAACTCTCTTGCAATTTTGCCTAAGAGAGGTTGATTGTAGTAGTTATTAGCAACAACTAATCCTGCTCCTATTGTCATGAGCCATAGGGTGCTTTTTGTTAATTTTGATTGCTGAGTATTGAGTGGTGATTCGTTCATTATGACAGTCTTTTTGTGCCTTTAAGGCCTCTTGAATATAGTTTATCTAAACAAAGTTATGATTTTTC
Organism: Dysgonomonas sp. HGC4; assembly: GCF_001261715.1. Lineage (GTDB taxonomy): Bacteria > Bacteroidota > Bacteroidia > Bacteroidales > Dysgonomonadaceae > Dysgonomonas_A. The sequence goes on along the minus strand of NZ_CVRU01000020.1, from coordinate 732 downwards.
TTTCTGAAATTTCATTTTTTAAATAATTATACTACCTTTGCACTCGCTTTCAAGAAAAGCAAATAGGTAGATTCCGTAGCTCAGTTGGTAGAGCACATCACTTTTAATGATGGGGTCCTGGGTTCGAGCCCCAGCGGGATCACAAAACAAAAAAGACTTTCAAGAAATTGAGAGTCTTTTTTATTTGTTTTCTTGCAAAGAATAATTTAGAAAGTTTTTATTTATTGTTGGACATCTTAGAGGACGGACAAAAGTCAATCTTGATAATCAATTTTAGCTTGTCTAAACTTTGATGACACATATCAATTTGTCTCTTTTATTATTTTACACAATAGTGAAAGAATATATTCTTTCTGGAAATTAATTACACACCTAAATACACAAACGTATTTACAACATAGTATGCTGATTTGTTATCTAATGCCAGACTATTCCCTTTAATAGGAACTGCAACTGTACCTGCTACAGCATGAGTATGAGCTGCACCATCACTCGCCGAAGTTCCGCTGAAAGTATGAGTATGAGCTGCACCGCCACTAGCAGAGGTTCCACTAAAAGTATGAGTGTGGGCTGCGCCACCATTAGCTACTGTACCACTAACGGTATGAGTATGAGCCGCACCACCACTGGCTGAGGTTCCACTAAAAGTATGAGTATGAGCTCCAGCAGTAGCTGTGGTTCTAGTTACTTGTCCACTTTTCATATTAAAGTCAGAGCTATATCCGCCACTAT
>NZ_CVRU01000019.1 GCF_001261715.1 Dysgonomonas sp. HGC4 | reverse complement strand
TAAATAAATATATAAATAGAAAAAAAGAATTATTACTAATGTAAAATATTAGAATAATATACTAATTTTACAATATAAAAGACATCCTATTAATAAGGTCGAGGTTTAAACTTATAGCAAGTATCTTAATATTAAAAAAGATTAATTACTATCGAATAGCTACCATCTTTAAATTACTAAAAAATAATATTTCCCTTTGAATTAATTCTTCGTAAACTATACGTATTGTCGGATTGTTATAAAAATCACTATTAATTAATTGATATCATGTCATCTTTTAACCCTAAAATAGAGATGCTACACTCTATATAGACCCCAAATAAAGAGTATTAACGAAGCATTAATAAATACTAATAATCAACACCTTTACTTATAGCAAGCAACTTTACTCAAATCTAAAATGAAGAAACATACCTTTATTGCTTTTATCTTATCCCATCTCACGATATTCGGGCAAGTAGGAATCAATACCGAACACCCTAAAGGAATATTCCACGTGGATGGAATGAAAGATAATGTGGAGAATCCTAGTCTCACTCAACAAAATGATGATGTAATCGTAGATAATAACGGGAATATGGGAATAGGTACTACCATTCCAACAACTAAATTAGACATAAACGCCGGAATTATAGCCATACGCGACGCAAGTCAAAAACAGGGTAATGTATTAATGTCTGATGCCAATGGTATAGGTACATGGGCACGCGTAGGAGATAATGGGAAAACATCTTTTTGGAGGCTAGAAGGGACAGCAACCTTTAGCGATACAAATAAACATACACTCATAGGTACCGGAGGAACCGGCAGCGGATCTTTTCTGGACGAAAGTGAGATTAGTGGACTGCGTAAGCCCACTGGAACTGATACAAATGATCCAAATATCTTAAATAGTAACATCATTGTCCCTGCTGGGCTATATTTCATTATTATTGATCTTGAACAACTGAATAAAACTGAATACGGTAGGATTGAACTTTTAACAGGGCTTAACACGGCCAATGCCGATTCTCAAAGAATCTACCAGATATATTACAAAGAAAAACTTACTGGCGCAGCCTTTATGTACAACTTTACGGCTTCGACAACAGCACTACACGTAGCCGTAGCATATCAAACTGTTCCGGGATACACCCGATATCAACTTCCGAGTACGAGTAGTTTTATTTTTAAAATAAGATTCATTAAACTCAATAACTAATTTTGACTCACACCATGAATAAAGTATATTGGACTCTTTTACTCTTCATATTTTCGGTCTCAATTGTAGCTCAAATTGGCATTTTAACAGAAAATCCACTACAAGTTTTGCATATTGATGGTATGGGAGATAATACAAATCCGGTCACAGACATCCAACAAGAAAATGATGTTGTCGTTACAAGTGAAGGCAATGTAGGTATAGCGACTATAAATCCGGACAGGAAATTAACGGTTAATGGTAAAATACAAATAAAAGATGGGTCTCAAGCCAACGGTAAAATACTTATGAGTGATGCTAATGGGCTGGCAAGTTGGAATGGCAACGTATCTGTAAAAGGAAAGTATGGTTCATGGAGGCTTTCGAACCGAGATTTTCTCGAAAGTAACGGAACGATTACATCTCATGATGCCGGTACTAGTGGAGCCGTCAATTTTACATTTCAGAATACTGGACAAGTACAACTGACTGCTCCATTTCAAAATACAACATACCCATACACCGGATCGTTTATCCTCCCGGGGGATGCTATAGGACTCACAGCAATCTCAAATGGTGTACATATACCTCAAGGAAATTATTTTGTCGTATTAAATGGGGATATTGTAGGTAAATCTGAACTTTGTACATTATATATATATGTTGGAAATACCTTGTATTGGCATGTATCTTACGCTGAATTCCTCAGTGGAGTAATCTTCCTTTTACTTGTAAATACTCCTACCGGTGTTAATCTTTCTCTCAACTGGGAAAATCGCCCTACAAATGTTTACTATTGGCCAAATACGACAGCTAATACAGCACAATATCGCTATACTTTAGATTTTAATTTGTTAGGTAACCTTCTTTTTAATTAAAACTATTATGAGAGCTATATCATTTTTTTTATTTTCCACAGCACTCTTCTTTTCTACAAACAGTTTCAGTCAACAGATTGGAATCAATACAAAAACGCCTAAAACCGGAACAACTCTGCATATTGATTCACAGGGAAATACATCTGCTGACAATACCACAAATACGACTGATGATGTAGTTGTAATGAGTGACGGTAGACTTGGTATTGGCACAACTTCTCCATCGGATATTACTACAGGTGTAAAAGTGGAGGTTGATGGGCAATTTCGCTTGCGTCAGGGAGCTGCCCTTGAGAAAATTTTGATGACTGATGCCAATGGAAATGCATCTTGGCAATCTTTCTCTCTGGGCGACTTTAGTAGTGAATTCGTTGTTGAAAGCCCATTCCTTACTATACCATCTGGAAATATTTATAAGGTACAAACTATCGCCACTTTCAGATTTAATCAACTTGAACTTAAAACTGACGGAACTTCTTCTCTAACTATCCCACCAGGACGATATTTAATTTCTCTCTCTAATAATCTTACATATATATCTGCATCTAATAATTTGGCTGAATTTAATGAATATGCCAAAGTATATCTGTATAAAATGGATCCGGCTACAGGGGATGTCTATACGCCCGAACTTTTCCATTGTATCTATGGCATAGATCAACCAGGTGCTTCGATGTTCCTAAATTTTACGCAAGAAACTACTTTATGTGTGGCTTTCGAAGCCATAAATACTGGTACAGGAGTCCCTTACGTAACTCCTCTGCCTTATAATCCTCCTGCTGATGCTATTTATCCTTTTCTGGTGATGAGAGCAACAATAGATGTGCTTAGAATACAAGGTTTCTAATTAACTTGAAATGATTTTCAATATTAACTAAAAAAAGAAAAGCTATGGAAAGACTGATCAACACAAAATTGTTTTGCCTGCTGGAGAAGATGGACGGAACTTTTAATCCAGATGAGCCTGACATTGCTCCTGTCTACAACGACTTCGTGCGCACAGTAACATCACTTTGCACCTCTGCCCGAGGGAATGTACCTACTTACTTTACACTACATTACACCCGTTTGGAATTGGAAGGAGTTCAAATTTTATTAAGCGATGAGGGGGCGGGGGAAAAATGTCCCAATCTTATATTGCATTACCCGCTGTCTGTCATACCTATCTATTGCCCTGCAATGGGCCGAATGTAACCCGGAACCTGTGGCAACAGTCTCCGAAACGAAGTCTAACCCTGATCTTGAATCTGAACCATCTGCCGCTGATTATATATGGGAAGGAACCATTACCGACTTGATAGAGTTGGCGATTGCTATTTATAATATCAAACTGATCCGAAAATCTTCAGGCGAACTGATTACCTATGCCGAAATCGTCCGCGCGTTGAAAGTCGTATTTGGCATCAAAATTCCTAAAAATATTTATAGCCGCAAGACCCGCGCGATGGAGCGTAAAAAGAACACTTCGCCGTTGCTGGAACGAATGCTTGCGTTGTACAAGAGCGAAGTCGAAAAAACATATCAGTAAATCAGTATGTTACAAATTAAATGGTGGTACTTACGGTGGTAGATACCACTTTTTTGTTTTCCGTTTCCGCTAAACTTGCAAAAGAAATTAAAATAAGCAAATGCGATATAATATGGAAAATAATGATTTGACAAATTGGATGCAGGAATGGTTTGAACAATTCATGGGACGTTTCGACCGACTAGATAAATTTATAGAAGTAATGAACTCGCGGCATAACGTATTAAACGGTGAGCGGCTTCTAGATAACCATGACCTGTGCAAACTTCTGAATGTTAGCAAGCGGACTTTGCAGCGTTACCGTTCCATTGGAGCTATACCTTATCAAATGATTTATCACAAGACCTATTATAAGGAATGTGATGTAGAAAAATTCATCTGGGATCATTTTTCAAAAAATAACAACGACAAGGAAGAAGTATAATCATCCGATTCACATTCGTTTTTTCTATTATAGAGGAACTAAAAAAGACCGCAAATTATTTTCTGCGGTCTTTATCCTATATCTTTAAGCCTTTTTTTCCTATATTGCATTAGCCAGATGTGCGATTATAAGCCTGTCTTCCATATCTCTTTAGCCTGTTTGAGTTCCCCGCAAGGAACCTCAGAGTTTCGACTCGATTTAATGCTAATTCTCTTTAAATAAGTCGATTAGAATTTTTATTTTTATGTAAAATATGCGATTTGTAAAATATTTGTAAAACGCTATACTCAAAGGGCAAGAAATGTGTAGAAGTGAAAGCCTAAAGTTATACAAATCCTGATTTGAAAGCCTAAAAAGAGTAGATAATTTCTTCAAACACAATACAAAAAATCTATTGCTGAGGGGTCGGTACACCCCCTAAACGAATTCTACACTCACACCCCAATCCGATGTATCGCATTTTTTATTCTTTTCGGATAAACTATATTCTTCTGTATTCAAGCCCATTAAGCATTCCCTTTTCTTTTTTATTGGCAAATGGCTTTTTGTTTGCTATATTAGTAGGGTCATAAATATATTATGGATAAGCTAACTAAAGAGCAAAGAAGAAAAAATATGCAAGCTGTTAAGGCGTCTGGTTCTAAAATAGAAACAGCGTTGGCTAAGGCATTATTTGCAAAGGGTCATCGTTATCGCAAAAATGACAAGACTGTTTTCGGAAAACCAGATTTAACTTTCAAAAAATATAAAATTGCGATTTTTGTAGATAGTGAATTTTGGCATGGTAAAGATTGGGCTATTCGCAAAAATGACCATAAGTCTAATCAAGAGTTTTGGCATAAGAAAATAGAACGTAATATAGAACGAGATAAAGAGGTCAATACCGAATTAACAAAACAAGGTTGGAAAGTTATTCGCTTTTGGGGCAATGACATCAATAAAAATTTGTTATTTTGTATTCTTGAAATAGAAGAAGCTATAAATAATTCAAAAATGGATTTTGCAGAAAGAATATCTCTTGCAGATATAGGAGGAAAGAAGTTTAAAATACGCCTGATTGAACCTGATTCAAATAGAGAAGCCGTTTTGACTCATTATATACATAATAGTTCTAACGGAGTTTCTCAGTTCTATAAAGAAGGTGCAATACAAGCGACAAAAGATATTTTGGAATACAAATATCCAGAAGAGTCTGTTACAGAACAAGTAGCAGAAGCAGCTTTGCAATATGGTTTATTCGAAGCCGAAAATGTACCTTTCCCTCCTATAGACAAACCTAAATTCAAATTTATTGATTTGTTTGCAGGGATTGGTGGATTCAGATTAGCTTTTCAAAATTTAGGAGGTAAATGTGTATTTACCAGCGAATGGGATAAAGAAGCCCAAAAAACATATCGTAAAAATTTTGGAGATGTTCCTTTCGGAGATATAACTAAAAAAGAAACTAAAGCTTTTATTCCAGATGGTTTTGACGTATTATGTGCAGGATTTCCTTGTCAAGCTTTTTCTATTGCAGGAAAACGTGGAGGTTTTGAAGATACCAGAGGAACATTATTCTTTGACGTTGCAGAAATCATAAAAACAAAAAAACCTAAAGCCTTCTTTTTAGAAAATGTTAAAGGTCTTAGAAATCACGATAAGGGAAAGACTTTAGAAACAATTCTGAATGTATTACGAAATGATTTAGGGTATTATGTACCCGAACCTCAAATAATGAACGCTAAAAACTTTGGTGTTCCTCAGAATAGAGAACGAATTTTCATAGTTGGATTTCATCCAAGTTTGAATATATCTGATTTTGCATATCCGCTAGCTACTGATGATACCAAGCGTTTTGCTGATGTTAAAGAAGAGAATGTTGTACCAACTAAATATTACTTGTCAACCCAATATTTGCAGACGCTAAAGAATCACAAGGCAAGACATGAAGGTAAAGGTAACGGTTTTGGATACGGCATTATTCCCGATGATGCCATTTCTAACGCTATAGTAGTCGGAGGAATGGGACGTGAACGTAATTTGGTCATTGATGACCGAATTACAGATTTTACTCCCACAACAAGAATAAAAGGAGAAGTTAACCGCGAAGGTATAAGAAAGATGACTCCTAGAGAATGGGCTAGACTGCAAGGTTTCCCCGATAATTTTGAAATACCTGTAGCTGATGCTTCTGCCTATAAGCAATTTGGTAATTCTGTAGCAGTACCAGCAATACAAGCAACAGCACGTGAAATATTATTAAACTTAGGAATAGATGTTGACAGGAAATAAAGGAGAATGGAGCGAAATATATACGCTTCTGAAAATCATTGCAGACAAAGAATTATATGCAGGAGATAAAGATTTAAACAAGGTCGAAAATCTCATATTCCCCATTATAAAAGTTCTTAGAACAGAATCCAGTGGCACGTATGAATATGCCTATGATAATTCTATCGTCATCATCAAAAATGATAAGGAAGAATTCAAAATACCTATCTCTGAGTTTCACAAACAAGCATCTAATTTGTTGACCTCGTTACAGAGTGCAACTGGAGCTTCCTTTTCTTGCCCTGATACAGAAAAGTTTATTAACTCATTTAACTGTCAATCCTTAAAAGCCAGTTCTTCTGTCAAGAGTGATATTCAAATAGTAATCCACGATTTAAGGACAGGAAGTACCCCAAAACTAGGATTTAGTATAAAATCACAGTTGGGAGGTGCTTCAACTCTATTGAATGCCAGCAAAGCCACCAACTTTATATACAAAGTAACAGATGCAACTTTCTCAAATAAGGATATAACCGATATTAATAGTATTGACACACGCAGTAAAATACAAGACCGCATTCATGCTATTACTAAAAAAGGAGCTTCTTTAGAATTTGATAAGTTGGAAAGCCCGACATTTGGAAATAATCTAATCTTGATTGATAGTTCACTGCCGACTCTATTAAGCGAGATGCTCTATTTGTTCTTTACTTCAAAGAATTCAAAGACTATCGAACTTGTTGAGGAAATAACGGCTCAAAATCCATTAAAATATGACTTGTCTTTAAAGCATCCTTTCTATTCATATAAAATCAAGCGTTTCCTTACGGATATTGCCCTTGGAATGATGCCGTCTAAAGTTTGGACTGGAGAGCTTGATGCCACAGGCGGTTATTTGGTTGTAAAAGAAGATGGCGATATTCTTTGCTATCATATATACAATAGAAATGAATTTGAAGATTACCTACTCAATAATACCAAATTTGAAACTGCTAGCAGCACTAAGCATGATTTTGGCTCTGTATACAAAGAAGGGGCAGATACACTTTTTAAGTTGAATTTACAGATAAGGTTTTTGAAATAAAGTTCCTGATGAAAAATAAAATATTAGCAATACAACGATCTAAAGATGCGAAAGTATTTAGAAAATACATTGACTATATAAGATTTCCTTACTATAAAAACTTCATAAAAGACACGAAAATTACCTTCGATTTTCCACTAACAGTACTAGTCGGTCCTAACGGTACTGGGAAAAGTTCCATTTTAAAAGCCCTATATGGCTATATGGCTGTATTGAAGGATACAGTCTTGGAGATTATTGGTTTTCGACTAAAGTAGATACAATCAATGATCTTAAAGATACTAGAAATTGTTTTATATATAATTACCAGAATTCGGATTCTTCAGATAATCAATTTGAGGTTTTAGTTCAAAGAACATATAGAGACAATAATCCTGATGTTTGGGAGCCAAGTAGACCTGTTCAAAAATATTTGATGAAGGTAAAAAAAGACGATAAAAATTACAGAAAGTCAAAAATAGCAAATGAACCTTTGTATATCGACTTCCATTCTGTGTTATCAGCTTTCGATACTTATCGTTACTTTTTACCTAGGGGAAATAAACTTGAAACGAATAAATATTTAAGGAAAAAATCCAACCAATTATACAATATTATTAATGGAAGGCGTGAACCTTACAAATTTAAAGGTTATGAGCATAATAGAACACCTATCGTATTGGATGATGCTCAGTTATCTATTATTTCCAAAATATTAAATAAAAAATATATAAAGGGTAAAATTATAGAGCACAAATTTTTTGTTGTATGGGGTACATCAGTCTTTCTAGAAACAGACAAATATAAGTATTCAGACGCTTTTGCTGGTAGTGGAGAAACTGCTGTTGCTATTTTAGTCAACAAACTATACTTGGCAAAAGAAGGTACTTTAATTTTATTAGATGAGCCAGAAATCTGTTTACATCCAGGGGCTCAAAAAAAATTATTTGAATATTTATTAAATTCTTGCTTACAAAAAAAATTACAAATTATTATCTCAACCCACTCTCCCGAGTTAATTAAGTACTTGCCAAATAATGCCATAAAAGTATTCACAGAATTAGCTAATGGAGAAATAGAGGTAACTAATGAAAATAATTCAGGCTCAGCATTTTATTATCTAGGTGCAGATAATGAAAATAAAAAGATTATTTATGTTGAAGATACATTAGGTAAAACAGTTATTGAAGAACTGGCTTCAAATATTTCTGAAAGCATTTTAGACCAAATAGAAGTAATTGTTCATCCAGGTGGTGCCGAAAGTATAAAAAGGAGTATAGCTATATCATCCCAATTAAAGGAGAATAATAAATTTTTCATCTTAGATGGAGACAAAAATAAGGTATATCAGGATTATAAAACATTATCACTTGGAGAAAATTTAAAGAATCGGTTTGAAGGAATTATACAAGATGCAACAGATATGGCTATGAATAAATTATTTGTAGCCAATAGTAATGAAGATGAGCAAATAAAGGTTGATAGATATAAAGATTTTTTAGAATATTGGACTAATAATGTATCTTTTTTTCCGAAGAATATTCCCGAAGAATTTATTTGGGATGATGATGTTTTAAAAAATTTACTTGATGATGAGACTTTGGCTAATTCTATAATATCTAACCTTGATTATAAAACAAGATTTGCTAAAACCTCAGAAGCACTAACTAATACGAGTAGAGCAGAAGATATTTTTCATACTCAACGAATTTTTCTTAGACGATGGCTTAAACAAAAAAACTCAGATTTTGAATATATAAAGTCTCTAATCACAGGTATTGTATCGTAGAATAAAAGCCACTTTTCGGTGGCTCTATCCTCCTATCTGGAAAGCATACATTTTACTGATACCTGCTAATATCAGTCGTATACCATATAATTGTACGCATAGGGTTTGTTATGTAGCGTTTAATATAAACATTTCCATTATTCCATAAGTTGCCTTTGTAAGTTTCTTTAATGCTATACCTCTCGTTGAGAAAAAGAAGACATTCAGAGGATTTATCGGGGCCTATCAACACTTCTGCGTCAATCATCTTGCCTTGAAGAAAAGAATAGCAAATAGAATAGTCTCCAGCACCTCTGTAGATTAAGAAGCCATAAGGAGCATCGTCTGTTTTTATCGTTCTGGTCTCTAGTTGCTTAATTTCATCCCTAGTCGCTCCGAACTTGGTTATTGCTTCTATATAAGTGTTGTATTTGTAGAGAACTTCAATAGAACAAGTTGTAGTTAATTTTGGTCTTCTGTGGTAGCAGTAATGTCACATTTTCCTATGCTTTTAGTTATAAGTTGACCAGTGTTGCTTACACTTGCTATGTCATTGTCGCTAGATTTAAAATTAACTTTTGGTAAATCTATACCTGTAGGATAACTTCTAAGGGCAAATAGTATGAATCTCCTATTTTTAATGAGAGAGACGTCTCTTTGAATTTTATAGATTGGAGTTTGGTTGTTCCATCTGAACCTTCATCATCGTTTGAGCATCCAATGAAAAATGAGTTAACTAAAACTGCGACTAAAAATATTATCGTTTTATTCATTTGATTTTCTGTTTTTGGTACCATAGGGTATTTCCTTCTTTGGGAGTCTGAGATTGGGTTAAAAGTTCCATTGCTTCTACAAACCCCTTAGTATCAACTTCAAAATGATATTCAGTTCCGTTGCTCCTTGTTTTATAAATCGCAAATTTGAGTTGTCCTTCTGATTCCATCATCCTATACAACTCCTCAATATTCCATCCGAAACTCAACTCACTACGTGAATGTACGGCTTCAAATTCAACTGTTTTACCAGATTCATCTTTTACATAAACGATATATTTGGCATTAGTCTTGACTGGATTATCTCCATCATATTCAAACAGCATAATATTGATGTCTTCTGGCTTTGTGATTATAAAGCGGACACCTAGGCTAGAGTGATTTGTAGTTGAATTGCTGAATGTGCCATGAATTCGCTCAGACATTATGTATTTACCGTCAGACGTGTCTCCAAATATATCGGAGTATTCTTTAATCTCCCAAATACTCGCTTGAGTGGTTTGAAGAGGTTGGTTCTTTGCACCTCCTGTTAAATTGTAGACGATGTTAGCTAAAGAATCTCTTTCTGCTACAACTTTATCATATTCGGTAGTGGAGACACCACAAGCCGAAAGTATGCAGGCGATTGAGATAATAATGTAATTTTTCATTCTAAAATTATTATTTATATATTCCATTGATTATTTTATTCCCCGTTCGATAATAAATACCGACAATCCTTTTAGCCTTGTATTCCATCTTTATATTCGACTTACAGCATTTATTTACTAAAAGCGAAGCCGATATATCTGAAATGAATAAAGTCTAAATTTATGCATTAAAAAGATTGGAACGAAAAAATCGGATCAAAAGTTATTTGCATTCTGCTTAAAGGCTCGTTTCACTCATCCTTAGAAATATATCCTTCTCCCAATAAAATAAGAAGCTGACAGAGCCTATTTTTCATTTAGGTATACTCGTCTATTCCAGAGTAAGAGATCAATGGCAGGTAACTAATATATTGTTACGGTCATTCTATAATTCGTTGCGTTTGGGATCATCACAGATACCTTATATTATCTGGGTGGTGCATTGCGATTCAGCTCCAATTATAGAATCTTATATTTGTACATCTTTGCGTTTAGTAGTTATTCCGTTGCGTATGTAGTAAATAACAGCGATACGCAAACGAATAGCTTTATAAGTTGGGATAACTGTACATTCTCAATAGTATTTCGATTTATCTCTGTCAGTGATTCATTATTAATCGCAATACAACAATTTTATATTTTGGTACTACGAAATCGGGGAATCGAAAATTTGCGTCAAAGTATATAATACTCTTATTTATTGTCTAAGTACTTACTTCTTCTGCTTATTAAGTAGAGAAATACCCCATAAATTTCGTATTAATACGGGTAAATCAAGGTTAAACTGCTTATTTTTTTTCCGATTAGGTTGTATTTATTATAGATTTTTCGGTCATAATGTTTATCTAAAATCTTACAGATAGAAGTAAACGCATCATTTTTTGCACTTTTTATGCTCTTAACAGTAGAAGAGTTCCGCATGTATGAATCTTGGTAAGCATCTACAAAATCAAAGAACTCTGTTCCCGCTTCCTCCGTAAACAGGTTATTGGATAGCCGGATAGTCGATACGACATGGCAGCTATTCATCAGGTGTTCGCGGATCGGCTTGTTCTGTTCCGAATTAAGAACGCCCTGCGAAGTGATAAAAGCAATCAAGCCGCCTTCTCGGGCCGCCATCACACTTTTGGTGAAAAAATAATTATGGATCGCCTTTGTCGATTGACTGACCGCGGGTGTTTCGTGTTTGGAGAGCAAGGGATCAAATACAGCGACATCCCCGAAAGGAATATTAGAGGCTATCACATCGAAATACTGTGAATAACGTCCTTCCATTTTCTCATAACCCTCAATCCGTATTTTATCTTGTGGATGCAGGTGTGAGAGAATCTTTCCTGTCAGCAGGTCTTTTTCAAAAGCTGTAACTTCAGCATTCGGAACGTTTTTTTTTGAATGAGGATATAAATACTCCTGTTCCTGCACTGGGCTCAAGAAATTGTTGAGCTTTGATACCACTGTTATTCAGAGCGAGTGTCAAAGCATCGACAACAGGCTTGGGCGTATAAAAAGCAGTCAATACTGAATTTTTAAGGGAGCTGACATAGCGTTTATATTCGGCATCGTCTTTCGTTCCATCCCGTAACACTTGATGCAATTCGGTTACGAGTGGGAACAAATCATGTTCCGAGGTTTTCCAATGGGTTATATCTTCCGGTTTAGCGGCGGGATTCAACACGGCTTTTATCCCTCCGAAGCCTGAATAGATTGCCTGCTTTATTTTCTCATCATCGGTAGCCTGTCTTTTCTCTTTATCGAATGCAAAGGCAATGCGGATCGCCTCAATGTAATGCCGAAGATGGGCTTTCCTGTTATAAGCCATTTTCGAGCAGTATTTGTATTTCGCCCGTCAGTTCCGTGTAAAACTGATTGTATTGCGGGGTATCGGCAAAATCGTCAGACAGGGTGTATTTATGAACCGTACCGGAAAGGCGGGGCAATAACTCCATTGCTATGCCTTCGGCTTGTACAGGGTTTACCTCTTCGGTAAATTCTTCCCAAAGGATGGTTACAAGGGTTCGGTAGGTGGAGAATGCAAGCCTTCATACAGGGCTTGAGAAGAGATTACTTCTGCTTCATCGTAGGTATGGCCTGATTTTATAGCATTGCTGTACGCGGCGTCGCCGCGTACAGCAATAAAATCGGGGTCGGTAGCTTTAGCAGGGTACGTGTCTCGCAGGTAGGATAACAGGGACAGCCGGAAATAGGATAATTCTACAGCTGACGTATTTGGTTTTGTTGCCATATCGTTGATTTTTTAGTGAGGGTCGCATACCTTTTTGTTACTACTCTTGTAAGTATATATGCATCAATCAATTCAATTCCAATAACATATCATGAAATACTTTTTTTTACATAGAGCCGAGAAAAGAAAAAAGCATCCGGAGCTTAGCCCCGGATGCCACCACTAAAAAATCAAAGTTAAACGACTATTCCGAATCGAAGAACAAAGACCTTTCAGTGGCAAATATAGGAAGATTTTACTTAAAACGTCGTTTTTTGCCGCCGTCTTTGTGTGGCGGGAACTCAAATACTGTTTTGTAGTCCTCATCGAATCTAACCGCTGCCTCGAAGGTGCTTCCGGTCTTACTGCTTACAAAACCTTTTATCAATGAGGTCTTACCATTCATTATAAGGCCTGTCAGTTGCCCGTCCGTCAGTTCTTTTTTAGCGATGGAGCGGAATACAGTCAGTCCGCAATTTTCATTCTTGCATTTTACCACCTTTGGGTAAAATACCACCTGTCCGTTTTTACACTTGGGACAGGGGCAGGTATTGCGGTTATCTGTGCGTTCGATAACAGTAGATAATAATTCAGTGGTGATCTGTGAAGCATAAACCTCTATGCCCTTGTGAAAGGTAGGAGCATCCATTGTGCCCGAAGCGATTTTATTCAGGGCTTCTTCCCATTGTCCTGTCATGGCTGCGTCGGCTATCATCTTATCTTTTACAGCCAGATAGACCACCAATCCTTTATTTGTCGGAACAAGAGATTTTTTCTCACGGACGATATAATCACGGGAAAATAATGTTTCGATAATAGATGCACGAGTGGCTGGAGTTCCAATACCGCACTCTTTTATCGCTTCACGCTGTTGTTCATCCTCTACCTCTTTGCCTGCACTCTCCATCGAACCAAGTAGACTTGCCTCTGTGTGTAGCGGGCGGGGTTTGGTTTGCTTCTCCTGAATCTCGCAATCACAGACAGGCAGGCTGTCGCCTTCAACCAAAACTGGCAGAACTGCCGTATCGTCTTCATCGTTTGGCTCGTCTTTAGCGTCAAATACCGCCCTCCAGCCGGAGACGAGCGTAACGCTTCCTTTACAGGAAAAGTGTACACCGCCTGCGTCAATTGAAACGGTGGTGTTCTCTTTGATTGAGCGATCGCCGAAGGCTTCCAGCATACGCCCGGCAACCATATCGTAGATAAGCTGTTCATCTTTGGATAATCCCGAAGCGGGATCTTCCGTAATAATCAACGCGTGGTGGTCGGTCACTTTCTTATCATCTACCGAACGGGGGTTAAGCGTTGTATCGAATCTGCCGTCAATATATTTTCCGAAAAGAGGGTGTGAACGAAGCGTAGCGATCAGGTGCGGCGCTTTCTCCAATACATCCTCGGAAATATAGCGGCTGCCTGTGCGGGGGTAGGATATTTTCTTTCCCTCGTACAATGCCTGTGCTATCGTCAGGGTCTTATCCGCTGAAAAGCCGTACTTGCTGTTAGCTTCCTTTTGAAGCGTGGTCAGGTCATAAAGCAATGGCGGTTCCTGCTTCACCTCCTTGCGTTCCACGGCTGTAACCTGTACTGTTCCAGCAGCTTTGACCTTTGCAATAACTTCTTCGGCATAGGTTCGGGCGTCGAACTTATCCACCGAGTGAACGGCAAAGGTTATAGATTCTTTATCGGTATGGAGTTTTAATCGGAAATAGGTTTTCGGTTTGAAGTCCTTATTTTCCTGATACCTGCTACAAATAATTGCCAGTGTCGGGGTTTGTACTCTGCCCAAAGACCAAACGCCATAACCTGCCGAAATAGAAAGAGCCTGACTACTATTGATTCCTACGAGCCAGTCTGCCTGACTACGGGCTTTCGCAGAAGCGTACAGGTTGTCGTAGTCTGCGCCGGGACGAAGGGTTTTAAAACCGTCTTTAATAGCCCTATCGGTAAGAGAGCTGATCCAAAGCCTTTCAAACGGGAGGGTGCATCCTGTATATTCGTATATATAGCGGAATATGAGTTCCCCTTCACGTCCGGCATCAGTCGCCACGATAATACCCTCCCCTCGGCTGAACAGCTCCCTGATTACTTTAAGCTGTTTTATCACGCCGGGATCGTTCTTGTACTCTTTGCCCTCTTTGACTTGTCGGGGCAATAGCTTAAATTTAGTCAGTAGTATCGGCAGGTTCTCTTTTTGAAAACCTGCGATACCGTAATGTTCGGGCATAGCAAGTCCGAACAAATGTCCGAAAGCCCATGTAACGGCATATCCGTTACCCTCCATATAGCCGTCTTTTTTATTATTTGCTCCGACTATGGCTGCTATACTTTTAGCCACAGAGGGTTTTTCTGCTATTATTATTTTCATTGGAACATTGATTTTTTAGTGGTTGGGGTCGCAGACCCTTTTATTATTTTACATTTCTACATTTTACGTCCTTTGCTTTTCTTGGGGGTGGCAGGAGATTGTTTTTGTTTTTGTTTTTGTTGCTGTTTTTGCTCCTTCTTTTCGGCTTGCCTGGCGGTGGGCTGTGCCTGTCCCTGCTTTAGCGGCTCTTTGGAATGTTTGGTCGCTTCGTTGGTCTTACCCTGATTGTTGACCGCTGCCTGCGTTTCAAAACCTGCGGCGGGTGTAACCTTCTGTGTATCTTTTACCGCCTGTTTTGCCTCGATAGCCCGTATCTGGTCGGGGTGCTTAGAAGTATGGCGAACTTTGCCTTTATCATCGTCAATCCATACCCACGCGTTGTATTTCTGCCCTTTCTGATCGGTAGCTTCTACTTTCTGTGTTCCCGAAGCATCGGATTGTGGCTTGGGACGGGATTGCATACCTTCAATAAAAATGGGTTCTTTGTTGCACAGTTTCTTAAATTCTTCTCCCGACAACTGAACTCCGCCTTGTTTGGAATAAACCCAGACTTCATCCATCTTGCGGGCTTTAGGTAACGGATTTTCCTGCCCTTGACCTTCTCCCTGCCCGGCTTGCCGTTGTTGGTTATGTTGCCGGCGTTGCTCGTCGCTGAACTTAAAATCGAAGTTTTTATTGACGGCATTGAATTGTACAAAACGGTCGATTTTCTGAGGCTCTTCCCCCGGTTTTACCTTTTTATCCATTCCCTCGACCCAGACGGCTTTACCTTCTTTCAATCCCTGCTGTTGTTCGGGAGATAGAGGAGCATTCTTCAAGGCCTGCGGGATATTGATTTCAGAGAGGGGCACGGCTTCAAGCCGGTTCGTCAGTTTGTCGAGGGAGATAACTGAGGGTACTTTCTTTCCATTAACTTCAAGTTCAAATACACGTGCGCCATGCCCGGCCTTTTGGAGTTGTTCTTTATCCTGTTCAGAAAAAGCTACGCCCATAAAAGGTTTATCGAAGTCGGGCTGTTCCTGCCTGGGATGGGTAACGATTTTGATACCATCGTCCGCCTGCTTTTCGAATGATAAGCGGGCTTGCATCGGAAACTCCTGCCCGTCGACAGCGGGCTTAATATCGACCAGGCCGGGTGATTTATGACCGTAAACCATCGCTTTGAGGGCGTCCTGCAAGGTTTCACCGGAAATACCTAATTTCCCGGCCTCTTTCCAATCGATCTTATTCAAGTCTAACGGTTGAAACCTGCCTGTAAGCTCTATCTGTATCTTCATCTTACCATCGAGTTGGATGCGGTACGGGTCGAGGACTTTGTCGGTGTGGTCGATACGGATTATTTTGTCTAAGAATGCCGCTATTTTATCTACGGCTGACATCCCGACGGCATAAACGCCCGTGTGAGATGGATTACTGAACTGTGCCGAAAATTTCTTCATGAAGTTTTCCAGAAAATTGCTGTTGGCGTCAATCTTCAAAAACTGGTCGGCATTCTCTTTGGTGGGTTCAACGGTTTTGAGTTTGCCGTCCTGTTCCCCTGCGATGGCTTTGAGCTTGCCATCTTCGCCTTGCGTCAGTAAGACTTTAGACTCTTCGGATTTTACTTTGTTTTGATCCATAATAAAATGATTTTTAATTCTGCATTAATAGTAATGCGGAACGAAGATAATGCGAACTAATGGTCTGATTGCAAGGCTTTAATGAGGTGGAAGCTTGTGGCAGGGAGTGGCGTAGGGTAATTTGGAAATTGAGGATATTTTTACATCCCGTTTTCTATCCGAACCAGGAAAGAGCCGTATATTTGCGATTGTTATTTTCAGAATATCATTATGGCTAAAAAGAAAAAACGGGGACACTATTGCCGGATATACGGGGCGTCCAAGCCGAACGAAGCGTTTAGCGGGAAGGGGCATGCAAAACATATCTGTAAGGAATGTTCATCTTTGCCGCAGGAACGTAAAAGTGAACTGCAACACATAAATCAGATAGACCGGATTGCCGGGAAGTACCCCCGTTCAAGACAGGACTGGGAATTTCTCGAAAAAATGTCGAAAAACAAAAAATATCCCGAAGCAGCCGGATTTGCCCAAATGATTCTGGGGGTGAGCAGGAGTCAGCCGGATATAGAACCGGACGATAACTACATTTTTGAAAATCCCGATATAGACTATCTTCCTGTATTTTCTGAGAAAAAGAAATTCTCTGAACTCGATAGTTACGAAAAAATGGTACTAAGGGATTATATTCGTTCGGAAATCACTGAACATTTGGAGTTTTCAAATAAGATACCAACTGAGAACGATTTAATTGAGATAAGAAAACGAATGACGTCCTTTTTTGATGATGAACATAATATTTTATTGAAAAAGGACGTCACACTTCGAAAATTCTTTGAGGACAATGCAGCAAGCATCATTCACAAATTGCAGAAAAAAGCAGAGGATAATCAATAAAACTGACTATCCTCCTTATCTTCACTTTATAAAACTATTCCTCTTTCGGCAACAAGTGGCAAAGCTCCGGGTCATCCTTAATCCGTTGCAATTCCTCTGCAACGATTTGTTTGGCTTCAGCCTTGATCCGGTCGTAATTTTCCTTAATCATTTCCTTCATGCGGTTTACGTCGTTCTCATCTACAAAATTAGTGATAACGGGGATTTTCCTGTACTCCTTCGTTTCAGTGGCAACCCGCTCGTTATCTACCACAATTTCGCAGTGAAAAATCTTTTGTTCAATCCGCTCATCGAAATTATCCGCTACCGCCCCGACAAACATCCCCTGTGTAAGATTGGATATTTTGGATGGTGGTATCAACGAATCCATCTGGGTAGAAATGGAAGTCGATTTGTCGTTACGGTTAATGGTCATGGACTGGCGTTTTTGCAGCACTTTACCAAAACGATCCGAAAGAGTCTTAGCCGTGTCGCCGACTACCTGCCCGGAAAAGATATTGCCGACAGTATTCATCACCACGGCGGCCTCTTTGTCGCCATAGTCTCGCTTTAGCTGCGAAAAGTCCTGAAAGCCCAACAGCACGGCAACCTTGTTGCTTCGGGCAGTGGCTATCAGGTTATCCAAGCCTTTGAAATAAATAGTCGGCAACTCATCGATAATAACCGAAGACTTAAGCTGTCCTTTCTTGTTAATGAGTTTCACAATGCGGGAATTATACAACCCGAGCGCCGCACCATAGATATTCTGTCTATCAGGGTTATTTCCGACAACCAGTATTTTAGGGTCGTCCGGGTTGTTAATATCCAGTGAAAATTCATCGCCCGACATGACCCAATATAATTGCGGACTAATCATGCGGGAAAGCGGGATTTTCGCCGATGCGATTTGCCCCATCAACTGGTCTGCCGCACCTGATTTCCACGCGTCCATAAAGGGAGAAAGGTAGTTTTCGAGGTCGGGATATGAAGTCAGAATCGGAAAAATATCCTCATAGCTTTTGTTCAAAAATTCTATGGCATGGGGAAAAGTACAGTATTTTCCGTCCTTATAAATGCGCAAGTACCATATAATAGCGGCGAAAAGGATAATCGGGGATTCCACAAAGAAATCACCCTGCTTGCTCACCCACGTCCGGTTGAGGTTCAGCATAATCGTATATGAACTTTCGTATGCGTCCGATATATCTTCCATGAATGCCGGATTGATTGGGTTGCAACGGTGGCTACGGCTTGGGTCGTCAAAATTTATCACATAAAATGTCGGTACTTTCCCGTAACCTTCCCTGTTGTTTAACAGATGGTTATAGGCAATAGTAGACAAGTCCGGAAACTTGAAATCGTAAATATAGCCTGTATAACCTTTCTCGATTTGCTGTTTGATGAATTGGTTCACAACAGCGTATGACTTACCCGAACCCGGAGTACCCAGCACGATAGCTGCACGAAACGGATTTACGACATTGATCCACCCTTTCCAGATTTTCTTTTTGTACCAGAATTTAGTAGGCAGGTTTATGGAGTAATCGTTTACCATCAGTTTGGTTTCCTGCATAAATGATTCATTTTCATTATTGAATACATCGTCCATCATCGTGTTTTTGAGTAAGCGGCTCATCCATGTACCCGCCATCAAAAGCAATATATATCCTACTGCAATGGTAAAAATATAAAAGCCTGCATTGGCTATTTTGGGAAGAGGCAGATAAAGAAGCCACCAGTTCAAAAAGAAAAATACAAACCCGAATGTGAGGCATACACAGATGTGGTTCCATGTAATCTTTTCCTCCTTCACTCCTTTTGTTCCTAAACAGGACAAAGCAAGAAAGACGACAGAAAATATTTTCGTCCACAATATAGAGTTGAATAGTCCTGCGGTACGGTTAAAATTCATCAGGATTTTATCAACCACCCCGATATTGATTCTCCACTCGTGTATTGCCTGATAGCAGAACCAATAAATATTCATCAGGACGAATAAAATACTTATGGCTCTCATAAATTCCATGACTTTGGCAAGCCCTCTTAAATCATCTTCTTGTGACATAATCGTTTTTTTAATTGTTTATATTTTACAGCTAAAAGAATATCAGAAGGTACTGTGTGCCTTATTGTTGCCTGCCGTACCTGCGTTTCTTCTTTTTCTTACGCTTCAGGACCGGCTGCCTGTTGTCTGCTCCCCCAACTTCGGGAGTAAAGACAGAGAATAAACTCCCCACCGCATCGCCCGTCTCGGAGTGAGCCGTCTGCGGTTGTTTGTTGTTGGCCGCTTGCTGATTTTGGTGCAGATTATCGGAATGTTTCGGCGATGACGTTTGCATATCCTCGTGGGGCGAATCACCTGCAAAGCGCTCATTGAGAACATTCGCTGAAAACTCCTTACCTAAACGAGAACCATTAAGAACCGCCTTTTGGTTATGGTCGATAAACGTAGCCCCATAGATACGTCCTTCATCGTTGCGTCGTAACACAAGGTCGATACCTCTTTTCCGCAAAGCCGCCCGGAACTCACTCTCTGTGCGGGTGCTTGAGAAAGACGCGGAAACGGCGGCACAGGTTTGTTTGGCTACGCTGTCTGCCTTAATCGTTTCTTTTGACTTGTCGAATAGCTCTTCAAACCTGTCTAAACCGAAAGCTTTTCCGAACAGGGAGGATTTCAGCGGATTACTGGCACGGTTGCCTTCACTGTCTAACGCCAAATAGACCAATCCCCGATATGCTTTGCCTTTATTTTCCCCTTTGATTTCCTCCACTCTTATATTGTATAAGGAGAGCAAAGCGCGATATTCGCCCAACGTCTGGAAACGGTACATCGTGGACAGCGGCCTGATAACATTGGCTACCTGCTTTTTGAGGTTGCCCTGCGAAACATCCACCGGAGTAAGCTGCCATGCCTCCCCCTGATTTTTTTCTTTCGTGTATAGGCCGTATTTCTGCTCCAAAAGGTCAGTAATCTTTCTGCTTCGTTCGTAATTTTTGCTGTCGCTGATTATCGAACCATCGGTGCGTACACGGGTCGAGACGATGTGTATATGCTCCCTGCCAATATCCTCATGCTTAAAAATCATATAGGGCTGTCCGCCATACCCGAACCGCTCCATATATTCACGCCCGACGTCGGCAAGCTGATTATCGGTCAGCTTATCGTCCGGGTGCGGATTCAGGGAAATATGAATTATCGGTTTCGATGTGCGGATATGCGAGGGCATAAAACGTTCAAAATCCTGCATACAGGCAGAGGTGTTGAACGTTCCGTCGGCAGGTTCTATCACCAGATTGGTAGCCAAAACTTTCCCTAAACCTTCGTCTACTTTCTCCTGATTGTAGGTAAGCGCGCCATACAGATTGCTTCCGTGGCTAAATTTAGCAATCATTTCTTAGAGGTGTTTAGCCTTAAATTGCTCGCACAACTGCAATACCT
Organism: Dysgonomonas sp. HGC4; assembly: GCF_001261715.1. Lineage (GTDB taxonomy): Bacteria > Bacteroidota > Bacteroidia > Bacteroidales > Dysgonomonadaceae > Dysgonomonas_A. The sequence goes on along the minus strand of NZ_CVRU01000019.1, from coordinate 15,945 downwards.
CACGTCCGATCCCTGCCAGTTCGATGGTCACACTTTCCAATTTATAAAGCAATGCCAATGCTTTTTTCTCCCCAAAATTGGAATGCAACTCCTTCACAACCTGATTGTAATTGACTCCGATACTTCGTATTTGTGAGTGTAAAGCGGTGAGCTTTGCAATAAATTCTACTGCCGAAGCATCGGTTTTCACTACACGAAACTCATCGCCAAAGATGCGTGCGGCGATAAATCCGGACAAGGATTGTACGCCCGACTGCTCGTACAGGGCAAGGAATCCGGCGTGTTGCTCGTCTGTCAGGTTCACCGTCAACCGCCGCTTCGCCGGGTCGTTCTTCGGGGGCCTGCCCCCTTTTCCCCGTTTGAGGGGTACTATTTTTTCTTCGTTCATAAGTGCCTCCGGGCACACCGGATTTTTTTAGATTATTAATACTATTAATCGCTACAGACGGTTCATACCGTCTGTATTTTTCCCGACTTCGGAGAGGAAAATCCTCCTCTGGAAGAGCAAGGGTTGTGTGCTGCAAAATTCATTTTGCGATGCACTCAACATACCTTGCTATTTGCCCGTATGCAAATACATTTTGCCCGTAAAGGGCGTCTTCCTGCCCCGAACGTTTCGGGATATAAGCCTGATATCTGTCAGGTAATTTATGAGCGCCGGAACTATTTTAAAGTCGGCATGAATACCCCGTAACATTCCACGCAGCAAAGCTAAACACTTATATAATATATTGTATATCAAATAACGGCGCCACTCGCTGCCACAAGCTGCCCTCCCCCGAAAACATAGTGTAAGTATAAAAAAGATGATGTTTATTTGCCGGAGAATTGATTGTATGGTGGTATATAAAACCCTACAATCAGCTATACCAAAGAAGAAATTTATGGACGGCTATACGGATGTAAAAACGTAAAACAACAGGGTTGGTGGTTGGTGGATTTTCAGACACATAAGTTGTGTGTATGGCAGGAAAAATCAAACCAACAGATTTACGAATCAACCGACCGACCTTAGAACGTAAGTACAATGCAACGTCCCGCTGCAAAAACGGCACAACATAGGGCTGGTTCTATGTACCACGGGACAATAGTTGTTTGCTGAAAACAGATGTACTACCGTACACAGATTGATACTTAAAAATGTATGTACCCTGCCGGGTATGGCTATACGATAAAACGATTCTACCATTTAAAAATTAATTGAAATGAAAACGAAACCTATTTATGTGGCATTCTCGACTCAAAAGGGCGGAGCCGGAAAAACAACCCTTACCGTATTGATAGCTTCCTATCTGCACTATGTAAAAGGGAAAAATGTAGCGGTAATCGATTGCGATTATCCGCAGCACTCTATCGCGGATATGCGGGAACGTGATTTTAAGATGGTGGAGAGTGATGAGTATTACAAGGGGCTGGCATACGAACAGTTTACTCGTTTGGAAAACAAAAAAGCCTATCCCATCATCGAGAGCAATACCAAGGAGGCTATCGCCGACGCCGAGTATCTAACCCCGCAGGGTGATTTTGATTTTATCTTTTTTGATCTGCCAGGAACACTCAACAACGTAGATTTAATCCATACGCTTGCACGAATGGACTATATCATTGCTCCTATTGCTGCTGACCGTGTGGTGATGGAAAGTACGCTTGATTACATGGTAACTGTACGCGATGATATTATGGGCAGCGGTAAATCCGATATTAAGAAAATCTACCTGCTGTGGAATCTGGTGGACGGGCGGGAGAAATCCGACCTCTACGAAGTGTATGAGGCCGTCATAAACGAGTTGCAATTTACTACCCTTAAAACATTTATTCCCAATAGCCTACGTTTCCGCCATGAACAATCCGAGAGCCGCCGCCCACTGTTCCGCTCCACTCTCTTCCCTGCCGGTAAGTCCCTTATAAAAGGCAGCAATATAGATACTCTTTCGGACGAACTACTTGAAATTTTAAAGTAACATGCTATGGAAGAAAAAAAAGCCGGTACGGGGCTGAACGCTCAGGACATCATCGCACATACAGGTAGAAGAGATAGAAAGTTGCAGGCTTATTCTCCCGAACCTGCTCTGGTAGAAGGAGCCGCCAATAAAGAAGAATCAGTTGTCGAACAAGTACAACCACTCGCAACGAAAATGGTAAAAAAGTCGCCGCATGAAGAGCCATGTAAGCGGAAGTCAAAGGTACAGGCAGAAACAGACTATCAAAGCCTCTTTATCCATGAATCGGCAATAGCTGCAAGGAGTGGAAAAACGGTTTATATCTGCAAGGAGCATCACGAAAGGATCATTAAGATACTGCACGTCATAGCTAAAAATGATGTTTCCCTGTTCAGTTATATCTACAATGTTTTGGAGAATCATTTCACGAGTTATCAGGAAGATATAACCGAACTCTACGATAATAATATCGAGAAAGTATTTTAATCCAAAAACAAAAGAAATATGGAAAAGAAAAAAAAGATTAGTAGCAAAGCTACTTCTTGTGAGACTTCTAATGTAGTTATTCCAACAACAGTCCAACAATATGAAGCCTTTTTCTTCAAAAAAACCAAAGGCACAACCCGAAATGGGAAAGTCTTTTATATCCGCAAAGAGTTTCACGAACGTATTATGCGGATTGTACAGGTTATCGGCGAAAACGAGTATAGCCTGTTTGATTATCTGGACAATGTACTGGATCACCATTTCAATACCTATCAGAATGAGATTACCGAACTGTACCATGAAAAAACACGGATATATTTTAGCCATGAAACACTATATTATATCAGCCATCCTGCTGTATGCGCTTTTCCTTGTCCTTTACCTGTTTCGGGAGCGGATGATAAAGCGGAGAAAGAATGCGGCAAAAAAGCCTTCTTTCAATCCGTTTCATGCAGCACCAAAAGAGGATATCGTCGGTAAAAGTAAATTTGACCTACGCCACTCGCTACCACAAGCTACCACCTTGATTAATAATGATAAGGAGACGGAAAAAGCTTCTATATTTACCGAAGGAACAGAAAAAAAGACCCTGGCGACAACCCCTTTGGATAAACTCGATGAAGTCTTTTCCAACGATGATTTATCAGATAAAGATTCCAATGAAATCGATTTAGAAATTGAGAACACGCCCCCCGAATTTGAGACTGACAATGATTCAGAGGAAACAGAAGACGCAGATACCGAAGGGAGAGCCGGGGTTTCTATTGCACAGTGGCTTGACTTTAATGATTTGGCAGGTATGGTACGGACAGTAGAAACTGCCGGCAGTGCAACATCCGAAGAAAAAGAAGAAGCCGGGCGGGTGCTGGTCGAGATACGCAAGACCGATATGTTCGAAAAGGTTGTATCGGGCGAACCTAAAAAGAAGGCAGTCGTATCCTCGCTTATGGATGATTACTTCGCAGCTTTCCACCGAAAGAAAAGAGAGGCCGGGGAAACGGACGAAGCGATGGTCAAAGCGCCGAAAGATTTTGATATACGCAGTTTTGCGTAAGTTAAGTAACGATTAAAAAGAAAATATGAAAGAACGGGATTACGGTTAGCGTGCGTAAGCTAATAACGAAAGGGTCTGAAGACCCCCACTAAAAAATCAGGTTAAACATTTATCAACCCGGTACAGGGGACTATTCCACCCCCTGTATCATTATTCCAAAAATCGTATGACAAAGAAAAAAATTCTTCTGTCGGCAGCATTTGTCTTTGCTGCCGTATCTGCCGCTTTTGCACAGGGCAACGGTATAGGAGGCATCACCGAAGCCACCAAAATGGTCACAAGTTACTTCGATCCGGGAACAAAACTCATCTATGCTATCGGATCCGTTGTGGGACTGATCGGCGGTATCAAAGTCTATAACAAATTCTCTTCGGGCGACCCCGATACGAGCAAAACTGCCGCTTCGTGGTTCGGAGCATGTATCTTCCTTATTGTTGCCGCCACCATCCTGCGTTCCTTCTTTTTGTAGGCCCCCTAATTGGCTCCGCCGAACGTTGTTTCCCCCAAGGGGGACTTTAGCAAGCCACAAAAATTTAGTCACAATGATTTATTAACGTACTAAAAACAAAAAGAATGGAATATTCAATCAATAAAGGCATTGGCAAGAGCGTGGAATTTAAGAGTTTAAAAGCACAATATCTTTTCATCTTCGCAGGTGGCCTGCTGGCTGTATTCATGGTTTTTGTCATTATCTATATGATCGGCGTCGACCAGTGGGTATGTATCGGCTTCGGCGTTATCGCCGCTTCCGCTCTGGTGTGGCTGACTTTCAACCTGAATGCGAAATATGGAGAACACGGGCTTATGAAGTTGCTCGCCAAACGGCAACACCCGCGTTTTCTGATAAACCGCAAAAATTCTCGCCGCTTGTTCCAATACCCCAAAAAGAAGGAGGTACAGAATGCGTAATACACTAAAAGCGGTTACCATCGAGAGTAAATTTCCGTTGCTGTCGGTTGAACACGACTGCATCATCAGTAAAGACGCGGATATAACGGTAGCCTTCCGTGTCGATCTGCCGGAACTGTTCACTGTTACCCATACCGAATATGAAGCCATACACTCGGCATGGGCGAAAGCCATCAAGGTGCTACCCGAATACTCGGTGATCCATAAACAGGATTGGTTTGTAAAAGAGAATTATAAACCTACAATGAATCAGGAGAATATGAGTTTCCTGTCCCGCTCGTTTGAACGCCATTTTAACGAACGTCCCTATCTGAACCATACTTGCTTTTTGTTTTTGACCAAAACGACCAAAGAGCGAATGCGGATGCAAAGTAACTTTTCATCGCTCTGTCGGGGAAACATCATTCCCAAAGAAGTCAATAAAGAAATGACAGTACACTTCTTAGAGGCAGTCGGGCAATTCGAGCGAATCTTGAACGATTCCGGATTTATTACGCTGACACGTATTGCTTCGGAAGAGATAACAGGAACGGAAAAAGAAGCAGGGCTGATTGAAAAATACTTTGCCCTCTCATTGGAAGATACCACTTGTCTGGAAGATCTGGAGTTAGGAGCGGACAGATTACGCATCGGAGATAAAACGGTATGCCTGCACACCATTTCGGATGTGGAAGATTTGCCCGGTACAATCGGAACAGATATGCGATACGAAAAGCTATCTACGGATCGCAGTGACTGCCGTCTGTCGTTTGCATCTCCTGTGGGATTGTTGTTGTCTTGTAACCATGTATATAATCAATACATTTTTCTGGATGATTCGGCAGAGAACCTGCGGCAGTTTGAAAAATCTGCCCGCAATATGCAATCCTTATCGAAGTACAGTCGTGGAAACCAAATAAATAAAGAATGGATCGACAAGTATCTGAACGAAGCCCATAGTTTCGGACTTACTTCTGTCAGGGCACATTTCAATGTGATGGCATGGTCTGACGATGCGGAAGAGCTCAAAAATATCCGTAACGATGTGGGTAGCCAATTAGCACTTATGGAGTGTAAACCACGGCACAATACAGTCGATGTCGCTACACTCTATTGGGCAGCGATGCCGGGCAATGCAGGTGATTTTCCAAGTGAGGAAAGTTTTTACACGTTTATCGAACCCGCCCTGTGCTTCTTCACGGAGGAAACAAATTACAAAAGTTCTCCGTCACCTTTCGGTATTAAGATGGCAGATAGAGTTAGCGGAAAGCCTATCCATGTGGATATTTCCGACCTGCCCATGAAGCAAGGGATTATCACGAACCGCAACAAATTTATCCTGGGGCCTTCAGGTAGTGGTAAATCTTTTTTTACCAATCATATGTGTCGCCAATATTGGGAGCAGGGAACGCACATCGTGCTTGTGGATACGGGTAACTCGTATCAGGGACTTTGTAATTTCATTAACCGCCGTACCAATGGAGAAGATGGGGTCTATTTCACCTATACCGAAAAAAATCCTATCTCATTTAATCCATTTTATACCGATGACGGGGTCTTTGATATCGAGAAAAGAGAAAGTATCAAAACCCTGATAATGACTTTGTGGAAGCGGGATAACGAACCACCAACACGTTCGGAAGAGGTAGCTCTGTCTAATGCGGTGAGCTTGTATATAGAACGTATCAAGATAGATGAATCGGTCTTGCCGTCGTTCAATACGTTCTACGAGTTTGTCAAATTGGACTATGCTGCTATTCTTGATGCCAAACGGGTAAGGGAGAAAGATTTTGACCTTGCCAACTTCCTCAATGTGCTCGAACCCTATTATAAAGGTGGCGAATACGATTTCCTGCTGAACTCCGAAAAACAACTCGATTTGTTATCTAAACGATTCATTGTCTTTGAAATAGACGCGATTAAGGATCACAAAATTTTGTTCCCGATTGTAACGATTATCATCATGGAAGTTTTCATCAACAAAATGAGGCGGTTACAGGGTATCCGAAAGATGATATTGATCGAGGAGGCCTGGAAAGCGATTGCTAAAGAGGGTATGGCAGAGTATATTAAGTACCTTTTCAAGACCGTCCGAAAATTCTTCGGAGAGGCGATTGTCGTTACGCAGGAGGTGGACGATATTATCGCATCACCTATCGTCAAGGAGTCCATCATCAACAACTCCGACTGCAAGATTCTCTTAGACCAACGCAAATATATGAACAAATTTGACAGTATCCAGGCCCTGTTGGGGCTGACCGAAAAAGAAAAAAGTCAGGTGTTATCCATCAATATGTCCAACAATCCGAACCGAAAATATAAAGAAGTCTGGTTTGGTTTAGGCGGTGTTCAGTCTGCTGTATATGCTACAGAAGTGAGTTTAGAAGAGTATTTTACGTTCACAACGGAAGAGACGGAGAAGCTGGAGGTTGCAAAGAGAACCGAAGAGTTGGATGGTAATATTGAATTGGCTATTAAACAAATAGCAGAAAGTAAACGCAAGTAAAAATGAAAAGCCATGTTCAGTCAATGTAATATAACGAATTCTTGTTCCACTTCTACAGATTTTTCCATGCGGGAGATTACGGGGTGTTGGGTAAGTAGAGAAGGTGCACCTGCGATAAGAATATATCGCAATATTTCCCGAAAAGGAGGTGGTATCCGGCTTTGCATTACTTACAACAACCCGCAGGTGGTCTGTGATTGTACGGTCTACAATGTATTCGGTTTGCATTACATTGAACTGTATGAGCGTATCGCAATTACTTACGACCGGGAGCAAGAGGTCTTGCACCTTTTCGCTTTTGGAGAATATGTCCGTCAGGAGAATTAGCCCGCTAAGGGCTGCCTCCGGCTTCGGACGGTAAACGAGTAATAACAATTAAAATAACGAATATGAAAAAGATAGTTTTCTGTCTTATGGCATTCATGGGGCTATGTACCTATCAGGCAAAAGCTCAGTGGACAGTCATTGACCCCTCCAATCTGGCACAAAATATATTGACGGTTTCCAAAACAGCTACAACAGCCAGCAATGTGATTAACTCCTTTAAAGAAATGCAGAAAATCTACGATCAGGGAAAACAGTATTATGACAAATTGGAGTCGATACACAATCTGATCAAGGATGCACGCAAAGTAAAGGAAACAGTAGAATTAGTCAGCGAAATATCGCAGATCTATTCTTCCAATTTCAACAAGATGCTATCCGATAGAAATTTTAGTGTTAACGAGCTGGAAGCCATATCCACCGGGTATGCCAAACTGTTGAACGAGAGTGGCAATCTGCTTGCAGATATAAAGAATGTCGTTTCCCTCTCGAATGGTCTTTCGATGACCGATGCCGAGCGTATGTCAATCATAGATGAGATACACGCCAAGATGCTCGAACATCGCAACCTTGTCCGCTATTTTTCTAAGAAAAGCATCTCCGTTTCCTTTATCCGAAGTCAGGAGAAAGGCGATCTGGAGCGAGTTAAAAACCTGTATGGTAATCCATCCGAAAGATATTGGTAACCATGACACTGCTTGCAATAGATTTTGATAACCTGCATCAGCTTCTTCGGAATCTGTATCAGGATATGATGCCCCTTTGTGGCGACATGGTTGGTGTAGCCAAAGGGATAGCCGGACTCGGTGCACTCTTTTATGTAGCTTCCCGTGTATGGCAAGCCTTGGCACGGGCAGAACCGATAGATGTATATCCCTTGCTCAGACCATTTGTTATCGGGCTATGCATCATGTTCTTTCCGACTTTTGTACTCGGCACAATTAACGCTGTTATGTCGCCCGTAGTAAAAGGAACACATACCGTATTGGAGACACAAATGACAGATGTGCATGCCCTGCAAGCTGAGAAAGATCAACTGGAGTACGATGCAAGGCTGCGTGAAGGAAAGGCATGGCTGGTCGATGACGAGGTGTACGACCAAAAGATGAAAGATCTCGGAATTACTGATGCTGCCGAAATGATCTCTATGTGGGGCGAACGTACCTGGTACGATATGAAAACGTGGTTTCGCCAACTGATTCGGGATTTCTTTGAATTGCTGTTCAACGCTGCTGCCCTTACCATTGATACCCTGCGAACGTTTTTCTTGGTGGTGCTGTCAATCTTAGGTCCTCTGGCATTTGCCCTCTCGGTTTATGATGGTTTTCAATCTACGCTGACCAATTGGATTTCACGCTATATCTCGGTCTATTTATGGCTACCCATTTCTGATCTGTTCTCGGCTGTCCTGTCCAAAATTCAGGCTCTCATGCTACAAATGGATATAGAGCTGCTAAGAGATCCATCCTATGTGCCGGATGCCAGCAACGGAGTATATATCATATTCTTCATCATCGGAATTATAGGATATTTTTCTATTCCGAGTGTGGCGGGTTGGGTTATTCAGGCAGGTGGCGGTAGTGCTACACGCGGAGTAAACACAATGGCGAGTAAAGGGGCTGCAATGGCAGGAGGTGTTGCCGGAGCTGCGGCAGGCAATGTAGCAGGTCGTCTGATGGGGAAGTGAGTCACTTCTGACAATTATTTACACTTTAAATAGAAAATATGGAATTTAAATCATTAAAAAATATAGAAACATCATTCAAGCAGATACGCTTGTTCGGTATTGTCTTTGTCTGTATGTGTGCCGCCATTACGGGCTACTCGGTATGGTCGTCGTACAACTTTGCCGAAGCACAACGCCAGCGTATTTATGTATTGGACGGTGGCAAGTCCTTAATGCTTGCTTTATCCCAAGATATGACACAAAACAGACCTGTGGAAGCACGAGAGCACGTCAAGCGTTTCCACGAATTGTTTTTCACCCTCTCACCGGATAAGAAAGCCATCGAAAGCAACGTAAACAGGGCATTATTCCTTGTCGATAAATCGGCATTCAAATACTATCAGGATATGGCAGAAAAAGGCTACTACAACCGAATCGTGTCGGGAAATATCAATCAAATCGTACAGGTAGATAGCATTGCCTGTGATTTCGATAGCTATCCTTACAAGACAGTAACATATGCCAAACAGATGATTATTCGGGAGAGTAACGTCACCGAACGCAGTCTGGTTACCCGTTGCAATCTGATCAACTCGGTACGCTCTGACAATAATCCCCATGGTTTCACGATGGAAAAATTCGAGATTGTGGAGAATCGGGATATTCGGATATCGGAAAGGTAGGTAGGTAAAGCTATGATACGAAAAATAATGAAACACATCAATGAATGGTTGGAGAACGGCCTGCGAGGAATACTCGGCAGTCTGAGCCCTGACAGACGGATTATCCTTGTGATAGCGATGTTCCTTGTTTTTGGTGGACTTTCCATCTATATGACCTTTTCTTCTATTTACAATTTCGGTAAAAACAAGGCAGAAAAGATGCAGATAGAGCAGATCGAATCACTGAGGCTACAAGTGGAACAACAGCGAGATAGTATTAACAATCTAAAATCAGTAGAATAATGGAACAGGAAGATTTGAATAAAGGAATACCACCACAAACGGAGACTATTCCCAAAGAACAGCCATCTGTACCGGAAAATAAATCGGAAGCGAAGAAAGAACCTCAGAAACCACCAAAGCAAGAACTCTCAATGGCGGAGAGACAAAAGCGAAAGAAGTTGTTAATCATACCGCTATTTTTCTTAATCTTCGGTGGTGCGATATGGCTGATCTTTGCTCCGTCGGATGATGGGAAAGAGCAAGCGATAGGACTCACGGGATTCAATGCCGAACTACCCGTACCTAAAGACGAAGGTATTGTGGAAGGCAAGCGGGATGCCTATGAACGGGAAGCGATGCGACAAAAGGAACAAGAGAAAATGAAGTCTTTACAGGATTTCTCATCCATGTTCAACGATACCGAGCAAAACAATTATGAACAAAAGGACAATGCCTACAATACTTCTTTGCAAGTAGAACAGCCCCGAAGTTCAACTCCCCGTACTATACAATCCTCGGCAACGGCTTATCAGGATATCAACAAGCAATTGGGTGATTGGTATGAAAAACCTGCTGAAACAGGCAGACAATCGCAGTCTGCTATGGAACAGCGTATACAGGAATTGGAGCGAAAGCAGGAAGAAACCGAAGCGAAAAAAACAGAAGAGGACGAACAGACCGCTTTGCTTGAGAAGTCCTACCAGATGGCAGCACGCTATATGCCTGCACAACAAGGAGAACAACAAGTAGAAGAAGCGAGTGTGACACGCACAGTAGACAAGGTCAAGGTGCAACCTGTTAAACAAGTGCATCAGAATATTGTATCTCTATTGGCTGCACCGATGATTAATGATGAATTTATAGCTTCATACAGCAAGCCCCGAAATAGGAGTTTTTTAACAGCCGCAGGCAATGAAAAAATACAGGATAAGAACAGCATCCGTGCTTGTGTAAACCAAACTGTGACCCTGACCAATGGCAAAGAAATACAACTTCGTCTTTTAGAGCCAATGCGGACAGGCAACATACTGATCCCTGCCAATACCTTGGTTACAGGAGCTTGTCGTATTGGTGGCGAACGTCTGGAGGTAATGATCAATTCCATTCAGTATGCAGGAAACATTATTCCGGTTGAACTGCAAGTGTACGATATGGATGGTCAATCAGGTATTTTTGTTCCCAATAACGACGAGGTAAAAGCAGCCAAAGAGGTAGCCTCCACATTGGCATCATCAGCAGGCACAAGCATTATGATTTCGGATAATGCAGGCTCACAACTGGCTGCCGATATGGGCAAAGGTTTGATACAGGGAGCTTCGCAATATATCAGTAAAAAGATGAGTGTGGTCAAAGTTACCCTCAAAGCAAACTATAAATTACTTCTGTTACCAAAATTAGAGTAACAGAATAATAAATGGGTCTGCGACCCCCACTAAAAAATTAATGTTTAACAAATTTAAAATCACGAATATGAAACGAATCTTTTTTATACTAATGCTTGCTGTAAGTGTATTTATAGTCCATGCACAAGAAATACCCCAAGATACCATTGTGGTACATACCAAGCCGACAACGGGTGACTATTACGAGAGTTTTACCCGTCCATTGACCTTCGATAGAATGATACCACCTTATGCTCTGGAGGTTACTTTCAATAAAACCGTTCATGTAATATTCCCTTCAGCGATTCGCTATGTCGATTTAGGGTCGGCAGATCTTCTCGCAGCAAAAGCCGATGGCACGGACAACGTATTGAGAGTGAAGGCTGCTTTGCGAGATTTCAGTAGGGAGAGTAACTTATCTGTCATTACAGAAGATGGTGCATATTATACCTTCAATGTAAAATATGCGGATGAACCTGTAAAATTATCTGTTGAGATGACAGATTTTTTGCACGATGGCGAAGCGGTCAATCGCCCGAACAATGCTTTGGCGGTATATATGCAGGAATTGGGACAAGAATCACCCTTGCTAGTCAAATTAATTATGCAGTCTATACACAAGAATAACGACCGTGAGATAAAGCATATCGGCTCGAAGCGTTTCGGAATACAGCACACGCTCAAAGGTATTTATACTCATAACGGACTATTGTATTTTCATTTGCAACTAAAAAATTCTTCTAACGTACCTTTCAATGTGGACTTTATCACATTTAAGATTGTCGATAAAAAAGTAGCTAAACGTACAGCTATTCAGGAGCAGGTGATTTGGCCACTTCGTGCCTACAATAATTTGATGCTGATAGGTGGACAACAAACAGAACGCATGATTTTTACTTTGGCGAAGTTTACGATTCCCGATGATAAAATGTTGGTTGTGGAACTCAATGAACAGGAAAGTGGACGCCATCAGCGGTTTACTGTGGATAATGCTGATTTGGTTCGGGCAAAGGTTATTAACGAACTAAAAGTGAAGTAAAAGTCGCAGACATTTTTATTAACGCATAAACGATGAAAATTATGAATAGAATAATATTGTCAATAACGCTTGTGCTGTGCTTCGCCTTTTCGGGCGGAGCATACGCTCAACGTTCACTGTCGGGTATGCGAGGCATACAACTAACAGGTGGCATGGTAGATGGAATTTATTCATCCAAGAACGATAATGAAGCGGGATATTATTTTGGTGTAGCAATGGCGACTTATGCAAAGAATGGCAATAAATGGGTGCTTGGTACGGAGTATATGGAACGCTATTATCCATATAGGGAAACACGCCTGCCGATAGCACAATTTACAGCTGAGGGCGGCTACTATTACAACTTTTTGACCGACCCGTCCAAGACCGTTTTCCTCTCGTTGGGTGGTTCTGCCCTTGTGGGGTATGAAACATCGAATTGGGGAGAAAAGACCCTGTACGATGGCTCTACGCTCCAACATAAGGATGCTTTTATCTATGGCGGAGCTATCACATTGGAGATTGAAACGTACTTGACCGATCGTGTTGTGCTGCTCCTGACAGGGCGTGAGCGCATCCTCTGGGGCAACTCTACAGGACATTTTCATACACAGTTCGGCGTAGGAATCAAATTTATAATCAACTAAAGAAATTTTTCGAAGCCGGAAACATATTTGGTAAGCTCAAACTGAATAGTATTGTATTTAGCTACTGCGTGAATATAGAATGGGTCTGATTGTATTAATTCATGCACTTTGTCCTTATCGGATGCTCGGCACAATATGATTCCTCCGATACGGGGTTCTTGTCTGCCCGAGGCGATAAAGCTACCCGATTTGTAGTTTGTTTCCAAATATGCTCTATGAGCTTCCATATGTTTTCTACTTCGGTTATTTTCTTTTAAAAGGTCAATATAATTATAAACATAGCCTTTGGTTTTTAGATGAACAAAGGTATTAATCCTCTAAAAAATATGAGAAGAATAAAGAGTTTTTTCGGAATAACAGCATGGCTGGTGGCGATAATGCTACTGGTCTTAGCCTGTAGTAGCGATATCGATATTCATAAGATTTACGCATTTGATCTGGTTTGTATGCCAGTTCAGAAAAAAATCGTTCAGGGAGAGGTGGCGGAAATCCGGGCACAAATTGTAAAGGAAGGAAGCTATCAGGACACACGATTTTACATTCGCTATTTTCAAGTGGACGGCAAAGGTCAATTACAACTTGATAACGGAACTGTACTCCTACCAAACGATTTATACCCATTGGAAAAAGAAACGTTCCAGATGTATTACACTTCGCACTGTACCGACCAACAAGTGATAGATGTGTATATCGAAGATAGTTTCGGTCAGGTAGTGCAAAAGACATTTTCTTTCCAAAATGACAGGGATGACGAAGAAGAATCACCTACTAATATAGAGTAACCATGATACGATGATGATAATCTCATACATAGTTAGTTGGATAAATATGATTTATGTCTATGTAACTGTTCCTACAGACGTGGAACCGTGGGAAGAGAAAATTAAATAGCTAAATAACCGGATAAACGCCCGAAGATTTCTTGGGGCGTTTATCCTATCTGAAACTAGACCATGAAATACATAACGATTCTATTTATCGCTTTGCTGCATTTATCTGTATCGGGACAGCCAAGTGATTCTCCGATCAGAAAATCACAGATAGAAAAGTGTACAAAGCCGGTTTATTCCATCACTGAGTTTTGGCAGATAGCTGATTCTTTGCAACTGACCATTGGCGAGTTATGCGATTATCCTGTAATATTCCCGATTAAGAAACCACAACATATTTCATCAGGTTTTGGAATGCGTAAACATCCGATTTATAGAGACCTGAATTTTCATACAGGAATTGATATTCCACAACCCAAAGGTGTTCCTGTATATGCAACCGGTAACGGAATGGTTATCGGCAAAGGTTATGATTCGGGGTATGGGAATTATATAGAGATTCTGCACGCTGGAGGCTTTCGTTCATTTTACGCACATTTAAGTCGGATATGGGTAAATACGAGTGATCGAGTAAGTATTACTCAACAGGTTGCTTGTGTTGGTGATACAGGAGTCGCAACAGGTAATCACTTGCATTACGAAATCAGAAAAGGTACGCGTTATTTAAATCCGATAGGATGGTGCAATTGTCTGTTTGAAGTCTTAAATGACGAATTATGATCAGAAAAAAGCTAAAAATTCAACAGGAAATATAGACATCCAAACATTAAAAACCGCATATTTACAGTGAATCAATAGCTTATGTATTGCCCATTACTATTAACTCTATATATTCCATTATATGAGGTTCTATTGAGAAATATAAAAAAGCTGCCTTTTCTATATCATTTTGAAGAATTAGAGATCGTATACGATAATAATCATCTTTTTCTTTTTTGTGAATTTCTAGATATTTGATAATTTCGTTATAAGATAGTTGTATTTGTTTATACGCATTTATTAAGTCCTTATTGAAGTCTGAGAGGAATGCTTGATATTTTATTTTCCATTGTTTTTCAAATATAAAAATATAGAACCCATCAAAAAAAAGTTTGTAGTAATTATTAAAATTTGAAAGTAAGACGTCGTCAATATATTTAACGAACCATCTCTTACCTCTTATCCATCTTAAGAAGGGTTATATTATCTTGAATTCCTCTTCAGGCAAAATATTTTGCATATTCCTCGGGGTATAATATAAAAACTAAAATAGTTAAATAATTAATGTCAGTGTAAATCATACCCTATCTCGAATAAGCCCCCTTATAGAGCCCTTTTACATCCTCACTCAAAAATGACCTATCAATAAACTCCAACCATAAACCATATAGGAACAACCCTCTCAAGTTTAAGAAAAATATTTTCTCCCACTTTTTTATCCAAACCCGATTTGGAAAAAGCTGTTTCAAAATCCGAACGTTTGGGTTTACTCTTTATTCAGAATTCAGATAATCGGAATCATACTGAAAAGTAAAGCCGTTTTCATCTTCGATTAGCATTCCAGCCAACTTATTATACATAAATATTTCAGCTCGTTTCATAGTTTTAATTTACTTCTATCCATTGGAGCAGGTGTAAGTTCTGCCCCAAATAGATTTCATACCTGATTGACTTTATCCATTCGTAAAGTTTGTTTACCTTGTTCCAATTCACGAACAAAGCGAAGCCCTACCCCTACTTTTTCGGAGAGATCTACTTGAATTAAGTCATATTGTTTTCGCATTTGCTTAACATATGCTGATAATGAAAAATTTTCCATAAATATACCCTTTGAGGTGCTAATGTAGTAAACAAATACACCTCTTAGGGTATAAAAACGAAACAAAAATAAAAATTACACCTTTTGAATTATTTTACTACTCCTCCGTGCTTTAAAAGCACAGAAGAAATTAATCACTTCATTTAACTTTCAATCCAATTAGTACTCGATACAACGGATAGTGAAACCGTAGGCACGGTAGTAGCTGCTATCTGGGTACACGACACTACTGTCGAAGGACAAGTAATAACAGAACAAACCATCCGGCGACGACGACCAATAGCTCCCGACCGTACCCACGTCGTACAACGTACCCGTGCCGTTGACGCGGTTCCCTGAAGCGGGCAAGAAGTAGCTATAATTATTAATACTATTTCTCCATCCTGAAGCTATACTGTTCGTACCCGCATCGTTACCAGAGGTATTTGTACCATTCACCCAAGAACCACCATTACTTAATAT
>NZ_CVRU01000018.1 GCF_001261715.1 Dysgonomonas sp. HGC4 | reverse complement strand
ATGAAACAAGAAATGAATTTTCAATTGACAAATACATATTGGTGGTGGTGCTTACAACTTCAAAAGTCGTGAGTCGGATCATTGTGTGTTAATCAATAGAAAATGATTAAATAATAAATGAAAACCTATCGTCCTCACGATAGGTTTTTTTTGTGAAAAATAGAAAACAATAATATAATATATAATGGGAAAATTTAATGTTGATTCTAACGGTTTTTATGGAGAATTTGGAGGTGCTTATATTCCTGAAATTCTTTATGATAATGTAGAAAACTTAAAGAAAGCATATTTGACAATACTTGATGATTCTACTTTTCAGAAAGAGTATCATGACTTGCTTCGCGATTATGTAGGAAGACCTTCACCTCTTTATCTGGCTAAAAGATTATCAGAGAAATACAACTGTAAAATATACTTGAAACGTGAGGACTTAAATCATACAGGAGCTCATAAAATAAACAATACTATTGGTCAAATACTTTTGGCTCGTAGAATGGGTAAAACTCGTATTATTGCTGAAACGGGAGCCGGACAGCATGGTGTAGCAACTGCAACTGTTTGTGCACTTATGGACATGGAATGTATTGTTTATATGGGAGCAACAGATGTAGAGCGTCAGAAACTGAATGTACAGAAAATGGAAATGCTTGGAGCAACCGTTGTACCTGTGACAAGTGGTAATATGACACTGAAAGATGCAACAAACGAAGCAATTAGAGATTGGTGTTGCAATCCTTCTGACACCTATTATATTATAGGTTCTACTGTTGGACCACACCCATATCCAGACATGGTTGCCCGTCTTCAATCAGTTATCAGTGAAGAGACGCGTAAACAATTGTTAGAAAAAGAAGGTAAAGAAACCCCCGATTATGTAATAGCTTGTGTAGGTGGTGGCAGTAACGCTGCAGGTATGACTTACCACTTTCTAGACGATGCTGATGTTAAGATTGTATTGGCTGAAGCTGCCGGTAAAGGTGTAAACTCGGGCGAATCTGCTGCAACCATTCACCTTGGTAAATTAGGTATTATTCATGGCAGTAAGACTCTTATAATGCAATCGGAAGATGGACAGATTGAAGAGCCTTATTCAATATCAGCCGGTCTCGATTATCCGGGTATTGGTCCGCTACATGCACACCTTGCAAGAACAGGAAGATCGGAAGTATTAGCTGTAACCGATGATGAAGCCATTGCTGCTGCATTTGAGTTGACCGAACTAGAAGGTATTATTCCAGCTATTGAATCGGCTCATGCATTAGGAGTATTTGGTCAGAAAAAATTCGAATCAGATGATGTAATTGTTCTTTGTCTTTCGGGACGTGGAGATAAGGATATGGAAACCTATATACGAATTAAAGAAGAATCTAAAAGATGAAAATAAAAATACAAACTCAAACTAAAAAGCTTCTTGCTGATATGCAAACGCCGGTAGGCATATATCTTAAAATTAGAGATGCTTATACAGAATCGGCATTACTTGAAAGTTCTGATTTCCATACAAATGAAAATAGCTTCTCCTTTGTTGGAGTTGACCCTATTGCCAGATTTAAGGTAGAGGATAGAAGTATTACAAAACAATACCCGTCAGGAGAAATAATAGAAAAACCTTTATTAGAATCTGATCAATTAACTTCTGTTTTCAAGCAATTTATACAGGAATTTGATGTGAAAGGAGAAAATCCTGCAGGCATGAACGGTTTCTTTGGATATACGTCTTACGATGCTATTCACCACTTCGAAGATGTTGATTCGGTTAATTTCAAATTGGACAATGCCAATATTCCTGAATTTTATTACATTTTATATCGTTTTATTATTGTCATCAATCATTTAAAAAATGAATTGACAATCGTTGAAAATATTGTTGAAGGAGATACTTCTCGAACGGAAGAACTGGAAGCCATATTAATGAATAATAATATAGCAACTTACAATTTCGAAAGCATCGGTAACGAGTGTTCTTATATAACAGATGAAGAGCATATCGAAATGATTAAAAAAGGAATTGCACACTGTAAACGAGGTGATGTATTTCAGATTGTATTATCACGTTGCTTTACTCAAAAATTCAAAGGAGATGAATTCAATGTATACAGAGCATTACGCTCAATAAACCCTTCTCCATATTTATTCTTCTTCGATTTTGGCTCATTCCGAGTATTTGGTTCTTCTCCCGAAACTCACTGTAAAGTGACAAAAGGAAAAGCTTATATTGATCCTATTGCAGGAACTTATTTCCGTACGGGTGATGATGAGAAAGATCGTATATTGTCAGAAAACCTATTGAAAGACGAAAAAGAAAATGCAGAGCATGTGATGCTGGTTGACCTAGCTCGTAACGATCTCAGTCGCAACTGCCACGATGTAAAAGTTGATTTTTATAAAAATGTACAGTTCTATTCTCATGTAATCCACTTAGTATCTCGTGTAAGTGGAACAATAGATAAAGATGTTGATAGCATAAAAGTATTTGCTGATACGTTTCCGGCAGGAACTTTATCGGGAGCACCCAAAGTAAGAGCAATGCAATTGATCCGAGATATTGAAAAATCGATGCGAGGAGTTTATGGTGGTTGTATCGGATATATCGGATTCAATGGCGATCTAAATCAAGCAATAACTATCCGTACATTCCTTAGTAAAAACAATACACTTTATTATCAAGCGGGTGGGGGAATCGTAGCGAAATCTACTCCCGAAACCGAAGTTATGGAAGTAAAAAATAAACTGGGAGCTTTAAAAAAAGCTGTAGATTTTGCTGTAACAATAAAGAACTAGGTCGCAGACTATAAGTAAACCACTGTAATAAATAGGTCTGAGACCTTAATACTAAATTTTATGAAAATATTAATTTTTGATAATTACGACTCATTTACATATAATCTGGTTCATCTTGTAAAACAGCTTGGATATACAGATGTAGATGTTGTTCGAAATGATAAAATAGCATTAGCTGATATCTCTAAATACGATAAAATTATTTTATCACCCGGTCCTGGTGTTCCATCAGAAGCAGGTCTTCTACTCCCTTTAATTAAAGAATATGCAGCCATTAAACCTATTTTAGGCGTATGCCTGGGTCATCAAGCAATAGGTGAAGCATTTGGTGCTAATCTTGTTAATTTAGAAGATGTATATCACGGAATAACCACAAGTACCACTATTATTGAAAATGATTATATTTTCGATAGTCTTGATAAAGAGATAGAGGTCGGACGTTATCATTCGTGGATTGTTGATGCTAAAGACCTTCCAACATGTTTTGTCGTTACTGCTACTGACAGCGATGGACAGATTATGGCAATGAAACATAAAGAATATGATGTGCATGGTGTACAGTTTCACCCAGAATCAGTATTGACTCCTGAAGGAGCAGTAATAGTAAAGAATTTTTTATCAAAATAAGTATAAACCTATTAAGCTAAAGTCTAGTATTATTTTAAATAAGTCAATTATTATGTCGAAAAAAATACTTTTAAGTGAGAACGAGATTCCTAAACAATGGTATAATATTGTAGCTGATATGGTAAACAAACCTTTACCTCCATTAAATCCGGCTACAAAAGAAGTTTTAAGTGCAGAAGACTTGGAACCTATATTTGCCAAAGAACTTATACAGCAAGAAATGTCTCAAGATAGATGGATTGATATTCCCGAAGAAGTGAGAGAGTTGTATAAAATATGGAGACCTACACCATTAGTAAGAGCTACTGGACTGGAAAAAGCTTTGGGAACACCAGCTCACATCTATTTTAAGAATGAGAGTGTAAGCCCTATCGGCTCACATAAATTGAATTCGGCATTGCCTCAGGCATACTATAATAAGAAACAAGGAATTAAGCGTTTGACTACCGAAACAGGAGCTGGACAATGGGGAGCTGCATTAAGTTTTGCATCTAGCGTATTCAAATTGGATCTGGAAGTATATATGGTAAAAGTTAGCTATGAGCAAAAGCCATATAGAAGAATGATGATGCAAACTTGGGGAGCCAATGTTATTGCTTCACCCAGTAATAAAACAGAATCGGGACGGAGTATATTGGCTAAAGACCCCAATAACTCAGGCAGTTTAGGTATTGCTATTTCTGAAGCAGTAGAAATGGCAGCAAAAGATCCAGATACTCGCTACACCTTAGGTAGTGTATTGAATCATGTTTCATTACATCAGACTGTTATAGGATTAGAAAGCGAAAAACAAATGGACATTGCAGGAGAATATCCTGATATAGTTGTAGGTTGCTTTGGTGGAGGGTCTAACTTTTCAGGAATTAGTTTCCCTTTCCTACGTCACAAAATAGTGGATGGAAAAAGCATTCGCATCATTGCAGCAGAGCCTGCTTCTTGTCCCAAATTATCGAGAGGTAAATTTGAGTATGACTTTGGTGACTCCGTTGGTCTAACTCCACTTTTACCGATGTACACACTTGGACATGATTTTCAACCAGCTGATATTCATGCAGGAGGATTGAGATACCATGGTGCAGGAACAATTGTAAGCCAACTTCGCAAAGATGGATTAATTGAAGTGCAAGCTATTCCTCAATTAGAAACATTTGAAGCCGGTCAGCTTTTTGCAAATACAGAAGGAATTATTCCTGCTCCCGAATCTACTCATGCCATTGCAACAGTAATACGTGAAGCTCTTAAAGCTAAAGAAGAAGGTGTTCAAAAAAATATATTATTCTGTCTATCAGGACATGGATTAATTGATATGACAGCTTACGATCAGTATTTATCAGGAAATATGTCGAACTATAAGCTGACAGATGAAGAAATCAGCAAGACGACAGATAGCCTAGAAAAATTAGTATAAAACGATGAAACAAGTATTAAATAGATTATTCAACCATCAGCAACTGAGTCGTGCTGAATCGAAAGATATACTGACTCGTATGTCGATGGGCGAATACAACGAATCTCAGATTGCAGCATTTATAAGTGTTTATCTGATGCGTAGCATAAGTATAGATGAGTTTCTCGGTTTTACCGATGCATTACTCGAACTATGTGCAGATGTTACTCCATTAGCTGCTTATAATCCAATAGATATTGTAGGTACAGGCGGTGATAATAAAAATACATTCAATATCTCTACATTATCGTGCTTCACCGTAGCCGCTTCCGGATACAAAGTTGCAAAACATGGAAATTATGGTGCAACATCTGTAAGTGGTGCATCAACAGTAATGGAACAACATGGTGTTAAATTCACCAATGATGTAAGTAAATTAGAAAAGTCTCTGGCTGAGACTAATATTGCCTATTTACATGCACCCTTGTTTAATAATGCACTGAAAGAAGTTGCTCCCGTCCGTAAAGCTTTAGGTGTGCGTACATTTTTCAATATGCTTGGACCTGTAGCAAACCCTATTCGTCCCAAGAGAAGCGTATTAGGAGTTTTCAACCTAAAGATGGCTCGTATGTATTATTATATGTATCAGCAAACCGATGTTGATTATGCAATTGTACATGGCTTGGATGGGTATGACGAAATATCTCTTACTGGTGATTTTAAAGTTATAAACAGAAATTCTGAAAGTATCTATTCTCCCGAACTACTGGGTTTTGAAAGATGTTCGGAACTTGATCTTGATGGCGGTAAAACTCCCGAAGATGCATCTGCTATTTTCGATAACATTATTAATAATACAGCTACACAAGCACAAAAGAATGCAGTAATAGCTAATTCGGCAATAGGTATTCAAACTATCGATCCTAATCTGTCAATACAAGAATGTGTTGCTCAGGCGACAGAAGCCATAGATAGTGGTAAAGTAAAAGCTATCTTTAAAAGGTTTTTAGAACTGAATTCTTAGTTAGGTTATAATATCTTGTTTATTATAAAAGTAATTACTTGTGAGTCATTAGATGAAGTTCGCGAAAATATCGACCGTATTGATAAAGATCTAATCCGCTTAATGGCCAAACGAAGTATCTTTGTCAATCAGGCAGCTAAATTTAAGAAGACCGAAGCCGATGTTGAAGCTCCCAAAAGAGTAGAACTAATAATAACTAAAGTTCGCAGTTTGGCTAATGAGGTAAAACTTAATCCGGATATTGCGGAGTCTGTATATCGGACAATGATTACTGCTTTTATTGAGCAAGAGAAATCAAAACTAAAAGAAGAATAAAAATGAGTGACTATATTGAGATAAATAAAAATGCTTGGAATAAAAAAACAGAGATACATATTAAATCTGAATTTTATGATAACGAAGCATTTCTGAAAGGTAAAAGCTCTTTGAAAAATATTGAGCTAGATCTATTAGGTGATATCAGAGGCAAATCAATATTACATCTACAATGTCACTTTGGGCAAGACAGTATTTCGCTGAGCCGCATGGGTGCAATAGTAACAGGTATTGATCTATCAGACAAAGCTATTGAAACAGCAAAGCTGTTAGCTCAACAAACAAATGTAGATACAAAATTTATCTGCTGCGATATATTTGATCTACCTAATTATCTGGATAAACAATTTGATATTGTTTTTACCAGCTATGGTGTAATAGGTTGGCTTCCAGACTTAGATAAGTGGGCTGCTATAGTATCAAAATATATAAAACCTTCCGGTCGATTTGTATTTGTAGAGTTTCATCCTTTCATCTGGATGTTTGACTATGATTTTAAGACTATTGCTTATAATTATTTCAATTCAGGAGAAATTGTTGAAGCTAATGAAGGCTCGTATGCCGATAGAGATGCAGAGATAGAATATTCGACAGTAAATTGGAATCATAGTACTAGCGAAGTTCTAAATAGTTTGATAAAGAATAATATAGAAATTAAATCATTTAATGAGTATGATTATTCTCCATACAATTGCTTTAATCACACAATAAAAATCGATACGGATAAATATCAAATTGATAGTTTTGGAAATAAAGTTCCTATTACCTTTTCCGTTGAAGGAATTAAGAAATAAACGACATTTAGATTATGACTAATATTTTAGATAAAATAGTTGCTAATAAACGTATTGAGGTAGAGCAACAAAAGAAAGAAGTTAGCATTAACCAATTGATAAAGCAAATTGGTACAACCAATAAACAAGGTTTGTTTAAGCAATCTTTAATAAATTCTTCAACAGGAATTATTGCAGAATTCAAAAGACGCTCACCTTCAAGAGGCTGGATTTTCGAAAATGCAAAAGTAGAAGAAGTTATACCTTTATATTCTGGAGGAGGAGCAAGTGCTATTTCTGTTCTGACAGATACTGATTTTTTTGGAGGCACTTTTTCTGATTTAACAATGGCAAGCTCTTTAACCAAGACTCCTTTACTTCGTAAAGATTTTATGATAGACGAGTATCAATTTTATCAGACTGCTGCAATGGGAGCCAGTGCAGTCTTATTAATTGCATCTTCTCTTACTATTCAAGAGAGTAAGCAATTTGCTGTAAAAGCAAAAGAACTAGGCTTAGATGTATTACTTGAAGTTCATAATGAAGCTGAACTCGGACATATAAACGAATATGTAGATGTTGTAGGTGTAAATAATCGCAATCTAGGTACATTCGTTACTGATGTGCAAGCATCATTTGACTTGGTAGATAAAATACCAAATGAGTTTGTAAAAATATCCGAAAGTGGAATTTCATCTCCTCAAACAGTACTTGATCTTCGCGAAGTAGGATATAAAGGATTCCTTATGGGCGAGAACTTTATGAAAACAGATAATCCGGGCGAAGCCTTAGCTAACTTTATTAAAGAGTTATCATGAAGATTAAAGTCTGTGGGATGAAGAATCCTGAAAATATTTTGGCGTTAGCGAAATTACCTATTGATTATATGGGTTTGATATTTTATCCTAAATCGCCTAGATATATTCAGAGTTTAGATTCTAACGCATTAAATATCTTACCCGATAATATTGATAGAGTAGGAGTCTTTGTGAATGAGAACATCGAATCAGTATTAGAACAGATTAATAAGTATAAACTTTCTGTGGTTCAACTACACGGAAGTGAATCTTTTGAATATTGCTACGCACTAAAAGCAGAATATCCAAATCTCACACTAATAAAAGCATTCAATATTTCTGAGGAAGCAGACTTCTTATCTACCAAAGAATATGAAAATGTTTGTGATTTTCTCTTATTTGACACAAAAACTTCACAACATGGAGGTTCGGGTATAAAATTTGATTGGAGTATTCTCAATCAATATAAAGGTAAGCTTCCTTTTTTCCTTAGTGGAGGTATTTCGGTCGAAGATGTAAAAGCAATTAAAAGCATCTCACACCCTCAATTATATGCTCTGGATCTAAACAGTAAATTTGAATTAGAACCAGGTTTGAAAAATATAGATCTTTTAGAACAATTTATAAATCAATTGAAAAATGAATAGAATAAAACAACTTTTTGAAGCGAAACAAAAAAATATACTATCTATATATTTTACAGCAGGTTTCCCTAATCTGAATGATACTGTTAATGTTATAAAAGAGTTGGAGGCAAATAATATAGACTTAATAGAAATAGGCATTCCTTTTTCAGATCCTATGGCTGATGGTCCTACGATTCAAGCAAGCGGAACTATTGCTCTAAGAAATGGAATGACCTTATCTAAGCTATTCGACCAATTAAAAGATATTCGCAAAGAAGTATCAATACCTCTGATCTTGATGGGATACTTAAATCCAATCATGCGATATGGGTTCGAGAACTTTTGTCAAAAGTGCCAAGAAGTAGGCGTAGATGGAGCCATTATTCCTGATCTTCCTTTTGATGATTACCTAAAAGAATATAAGCCTGTTGCTGATAA
Organism: Dysgonomonas sp. HGC4; assembly: GCF_001261715.1. GTDB lineage: Bacteria > Bacteroidota > Bacteroidia > Bacteroidales > Dysgonomonadaceae > Dysgonomonas_A. Next base: position 4,808 of record NZ_CVRU01000018.1, on the reverse strand, counting down.
ATACAACATAAAAGTAGTAATGCTAATAACACCTGAAACATCAGATGAGCGAATCCGTCTTATTGACGAACATACTGACGGTTTCATTTATATGGTATCTTCTGCAGCCACAACAGGAGCTCAAAAAAGCTTTGATAATAGTAAACAAGCTTATTTCAAGAGAATAAATGGAATGAATTTAAAAAATCCTCGCTTAATAGGTTTCGGCATTTCAAACAAAGCCACTTTAGAGGCTGCGCAAGCAAATGCAAGTGGAGCTATCATAGGAAGCAAATTTATTACACTCTTACAGAATTCCTCTAATATAAAAGAAGCTGTTTCTGACCTTATAGAATGTTTAAAAGAATAGAGTATCTTTGACCTGTTATATTAAAGCTAACTGCAGTTAAGTTATATGAAGAGTGTTTTATATCGGTATTTTTTTAATGTTTTTGGTTGTGTTTGGAAATATAAATATTCTATAATTTGTTTTTTCCTGTTTATGATGAAAGATGCTATAAAGGAAGGTGAATATGTATATGATGTTGACGGCTCTGCATATTTATATGAGACAATGCCTAGACATAATTAAATGAATTTCTTTATATTTGTTCTCTCTCATAATAAAGGTAAATAATGACTCGCAACATATCTCTTCTTATATTAATTGTAGTTTTGTCAGTTGGCACAAATCTGTTTTTTTCATGCTCTAAAATTGATACAGATAATACTTTTCCAACAATAAAACTTCTGAAACCACTTAATAACGATACTCTATTTATCTATATGGATACAGATACAATATTGCCTATATTTAGCGCTACTTTAAGTGATGATGAAGGACTATCATCTTATACTTTTAGAATAAGACATCTTAGAGACAGTATTAAAGATGTGCCGGGAGATACAACTGCTTATTTTTATAAGAATTATCAGGTATCGTCTATATTCGGGAAGAAAGATACTACAATTACGCATCCGTTTCAGATTGATTCAATTGTTTCGGTGACCGATACAAATAAAAATATCAACCGTCGTCATATATGGCAAGGTGTATATCAACTAGATGCATCTGTTATGGATACGTATGGAAACATTACTACTCTAGATTCCATTAACGTTGTTATTGTAAAAACTAAGTATAAGAAATAATAAGCTTTTAGTTTTTAACCAGCACATAGGCTCTGTATTTTGTTTTATCATTTACAGGACATAAAGATAAATATCCGGATTTTATTTTACCATTCGTAAATAAAGCCGGGTATTCTTTTTTCATCTGATTATCTCTATTTACTTGTTCTCCTTCTTGAGAGGTAAAGTCCATGTAAAATGAGCCTTCGGATCCTGGTTCTAAATATTTCTGACTAAAGCGAAGAGCTAATAATCCCATATTATCTCTGACATTTATTTCGATGCAAGGATGCAGCTTATAGGCATTATCTTCGTCTTTATAAATCATCATATCTACACCTATACAACCTGAATAGAATCCTTTGAATTTATTTTTCAAGATTCTTAATAAGCTATTCTTGACCTCTTCTAATAACTGATTTGGGATAAATTCGAGGATCTTATTTATTATATTCTTTTGGTTACCAATATAATTTCCGAGATAGCCTCCTTTAGAATTTGTCTCGAATAAAGAATATCCTTCAAAACGGATCTCATTATTATCTAAAATAAATTCCATCGCAAAATCGAGCTGCTTATTCAGAGCTTTTTCGATTGAAACTATTTCCTGCTTATTTAAAATACCTTGTAATATTTGACGCTCGGTTTGAGTTAAGCCTCCCACAGGTAACCATAACAAACCTCTACCGGAAGAAGAGTAGGGCGCTTTTGCTAAAAACTGATAATCTGCATTTCTTACAATATCTTCTATTTTATCTAAGCTACTATAAAAACTGGATATAATATCAGTTGAAATAGATGATATTTCACAACACAATTCTCTCAAACATTCTTTAGCTGTTTCTCTACTTGACAATAGACGCAATTCGTCTTTCCATTGAGGCAGATTAAAATGTAAATGGTATTTAGAATTAATTTTCTCAAAATAATTAATCGACTGTGGAGATAATCCCCATAAATGAACCTCTGTTAATGAACGGTTCATTTTATCAGAAATAATTCCTTTTGGGAGTGGTAGCAAATTCTTAGATAAATATTCCTCGAAATCAAAAGGTAGTTCCGATTGAACTAAAACATAATCCTCGGCATCAGCATACCAAGCAACCAAATAGGCCAAATCGTGTTGAAGATTGACCATATTAGCGGGTGCTGTATAATAAGGCGATAAAGTTAGTACTGCACCCTCATGTCCAGGATTGAAATAATAAAGTTGTGGTTTTCTTTCAGTTTTATCACTTAACATAACTAGCTTTCAACCCTTTGATCACAGCAGAAGTAAATCCTGCATTTTCCATTTCGTTCAGTCCTTTAATCGTTACTCCTCCGGGAGTAGTTACCTTGTCTATTTCAACTTCGGGATGACTATTGTTGGCCTCTAACAAATTAGCAGCACCTCGTAAGGTCTGAATAACGGCTTCCTTTGACTGATCGGCTCTTAATCCCATTTCTATACCACCTTCCATTGCAGCACGTATGTAACGGAAAGCAAAAGCTATTCCACATGAAGCAAGCGATGTAGCAGCAGCAAATAATTTTTCATCAATAAACTCAACCTTACCTAATTCGCTGAATATTTTGAGAATCAATTCGTCATTTTCTTTATTAGTGTCATGAGAAGCTACAAAGCTCATACTTTCTTTAATTGCAATAGCCGTATTAGGCATTACTCTATATATAGCAGAATCATTAAGAATCCATTCTGAAAGCTGATTTAAAGAAATACCAGATGCAATAGAAATTATAATTTGATATGGGTTAAATACTTTTCGGTGTTTCTCTAATACTTCTTGAATGTACCAAGGCTTAACAGCCAAGACTATAATATCAGTTTCAGATAATGAAGAGTAATCATTTATAACAGCATTTATACCCTTATTATATGTTTTAATAGTGTCAATATTTCTTTGATTACGATCTATAACCGTAATATCTTGTGGATTAAATATCTTGCCACTTGCAAGTCCGGCAGCAATAGCTCCTCCCATATTACCACCACCTATAATTGTTATCTTCATGACTATAATGTATTTATGAGTTTAATATATCGAGTAGTGAGAAATTATTGTTCTTATACATTCTTTGCTCTAAAAAGACCTGAGAGCTTAATCTTCTTTTGGAAAATGTAAGCTTTCTACTTTTTCTAATCTGGATATAAGCTGATCATACAATCCTTTTCGGATACGTAGAGACATAGAGCAATCCATATCATATTGTTGGCCTAGAATAGTTGGTTCTAAGTCCTTTACAATTTTCATAACATCATTCATAAAAGGATATTCGAATTGAAAGCTTATATCTATATCAACAGTTTTTTCTATTATCTCAGCAGCAGCAATAGCTTCAATAGCAGCTTCTTTATAAGCAACTATTAATCCACTAGTGCCTAATTTAACACCTCCAAAATAACGAATCACTATGATAAGAATATCTGTGAGTTCATTCGAATTGATTTGTCCTAATATGGGCTTTCCTGCCGTTCCCGAAGGTTCACCATCGTCATTTGCTCTAAATTCGTTCCGCTCAGCACCAAGCATGTATGCCCAACAAACATGTCGGGCATCATAATATTCTTTTCTGTATTTCTCAACTTCGGCTTTTACATCATCTACAGTTTGCACAGGAATGGCAAAAGAAATAAATTTACTTTTCTTCTCAGTAAACAATCCTTTGGCTGTTTCTTTGACTGTTTTAAATGTATCCATTTACTCCTCTGAGACTTCTTTCTTTTTGGGTTGAATTGCATCTACCATTACTTGCATTTTCTTAGGAAGAGGTGATGACAATTGTATTTTTTGTTTTGTTTTTGGATGCACAAATTCCAATTCATCGGCGTGTAGAGCGATTCGACGTAATGGGCTTATTTTCGATCCGTATTTTTTATCTCCAACAATAGGATGTCCTATAAATTGAAGTTGTACGCGCAATTGATTCTTACGCGAAGTAGTAGGAGTCAATCTTATTACCGAATATCTGCTATTAGCTTTAAGAGTTTCGTATTCAGTAACAGCCTCTAAACCTCCGTTGTCTGTCTTAGACGCAAATACTACAAAGTTTTTGTTCTCAGTAAGCCATGAGGTTATAGTACCTTTTTCGGGAACGAGAGGACCTTCGATTACTCCTAAGTAAGAACGTTTCGGTGGATTCAATATCCATGTATGTTGCAATTCTTCTTGTATCTCTGGACTTTTGGCAAATACCATTAATCCCGAAGTTTCTCTGTCAAGACGGAATAATACATATGCTCTTTCTTTAGCATTCTTACCTTTTACATATTCATTGATGATATTATATGCTGTTTCCTTTAGCAATTCTCTGCCTGTTGAAACAGATAGTAATCCTGAATCTTTATCTACAACAATAAGATCCTTATCTTCATAAATAATAGTAAGCCCCTTTAGTTTCTTCTGATCCATTTTGTGATCATGTTTATGTATAGAAACTATGTCTCCGGCTTTTAGCTCATGATTATGTTGCGATACGACCTTGTTGTTTACTCTTATTTGTTTGTGAACCAAAAGAGACTTTGTCGCATTTCTACTTTTTCGTACGTTACTATCCACTAAGAAATTAAGTAACTCGGCATTCTCTGTTACCTTTATTTCTAATAATAGTGTATTCTGCTTTTCTTTCATATATTTTTTATTCTCTCACAAAGGTATGATTTTTTATAGAGTTTTGTATTTGTATAGCACTAATAG
>NZ_CVRU01000017.1 GCF_001261715.1 Dysgonomonas sp. HGC4 | reverse complement strand
AGAAAAAGTCGCTATTAAATAGCGACTTAGTTATGAATTATAGTTATTATCTATTAATTATGATTAGTTATCATTTGCCGATACAGAACTTACTAAAAATATTACCCAATATATCATCCGTGGAAATTTGGCCAGTAATTTCACCCAAATAATGCATACATTCACGAATATCCTGAGCAAGGAAATCACTAGATAGACCGGACTCCATTCCATCAGAAACACGAGTTATAGCAGCTAATGCATTTCGTAAGGCTTCATAATGGCGCATATTAGTAACAATAACGTCTTGCTCTCCAAATTCGGGAATATTCGCAGCCTCTATCAGAATATCCTGCAAATTTTCAGTACCCTGATGATACTTTGCCGAGATGAAAATTCGATCAGAGATCAAATCACTTAACAATTGCTCTTTATATTCTTTACGAGCAGCTGGAATTATATCTACTTTATTGAATACCAAGATCAACTTCTTGCCTTCTGTTAATGGTAGTATTTTTTGCGATAACGCAATAGTACGTTCATCTTCCGTTTCGGCATCCACAACCCAAAGAACTATATTAGCCTGTTCTAGTTTCTTAAAAGTACGCTCTATACCCAAACTTTCCACTACATCATCCGTATCACGAATACCTGCGGTATCAATCAAGCGAAATATAAGTCCATCAATATTTATAGTATCTTCAATTACATCACGAGTAGTACCATGAATATCTGAAACAATCGCTTTTTCCTCTCTCAACAACAGATTGAGCAATGTAGACTTCCCTGCATTTGTCTCACCTATTATTGCAACGGGAATACCCGTTTTCACCACATTACCTAAAGAAAAAGAATCTGCCAGTTTTTCTATCACCTCATGAATATGACTAGCCAATTGCTTGAGATTATCTCGATTTGCGAACTCAACATCCTCTTCTGAAAAGTCTAACTCTAATTCTATTAATGATGCAAAGTTAAGTAAGTCCGTGCGAAGCTCTACCAACTTGTTACTAAACCCTCCTCGCATTTGATTTAATGCTAAACGGTGAGTCGCAGCAGATGTCGAGGCAATAAGATCGGCAACCGATTCAGCCTGAGACAAGTCCATCTTTCCATTCAAAAATGCTCTTTGGGTAAATTCTCCTGCGGTTGCTAAACGTGCTCCTTTTTCAAGAAGCAACTGCAAAATACCTTGCTGTATATAAATAGACCCATGACATGAGATCTCAACACTATCTTCTCCTGTGAAAGAGCTTGGATTGTGAAACACACTGACCAACACCTCATCAAGTGCAGCATCATCTTTTACAATAGTGCCAAAATGAATTGTATTAGCTTTCTGATCTATCAATTTCTTCCCCGATGGAGAGCGATAAACCGTATCAACTAATCCAATACACCCTTTACCTGATAAACGAATAACAGCAATACCCCCTACCCCTGCTGGAGTAGAAATAGCTACAATAATATCCGACTGTTGCATCATAAGTTTAATCTTTAGAGTTACTATATTACATTCATTTTTTCGGCCTTTTAAAACTATATTATTCTAGAAAAGAATAACACAAAACATTCAAAAGAGAAACAACAACCTTAAAAAGAATAGACATAAACAAATAATAAAGAGCAAGTTGTAAACACCCAAAACAAAACCACACAGATAGAATAATGATTTATTCTATTTTAGAAAGAATGAATATTCTTAAACCTGCCCACTTTGAATGCCTCTAATCAAATCAAGACTGTTTATCAAAGATAGAAATATTCTGGTAATTTAAGGAAAGTATAATGTACTTAATACCGAACACCCTCTGAGCAAAGGTCGAGAACTTCTAAAAATAAAAAAGAGGAACGAATATTCTCGCTCCTCTTTTCCTCCGTAACCAAATAATCTAATTACCTAAAATTTTCCTGAACCTAAAAGTTATCTTTACTATTTGAGACAACCTATCAGAAATAGTATTCTCTCAAATGATTTTCAATCTTGAATTTTAAAATTCGAGAACCATTACATCTCTCGGAGCAATAATCAATGAAGCTCCACTAACATCAACCGTTTTTCCGGTTATAACATCTTTCGATTGAGTTTTGGGCAACACCTCTCTATAATTCTCCAAATTTAATGTTTTCTCACTATCTGAACCACTTAAAAACACAACTACCGATTTGCCATTATATTTACGTTCGTAAACATAAACTCCATTAATTGGCACATAATGTTTCAAAGAACCTTTAGCTATTACATCGTTACCTTTACGCCACTGAAGCATCTTTTGAGTGAAATCGTATGCAGCATTTTGCTTATCAGTTCTACCTTCACGAGAGAAAGCATTTTGCTTATCACCAGCCCATCCACCGGGAAAATTCTCACGTAAAGTACCATCTCCATTTGCTTTATCAGCAGTCATAAGAATCTCAGTTCCATAATAGATTTGAGGTATGCCACGAGTTGTCAATAAAAAGGTCAGAGCTTGCTTGTATTTTTTCGTGTTATTAGCCTCTTCATCGGTTTTAAAAAAACGAGAAGTATCATGATTATCCAAAAATGTCAACAAATTCGAAGGATCAGCATATACAATATCCTGACCTAAATAATCATGAATACGCGCTACACCTTTATCCCAATCTGATTCTTCATCAAAAGCAGAATTCATAACTCCCATCAAAGGGAAATCCATCACAGTTCTTAGATGTGAATTACGAGGATAAGCCAGCTTACTGTCTTTTTGCCAAAACGAAACAGCTACATTACTATTCAACCAAGTCTCTCCAACTATATTAAAGTCAGGATATTCTTCTGTAACTTGTCTACACCACTCCGCCATCATATCGAAATCGGCATATGGATGCGTATCTTGGCGAATACCATCTATCCCCACATGCTCTATCCACCAAATACTGTTTTGAATAAGATATTTAGCAACATGAGGGTTTCTCTGATTAAAATCGGGCATAGGCTCTACAAACCATCCATCTAATGCCATCTTCTTGTCATGAGCCGAGGTATAAGGGTCATATTGAGTAGTGGTTCTATATGTAGTTTGTACATATTTATCGGGAAAGTTAAACCAATCCTTTGCAGGCATATCTTTAAACAAGAAGTTTTCGCTACCACAATGATTAAAGATCATATCCATTACTACCTTCATGCCTTTAGCATGAGTTTTATCTACTAACGAGATAAACTCGTCATTCGTTCCAAAACGAGGATCAGCCTTGTAATAATCTGTTATTGCATATCCATGATACGAACCATGAGGCATATCATTCTCTTGTGTAGGATTCAACCAAATAGCAGTAACACCCAAGTCTGCAATATAATCCAGATTATCGGTAATACCTTTAAAGTCTCCACCATGACGACCATATTGGTCATTACGATCAACCTTATTATCAATCATTCCTTTTATTACATCATTCGACGGATCGCCATTTGCAAATCTATCTGGCATAATAAGATACAAAACATCGCTAGTGTTGAAGCCTACCCTTTCGGCTGACCCTTCTTTTCGTTGTTTTAATTCATAAGGTACAGTTTTCTTTTCCTTGCCTCTTTTCAGAACTATATCAAATTTCTCTGGTTTTGCATTAGACAAATCTACATACACTAATAAGTAATTAGGATTATCAAAACGTACGAGTTCTTTTATTGTAGCAGTTTGAGAAGTTATTGTAGCATCACACTTGGCAATATTATCGCCATACATCAGTATTTGCAACTCGGTGTTTTTCATTCCTGCCCACCAAAATGCAGGTTCTAGTTTTTTTACGTCAATGGCATTAGCTGTTCCGTAAATCAAAACTGTTAAAAGTAAAATTAAATACGATTTCTTCATTCTCTCTTGGTATTATAAAGGTCGCAGACCTATTTTATTGCTTTGATCAGTGTATAACTTAAACCTCTCAGAATAGAAGTTTAGAAAACACGAAGTATCTGATGTTAACAAAACTAGAGAATAAAAGACAAACTTTTATGTGAAATTTTATTTTTTACGTATAAAATTCTTGCAATCGTTTGCAAGAATACTCCTATTCCCATTTCAAAAATACATCTGTTTATCAATTTAAAAGAAAAACACACTATATTTACATGTATGAAAATATTTGAAAACATTAATGATTTCTATACTCGGCAGCAAACCGATTTTTCATCAGAGAATAGAGGATTATCTCCCAAACATGGGCATTTCAATGTCTTTGAGAGAAAATATTGTAGTAATAATAATTCGACCTATAGCAGACGAGATTTCTATAAAGTATCTCTGGTAATAGGAGAAGGGAAACTATTTTATGCTGACAAATGGATTCTTATCGATCGCCCTGCACTGATGTTTTCCAATCCGTTAATTCCTTACTCATGGGAGGCTACCAGTGAGCAGCAAGATGGGTATTACTGCTTATTTACCGAAGAATTCATACAATCATCCGAGCGTAACGATAGCCTTGCAGATTCTCCCCTGTTTAGGATTGGAGACAACAAAATATTTTTTCTCGATGACAAGAAAGTCGAAGAGATAAGTACCATATATCGTAAGATGATAGAGGAGATTAATTCCGAATACACTCATAAATATGATATACTGCGTAATTACCTCCACTTGATTATTCACGAGGCAATGAAGATGCAAGCACCTAACAACGAATCCTTTCAAGGCAGTGCATCGGAACGAATATCAAGTTTATTCATGGAACTTCTCGAAAGGCAATTTCCTATAGATATACCCGAACACACCCTCAACATGCGATCGGCGAACGACTTTGCCCGTCAATTATCGGTACATGTCAACCACTTGAATCGCACCGTCAAAAAGATTACAGGAAAAACAACCTCTGAACATATCTCTGAACGAATAACGAAAGAAGCTTGTGCGCTCTTAAACCATACAGATATGACCGTATCTGAAATTGCTTTTGGCCTGGGGTTTGAGCATCCCAGTTATTTCAATAATTTTTTCAAAAAGAATATAGGATTTTCTCCCGGATCATTGCGTAATCATAATAAACAGACTTAAGCCTATTGTTTGAATTTTATAACATCTTCTTTGAATTTCGCAACAACGAATAGGTACTTCATCTGTACTTTTGACTTATCAAATAATTAAAAACAGAAGACTATGAAGTACAGAAAACTAGGAAAGACCGACGAGCAATTATCATCCTTAGGATTAGGTTGCATGGGAATGAGCTATGCTTATGGACCTACAAACGAAACCGAAAGCTTAGCTACTTTACATAAAGCCTTGGATTTAGGAATTAACTTCTGGGATACGGCAGATGTCTATGGTGCAGGAGCAAACGAAGAGCTTATTTCCAAAGTATTAGTTGAGAACAGAAGTAAAATATTTATTGCAACCAAATTTGGATTCAGATACGACAAGGAAGCCAAACTTGGAGCAGCCGATGTAGATTGCTCTCCAAAATGGATCAAACAGGCTATTGAAAAAAGTCTGAAACGATTAAAAATAGATACAATAGATCTTTATTATGCACATCGTATAGATCCTAATATTCCTGTTGAAGAAACCATTGGTACAATGGCTGAGCTAGTAAAAGAAGGCAAAGTACGCTATTTAGGACTTAGCGAGGCGTCAGCCGAATCAATACGCAAGGCAAACGCAGTACATCCAATCTCAGCTCTACAATATGAATACTCGGTATTGACCCGTGATGTAGAACGCGAAATACTACCTACTGCTCGTGAACTGGGAATCTCACTTGTTCCTTATTCTCCATTATCCAGAGGATTAATTACAAATAGGCTGGATGTTTCGAAAATGGATCCCAGCGACGACTTCCGCAAGCACCTTCCCAGATATCAGGGTAAGCATCTTGAAAACAATAATAAGCTTGCAGCAGCATTTGCTCAATTTGCCGAACAGAAAGACATTACAGCTTCACAACTGGCTTTAGCATGGATATTGGCTCAGGGAGAAGATATTATTCCGATTCCTGGAACGAAAAGAATAAAATATTTGGAAGAAAATGCGAAAGCAGCGGATGTTACACTTTCCAATATCGATCTGAAAGCAATTGACGATATACTAGCTAAATATCCCGAAGTAGGTGATCGTTATAATGACGAACAGTTTAAATACACAAATCATTAAGTTTACAGATATTCTCTCATTGCTTTAGTTAGCACAAAAGGAGGTTATAAAAAATAAGCACGTATCTATTCAGGTATGTGCTTATTTTTTATCAAAAGCTTTAATTCATCATTGGTCAATAACTCGAATTCGAGTAAATCCGAATATGGGTTTTCTAAATTCAATAATTCGCCGAATGCAGGCTCAGTTTTATAACCCTGTTCTTTTAATCTGATTATTTTTTGCCGAAACCCATCACCTGCTAATTTCATTATCCGATCTTCAACCACCATATGACGATATCCATTCTGATCTAATGTAGATCTGGATTCTGCATATATTTCGATCGGCAATCCCGAATGCTCAAAATTAGCGACGTACACATCTCTTAGTCTATCTGAAAACATATTATATGTAGAATAATGCAGACGGACTACATCTCTAATTTCTGGCAAATCTTCGGCACAACAAACAATATCAATATCGCTTTCATCAACATCTATTGCAATAGGAATTGTTCCTACAACAATAGGATTGTAGTCATAGAGAACATCAAGCACCTTTATCTCTTTAAGAATCCGATAACAAAGTTTTTGCTTATCAGTTCCAGCTTTAAGATATTCTATATCTCTAAAATTCATTCTTTCACAATCTCTTTTCTATAGATTATCTTCTTATTCGGAACATCATATATTTCCATAATAGCTCCTTTGTCACTTATCCCATGCTCTTTTATATACTTATCAATCTGAGAATAAACTTTCATTAAGCCAAGCATTATAGACATATGTCCCTTAAAAGGAAACTCTGCCGTCACATAATTTACCTTTGGATATGTACGCACTTTATATTTACCTGCCAAGTCTGCTATTTGGGCACTACCCAAGCCTTCAACAATACAGCCAATTTCGGAACGAAGCTTACTTTTTTCTACTTGCTGTGGATTATCATAAAAGACTCCAAACCCTTTATTCGTTGAAATTCCTTCATTATTAAGCAACTCATAATATACTTTATCCGTATATTCCCTGTTTGGGCATAATCACCTATAACCTCTTCATAAACTAATACTTCTCCGCCTTGCATTTCTTCTTTTACTTCCACCTTACTTAATCCACCGTAGTAGATATAAATTATTGCAACAATTGCTATAAGTACTACAATTACAACCAAAATAATTTTCAACATTTTCATAGTATTAATTATAAGACAAGACAATTCTATCAGGAATACTAAACTCTTTATTTAGTTTACCCCTCAGAACACCTGTTTTTAAATTTCACATTTGAGGCTGTCAGTTAGCGGCTAATTCTTAGATTATAGAAAATCGTTTAGTTAGTCCAACTGGAAACGGTATACGTTAGTGTCTCTTTTTACAAATCCTATTTTCTGATACAATGCGTTAGCGGCAATACGGGAAGGGCTAGATGTTAAATCTACTTTAGAAACCCCAAGCTCAGCACGAGCATAATCAAGTGCAAATCGGATCATCTTCTCTCCAATTTGTTTTCCTCTCATACTTACATCTACAACCACATCCTCAACTGAGGCCTTACGCCCTGTTGGTATTTTATAAAGCACCAAAGAGAAAGTACCAATTATTAGTCCTTCTTCCTTAGCTACAAAAAGATAAGTATTAGAGTTCACTATATCTTGAAGATATTCTTTTGTTGGAGGCTGGCAATCTTCAGCCAATTGAATCATCAGCTTCCCTAAAGACTCAACAACTTCATCTGACACATCTACTAATCTTTCTATATCCATATCCAGTTTGCTTTTTATTTTATCTCTATCGGTTCACCCAAAAATTTAGGCTGCTTATTCAATATAATATCAACAAAGACTTTTACTCGTGCAAATTTTTCTCTCACAATCGTTTTATAAGATACACGCCCCAAAGCTACATCTTTAGCATTATAGCCATACGCAGTATATCCATAATATTGAGCTAGAAAAACAGCCCTCTCGTTATGAAATTTCTGCGATACTACTATAAACGAATCCTGACCGAATATCTCATTGATCCGTACAACTGAATCCAATGTACGAAATCCCGCATGATCAAGATAGATTATACTATCGGGAACACCCAATGCAACAAGAGCATCACGCATATCTTCGGGCTCACTGTATCCTTCATACCCATTATCGCCACTCAGCACAAAAGCCTTCACTTTGTTGGCAACATACAACTCATGAGCGGCAGCAATACGATTATCGAAGTACGGATTAGGCAATCCACCGCGTATATACTTAGATGCACCCAATACCAATGCTACCTTTTGAGGAGGAATACTATCTACATCATTATACAGCCATTCTTTTGTATCGTGAGGTATTTTCCAATTGGCAAAAATAAGCACTACCACAATAGACAAAAGAGCAACCGCTAAGCAAACGGCTACTCTTTTTATTATTATTTTAATTTTCCGTTTATTCATCAAATTCGATCAAGTACTGTTTTAATTAGATCTTCTATCGAACCTTTGTAATTAGAGTTTGATTCTCCAGCCAAACGATTCGCAATTATTGTACAAACAGTCATAGCCTTATGCCCCATCAAACGACCTAGTCCTGCAAGAGGAGCACTTTCCATCTCGTAATTGGTAATTACATCCGAGCCAAACTTAAAGCTTTCGATACGACTATTCAGGTCTGGATTTGCCAAAGGAATACGAACAGTACGTCCTTGAGGTCCATAAAATCCGATTGCCGATATAGTTACTCCTTTAATCATATCGTGACCAATTTGCTGTACTAATCCCTCATCTGCTTTCACAACATAAGGAGCACAATGTAAAGGAGACCAGTTTACATATTTCTTAAAGGCTTCTTCAAAATCTAGTTCAGCTACCGAATTGCGACCCTCATAGTAATTTAACACACCATCAAATCCTATTGATTTTTCAGAAACCACATACGAACCGATAGGACAATGAGGCTGTAAGCCACCAGACGTTCCAACACGCACCATTATTAGCTGTTTGAAATCTTTCTTTACCTCCCTTGTCTTAAAATCTACATTTGCTAGCGCATCAAGTTCAGTAATTACAATATCTATATTATCAGGACCTATTCCATGAGACAAAGCCGTAATACGCTTGCCTTTATAAGTTCCGGTAATGGTACGAAATTCGCGACTTTGCACCTCACACTCTATACTATCAAAAAATGAAGCGGTAAGTGTAACACGATCAGGATCACCCATCATTATTATTTTGTCCGCCAGTTGCTCTGGCTTTATATGTAAGTGAAATACACTCCCATCACTATTGATAATCAGTTCCGATTCTGGTATTATACTCATATCTATTCTTTTTTATACGTTTAAATACAAATATATGGAATATAATTTTATTCAACGGCAGTTGTAGACCTATCACTCACCTAACCTTATAATTTTCGCCCTTTAAAATCTAGAAACTACATTATACCACTTCAAACCCAAAGAGGCAAAACTTAAAGCAAATAGAGCAACAGACCTACATTACTTACTATTTACTTTTGTTGATGAATATTTTCAGATAAGATCTAATACAAACAGAAAAGCCTTACGAATGCATCCAAGCATTAAATTCTCGATCTTTTCTCTACAACCTTAAACCATTTAACAACAAACGGCAAAACATCATAATTATTCACCATTTTAAACTAATCCAACATGAAACACAATTTTTCACGTAAAACATGTATAAGGGTATTTTACCTATCCATGATCTTTTCCCTATTTGCATCATTACCCTCTTGTGAAGACACAAGCACGATGACAGTTACCAACAGTTTAGTTGCAGGATCTGAAAATGTTTCTTTCGGATCAGGAGCGTCCTCTACCGAATTGAAACTTGAGACGAATATAGAAATCTCAGAGCTAGCAACATCCGTAGCTTCTCAAGGCAAGTCGTGGTGCAAAGCGACTGTTGTAGACAAAGCGTTAACAATAGAAGTAGAAGACAACAATTCGGAAAAAGAACGAACTACAATTGTAACGATAGTAGGAAAAAGTCAAAAGCAAGATATTATTGTAACGCAAAGAGCCACCGGTTTTGTAAAAGACAAATTGGTTAAAGTAACCCGTGTCACCACAACTTCGGAAATGGCCACCGAACACGAAGCTAAAGATATGATAGATGGCGACTTTAGCACCTATTTCAACTCGAAATCAGGGGCAATTACAACATGGCCATTTCTATTCGATTTTTATTTCGAGAAAGCCGAGAAGATAGACTATATTATACATACACCTCGCCAAGATAGCGGAAATAAATGGGGAGCCATAGGTAAACTCGAATTATGGATTGCGACAGAATCGGCACCCGAATTGAAAAAATATGGGGAATATGATTTCGGAAAAGTTTTAATAAAGCCATCAATAATAACCTTAGAGCAACCTATCGAAAAACCAACACAGATTCAATTTAGAATAATGTCGGGATACGAAGACAGGGTAAGTTGCGCAGAAATGCAATTCTTCCAAAAAAGTACCGAAGAAGATTATGATTACCTCCAAATATTCGCCGATAAATCATGCTCTGAGATTAAAGAAGGTATTACCGAAGATGATTTAAATAAAATACCCGATCTATTCTACAAAAATATAGCCCTTGCAATATTTAAAGGAACATACGATAAAGAATTTAGAATTCAGGAATACAGACCCTACCAACATCCCGATATAATAGCTAAAATAAATAAAACAGAAAAATACAGCCTAAAAGATAACGCCACCGGAATGTATGTAGCAAATGCAGGAGATGAACTAGTTGTTTTTGTAGGAGATGCAAAAGGACAAGAATTAACCTTGAACATTAGAGATTATCAAACAAATGCTGAAACCTCTTTCTCTCTCCAAGAAGGGTTGAACGTATTTTATCCATCTATTTCGGGATTAATATACATTTACAACCATACTCAAGAGGATATTCCATTGCTATTGACTACAGATGCAGAAAAGAAAAAAGCTGCAACAAAGACAGTGAAAATACATATTGCTACGGGCGAAATCAATGGATATTTTGATATACAAAAACACACCGCAGATGACTGGACTCGAATTCTTACTAATTATGGTAAACATACTGAAATAGACATTTTAGGAAAACACTCTCATATCACATGGAGAACATCCGACTATCGGACAAACAATACAGATATTATACTAATGACCAATTATCTGGATGCAGTTATAAAACAGCAAAACGAGATTATGGGTTTATTTTACTACAAAAAGGAATTTAAGAACAGAGCCTTTATACATGTCGACTATTCTGCTCCGGCGGCTTATGCAACATCATATAGAACTGCTTATAGCTTAGGATATCTAAATGTATTTTGTACAGAGGAAGGATTCTTATCCCGAATGTGGGTTGTAGGTCACGAAATAGGTCACGTGAATCAAACCCGTCCAGGGGTAAAATGGGCTGGGACAACAGAAGTAACCAACAATATGTATGCAATGTATAATCAACAGCAAATATTGGGAGACGCCGTTCGCCTCAACACGGGTGCTGATAGTTATGAGAATGCTTTTAAAGCTATAATCCAAGATCAACAACCATGGATACTACCTAATGACTACAATAAGCACATGCTAAAACTCCCCCCATTCTGGCAATTAAAACTATATTTTGTAGATATCCTAAAACAAGAACATTTTTATCATAACTTATTCGAACACTACCGAGTTACAGAAGATTTGAGTCAGGCATTACTAGGAGATAATTACCATGGTATGCTTCAGCTTGATTTTGTACGACAAGTATGTAATACTGGAAAAATGAATATGATTGACTTTTTCGAAGCTTGGGGATTTTTAAGACCCGTAGATGTTGTTGTTAATGATTATGGTAACAAGACAATGAAAGTTACACAAAAGCAGATTGATAATCTAAAAGCTGAAATCGTTGCCAAGAATTATCCAAAACCAGCGATTGTTGTTCAAGACCTTACCGATTTAAACTATCGCCAATATATTAGATAACAAAGTATAAATTCCACTAGAATATAAATATGAAACAATATCCAAATTATCTATTAAGTATATCTATCATCTTATGCTCAATACTTATAAGCTGCGATGACAAGGTAGAGTATGTAGACTCGAAAGAGCCGCAAAGTATCACCATTCTCAATATAACAGATAACATTATACCGGTACATACCACCGAAACATATCAGGTAGAACTTGCTGTACTTCCCGAAAATGCAGAGTTTAAAGATCCGCCATTATATGAGTACATATCGGGAGATGAAGAGGTATTTACCATATCCGATAAGGGTTTAATTACCGGAATAAGTGTTGGTGAAGCGGTTTTGTATATCAATTCAACAAATTACCCTGCTTTAAAGACAAAAAGCATAGTAAGTATTACTGATCGAACTTTTGATGTTGAAGAAATAATTATAGACGATAAGTTTAAAGATCTTACTATAGCCGTAGGTACAACTATTGATTTCAGCACTAAAATCAATATTAAACCCGAAAACGCTACAAATAAAAAACTAGGTTACTCGTCATCTAATACCGAAGTGGTTTCTATCACAGAAGCAGGCATCATACAAGCCTTAAAGAATGGAGCATCAACAGTAAAAATCAGCGCAACAGATGGTAGCTCCAAGTTTATTGAATGCAAAATTACAGTAAAGGAAGCCACTTATACCGATCTTGACAGAGCGGGCTGGATTGTGATACCATCTCATAAACTGCCTAAGGATGCTTCTATAAACAATGCTGCCGAAAGCCTCATTGATGGAGATTTAAAAACATGCATGTCTATGGTAAAACCCGGTAAGTCTTACGATGGAGTAACTGTTTCTGCCGATGAGCAAGTATTCTTTGTAATTGATATGCAAAAAGAGGTCGAATTTGATTACTTGGGCATACAACACCGCACAAGTAATACAAATGAGTATTTAAGACCTTACGGATTCTCTATCTATGGAAGTAATAACGGAACAGAATTCAGCACCATAGAAGAGAACCTCGTCGGAGAGCCTTCCCAACCTGAGTACAAGCTAAATCTGCCAACCAGTGTTAAGTATAGGTATATTAAAGTAGTATACAGTCTTTGGGATACTAAGACTGGAAGCACAATACAATTAGCAGAGCTTAATATTGGAGCTAAACGTTTTTAACAAAACAAAAGACCAATAAACAGTTAATAAAGAAGGCTGTCGAAAATAAATCGACAGCCTTTTTCTTATCCTTAAAATATATATTCTATTTTATTTATCCCACCAAACTCTTGATGTCATCTTATCACCATCCGCAAGATTAGCAATTGCAGCCTGATAGTTTGCAGCATTGATAGTTGCTTCCGATATTGGATATGTAAAACGACGTGGAATAGTTCCATTGGTAGCATTACCATAATAGTTGATTTCTTTCAACACTGGGTAACCCGATCTTCTCCAGTTAGCCCAAGCTTCATATTCATCAATAAAGGTAACAACCCAATATTGAGTGTTGATTTGATTCAAAGCATCAGCATCATTATAAGGATTGTCCTGCAAATATTTTGCAATCTGCTCTGAGCTGATTCCCCTTACTCCATAATCCGAAATTTGTTCCATTGCAGCTTTAACAGCAGCCTCGTAATAAGTCTTTGCACTTCCGGCAATCCAACCACGATAAGCAGCCTCAGCCATCAACAATAAATTTTCGGCATGGGTAATCACCAAAGTTGGTGCATCCAATCGAGAATAAGTATAACGATTTACAACCGAGTATTTATTGATATCACCTGGCCAGTTAGGAGCTTTTGAGATATCTGTTGCACCTCCCAGTTGATCGAATCCATTAGGCATACCCAATTGAGCCACAGCTGTAGTGTCTCCGAATTCAAATTTCGAATCCAAGACCCCATATTTAGGATTTTCACAAACTGTTGTAGTATAAATAAGACGTGGATCCTTGGTATTTCTCAAATGATTGAGAAAGGTTAAGCTTACACGAGAAGCATCGGGATCAAGATGGCAAAGCACTTTACCCGAAGCTTGTGCTGCATCATCCGTTGTTGCATCATGCTCTATAGTTGCACTTTCGGCATTATTAGCATACACACCACCATCTACTGCCTTTTTCACCCATTTCTGAGCCTCCGCAGGATCTACTTTCGATAATCTCATACCTAATCTAAGCATTAGCGAATAAGCTGTTTTTCTCCAACCATCAACATCACCTTTATACATAATATCAGCAGCTTTAATATTGTTGGGTTTCGAAGCATCCAATGTTTGAGCAGCCTCATCCAACTCTTTCAACATATCCATATAGATACTTTGCTGAGTGTCGTACTTCGGATATTTAATTCCTGAGATATACCCCTGACCTGCTTCCGAATAGGGAACATCACCATACATATCAGTCATTCTATGCATCAAAAGCACTCGCACAATACGAGTCATCTGAAATTCGTTCACTCTTGTTGCATCATCTTTCCATGCAAAGTACACCTCCATCAATGTTTTTATTCCTGAATCATACGAATCGAAATAGGCGGCATTATAACCTGCATCAAACGTATATTTATCTCCTGCCCAATATCCTTGTGTAGAAGACAAGTGCTGCATCATGGTACTACAATATATGAGATTGTTACGCCAAGCTGCCCAATCGCGTCCTGCAACAAACACCTGCGCACCTGTAAACATCATCTCGAACTTCATTTTATCTCCTGTAACGTGCTGAGGATCGCTGTTTACATCACCAAAGTCTCCGCAACTCGATGAGCCGAACAACAAAGTTACAGCGGTCAGTATATATAATATTTTACTTTTCATATTGTTTCAATTTAAAACTGTTTCATTTAAAATCTGCTATTCTTGTTTCTTAGAATTTCACATTCACATTAAAACCAATGCTTCTTGTTGGTGGATAACCATTCAATTCTAAACCTTGTCCATTTGTGTTATTATAAGCAGATTCAGGATCAATATTAGGAGTATGTTTCAATAGTGTCCAGATATTACGACCAACCAACGATAAGCTCAATGCTTTTACGAAAGAACCGCGAATCATAGATTGAGGCACACGATAAGCAATAGATAATTCCCTCAATTTGATAAAACTTGCATCATATACGAATTCCTCATCAATTGGACTTTCTGACGAAATTCGTCTCCAATACAATTGCGCATCCACAGCTTTAGTATTCGGAGTCCAAACAGGATTACTTGTTGTTCCCGTATTTACAACACCCTTACCAACATAACCACCTTCGCGTCCACCCAGAGTTTCTTTCTGTAAACCTGCGGAATACAAATTGAGATTTGTTCCTGAGAATATTTTAGCTCCAAATTTATAGTCTAACAAGAATGCCATAGAGAAGTCTTTATAACTAAATTCGTTACGGAAACCTCCAGTCACTTTAAAGATACCATTGCCTAGCACTTCTTGGTTATCGCTACGTACTGCATAACCATCTTTATCGTATATTCTGTCTCCATTCTCGTTGGTTTTGTATTTGTACCCAACAATTTGCCCATATGGGTCTCCTACAATATTCATAACCACAGCAGTACCGTTACGAGCCTGTGCACCATCTATCGACAGTGATTTAACGCCTCCCAGATATTTAATTTCACTATTGTTGTAAGCAATATTAAAAGACGTATTCCACATAAAGTCTTTCGTTCTCACGGGTACAGCATGTACCATAGCTTCGATCCCTTTATTTTGAATCTCTCCAATATTCATTACAGCACCATAATAGCCCGAAGTATAGCTTGTAGATACTGTTGTAATATCGTCTGTTGTTTTCTTTTTATAAACAGCCATATCAAAACCTAAGCGATTGTTTAAGAATTGAACATTCAGACCTGCTTCCCATTCCTGAATTTTCACAGGACGTAAATCCGCATTCGGAATATTACGATTAGTTACCTTGCCTACCGATTGTCCTTGAATTTTGAATGTCTCCAATGAATACGTTAAGTAATTTTGATATGGAATAGTTCCATTCGACGCTTCTGCATAAGATGTTCTGATTTTACCTGAATAAACCCAGTCTGGCAATTTAAAAGCTTCACTAAACATAAAGCTGGTACTTACCGATGGATAGAAATAGTGGTTGTTATTAGGATTAAGTGTAGAGAACCAGTCGTTACGGCCTGTAAAGTTCAAGAACAGATAATCTTTAAACCCGAAATCAGCTGTTCCATATACCGAGTTTACACGATACTCGGAGTAAGTTTGTGTATAAGGTCGGTTTGCCACATTATTAGCTGAATAGAAAAAAGGAATAATAAATGGACCTATTGAACCATCTGTACCGAACGATTTATTTACGGTTCTTTGTGTATTCCCTCCAAATGTAGCATTAATAGAAAACGATTCACCCACTTTTTTATTAAATCCAAGTAAGTAATTACCATTCAACTCATAGTAATTTCTTTCCCATTCCTCAATCTTACCACCTGGATCGGCTCCCGACCCCGTTGGTATTATCAACTGATAATCCATTATATATCCATCGCGAGTTACTTGTCCTTGAGCATACAACCAATCGGTTATATCATACTTAAGAGTTGCACCGGTAGTCAAACGATTGCGGCGGGTAGAATTACTACGCTCATGTGTCAAGAAGTAAGGATTATTGAAATATACGTTATTACCAGGCAACAATTCCGAACGGTCTGCATCAACAGCAGGCTTCAACCATCTTACATCATAAGAGTTTGCTAAATAAAGCAATGTGGCATTTACGTTGGCATTACCATCCGAAAGGTTGGCTCTGTTTCGAACCTTTTCGAAAATATAGTTCGCTGTAACATTAAGGTGTAATTTAGGGGTTATATTATATGTTGTATTCATATTAATCCCTTGTTGCCTCAAGCCTGAATTAGGTATAATTGATTGATCCGTAATATTAGAAAAACCAATACGATATACTATTTTATCTCCACCTTTTCCGCTTAAAGCTACCGATGTCTGATTTGTAATACCCGTATTATAAAACTTTTTCCAGTTATCAACAGGATTGTATGCATATTCATTTCCAAGGAAGTTGATGGCTTTACCACCATCCATTTTTTCTCCCCAACTTGACGAATATGATTCTATCGCAGCAGTCTGCGACATGGGTCTATTATTTTGGGTACCTTGTCCGTACACTTTTTGAAATTCACGATGGTCATAAATAGAATTGAAAGTTAAGTTATTATTAACCTCAATACCTATTCCATCCACAGCTTTCGAACCCGATTTGGTTGTAATCAGAATTGCTCCATTACCTCCTCGATAACCGTACAAGGCAGATGCAGCAGCCCCTTTCAACACTTGAATATCGGCAATATCATCGGCATTAATATTAGATAGCCCGTCGCCCATTTCGGCACCACCCCATGTTCCCGAATTACCCTGTGTACTGTTATCAAACGGAATTCCATCTATAACATACAAAGGTTGGTTATTTCCGGTTAATGAGGCATTACCACGAATTACTACACGACTACTACCACCCGGCCCTGTTGCATTATTGGATACACTTACCCCTGCCACTTTTCCGGTCAAAGCATTTCCCAGATTAATATCACGAGACTCGGTAAAGTCCGACCCCGAAACTTGTGTGGTTGAATAACCAATAGATCGGGCTTGTCGTTTTATACCAAGAGCTGTTACTACAACCTCTCCCAAGACTTGGCTATCCTCATTCAACGTCACATTGACAGTCGTTTTTCCAGCAACGGCAACTTCTTGCGTTCTGAAACCTAGATAACTAAACACAAGAATTGCATTCTGATCGGGAATATTGATAGAATACTTACCATCCAGATCTGAAATAGTTCCACTGGTAGACCCTTTTACAGTGATTGTTACACCCGACAAAGGTTCTCCCGTCTTATCAACGATCAGACCTTGTATGGTCTTTGCTTGTTGCTGCTCAACAACTATCAGACTACCCTCATAAGAATTTACAGGGGCAGTCGATGAAGCAAACAAAAGATTACTTGAACAACAGACGGATAATGCTAAGGTTGCAAATGCGGTCCGTTGAAAACTTTTTCCCAAATGAAGATGGGATAATTGAAATTTGTGCATCATAAGATGAAAAGTTAGAGTTTATTTACACGTTGTTTTTCAAAATTTTCGGAGTTATTAGAAATAAAGTAATAGCTATCCGAAATATATTCCTGATTAACAGAATATAGCTTTAAGAAGTGTTTATCATGGTTTGAATTATATTAAGAAATAAAAATCACTACGTAAGTCAACGAGTACAAATTACGGAATATTTCAATAAAAATTATATCATTATGACAAAAACATCTCAAAAACTACACAAATCACAATCTATCAACAATTTACACACAACACAATAACAAACAATAATTTAATTAACACAAATGAGTAAAAAAATAAAGAAAAAAGAGAACTTTTAGAGATTAAAAAAAATGACACAATGATATAAAAAATAAAAAATAAAGTTTTCCTAAAATATACTATGACAGCCAAACAAAGTCACTGGAATAATCTTATTTTTGTGTTCAAATTCTCTTTTATATGAAAATAAGTCTTCTTGTTATAGGTAAAACTGATGCCGGATATTTTGTGGATGCCATTCGTGAATATGAAAACAGATTAGGACACTATATCCCTTTCGAAATGCAAGTAATACCTGACATCAAAAACACAAAAAGCCTTACCGAAGATCAACAAAAAGAGAAAGAGGGAGAACTAATAATCAAGAACTTACAAGCAGGAGACTATATTGTATTACTAGATGAGCGTGGCAAGGAGTTCTCCTCTATGCAATTTGCTTCGTACATAGAAAAGAAGACTCACACAGTTGCAAAACGCCTTGTATTTATCATAGGAGGACCTTATGGTTTTGCTGAAAAAATATACGATAAAGCTTCCGAAAAAATTTCATTATCCAAGATGACTTTTTCCCACCAAATGATTCGCTTGGTTTTTATAGAACAACTCTACAGAGCAATGACTATACTAAACAACGAACCTTACCATCACGAATAAGACTCAATTTCCGAGCATTTGAAATGTTAATTATTTTAGCGTATGGGTAATTATTTTATTATTTGTTCAGGATTAACTATAAAATACCTTACCTTTGTTACTCATTTAAGTTATCTGTATCGTTATGTGGAGCCATCTCTCCAACAAATGCGTTTTTTTATTGTTTAGATCTCTAGTTTTGCGAGTCTACAAGCCTTGTTGCCTGCAAACTAATCTGGATAAACACAAGTCCCATCATTATATCTCTACTGAATGAATTACTTGTGGAAACATAATAAGAACCTTACAGTTGAGCAACTCAAGCCTCAGCTATCCCCCCTACAGCGTAAAGAAAATCTATTCCTTTTTATAATCCCTAAACTATCAAATTTTATCATGAGGAGAAAACTGCTTTTTCTGCTTTTCACTATTTTATTTAGTTCGATCTCGGCCTTTTCGCAAAATGTGATAAAAGGTACAGTAGTCGATAAAGACACCAAAGAACCCTTAATTGGCGTATCGGTGTATTCTGAAGGAGCCAAAGTTGGAACATCAACAGATCTTGACGGATCGTTCAGTTTAAATGTTTCAACATTACAAGGTAAAGTAACATTCACTTATGTTGGATACAGTCCTCTAAAGCTAGATGCAAAAGGCGATTTAGGTACTGTTGAATTAGAAAGTAGCTCCATAGGTCTTAGAGACGTGGTGGTTACATCTTCTGTTGCAATCAGACGTAAAACTCCGGTAGCAATGTCGGTAGTTGAACCTGAAATGCTGGAAGCTAAATTAAGCTCTCAGGAATTTCCTGAAATTTTGAAATCTACACCGGGGGTATATGCCACTAAACAAGGTGGAGGTTACGGAGACTCGCGTATTACTCTACGTGGATTCGAATCAGCTAATATTGCCGTAATGGTAAATGGCGTTCCTGTTAATGACATGGAATGGGGAGGCGTTTACTGGTCTAACTGGGCTGGGCTTTCAGACGTAACACGCTCGTTGCAAGTACAACGTGGTCTTGGAGCATCTAAAATAGCTGCACCATCAGTTGGAGGAACGATTAATATCCTTACTAAATCGACCGATGCTCAAAAAGGAGGATCTGTATTATATAGCTTAGGTAATGACGGATATAACAAAGTTCTTTTCAGCATATCAACAGGTCTTAGCAAAAACGGATGGGCAATGAGTTTTGTTGGAGGTAAGAACTGGGGTAACGGTTATGTAGTAGGTTCGGAATTCGAAGCATATACATGGTACGCTAATATCTCTAAGATAATAAATGCCGATCATCAATTGTCTTTCACTGCTTTCGGATCGCCTCAATGGCACAATCAACGTTATAATAATGACAAAATGTTGATTACAGAATGGCAACAACAAAAAGATAAATACCAATTCAATCCAACTTACGGATTCGATGCTCAAGGACAACGTGTAAATGCTAACCGCAACCGTTATCACAAACCTCAAATTTCATTGAACCACTCATGGTCTATCAATGAAAAATCGAGCCTATCATCTGCACTTTATCTTTCTATTGGTGATGGAGCAGGTAATGCATGGAGAGGTAATTCTGCTGTATATTCGAACCTTTATGGAACAACAACAGCAACAGGGACATTAAACCATGCTTACCGTAATCCGCTTACCGGTTATATGGATTACACCAAACTACAAAAAGATAACTCTGAGAATGTGAATGGCTCACAAGCTATATTAACTGAATCTCGTAACAACCATATCTGGACAGGTTTAATCTCAACTTATACAAGTCAACTTACCGACGAAATTAATTTTTACGGAGGTATAGACCTACGTTATTATGCAGGTTTGCACGATGGTAAGATTGTTGATTTGATGGGAGGACAATTTTACATTGACCCTGCTCGTGCCAATATCAAGGATCCCAACAGCACTGTAAATAAATATGATAAATTAAAAGTTGGAGATGTTGTCTATCGTGATAACACAGGATATGTTGTTCAAGAAGGAGTATTCTCTCAAGCAGAATATAACAAAGATGCATTAAGTGTATTTATCTCTGGATCTGTATCAAACAACACTTATTGGAAAGTTGACAGATTCTATTACAGCAAAGGAAATCAGAAATCGGAAGTAAAAAGCTTCCTTGGATTCAACATCAAAGGAGGAGCCAACTACAACATAAGCGAAGAACATAACGTATTCTTTAATACAGGATATGTATCTCGTGCTCCATTTATGAGTGGTGGTTATTTTACATCTATACATACCAGCAATGCTGTAAATAAGAACGCGATCAACGAAAAATTATTCTCGGCAGAGGTTGGATACGGATATCGCTCTAAAATCTTCACTGCTAACCTGAACGTGTATTACACAAAATGGATGGACAGAACTTCTGTTAGATCGTTTGGTAATGATCAGAATGCATTTGTCAATCTAGGAGGACTTGATGCACGTCACCAAGGTATAGAACTTGATATGGTGTTTAAACCAACACATAATCTGGAACTAACCGGTATGGTATCTCTTGGAGATTGGATATGGGATAGTAAAGCTTCGGGGTTAGTTTATGACGCATATGGACAACCAAGTGATGGAAAGAATGTAATTACTCCTGAAGAGCAACTTCCGATCACAATTGACATGAAAGGTGTTAAAGTAGGTAACTCTGCTCAAACAACTTTTGCTGCAGGAGCAAGCTACAAATTATTAGATGGTCTTACTGTTGGAGCAGACTTTACATTCTTGGCTAATAACTACGCTGATTATGCAATAGAAGTTCCCGATATTGGCGGAACATATAAATACTATACTCCTTTTAAAGTGCCAGATGTAGGATTATTGGACTTACGAGCAAATTACCGATTCAAGATGGGACCTTTCGATGCCAATTTGATGGGTAATGTGAATAACGCTTTAAATCAGGTATACATTTCAGATTCCAGAGATTTAAATCCTAGAAATCCGGGAACTCACAATGACTGGACACAGGTTGCTGTGATGTATGGTTTTGGAAGAACATATACTACTACCTTGAAAGTGAATTTTTAATCGGAAATAGAAAATGAAAATGAATAAATATATATTATTATTGGTAATAATACTCACAGGTATATTTTCATCTTGTGATTATAACGATCGATTCGACGGATTCGACGAGCTTTCGAGACCTAAAAATGTATTGCAAGAAAACTATACGTTTGCAGCGGAAGATATTGCCACCATTGTAAAGGCATTAAATGCGAATAAGAATGCAAAAGATTCGGCAACCGCAAAAATTCTGAATGCTGATAAGATGTTTTCTGAAGCAGCTGATGCAAAACTACTTATGCCCTATTTGCTAGCAGCGAGGTACTACTCGGCAGACGTTAAATCGTCGGTAAAAGTGACTTACGATTTCAAAGAAGGACGAAACAAAGTTGTGACCAACCTATCTACTGCTCCTTATGTAGTTACAGAGAGCGATTACAAACTAATCTGGGGTGATAATTTTGTAACAGCTTTTACACCTAGCAAATCTCCTGAAAAATCGATACCTGTAATTCTAACAAAGAATGTAGCTTCTCCTAAAGAAGGAATGTTCAAAAATGTAGAGTATTATTATTCAGCAGAAGAACCAGTAACAACTATCGTAGAAAGTAAAATTTTCGAAGAAGATTTTGATAGCCATGCCGGATCGGGAGTATTAGTAGCTATCGACGGTTGGATTAATAAAGACCTGAAAGGCTCTATTGGCTGGCAAAACAGAACATATTCTAACAATAATTATGCTCAAGTTTCGTCTTACAATACTAAAGCAATTAATGATGTTAGATTAATCACCAAAGTTATTGATTTGACAGGAATGAATAGCCCTAAATTTACATTCGACATTGTTGTTGGTAATTTTACTGCCAGCTGTTTA
The DNA here is from genome assembly GCF_001261715.1 of Dysgonomonas sp. HGC4. Classification (GTDB taxonomy): domain Bacteria; phylum Bacteroidota; class Bacteroidia; order Bacteroidales; family Dysgonomonadaceae; genus Dysgonomonas_A. The sequence goes on along the minus strand of NZ_CVRU01000017.1, from coordinate 59,558 downwards.
TCAATAGAGGTTTCTGACAATTTTGATGGAAAAGAATCTAATATAACAGCTGCAACATGGAAAGATGTTACAAGCAGCTTTACCATACCTCAACCTGCTAGTGGTTACACTACATGGGCAAGTGCGGGTACCTTAGATTTGAAAGCATACAAGGGCAAGAAAGTTCATATCTCATTCAAATATTCGGGAGATGATACTTCAACTCCAAAGAAAACTACAACTTATCAATTAGATAATGTAAGAGCCTTTGATGAGATAATGGGCATAGATGTAAAAAACAAAGAATTACAATATACAGCTTACAAGTACAGAAATGCTAAATGGCAATCGGCTGCCGACTCGGTAGTTAGCCTTCAGCCAGCAGATTATGATGCTATGGGTCTGAAGTTCTTAACTACAGCACAAGCACCCAACTTCTTACCTGCATTCCTGAGACTTAAATTTCCTTTTGCACAAGAAGGATTCACTAAAACAGTTGTATACAAAACATCTGCAACCGCATGTTATGCCGATGAATATATATTTTCTAAAGGAACATGGTCTGCCAATACTTTCGTTCTTACAATAACAGATCAGTTCCTTCTTTCGAACCAAGGATGGGTATTCGATCCTACTCTTCATTTCCTTTTGAAAAAGGGAAAAGAACCAACAGATGGTTATATGATGGTAGTAAATTATGTAGCAGCTCATCAAGCAATAGCAAATCCAGCATTAGTAAGTAGTTACGGGGATTCTGAATTTTATTACGGTTTCAATGCTAACTATGGTAATATAACCTATCGCGATAAGGACAGATCTATAGATCCTGCATATCCAGCATCGGGAACCATTCAGGAGAAAGTTGCGTTTATGGACCAACGTACTATTGAAGCTATGCAGTTAATTCTTACACTTAAATACCCTGATGCGCAACCTCAGGTAAATGGAATTGATCAAATGGCAGAAGTCACAGGACTTATCTATTCGAATCCTTCGAGTAATAACTCTAACGAAAACTGGACATACACTCTTCAATGTGTAGGAAATAAAGAATGGAAATATATCCAAAGAGTATCTGAATACGGAACTATTGAGAAAGCTGAATAAGAAAAGCTAATTCAATCACTATATACTTAAAGAGCTTGCCCGAAAAGGCAAGCTCTTTTGTTTTTCTTATTTTATTCGGATAGGTCGAGAAATTTATATTCCTTTGCAACTCATTTATTTTAGTTATGGAACGAATTACTAGTCTGCAAAATAATCGTATAAAAAATATAGTAAAACTGAGTAAAGCTAAAGAACGCAAAGCTCAGAACCTTTTTATATTAGAAGGCGCACGAGAACTTACCCTCGCACTTTCTGTGGGTTACGTAATAGATTCGGTATTTATTTGTCCTGAATTATTTGATAAAACAGACTATCCACAAGTTTTGAATACTATCAGTGATGATATTAAATATGAGGTATCGGAACAAGTATTTGAGAAAATAGCTTACCGTGAAGGCTCGGATGGACTCATTACACTAGTTAAACCAAAGTCTCATACTTTATCAGACCTTAAGCTGAACGACAATCCTTTTATTATTATACTCGAGGCTGTAGAAAAACCCGGAAACTTAGGGGCTATACTTAGAAGTGCTGATGCAGCGCAAGTAGATGCAGTAATTATTTGTGACCCATTGACAGATATATATAATCCCAATGCAATAAGATCGAGTGTAGGATGTATCTTTACCGTACCCACTGCCATTTGCTCCTCTGACGAGGCTCTAATATGGCTAAAAGCGAACAAGATCAAATCGTTTGCAGCCGAATTACAAGCATCAAATTGGTATCACGAAGAAAACTACACACAACCTTCTGCAATTGTTATGGGAACAGAAGCTGATGGACTCACTTCCTTCTGGCTGAATAATGCTGATCGTAGGATTAAAATTCCGATGAGGGGTAAAATTGACTCCCTGAATGTATCAGTCTCTACGGCAGTTATAACCTTCGAGGCTATGCGACAACGAGGTTTTTAATCTATTACTTATATTTTACGTAATCTAACAATAGCAATGATCGGGTATTCTTTATTCTTATCCACCTCTTCTATAAAACCATCCATTACAAATCCCACTTCGAAACATTGTCGCAGTAAGTCATTTAAAGGTCTGTGATAATAGTAATGCAATACAGGCTGCCCTTCTATTGCAATATCTTCGTGAGCATAAGCTGTCATATACCTCCCTTCAGGTCTTTCGAAACAAGGATGATGTGTAGCAAAAACAAATACACCTCCTGTTTTCAACATTTCGTAAACAGCTTTTAGTAATGGTTCTATATCAGAGATATCCATTATTGCCATATTAGAAACAGCCTTATCAAAAGGTCGCTTTCCCCTTAATGATAATAGTTGAGAATAGTCAGTTGCATCACAAACATGAAAGCTAATTTTAGACAACCAATCAGCGCGTCTTTTCTTAGCATGAGCAATGAGCTTTTCACTATAATCAAAAGCAATAACAGAAGCTCCAGATTGGGCTAACCGCTCAGAAAAATTACCATTACCGCAAGCAATATCCAAAATCAGATCATTTTCTTTACTATCTAATAGTTTTTCTACTGATGGTCGTACTATATTGCAATGAAAATAGTTAGATTGCTGCCCCATGACTGAATCCCAATAATCAGCATTAGTTTCCCAGCGCTGTTTACTATCTTCATTAGTTTCACTAAAATTACTCATATCTTCCTTTTTTTAAATCGCTCAACTACAAACAAAAAAGAAGAGAAAAGCAACAGTTACGAAGCTTTTCTCTTTATATATTTAAGGACTCTTATTAGCTTAGACTAAAATTAATTAGCTGGCTCTGGAGTTGACTCTGGCGCTTGTGGCAATTGAGGAACCGCTGTTGGTTGTGGCGATTGCATATCAGGAGTTTCAGTATTATCAACTGGTGCTGCTATCTGAAGTGGTTGTCTATTTTGAGTATTGCTAGTTATCACTTTTGTACTTACCATACTTAAAAGAATAACTGTTCCAGCCAAAACCCATGTAGTTTTTTCCAAAACGTCAGCTGTTTTAGGAGCTCCCATAAATTGGTTAGACGATGAAAAATTAGAAGATAAACCTCCACCTTTTGATTTTTGAACTAAAACAACCAAGACCAAAACAATAGACACTATAATGGTCAAAATAGAAAGAACAATTTCCATATCTTTTATTTATTTTTATTCGAATTTTTTATTACTTTTTCTAAAAATGATAATTGGTCTGCAAAGTAAATATTTTTTTCGGGATAATTCAAGCTCAAACGCTTAATAATTTCATATGCACGGTTATATTTCTTCTGTTTAATATAAATATTAGCAAGAGTTTGCGTAAAAAAGAAATCATCATCCAATTCCTCCTCTGTTTCATCCTGTAAAGGCACATCGTCTCCATCATATAAATTATCTTCGATTGATGGATCAAAAGTGATTCGCAGGCTTTCTTTATCCTGAGCTTTAGTCATAAAGCTATCAATAATACTCTGATGCTTCAGTTGAACAGTATCTTCAAAAGATTCAAGTTCCTCTACAATTTCAAGTTCTGTCTCTATATCATCAGATACAATAGCCTCTTCCGTTCCTTTATTATGAATATCTATATCCTCTATCGAAAACGAAGGGATACTATCAACATTAACCTTCTCATCAAGTGCTGTATCTTCAGAGGACTCGAGATATGAAAAGTAATCAAGAGAAGCCATACTCGAATTTATTATAGCATGCTCCAGTTCTCGTTGTTCATCCACGTTATCCAGAGTCTCAAAAAATGCGCTTATTAGCACATTGGTACGGCTCTCGGATAGGGTATGCCCCGTTTGTTTCTGAAATTCTTTATATTCGGCACTCATTACATAATAAAACAGCGCCTTCCTATCCATTACAAAAGGAGCTAATCTATTTAGTTCCGAGGAAAAACTATCCGATTCGCAAACATGCAAACACTTTATATAAGTATATAATCCAGCTTGAAAAAACGGGTATTTTTTCGTCAATAGTTGTAATTTAAGAAGCATAGAAGCATCTGGCTCTTTCTTCAATTCAACCAATTCATAAAAATCCTTTATATTCATAGCCTTCTCGTATTTTCAGGTATTATATATATTACCAATTTGCCATTGTCGCATTAAATATCTGGTCTACAATCTCCTTATTCAATTCTTCTACCAGCTCGGCCTCTATGTCCGTCAACATCTTATTACTATCGAAATTCTGATAAGCAGAGAAAGTTTCCTCTTTATCCTCTTGAGGATTTACGTTATTATGAAAACGCATTCTTACGGTCATCGTCAAACGCGTTTGCGATGCAAATTGACCATCCTGAACGGCCAAAGGCATAAGATCATAACCTATAATCTCTCCTTCTATCTCAAGGTCAGCAACTCTGTTTGTAACTAACTGAAGTTTTGTATTTCGAAGAAACACATCTCTCATATGCTCACTAAACTCTTGTGACAACTGAGGATATACTAGTCTGGCTTGATTCTGAAAATCTTTAATTTCTAAAGTCTTTATCTTACTATAATCAATCGATGCACCATTAAACTGATACGAAATACGACACGATACAGCAACTACTAATATTAATAAGCAAGAAATCAGTTTTCTCATAAATTCTCTAAATTGTATTCTTTGATTTTTCGATACAATGTACGCTCCGATATTTTTAAATCCTGAGCCGCATATTTACGTTTTCCACTATGGCGCTCTAGAGCTTTTTTAATCATATCCTTCTCCACATCCTGAAGCGAAACAGCTTCCTCTTCATAATCGTTGGAGTCTATATCCTCTGCATCTTTCGATATAGGAAGAGAGGCTACAGATGGATTCTCATTATATTTAACGGGAACTGTTATGTTCGTATTTGTATCTTTATCAATCACAGTAAATGCAGATGATGTAGGAATTACCGATTCACTTCCTAAATGAGAAGAATCTTTACCGGCAATCAGATCATGCACAACCTTCTTTAATTCATTCATATCTTTTCTCATATCAAAAAGCACTTGATAGAGAATTTCACGCTCGCTATTAAACAACTTATTATCAGTTCCGCCTGCATTGATAGTCCCTATGGGTACGATACCTACTTCGTTTGCAGGAAGATATTGTTTTAATATATCAGAGCCAATTTCTCTCACCTGTTCGATAATGGAAATTTGTTCTGTTATATTTTTTAGTTGACGCACATTTCCCGGCCATCTGTAATTCTTCAAAACTTCGCGTGCATCAGCAGTTAAAGCAATAGATGGCATTTGATATTTTTCGGCACATTCGCTCGCAAATTTCCTGAATAGTAGAGGAATATCATCCTTACGCTCTCGTAATGCTGGTACACGAATCGGAACAGTATTTAAACGATAATATAAATCTTCGCGAAACCTTCCGTTTGCCGTAGCTGTCACCATATCCAGATTGGTTGCAGCAACTACTCGCACATCGGTTTTCTCCACTTTCGAAGAGCCTACTTTCATATACTCTCCACTTTCCAGAACACGTAACAAACGAGCCTGAGTAGATAAAGGAAGCTCCCCTACCTCATCCAGAAATAGAGTTCCTCCATTGGCAACTTCAAAGTATCCCTTACGTTCGCCTGTAGCTCCTGTAAAAGAACCTTTCTCATGCCCGAATAACTCTGAATCGATTGTTCCTTCCGGAATAGAGCCACAGTTTACTGCGATATAAGTACCATGCTTACGGCGACTAAACTGATGGATAATCTGCGGGAAACTTTCCTTTCCGACTCCACTCTCTCCTGTCACCAACACAGACATATCTGTGGGCGCAACCTGCAAAGCTATATCAATAGCTCTGTTCAAATCGGGACTATTGCCTATAATTCCAAATCGTTGCTTTACCTGTTGCATATCGGGTTTTGCCATATCGTATAATTATAAGTGCTTTGTCAGCTATACTGACAAATTTACATATTTAATTTGATCTCAAACAAACGAACCTCCTAAAAAGAAGCTTCTTTAAATAAGGCAGAATATTTATCGGAAAACATCACAGATGATAATCCATTCCTGTTTCATCAGAGTATCACCTTATATTTCTATATAAAAAATAAAAACATTTGACTCTTTATATTTATTCTCCGTCTTTAGCCAAAGCATAAGTTTTATCCTTTAGAAAGTTACCAAGCTCCTCTAGATCGGTATGCTTAGCTATTTCATCCGGCATAATGGGTTCTCCAAAAACAACACGAATTGTTTTTCCTTTCTTATTATATACCTCATGCCCTAAGCGCAAACTACGTAATCGCCAATCAATAAGATCAAGAATGTTGAAAAACCAAGAATTCTTCCCACTAAAATACATAGGTACAACAGGAACTTTAGATCCCTTAATCAGCTTTATAACCGATGGTTGCCATTCTCTATCTCTAACAATCATTTTACCTTTTCTTATCTTAGTCTTTGATACTGCACCTGCGGGAAAAAAACCGAGTGGATGACCTCCTTTTATATGGCTTATACATTGCTTTACACCATCGAGACTTGACTTACTAGCAAGCTTTCCACTCTGATAAGGATTAACCGCAATAAAGTGCATCGACATAGTATCTATCATCCCTAAAATGAAATTAACCATCATCTTGTAGTCTGGTCGTATAGAGCCGACCACATCAATTGCTGTAATTCCATCAATATGTCCATACGCATGGTTAGATACAGTAATAAATGCCTGCCCCTCAAATTGATTCAAGACTTCGGGATTCTCAACTACTATATTTACACCGACATCTTTTAAAAGATGATTGCAAAAATCAACACCTTCATATTGCTTAGATGTGTCATAAATTCGATTAACCTTATTTAAACCTGTAAGGCTCATCGCTATCTTAATAAGAATATTCCCAAAGCGTCCTCTAAAGATAGGATGTATGTTGCGAATTTCGTCGACACTGATTAGTTTCTCCTTCATCTAATTTAACCTATTATGTTTCTGCAAGTTTCATTCAATACTCCTTTTACATCCGAAATATAACATTAAAAACTTATGGAGTGAGTAAGTATTTGTAATAATATGCCTGTCTTTTCAGACGGAAAAATCGACCTGTATCATTTTTGTAATGATACAAGCCGATTCTATTTACTTTATCGAAAGTCTATTTCGCTAACGATTTTATAATTTCAATAATTTCAGCACCAGCAAATTCAGCATCCTCCATTGTTGAAGCCTCTGAATAAATACGAATAATCGGTTCGGTATTCGACTTACGCAAATGCACCCATTTATCAGGGAAATCAATTTTCACCCCATCAATATCAGTTACATCATAAGACGAAAACTTCTCTTTCACAGCTTTCAATATGGCATCAACATCAATTTCGGGAGTTAACTCTATTTTTTGTTTTGCAATATAGTATTCGGGATAAGTTGCACGCAACTCGCTTACCGTTTTCTTCTCGTGAGCCAAATGAGTTAAAAACAATGCAATACCTACTAAAGAGTCACGTCCATAATGGCTAGTAGGATATATAACCCCTCCATTACCTTCTCCACCAATAACAGCATTGGTTTCTTTCATCTTTGTAGTTACGTTCACTTCTCCCACTGCGGCTGCATTATACTGCATACCATAGCGATTGGTTACATCACGCAATGCGCGACTTGAACTTAAATTGGATACCGTATTACCCGGAGTATGCTTCAACACATAATCGGCAACAGCAACTAAAGTATATTCTTCGCCAAACATTTCACCTTTTTCATCCACTAATGCCAAACGGTCAACATCAGGATCTACAACGATACCAATATCCGCTTTTCCTGACTTCATCAAACCCGATATTTCAGTCAAGTTTTCAGCCAGAGGCTCAGGATTATGAGCGAAATCACCTGTAGGCTCACAGTTGAGCTCTACTATATCATTTACACCTAAAGCTTTAAGAAGCTTAGGCACAACTATTCCTCCAACCGAGTTAACACAATCTATAGCTACTTTAAAGTTAGCAGCTTTAATTGCAGCAACATCTACCAATTTTAGATCGAGCACTGCCTTAATATGTGCATCCGTATAGTCTTTTTGGGTTATTTTCCCCAAATGATCAACATCTGCAAAAACAAATTCCTCAGCTTCAGCAATGCGCAGCACTTCAGCACCTTCTTCAGCATTAAGGAACTCTCCATTTTGATTAAGAAGCTTCAAAGCATTCCATTGTCGTGGATTGTGACTTGCTGTAAGAATAATCCCACCACAAGCACCTTCCATTGCAGTAGCCAATTCTGTTGTAGGAGTGGTTGCCAACCCTATGTTTACAACATCAAAGCCTATTCCCATAAGCGTACCTACAACGACTTGCTCCATCATAGCTCCCGAAATACGAGCATCTCTGCCAACTACTATTTTATTGCTAGTAGCTGTTGTGTTTTTCCGAATAAAAGTGGCATAAGCCGACACAAATTTAACAGCATCAAGAGGATTCAGTCCTTCACCAGCATATCCGCCAATGGTACCTCTGATACCTGATATTGATTTAATTAATGCCATAATAACCTATAGATTAGTTGTTAATAATTCTCGTATAATGTAACATTGGATAGTACAATGCCTGAAAACTAGAGCCCTGATAAGTAGAACCCTGAGCAAAAGGAACAATTAGACTAACCCTTGCATTCTCTCCTACAAACTTTAGAGGTGCAACAATACCTGCCGATAATAAAACATAGTCATGCATATTTGCACTATTCACACCTGTATAAGTAGCAACTATACCATAAGTGAATTGTATAGGTTGAAATCCAGCGATATTATTTCCGGCAACAGTATCCGAAGGCAACAAAAGAGCATCGTTACATCTTACATTTATAACTGAACGCTTAGCGGCGTTTGCTCTAACACCATTACCCGAATCAATCACATGGATATAAACACCTGTAGCAGGATCTCTAAAAAACTCATTTTCGGCAAAAACCCCACTAGCAGGATAGTCACTTCTAACAGTTATATTATTTTCGTTAATGAAACGGGCAATATTTTTACGTTCCTTTTTTAATTTATCTGCGTATGTCTCAGTGCTACTACAAGCCCCAAATGCAATACACAATCCAATAACAAAGCAAACCAGACCTAGTACTTTTTTCATTTTTTCTCTAGATTATTCTTATTATTTATCAACAAATCAGCATATTCTGGCAAAGTACGTTCAAAAAGATCTATCGCCTCCACTAATGAACCAAAAAATTCACCACCTGATGCATTTAAATGTCCTCCACCATTGAAACACTGTGAAGCAAATGTATTACAGGGAAAATCTCCTTGCGAACGAAGCGAGACTTTAATCATATCATCATCTTCACGTAAAAAAACGGCGAAAGTTACTCCTTTTATATTTAACGGAAGATTGGCAAAGCCTTCGGTATCTCCTTTTTGAGAATTAAATCGCTTTTGATCTTCATTATCTAACCATATTAATCCGGCACCGTACTCTTCATAAATCTTCATCCGTTCCGACAGCATATGCCCCATCATACGATAGCGATCGGCTGTATAACTATGATAGACTTTAGAATAAATGTAATCTTTATCTATTCCTTTATTCAGAAGCTGTGCTATAATATAATATATCTGCGCATCATTCGAGTTATACGTAAATGCACCCGTATCGGTCATCATTCCCATATAAATAGCCTCTGCCGAATCTCTGCTCATCATTTCAAAATCGCCCATACGACATATCAGTCTAAAGACCAATTCGCTGGTTGATGAAATCTCTGGATGAGAGATACATACATCACTAAATTCTGATGGATATGGATGATGATCCACTAATACTTTCTTCGCCTTAGAAGCCTCAACAGCAACTCCTACATTTTTGATACGGCTCAAAACATTAAAGTCTAAACAGAAGATAAGGTCAGTTTCACTAATCAGTTTTTCTGCGAACTCTGAATATTTCTCATAAATAAGAATATCCTTTGCCCCTTTAAGCCATTTCAGGAAATAAGGAAATTCGTTAGGCACTATTATGGTTGCATCCAATCCCTGATCGATCAGATAATGATATAACCCTAAAGAAGAGCCGATAGCATCTCCATCCGGCGAAACATGTGTCACGATGATAGCCTTGTCTGCCTTATCAATTAAATCCGCTACTTTAGTTATCTTATCCTGATCTATTATTTTTGTAAACATTGCAAGTAAAGTGATATATTTTGCTACTTAAATTCTACTACAACAAACTGTGTTTGCTATACTTATTAAAATAGCAAATAGCCTACGGCCTTAGTTAAAACACAATTGTGCAAAAATACTAAAAAAATATCCGTAAAACTCCATTATTACTTACATCGTAATACGGAATTCGTAATTTTTCACATTCTAACACAAATCTTTTTAAAGTTTTCTCAGATAAGGAACTATCCAATATAACCTTATCAAAAGCAAACACCTGATTCAGAGAATATAAAGACAAAGAATTATTTTCGACCAGATGCAGGTAATCCACCCTCATTTTTTGAGAAGACACCTTATTTTTCCATGTATCTTTTGAGACTATCAAATATTTCAATCCATTCAAACATATAAGTTGATGACCGTCTACACCGGTTATCTCTTCTGCTGAATATCCAATATGATATATTATTTGTGTTGATTTTGCTCTATTATATACAACTAACGTATTCTTATCATCAATAGTACGCTTGATTCCTAAACCTATAAGGACTAAAACACAGATCAAAGATGTAATCAAGGCTTTTGATTTTCTCTTTACTAAAAAGTAGCTCATTGATATAACTATAATCCATAACAAAATCAGACCTATAAAAGACGGCTTTAACCCCTGCAACGAAGCAAAAGGTAAATGCTCAAAGAATGAAGCAACAGCAGTAGTACCCTTTACTAATAATTTGAAGAATTGAATCGGCAGATAACACAGAAAACTAGCCACAGAAGTATTAAAAAGCCCTATTATAGATAAGAACAAAACAAGAACTGCATCATAAATAGCAAGTGTTATGAGAGGTATAATAATGAGATTGGTTATAAAGAAATACACAGGAAAAGTTCCGAAATAGTATAAACATAGAGGAAATACTCCCAATTGCACAGATAACGAAACATTAAATATATCTCGGAAGTATCTTAGATACTTATTTCTAACTGGTATTATTTTAGAGAATATGGGCATAAAGAAGAGCATTGATAATACTGCAAGAAAGCTCAGTTGAAATCCCATATCGAAAAGCCAGAGAGGATTCCATACGAGCATCAAAAAAGCTGTTACGAAAAGTGTATTATACGAATAACTCCTTACCTTTCGGATAGAAGCGACACAAAACACGGTAAGCATAATACAAGCCCGAAGAGCCGAGGGTGGAAAACCAATCACAAAGACATACATCCACAAAAGCAAGATAATAATTACCTGCTTTAGCCAATGGTATTTAGAATGTCGCGAAATAAAACCCAATAATGAAGTAATGACTGTAAAGATAATCATCACGTGCATACCACTTACAGCTAAAATATGTGCAACACCGGTAGCTCTAAATGATTCGATGACTTCATCCGACAAGGCATCCGTGTATCCCAATGTAAGAGCAGAAAGCATCGCATATTCATCAATCGTCAAGTCGAGCGATTCATATATACTAAGAATGTATTGGCGACATTGCGTTGCTTTAATAAATAAGCTATTAGAAGAGCCCTCTTCTTTTTCCCATCTATCGGATCTGACAAAAGTCATCCCCGAATATCCTTTATTATACATGTAACGAGCATAATTAAACTCATCAGGATTACCCCTACTTTTGAAAGGCTGTACTTGAGAAAAGAAAGTAAAAGTATCCCCTACTTTGAGATTTTCAGGAAGATTATCTTCCGAAAAATAACACACAATAAGTTTACCTGAATCTTTTAGCTTTACTTTATAGGCATATGATCGGGGCTTTTTCTGAGGTAGATCAACAATAGTAGCAGTGTAAGATTCACTAACTTCAGGAAAAGTAAAAGCTGATATTTGCTGCCTCAACATAGTAGAAGTTATTCCTATGCCCAACAATATCATATAAACACCATAACCAAATACAAATTGAGAACTTAGCCTTTTGACTTGGGGTACAAAATAAGAATAGAGCATAATTCCAAGTCCTAAAACTATCGGAATTATACTCCATTTCCCTATATGATAATAATATTGAATTACAATACCTAAGAGTAGAGGTAACAACAATCGGAAAAACGGTGATTTCATCATTTTATCCATACCTCAACCTCAGAAACAAGTCTTATAAATTCTTCAATTGATGAATCATTTGAGTAGGATCCGGTGCAGAAAATACCGCATTACCTGCAACAAGAACATCGGCTCCCGCATCAAGTAAACGTTTTCCAGTTTCAAGATTTACTCCTCCATCCACTTCTATCAAAGTGGAAAGATTACGCTCATTAATCATTTTTCGAAGACGTGATACTTTAGACAACGAACGTTCGATAAACTTCTGTCCGCCAAACCCAGGATTTACTGACATAATCAAAACCATATCAATATCTTCTAGAATAGCCTCTAAAAGTTCAACCGGTGTATGAGGGTTAAGCGTTACTCCGGCCTTCATTCCTGCTTCATGTATTGCACCAACTGTACGATGAAGATGCGTACATGCTTCATAATGAACAGTCATCATATATGCATTTATATCTTTTACCTGCTGAATAAACTTCTCAGGTTGTACAATCATCAAATGTACATCCAAAGGCTTTTTCGCGATCTCTTTAACTCGCTCTAAAACGGGAAATCCAAAGGAGATATTAGGAACAAATACACCATCCATTACATCGCAATGTAACCAATCGGCTTCACTATTATTTAACATTTCAATATCTTTTTGAAGATTCAGAAAATCCGCAGAAAGAAGTGAGGGTGATATTTTATGACTCATAATGCAATTAGGCCTCAGACCTGTTTAATGTTTTGTTAAGTATAAAAACCATAGCCTGTTATAGCTATAAACAGTTTATTAAATACTTTTTAATTACTTATCTATCTTATATAAGCAAAGATAATAAAAAAACAGTCTTTCCTGCATTTAGAGGAAAGACTGCTAGCTTCTGTTTCTTAGCTACTGTTTTAATTTAAACATGTAGCGTTGAGTGATTCCGGCAACGATGGTTCCGCATAATAGCTATGCGCAAACATTCTCAAAAAATTCAAAGTTTCTTCTGATGGTCCTTTTTTATTCTCCAACATTTCCACTAACTTTTCATCGCCCGTTACTTGTGTAGATTTTTCATCCATAGGCTTTCCCCAATTTTATTACTTTTTGATTCCCTTATTACTAATTACTCTTTATAAACGTTACTTAATTGAACTTATTATGTATAGATTACGTTTTTATCTTACATTTGTTCTTAATAAAACATAAAACATCTCAATCATGAAAAAAATAAGCTTAGCTCTTTTATTAGTAATTATTGCGATCACCTCTTGTAAAAAAACACAACCTGACGCTCCTGTCAGCGAAAAATGGAAATTTGACAAGTTAAGTCTTGAGAAAAAAATATTCCTGGATAACGATTCTACAAAAGGAGGTATAAAACTTAGTTTCGAATTCAACTACCCATCAAAAGTGGGGAATGACTCGCTTCTTACAATTATACAATCTCAATTTGCAACCGCTTTTGCGGGTGACGATTATAAAAATCTCACACCACAAAGCGCCTTTGATACGCTCACCGAGAGATCTATCCAAGAGAGTATAGATATAGCCAAGTTGGCTACAAGGGATAAAAGCGACCTCTCTGACTATTACAAAAATGTAATAACATCGGTATTCGACACCACAGATATTACAATAACAGCCAGAACCGAAACAAACGAATATATGGGAGGTGCACATGGCTCTCAATATATTTCTTACTATAATATTGATACTCGAAACGGCTCTATTATAAAAGAAGATAAACTCTTCAAAAGCGGATCAAAGGAAAAAATAACTCAATACATCAAAGATGAGTTAGCCAAAACTTTAAATTCGCAGGGTGACACTATTACATTGCTTGAACCCGAAGCAATAGTACCCAGTGTAAACTTCTACTTCGACAACCGAGGAATTGTATATGTTTATAACAGTTACGAAGTAGCGCCTTATTCAGATGGTCTAGTAGAAGTAAGCTTACCATACGCTAAGATCAAGGAGCTTCTTACTAATGAATACTTGACTATATTGGATTTAAAGACTAAAGAAAAAACAAAATAAATTTAGCTCGCTGCAAGCCACGTAAGTGACCGACAGCAAAAGATAAAATAAAAGGACTTCGGATATAATGGCTTATTATCCGAAGTCCTTTTATTTTTTAGGCAATAACAATTATAATCCACCACACATCAACTCTTTATTACAAAAAGAAACACCCTGACTAAAAGAATCTTAAAGACGAAAAACAGAACTATTCTCTCTTGTTACTTGTTTAATACAACAACATTGCATTAATACTTACTGTTACTTAATATAAAACAAGAAAACCATGCCTTCATTAGCAGCAATCTCCAAAATAGATTTCCCTTTCAAAACAGATCAACAAGACGTAAAGGAATATGCGAAAAAATTATTTGCTGTGTCCTTTCCCGAAGTAGAAAGAATGCTAAGTACGTTCGATCATACAGAAATTGCAACAAGAAATCTTTGCAAACCACTCGACTACTATTCCCAAGTACATACTTTTCAAGATCAGAATCTCGAATATATTCGGCTAACCCTCGAATATTCCGTTGATGCCATTGAAAAATGTATATCTTCTGCACAAATCAACAAAGATGATATTACCGATATTATTTTTGTGTCTACCACCGGCCTAGCCACGCCTAGTATGGATGCACTTATAATCAACAAAATGAGACTTAATCAGCATATCAATCATATGGCTATTTTTGGGTTAGGTTGTGGAGGCGGTGTTTCAGGGTATGCAAAAGCTTGTACTTTAGCAAAAGCTAATAACGATGCTGTAGTACTTTTGGTTACTGCCGAATTATGCTCTTTGACTTTTCTGCGTGATGATTTCAGTAAAAGTAACTTTATAGGAGCCAGCTTATTTGCTGATGGAGTTGCAGCCTGCCTCATCATGGGAGACAACCATACAAAAAAAGAAAATGAAATTACATTCGTAGATAATCAAAGTAAGTTATATTTTGACACTCTTGATATTATGGGATGGGACTTTGGAAACAATGGCTTTAAAGTTTTATTTTCATCCGGCATCCCCTCTATTATTGCTCAGAATGTAAGAAACGACGTCACTTCATTCTTGGCTAAGAATCAATTAGAGTTAGCGGATATTAAGAACTTCATCTTCCATCCGGGAGGTAAAAAAGTACTCACAGCTTATCAGGAAGCACTTGCCATAGAGGGCGATTTTCTGAAAACCACACGCGAGATAATGCAAGGTTATGGTAATATGTCAAGTTCGACCGTATTGTACGTATTAGAAAAATTCTTTAGTAAAGGTTTTGAGAATGGTTATGGCTTAATGATGTCAATGGGCCCCGGCTTCTCTTGTGAGATGGTTTTACTTCAAATGAGAAAATAAACTTCACAACACTTTACAGTATGATATTTACCTTTTTTATCTTATTTATTATCCTATTACGGATTGCAGAACTACTCCTTGCCCGAAAGAATGAACAATGGTTGTTACAAAATGGGGCAATAGAATATGGACAAAAGCACTACCCTTTCATTGTAGCACTTCACATCCTTTTTATTATCTCTTTAATTATTGAATACTCCATTGTTGGAGTGTCAGCTTATAGTTTGCCGCTGCTTATTTTATTTTTTGTGCTCTTGGCTTTAAAAGTCTGGATTATTTTTTCACTGGGTAAATTCTGGAATACAAAGATCTATCGAGTAGCACATTTTCCTTTGGTAAAGAAAGGTCCTTATAAATACATTAAACATCCTAATTATATTATAGTCATTGCCGAAATCGTAATTATACCCCTTATATTTCATCTGTATTACACAGCAATTATCTTTACTTTGCTCAATGGATTAATGTTAGCTTTAAGAATCAGAGAAGAAAACAAAGCTCTGAATCTTTAATCTTATAATTTGATCAAAAGGTAATCTCGGAAATAGTAGAAACAGATACAATTGAGAATTAAGAATATTGGAACAAGAATTTTAAACTTCACATGCTTAGTCTTGTGATGAAAGACATACATTCCTAAAAAAGCTCCTATAGCTCCCCATAAAAAGGAACTAAGGAGCAATGTTTTTTCACTAATTCTATACTTATTAGTCTTTGCTTTACGTTTATCCGATCCATATAGAAAGAAAACAACGATATTCCAGATAATCAGAAAATAGAAGATATACATATAATTAAATTATACTGATTTTAGACTTTCATCCCAATTAGCTCATTCTATTCTTATAATCTGTATAGTCGAATTCTTTATATATCTCAAGTTTGTTATCTTGATGCCACAAAGCAAGAGCCGGGTGAGATATTCCATTAAACATTGTTGTCTTAACGATGGTGTAATGAATCATATCCTCAAATACAATTTTATCTCCTATTCCTAGAGGTTCGTCAAAAGACCAATCACCCATAAAATCGCCACTTAAACAGCTATTACCTCCCATTCGATAAGTAGGCTTACCTTCCACCGGATCGTGGTATGCTCCTCTGATTTTTGGCTTATATGGCATCTCTAAACAATCGGGCATATGACACGCAAAAGAAACATCCAGAATTGCAGTTTTTATTCCTTGATTCTCCACTACATCTATAACCGTCGAAACCAAAACACCGGTTTGCCAAGCAAAAGCACTTCCCGGCTCCATTATGATTTCAAGATGCGGGTACTTCTCCTTTAAAGCCAATAACAACTTAACAAGATGCTCTACATCATAATCATCACGAGTCATTAAATGTCCACCACCCATATTCAACCATTTAGCTTGCTTAAGCCATTTATCAAATTTAGCTGTCACTACATTTAATGTCTTTTCCAAATCATAAGAAGAAGACTCACACAACGTATGGAAATGCAATCCCTCAACACCTTCAGGTAAACAATTACCCAAAGCTTCAGGTGTTACACCAAAACGAGAGCCGGGAGCACATGGGTTGTACAAATCTGTTTCAACTTCCGAATATTCGGGATTGATACGTATTCCACACGACACTTTATTTCCATCAGCTTCAACCTGAGGGTAGAATCTCTCAAATTGAGTTAAAGAATTAAATGTAATATGATTACTATATTTTAGAAATGTTGGAAAATTTTCATTTGTATAAGCGGGCGAGAATGTATGTGCCGGACTCTTCATTTCCTCATAAGCCAACTGCGCTTCAAACACCGAGCTAGCAGTAGAATATGGTATATATTCTCTGATAATAGGAAAAGACTTCCACATAGCAAAAGCCTTAAATGCCAATATTATATTGACACCTGTACGATCTTTTACCGATTTTATCAACGATAAATTCTTACGTAACAATTCCTCTTCCATCACAAAACATGGCGAGGGTACTTTATGTATTTCTATCATTTTTTATTTATAACTTATTTGAGAATACAAAGATATTAATAAAAAAATTGCTTTATCCTTTTGATCGGATAAAACAATTTTGAGGCTTTATTCAGCTATTACTATTATGAAACAATAACTATATATTAGATTCACAATCTATAATTATTCTTTCACCTAGGTAAGGAATAAAAAGATACATAAGCATTTATCTCACATTCGAAATACTTATAATATCTGAAAATACTCCGGCAGCAGTAACGCTTGCTCCCGCCCCATATCCTTTTATAATCATAGGATACTCGTTGTAACGTTCGGTTGTAATCTGAATTATATTGTTGCTTCCCTCCAGTTCATAGAACGGATGGCTCATATCTACTTCTTGTAAACCAACTCCGCATTCACCATCTTCATATTTAGCTACAAAACGAAGATGTTTCCCTTCAGCTTCCAGATTCTGACGTCTTTCTTCGAAGCCTTTATCTACTTCATTGATGCTACTCCAAAATTCATTGAGTGTTCCATCAAAATACTTCTGAGGCACAAAAAGTTTCACTTTTACATCTTTTTGTTCCACTTTATGACCGGCTTCACGACTCAGAATAACCAATTTACGGATTACATCTTGTCCACATAGATCAACACGAGGATCGGGCTCGGCATATCCTGCCTCCTTAGCCATCTTTACAGCCTTACTAAATGGAATATCTTTACTTATAGTATTGAATATAAAATTAAGCGTACCTGATAATACTGCTTCTATTTTTATAATCTTATCTCCCGAATTGGTAAGGGAATTCATTGTATTTATAATAGGAAGACCTGCTCCTACATTTGTTTCAAATAAAAACTTCACATTCCGCTCACGAGCCGTATTTTTCAATTTCAAATAGTTCTCATAAGGAGAAGATGCGGCAATCTTATTTGCAGTAACAACCGATACATTATTTGCCAACAATCCATCATATAACGACGCAACAGCCTCACTTGCTGTACAGTCAACAAATACGGCATTAAAGATATTCATATCCAATATCTTATCCTGTAAGATACTTGGAGAACTGGTTATGCCCTCTTTATCCAAAAGTTCTCTATAATTATCCAGATCAATACCCTCACGACAGAACAATGCTTTACGTCCGTTTGCTATACCGGCCACATTCAATTTGAGAGAATATTGTTGTTTCAATTTAGGTTGCTGCTTTTTTATCTGTTCAATTAAATGACCTCCGACAATACCCGTACCTCCAACAATAAACAAATTCAAAACCTTATATTCTGATAGGAAGAATGAATCGTGAATAGAATTCAGAGCTTTCCTCAAATATTTATTTTTAATAACAAAAGAGATATTTACCTCCGAAGCTCCCTGAGCACAAGCAACTACACTAATACCGCTTTTACCTAAAGTTTCGAATAGTTTCCCTGCAATACCGGGAGTATATTTCATGTTTTCTCCAACAATAGAAACCGTTGCCAGATCTCGCTCCAACTGTACTCTATTGATACTACCCAAAGCTATCTCGTTCGCAAACTCATCTTCCAACACTTGTGCCGCCAAATCGGCATCCACAGAACGAACCCCAATTGATGTACTGTTTTCGGATGATGCTTGTGATACTAAAAAAACACTAATCGCATTTTTAGCCAAAGCTCTAAATATACGGTAGTTGACACCAATGATACCAACCATACCCAGTCCTTGAACCGTAAGCAGACAGGTGTCATCAATGGAAGAAATACCCTTTATCAATGCCTTACGCTTATTTTCACCCCCATCATGAGATATGAATGTTCCGGGTAATTCTGGATGGAAAGTATTCTTTATACGAATAGGTATATTCTTATGATAGACCGGAAATATTGTAGGCGGATATATCACCTTTGCACCAAAATTACATAATTCTGTAGCTTCGGTAAATGTCAGATGTTCTATCACATAAGCCCCACTAATCACCTTAGGATCAGCAGACATAAAGCCATCCACATCTGTCCATATTTCCAACACATCAGCATCTAAAGCCGAAGCGAATATAGCAGCTGTATAATCTGAACCACCTCTACCCAGATTGGTAATCTCATTTCGAGATTTGCATGCTGAGATAAAACCGGCAACTAATACTTTACCCGACGAAGTAGCAAAGGCATTCTTTATCAAAGAACTCGAAAGTTCTATATCAGGGGTATGTTTTCCAAAAGCTGAATTCGTTTTTATTAATTGAATAGCATCCAGATATTCAAAATCACCTAAAACATAGCTCACAATCAGAGAAGAAAGTCTCTCTCCATAACTTGCTATTTTATCGGATGTACGTTGCGACAAATCATTTATCAGATAAACCCCCTTGAATATATTACTAAGCTCATCCAATAGAACGTTAATTTTCGATACCAGATCAGCCTCAACCTTCTTATCAAAGTGTATCTCCTGAATTATCGTAAGGTGTCTTTCTATTATTTCTTTAAAGCTAGTCTCATACAAGGCATTACCATCTGCAGCAAGCAAAGAGGTAGCCATTAGCTTGTCCGTTATTCCTCCAAAAGCAGACGCGACAATCACTAAAGAGCCTTTCTCGGCATCTATTATCTTCTTTACATTCAATATGTTTTGAGCAGAACCTAAAGACGTTCCGCCAAATTTCATTACTTTCATAGCTCTGTCTTGTCTAAAATTTTATTCTTTTTTCTTTCAAAGATTCTGATAAAAGGTCTCAGACCTATTTATTTCCAAGTAGGTATAACAATTGTATTGTTACAACTCTAAAATATAGTATTAAATGATTCTATTTAATTCCCTTTATTGCTTATCAGTTGATAAGCTGTTGGTTTATGCTCTAAGGAAGAGCCTGGTAATTTCTTATAGTTACCAGTACTTACTGCTGCCGTTCGAGTTCTGCTAGCTCCTGTAATACTCGAAATTGCAACATTTAGCATGGTTTCATTCCTGTCACCTAAAGGTTTCATTCCTCCTTGAGTAAATAACAACTCAAAGTCATCTGCATCTATATCCGGATCAAATCCGGCATCATAATTAGACTCCTTATCTTTGTTATATGTTTTAAATGAAATTGGATGCAACACATAAGTATTTCGAGTATCATTATCCTTAGAAAGAGGAGATGAACCTACATTTTTACCCATTGTTGTTTCTCCTACAAGAACAATTTTCTTACCTGCTTCTTTAATGTACGGAGTCAGTGCATTTATAGTCATCTCACTTGCTGATGCTGTATTACCCGTTCCGATGATATAGATATTCTTCAATTGGTCTCCTAGCTTAGGTATCGAAGTTAAAGTGCCTCCGGTATTGAAATTTACAACATTATCAGTAAAATAGTCATATAAATAACTGTTTTTTGCAGCTGTAGACATAGCTTCTATTTGTGCTTGCTTAACCGAGTTATAACCACTTATCTGAAGTATATTCTTAGTACTTCTATTAGGAACCAATGCACTACACAAAACTTTGGCAGATTCGAGATAGCCTCCTAAGTTGTAACGTAAATCTAATACTAAATCTGTAACTCCCTGTTGCTGGAACTTAGTTAATATCTGAGCCATCTGTACATCATAAACGCGAGACGACTTATCTCCCATCTTATAGGAGTTATAAACCAAGTAACCTATTTTTTTATTATTCTCAACATAAATAGAATCCAAAAATATCGGATTTTCTTCATAATTATAAGTTATCGTTATTGTTTTAGCTGGCAAATTATTGCCAAAGCCCAATTTATAACTAGACTTATTTTGATACAAGATTGTCTGATAGTTATTCATCGTGATTGCCTGATCGTCCACTTTAAAAATAACATCTCCTCTCTTGAGCTCTCCTTGAGCCGCCACATTGGTTCCTTTATTTATATAAACCACAATAAAAGCAATTGGAGAATCAGCTAAAGATGTTCTAGCCGGAATATATTCAAAACCCAGATCAGACGATACTCCGTTATTATCAAGACTGGCTGATTTCAACATATTATCATGAGTGCTTTCTATTGTAGAGAATGTATATCCCTTTGTGCTTTCACGGGCATACAATAGGCTATTGAAAAAAGCTGTCGGATCCTGATCTAAATTAAGCTTACTTTCGTTCGGCATCTGATCACGCCACAGGTACCACTCATCCATCTGCTCATAAATCCATTTATTGACATATTCATTATCTGACAATGAAGAATTCCCTCCTCCATTATTGTCTTCATCATCCTTATCTTCACAAGAAGTAAAGGTGATCAGGCTCATGCAAGCCATTAGTAATAACGAATATCTGATCTTCATAAATATCTTTTTTAGAATGACTCTTCGGATTGATTATATCTGCTGTCTTGTGATTTACAGACTATCGCAAATATAAAGATTTAATCTTTGTTTACAAAATTAAGAAAACGATACACTTAGAAACACAAAAAGTGGCGAAATCAATAAAGATTCCGCCACTTTTCTATATTACTTAAATTCTAAGTCTTATTTTATTAATTAAGATCGATCAATTCTACTGAAGTTTCATTAGATCCTGGTCTTCTAGATAATGAAGTTTTCACTTCTTTGTCAATTCCTGCAGATCTTGTACCTGAAGCAGCTTCAAACTGATTTCCTTTGATCATATTAAGGATTTGAGAAAGAATAATCTCTTTGTCGGTACCCAATTCTCCTAAAAGAGTTGTATTCTCATTTAAATCAGCATTTGCTTGTACCTCTTTAATAATATGATTTGGAGTAAAACCATTCGCATAATTGTAGGTCTTATTTACATCTGCTAAATAGGACAAAGCAATTCGTAGATTCCACTGTTTTGTAACATCTTGAGTATTACTAGTTGCAACAGGGCGTCCTTTAGTCTGCTCTCCAACCAATATAATTTCTTTATTATATGCTTTCAAAGCATTAATAAGAGCTTCCGATGCACCTGCAGTAGATTGCCCTGTAATTATATATATCTTTTCTAATTGATCGCCCAACTTAGGTATAGCAGTATTTCCCCCTGTTTTCTCTAAAAATTTTAAAGGAATATTTGGGTTAGCTAAATCAGCTCGGAATAATTGCTCTATAAAAGCTTTACTAGTATCACGATTCTTTACTAAAGCACTTCCTAAAGCCTGAATAGCAGAAACACTTCCGCCTGAATTATAACGAACATCAAATACTAGAGTTGTTACTTTTTCATTATTGAACTTGGTCAATTGAGCAGCTAAAGCATTATCATAAGTATAATCACCAGTCTTAGTACCCGAAGAAAAATGATTATATAGTACATAGCCCACTTTTTGAGCTCCTGCAGTTAATGTTTTTGCAGTGTGCAATGGAGCTTCAACATAATTACCATATGGTGTTATAGTGATCTTTCTCTCTGCTACAATCTGAGGGGTTCTGATCATTAAATCAACGGCTTTTCCATCTTTGTATGCATCATATAATAATGTTGGTGCATTAGCAGCAGTAACGGCTTCGCCGTTAACAGTTGTAATATACAACCCTCTTAAAAGGTATTCAGCAGCAACAGTACGTGGTTTTACATATAAAATTACGTAATAAGTTATTACTTTACCTGGATTTGCATCATCTCTATAATTGTTAATCGCATACTCAAACCCTGGATCATAAACAGTACCTGCTTGACCACTTACCGGTGATATTTTTGAATATGTATACTTATTACCATTATCAGTGTAAACATCTTTTGCATTTAGCAATGACCCAAAGAAAGGCTCTGTCGCCTGATATAAATTAGGTTCAGTAGGTAATGCCCAAAGGTAATTTCTGGTCATTATCCCCAAAATGTCTTCATTAACAACTGGAGTAATCGGTTCTGTCTTTGGCTCATCACTGCCACAAGACACCATAAACATAGTCCCTAAAACAATAGTAAGTATTGTAAAAAGTTTCTTTCTCATATTTTCTTTACGTATTATAATTAATGCTGGGTGTAAAAATACGTATTTTATTTATTCCTACCAAATTAGCTCCCCTTTTCCCTGACGGGTTATAGTAGGCTCTCCATCAGTACAATCAACTATGGTTGAAGCATCTAAACCTCCATATCCCCCATCAACAACAAGATCTACTATTTTTTCATACCTTTCCTCTATAAGTTCTGGATCTGTTGAGTACTCAATAATTTCATCGTCATTTTTAACAGATGTTGTCAAAACCGGATTACCCAGAATCCTTACAATTTCTCTGATTATATTATTATCGGGGATCCTTATTCCTACTGTCTTTTTATCCTTATATATCTTAGGCAATGATGAAGTTGTATTAAGCAGGAAGGTAAAAGCCCCTGGAAGATTCTTCTTCATAAGCTTAAATGTAGAGGTATCCACTTTGGCATATTCACTGATATTACTTAAATCATAGCAAATAATAGACAAATTACTCTTTGCCGGATTGATACCTTTCATTTTACAAATTTTCTCTACAGCCCTTACATTCAGAGCGTCGCACCCAATAGCATAAACAGTATCGGTCGGATAAATAACCAACCCTCCATCCTGCAACACCTTCACAACTTTATCGATTTCCTTCTGATTCGGATTCTCGGGATATATCTTTATTAACATAATTATTACTAAACTTTTTCTTATTACCGAAAAGGAATCCTTTTCAGACTGTTTTACATTTCTTTACAACTTCGCAAATATAATAAAAAAAAGAGACAGAAAACGCTTGTTTTCTGCCTCTTAAGGCTTACCGCCTTCTATTTTTTATTATAGGAATAAATCCTAGCTTATTTGTTTGCATTAAACTCGTCCATCACGGCAGCAGTTAATCCCATATTAGAGAAACCTCCATCGTGAAACAGATTTTGCATAGTTACCTTGCGAGTCAAATCCGAGAACATAACGATACAATAATCGGCACACTCTTCAGCATTAGCATTTCCTAAGGGTGACATTTTTTCGGCGAATTCAAGAAATCCACCCATACCTCCGATACCTGCTCCAGCAGTAGTCATTGTAGGAGATTGCGAGATAGTATTCACACGTACACCTTTATCACGTCCATATACATAACCAAAGCTACGACCGATTGATTCTAGCAACGATTTTGCATCAGCCATATCATTATATCCTGCAAAAGTACGTTGTGCAGCAATATGAGTAAGAGCTAAAACTGAACCGCCTTCTGCAATTGCATCCATTTTTTTCGCAACTTGCATCATTTTGTGAAACGATACAGCCGAAATATCTAATGTTTTATCTAAAAACTTATAATCTAAATCATCGTAATCGCGTCCTTTACGTACGTTTGGAGACATACCTATTGAGTGAAGAACAAAGTCAATTTTACCACCAAGAATCTCTTGTGATCTAGCAAAAACTTGCTCTAAATCTTCTACAATTGTAGCATCAGCAGGAATCACTTCTGTTTTTAACTTGTCAGCCAACGCATTAGTTTCTCCCATTCTCATAGCCATAGGAGTATTTGATAATGTAATTGTTGCTCCTTGCTCTACAGCTTTTTCTGCAACTTTCCATGCTATTGACATTTCATTTAGAGCTCCAAAGATGATACCTCTTTTGCCCTTTAATAAGTTATGACTCATTTTTATTTTTCTATTAGTGAATAATATTCTTTTTTGATTGTTGAATGGCACAAAAATACTAAAAATGTGCAATTATAGATTGCTTTTTTTACAAAATTTCATAAACAAATACATATCAACATTTTACACCCACAATATACGTACATATCATATATATTATTACATTGCAATTAAGGAGAATCTATATTTTTAATTAAAGAAAAAGAGAAAGTAAGTTTCGAATCAATTTTTATTCAATAGAGTCATCCTAAAAATAAGATATCTCAATACTTATATTACGAGCTAAAAAAGCTACAATAATTAATATATCAGTTCTCTCTTTCTTACTTTCTCTATTATACATAAGAGGAAAGTGGATATTTTATATTTTCAAAAACAGAAGAGCCACTTATTGGCATTATCCAAAATTGAAACATATACTCTTAATCAATCAGCAGCAGCAGTTTTTATCAATCCTTAGAATAAAAGCTACCAACTGAAACAAACTTAATGACAGACACAAATCCTGATATACCGACTCCAAATAAGCTAGCATAGACTGAACATAATTCGCTCTATTCTACAAAAGAAATCAATAGATATATTTGCATATGCAATAAATTAATATTTATCTTTGTTTCTGTAAAATACCTTTTTATGCTACTAATGAAATATCGATTAACAAATATATTAAGCAACAACAATCTAGAATTTAACTTTTTAGATTTGGATATTTGCGTCGAAACACTAGAGAGAGAGAGAGAGAGAGAGAGAGAGACTAGATAACAAACAGGTTTACTATAAAAAATTTACAGACGGAGTTTTTCGTCTTTTTTTGTTTGCGCATAAAAATAGCGCATCCTTTCAAATTTTACAATATTTCCCCAATAAATACATTTCAAGTTGTTTCGGTAAACGTTTTCGTTTAGCTGGTTTGTTTTTTGTTGTCGTTCAAAATCAAGATGAATCAACCGTTTACCCATGTCACAACTATACTCGACAGCAGCGTGTAGCGATTACACGCTGCTGTCTTTCGTATTCAACTCACACTAAAAACATTATAAAAATGAAAACATCCTTTTCAATCATCTTCAGCTTGCTCCTCACTGGGCTTTGCCAAGCTCAAGTGGGGATTAACACTAACACCCCTCTAGCAATGCTTGACGTAATCACTACAGGAAATACTGCTTCAAGCAAAGCTCTAAAAGTTGTAAATTCTGATGAAAAAGAAATCCTAACAATCTTCAACGATGGAAAAATTGGGATAGGAGTCGCCAATCCTATAACCCACTTAGATGTTAGAGATGGAGGAATTGCACCCATAATCGCCGTAGGAGAAACAAACCAAAGCGCATCTGATGCCAAAGCCGGAGCTTTGATGTATAAATCCGACGCGAAAACTCTATCCTATTCAAACAACACTCAATGGAATGATCTTTCCGCAAATGCTCCTCGAGCCTATGTCATAGCCAACCTTGATGGCTCAACCCAAACTTTCACTCAAAATACAAGAACACAAGTTCAATATTGGAACGAATCAGTAGACAACACCAACAACTTCAATCCAACAACTGGAGTGTTTACGGCTTCCAAAACTGGAATCTACACGGCCACCCTTATTCTAACCTTGAACGATGGAGCTATTGCTGCCAAAAGCTATATCGAAGCACAATGGCTAGCATCAAATGGCATGAGCATGAAAAGTATCACAACCTTCAACACAGCAGCAACGAGTCTACCCGGAAGTGTTTTATGTTCGGCAAGTTTTCATCTGACGACTAACGAAACTCTAACTGCATCTATTTGGCAAAATCTTGCAGCAAGCAAATCATTAAAGAGTGGCTACAACAACTTAACCATAATAGAAAATTAATATGAGACTCTTCCTTTTTATTATCAGCACAACCTCAATGCTACTAGTCGCAACTAATTCAATAGGGCAAACTGTAGGCATCAACACAATCAATCCACTAGCAACATTAGACATTATTGCATCTACAGAGAAGACAGCTTCTGCTAAAGTTCTAAAAGTAACCAATTCGAATGCTACAGAAATAGCGACTACCACTAATCTAGGTAGATTTGGCTCTCTTAATTCATCACCAGCTACACGACTCGACATTCGTAACCCTTCCAACAACTCAAGCATAGGTATTGGCACCACATCAATCACAGCCGCTACTATTGGTGCAGGAGCTATAAGATATGACCCTAGCACAGAAATGCTACAATACTCAGATGGCGTACAATGGATGTCGCTAGTTACATCAGAAGCTAGAACCTGCATTATAGCTAACAATGGGAATGCGACCGTACAATTTCCAAATAACACTTCTACCACTATCACTAAATGGACTACAACATACGACGCCAATAATAATTTCAATCCAACGACCGGCATATTTACTGCACCAAAAGATGGTGTTTACACTGCCTGCTTTATGATATTGTGCCGAACAATAACTGTGAATGCCAATAGTTATATTCAAGCCACATTGATATCTGAAAGAAGTAGTTTGAAATGGATCAACGCATACTCGTCTAGCGGAAGTATTTACCCAAGCATAGTAGGCTCAGGCTCATTCGCCCTGCAAAAAGGTGAAACTTTACGCATAAATGTATCTCATAATGTTGGCGCCACTTGCCAGATATGGACTAATGAGCGATTTACAAACTTGGCTATTGTTGCTGAATAACCAGACAGTCCGAAAGAAATAATCAAATTAAAAGAATAATATGAAACGATTAGTTTGCTCTTTTATCATAGTCATTATAATAGCATTCAATATTAATGCTCAAATAGGGATAAACACAGAAGACATTTCTGCTGCAACAATAAATATTGTATCACAAGGAAATACATCCACAACAAAGACCATAAAAATAACTGACTCTAACAATATGAATATTCTAACATTAACCGATGAAGGAAATTTAGGCTTAGGCATTGATAATCCTAGTACAAAAATTGATCTGCGATCAACCTCACGAATAGACAATGCAATTGGCATTGGCTATACAA
Organism: Dysgonomonas sp. HGC4; assembly: GCF_001261715.1. Lineage (GTDB taxonomy): Bacteria > Bacteroidota > Bacteroidia > Bacteroidales > Dysgonomonadaceae > Dysgonomonas_A. The sequence goes on along the minus strand of NZ_CVRU01000017.1, from coordinate 31,518 downwards.
CAATGACAGCCAGCGACGCGATGGCAGGCGCAATAAGATACAACCCCTTAATAACTAATGGAGCAATACAATACTCCGATGGCAACAAATGGATAACATTACAAAACCAACCACCTAAAGCATTGGTTATTGCTCAAAATAGCACACAGCAATCCTTCATTAATTTAGGGACAGCAGGTGTTCCTATTACAAATTGGACAAAAACATTTGACCAAAACAATGATTTTAACGCCGCAACCGGCATCTTTACAGCTAGAAGGTCAGGAATTTACTCTGTATCATCGTCTCTAGTTTTCAAAATCGGTAATATCACCGCAGGACCAACTAGCCAAGTCGAACTTTCTCACGATGGAGGAGCTTCTGCTACCGCTTCCACTCTTGTAGGATATACAAGCAGTGTAAACGGTGTACCATTGACCATATCCTGTAAAAGTTTTCATTATCTGGCTCAAAATGGCACCTTGAAAATAACAATTTATCAATCAACCGGATATACTCAAGCTTTATCAGGAGATAAAACTCAAAACACCTTAACAATTTCCGAAATGTAATAAATTGATCTTTTTTTTGTTTTTATCATTGAAACTCTTACCTTTGCCTCCCGAAAAAGAAAGGAGGTTTTGATTAATACTTAGAGTAACATATAATATAAGGTATAGAAGTGCATTAGAAACACAGCACATCTAGGGCTATTCATTAATAATGATGAATACCTCGTTATTTTAAAAAATCAAAACAAAATTTTTCTCAAATCGAAATTTAAAACAAAAAATTATGATAGTTGTTCCTATAAAAGAAGGTGAAAACATCGAAAAAGCACTTAAAAAATTCAAAAGAAAATTCGAAAAAACTGGTGTTGTAAAAGAATTGAGACGCCGTCAAGCTTTCGAAAAGCCTTCTATTACAAATAGAAAACAAAGAATACACGCTGCATACGTACAAAAACTTCACCAAATCGAAGATTAAAACATTTGTATTTATAACAACGATTGCATAACTTCGTCACTCATCCCATAAAGGAAAAGAATGGCGACAGTCGATAAATATATAGAATATCTCCGTTATGAAAAGAACTACTCTTCTCATACGGAGATTTCTTATTATACAGACCTTGTCCAGTTCAAAAACTTTATAGAGACGTATTATCCAGAAGTAGAATTAGAATCCGTAGACGGAGACATCGTTAGGGCATGGATTATCTCCTTGATGGAAAGTAAAACATCTGCCCGATCAGTAAATAGGAAACTCAGTTCTTTGAAGTCATTTTATCGCTATCTCCAAAAAATGGGACAAACATCAATAAGCCCACTCAAGAAAATTAGCGGACCCAAAGCTAAAAAGCCGATACCTTCGTTCGTAAACTATTCAGACATGGAAAAAGTGCTTGATCTCGAAGTTCAAGACAATGATTACGAATCGTTCCGAGACAAAGTAATTCTCGAACTATTCTATGTAACAGGAATGCGGAGAGCCGAACTTATTGGATTAACAGATAAAGATGTGGATCTTTACGCAGGAAACATACGAGTCACCGGAAAACGCAACAAACAGCGTATCATACCTATTAGTAAAAACACAATAGCATTGATCGACTCCTATATAGAAATTCGCAATAATAATTTCGAGAACCAAACCGCCGCCTTCTTTGTTAAGAAAGATGGAGAGCCAATCTACCCCATGCTAATCCACCGGGTAGTCAGCAACCACCTCAAATGGATTCCCACTTTAGCGAAAGCGAGTCCACACGTATTACGTCATTCCTTTGCAACAGGAATGCTTAATAATGGAGCTGACATAAATGCTGTAAAAGAATTGCTAGGACACTCGAGCCTAGCATCAACAGAAATTTATACACATACGTCTTTTGACGAACTGAAAAAGATATACAATAAAGCTCATCCTCGAGCATAAATTATTAAAACAAAAGGAGGAATCATGATGGACATTAAAATTCAAGCTCTACATTTCGATGCTGCTGATAAACTTAGAGAGTTTATCCAAAAGAAAGTTACTAAACTTGAAAAATATTCAGACGACATATTAAGTGCAGATATTATACTTAAAGTTGTAAAGCCCGAAACTAGCAATAACAAAGACGCTTCAATAAAGCTAAACGTCAAGAGCGATGAGCTTTACGCTAACAAAACAGCTGAAAGTTTCGAAGAAGCAATCGATTTATGCACAGAGGCTTTAGAGAAACAACTCATCAAGTACAAAGAAAAAGTGCAGTCTAAGTAAAAATTACTGATATTTTCTTGGGACTTAAGAAATTTCTTTCTATTTTTGTCGCCGTTTCGCATAAAGCACATCTGCGAAGCGGCGATTATTTTTTTAAGAATAATCAAGCCTATGCCTCTTTAGCTCAGTTGGCCAGAGCACGTGATTTGTAATCTCGGGGTCGTTGGTTCGAATCCGACAAGAGGCTCAAAAGAAAGGGCAGTTACCAGAGTGGCCAAATGGGTCTGACTGTAACTCAGATAGCGTAAGCTTACGGTGGTTCGAATCCATCACTGCCCACTCTTTTTATCGCGAAAGTAGCTCAGTTGATAGAGCATCAGCCTTCCAAGCTGAGGGTCGCGGGTTTGAGCCCCGTCTTTCGCTCTCATCGCCAATGTAGCTCAGTTGGTAGAGCACTTCCTTGGTAAGGAAGAGGTCACGGGTTCAAGTCCCGTCATAGGCTCTAGAGATTGCGGCAGGCAATGTTATAAAAAGTGATTTATTGTCACTTATAGAAAAGAATTTAAAAAGCAATCATTAATTAATAATAAGTACACTTTATTATGGCAAAAGAACATTTTAACCGGTCGAAACCACACGTTAATATCGGTACAATCGGTCACGTTGACCACGGTAAAACTACTCTTACTGCTGCTATCACTAAAGTATTAGCAGATAAAGGGTTCTCTGAAGCTAGATCATTTGACCAAATTGATAATGCTCCTGAAGAAAAAGAACGTGGTATCACTATCAATACTTCTCACGTAGAATATCAAACAGCTAATCGTCACTACGCTCACGTTGACTGTCCAGGTCACGCTGACTACGTAAAGAACATGGTTACTGGTGCTGCACAAATGGACGGTGCTATCATTGTAGTTGCTGCAACTGATGGTCCTATGCCTCAAACTCGTGAGCACATCCTTCTAGCACGTCAGGTAAACGTACCTCGTCTAGTTGTATTCATGAACAAATGCGATATCGTTGAAGACGAAGAAATGTTGGAACTAGTTGAAATGGAAATGAGAGAACTTCTTTCATTCTACAATTTCGACGGTGACAATACTCCAGTTATCCGTGGATCTGCTCTTGGAGCATTAAACGGTGTTGAGCCTTGGGTTAGCCAAGTTATGGAGCTTATGAACGCTGTTGATACTTGGATTGAATTACCTCCACGTGATGTTGACAAACCATTCCTTATGCCAGTTGAGGACGTATTCTCGATCACAGGTCGTGGTACTGTAGCAACAGGTCGTATCGAAACAGGTATCATCAAAACAAGTGAAGAAGTTCAAATCATCGGTCTTGGATCAGAAGGAAAAAAATCAGTAGTAACTGGTGTTGAAATGTTCCGTAAAATCCTAGACGAAGGTCAAGCTGGTGATAACGTAGGTTTATTACTTCGTGGTGTTGACAAAGACGATATCAAACGTGGTATGGTTATAACTCACCCAGGAAAAGTAACACCTCACACTACATTCAAAGCTGAGGTATATATCTTGAAAAAAGAAGAAGGTGGACGTCACACTCCATTCCACAACAAATACCGTCCTCAATTCTACATCCGTACATTAGATGTTACAGGTGAAATCACTCTTCCAGAAGGAACAGACATGGTAATGCCTGGTGATAACTTAACAATCAATGTAGAATTGATCTACCCAGTAGCATGTAACGTAGGTCTACGTTTCGCAATCCGCGAAGGTGGTCGTACAGTAGGTGCTGGTCAGATTACAGAAATTATTGATTAATTATTTAATCAAAAAATAAAGCCAAGTCGGCTATAATCATATAGCCGACTTTATTTACGGGTTTAGCTCAGTTGGTAGAGCACTGGTCTCCAAAACCAGGTGTCGGGAGTTCGAGTCTCTCAACCCGTGCAAATCTCTTAATGGGTAATGAAAAAAATAATTCAATACGTAAAAGACTCATATAACGAACTTGTACACAAGGTTTCTTGGCCTACACGTACAGAGCTCACGAGCAGTGCTGTTGTTGTTATGATAGCTTCCTTTATTATGGCACTAATAGTATTTGGGATAGACTCTGTTTTCGAATGGGCACTTAAGTATTTTTACAATCTTGTATAATAATCCTCTTTAATTTATTAAAATGACTGAAATCGAAAAGAAATGGTACGTATTGCGTGCTGTTAGCGGAAAAGAAAATAAGGTCAAAGAGTATCTTGAGGCGGAAATAAAGAAAACCGAGTTAGGAAAATACATTTCTCAAGTTCTTATACCTACCGAAAAGACTTATATCATGCGTAACGGGAAGAAGGTTCTTAAAGAAAGAGCTTACCTCCCTGGATATATTTTGATAGAAGCTGCTTTGGTGGGTGAAGTTGTGCATGAACTTCGCAACATTAATTATGTTGCCGGTTTTCTTCCAAATGCCACTAATCCGCAACCGTTGAGCCAATCTGAGGTAAACCGCATTTTGGGAACAATGGATGAGTTAGATGAGCAAGCCGAAGAAATGGATGTTCAATATATCGTTGGTGAAACAGTGAAGGTCAATAATGGACCATTCAACGGCTTCTCTGGTATTATTGAAGAAGTGAACGCAGAGAAAAAGAAACTCAAAGTGATGGTGAAAATATTCGGACGGAAAACTCCTCTCGAATTGAATTACTTACAAGTCGAAAAAGAACAATAAATTTGGTTACGCATTTTTTATTGATTTTCCACTAAGTTTTAAACAAAAACAAAAAAATTTAAAACAAAAATGGCTAAAGAAATTGCTGGACAATTAAAATTACAAATTAAAGGCGGTGCAGCAAATCCATCTCCTCCCGTAGGACCTGCTTTAGGTTCTAAAGGGATCAACATCATGGATTTTTGCAAGCAATTTAATGCCAGAACTCAAGACAAAGCAGGCAAGATATTACCAGTTGTAATAACTTACTATGCTGATAAGTCATTTGATTTTATAATCAAAAATCCTCCTGTAGCAATACAACTACTTGAGCTTACTAAGCTTAAAAGTGGTTCTGCTGAACCTAACCGTAAAAAAATCGCTGAAGTAACTTGGGATCAAGTACAAGTTATAGCAGAAGATAAAATGGGTGATTTGAATTGTTTTACAATCGAATCGGCTATGAAAATGGTTGCTGGAACAGCAAGAAGTATGGGGATCACTGTAAAAGGGGCTTTCCCTGATGTTAAATAATAAACTTCAATTGAGAAATGGGTAAACTTACAAAAAATCAAAAGTTAGCTTTTAGCAAAATTGAAGCAGGGAAATCTTATTCACTTAAGGAAGCATCTGAACTTGTAAAAGAAATTACTACAAGTAAATTTGATGCATCTGTTGACGTAGATGTACGTCTAGGTGTAGATCCACGTAAAGCTAACCAGATGGTAAGAGGTGTAGTATCTCTTCCTCATGGAACAGGAAAACAAGTTAGAGTTCTTGTATTATGTTCGCCAGACGCCGAAGCTGCTGCTAAAGAAGCTGGTGCAGACCATGTTGGTCTTGATGAATATATCGAAAAAATAAAAGGTGGCTGGACTGATATTGATGTTATCATCACTCAACCTGCCATTATGGGTAAAATCGGAGCTTTAGGTCGTGTATTAGGTCCTCGTGGTCTTATGCCGAATCCAAAGAGCGGTACTGTAACTGTTGACGTAGCGAAAGCCGTTACTGAGGTTAAAGCAGGTAAGATTGACTTTAAGGTTGATAAAACAGGTATTATCCATGCATCTATAGGCAAAGTATCATTTACTGCTGATCAAATCAAAGATAATGCTAAAGAATTTATCAATACGCTTATCAAATTGAAACCTAGTTCGGCAAAAGGTACTTATGTGAAGAGTGTATTTCTTTCTAGCACTATGAGTCCGGGTATTAAAATCGACCCTAAATCAGTAGACGAAAACTAATTAAAACTACGGAATTATGAGAAAGGAAGACAAAAGCACCATTATAGATACCATTGCAGCTACGATAAAAGGATATGATTACTTTTATTTAACTGATATCTCTACACTAAATGCAGCTAAAACCAGCGCTTTAAGAGCTGAATGCTACAAGAGTGATATCAAACTAATGGTAGTAAAAAATACCTTGTTGCAAAAAGCACTAGAATCATTAGATACTGATTATTCTGAATTGACTCCTGTCTTGAAAGGTAACACAGCTATCATGCTTTCTAACGTAGCAAATGCTCCTGCTAAATTAATAGATAAATATAGCAAAGAAGGTATACCAAGTCTTAAGGCTGCATACGTGCAAGAAAGCTTCTATATTGGAGCTGAAAATCTTAAGGCATTAGTAAATGTTAAGAGTAAAAATGAACTTATTGGTGAAGTTATCGGATTGTTACAATCACCAATCAAGAACGTTGTATCTGCTCTTCAATCAGGTGGTAACACCATCCACGGAGTACTTGAGACTCTATCGAAAAGATAAATTAAACAAAAGAAGTAATAACAATTTTAATACATACAAAAATGGCAGACGTAAAAGCTATTGCTGAACAACTAGTAAATTTGACAGTTAAAGAAGTTAGCGAATTGGCTGAAACTCTTAAAACAGAATACGGTATCGAACCAGCTGCTGCAGCTGTTGCTGTTGCTGCTCCTGCTGCTGCTGCAGAGGCTGCTGAAGAAAAAACAGCATTTGATGTTGTTTTGAAATCTGCAGGTGCAAACAAACTAGCTATAGTAAAAGCTGTTAAAGAACTTACAGGTTTAGGTTTAAAAGAAGCTAAGGATCTAGTAGATGCTGCTCCTTCAGAATTGAAAAAAGGTGTTAGCAAAGACGAAGCTGATGCATTGAAAAAACAACTGGAAGAAGCGGGAGCTGAAGTTGAACTTAAATAAAACAAAAAGATCCTGTTAATCAGGATGTTGGTTGAGAACCTTCTTTGAAAGGAGGTTCTTGACCTTTTTGCGTCAAAAGTAATTAGTTCAAAAAAAAGAGTATTCCATGTCTTCAACTACAACAAATCAAAGAATCAACTTTGCTTCAATAAAAAATCCTCTTCAGTACCCTGATTTTCTTGAAGTACAATTAAAGTCTTTCAGAGACTTTTTACAGCTTGATACACCTCCTGAAAAAAGAAAGAAAGAAGGCTTATATAAAGTTTTTGCTGAGAATTTTCCAATTGCTGATACTCGCAACAACTTTGTATTAGAATTTTTGGACTACTATATCGATCCTCCTCGCTACACTATTGATGAGTGTGTTGAGAGAGGCTTAACGTATAGTGTTCCTCTTAAAGCAAAGCTAAAACTTTACTGTACGGACCCCGATCACGAGGATTTCGATACAGTAATTCAAGACGTATACCTTGGACTAATTCCATACATGACAGAGAAAGGTACTTTTGTCATCAATGGAGCTGAGCGTGTAGTTGTATCGCAACTTCACCGTTCGCCAGGTGTATTCTTTGGACAAAGTGTACATGCCAATGGTACTAAACTGTATTCTGCACGTATCATTCCATTCAAGGGTTCTTGGATAGAATTTGCTACAGACATCAACAGTGTCATGTATGCGTATATCGACAGAAAAAAGAAATTACCGGTAACTACTCTGCTTAGAGCTATCGGTTTTGAAAGTGATAAAGATATTCTCGAAATATTTGACCTTGCCGAGGAAATTAAAGTTAATAAGCAAAATCTAAAAAAGATAGAGGGACGCAGGCTTGCTGCTCGTATCCTTAAGACGTGGATGGAAGATTTTGTAGATGAAGATACTGGTGAGGTTACTTCTATTGAACGAAACGAAGTTATCATCGAGCGTGAAACCATCGTTGAGAAAGACCATATGGATGCTATTCTTGACTCTGGTGTAGGTTCGATACTATTGCATAAGAGCAATCAAAATGCTTCGGATTATACAATAATCTATAACACTTTACAAAAAGACCCTAGTAACTCAGAAATCGATGCGGTTCGTCATATTTACCGACAACTGCGTAGTGCTGAGCCTGCTGATGATACTAGCGCACGCGAAGTTATCAACAGTTTATTCTTCTCTGAGAAACGTTACGATTTAGGAGAAGTAGGTCGATATAGAATAAACAAAAAACTTGGTTTAAATACGAGCGTAGATGTTCGTGTTTTGACTAAAGAAGATATAATTGAAATTATAAAGTACTTAATTGAGCTTATCAACTCTAAAGCAATTGTAGATGATATTGACCACTTAAGTAATAGACGTGTACGTACTGTAGGAGAACAACTTTACAACCAGTTTGGAGTTGGTCTTAACCGTATGGCTCGTATCATTCGTGAAAGAATGAATGTCCGCGACAATGAGGTGTTCACTCCTATTGACTTGATCAATGCGAAAACAATTTCATCTGTTGTCAATACATTCTTCGGAACGAATGCTTTGTCTCAGTTCATGGATCAAACCAATCCTCTAGCTGAGATTACTCACAAACGTCGTATGTCGGCACTTGGACCAGGTGGTCTTTCTCGTGAAAGAGCAGGTTTCGAGGTGCGTGACGTTCACTTTACTCACTACGGTCGTTTGTGTCCTATTGAAACTCCTGAGGGACCTAATATCGGTCTTATCTCTTCTCTTTGTGTTTATGCAAAAATCAACGAGCTTGGATTCATTGAGACTCCATATCGTAAGGTTACTAATAACAAAGTAGATCTTTCTGAAGATGGTATCATATACCTTGCTGCGGAAGAGGAAGAAGAAAAAATTATCGCTCAAGGAAATGCTCCTTTAGATGATAACGGTAGTTTCATTAATACTCGTGTAAAAGCTCGTCAGGATGCCGACTATCCCGTAGTTGGTCCTGAGGAAATCGAATTAATGGACGTATCACCAACTCAGATTGCATCTATTGCAGCATCTTTGATTCCTTTCTTGGAGCATGATGATGCCAACCGTGCACTGATGGGATCTAATATGATGCGCCAGGCAGTTCCTTTACTTCGTACTGAAGCTCCTATTGTGGGTACAGGTATCGAAGGTTTGCTTATTAAAGATTCTCGTACACAAATCGTGGCCGAAGGTCCTGGTGAAATTGTGTATGTGGATGCGAGTACAATCAAAATTAAATATGACCGTACAGATGACGAAGAATTTATAAGCTTCGATAGTGCTGTTAAGACATATATAGTACCTAAATTCAGAAAGACTAACCAGAATACAACTATTGACCTTAGACCAACATGTCAAAAAGGACAACGTGTAGTAGCAGGTGATATTCTTACCGAAGGTTATTCTACTGAAGATGGTGAACTTGCAATCGGAAAGAACCTTAAGGTTGCTTTCATGCCTTGGAAAGGTTATAACTTTGAGGATGCTATCGTATTGAATGAGCGTATCGTTCGTGAAGACGTATTTACATCTGTTCACGTAGAAGAGTTTTCTCTTGATGTACGTGATACTAAACGTGGGGTTGAAGAATTAACTTCTGATATTCCTAACGTTAGCGAAGAAGCAACTAAAGACTTGGATGAAAGAGGAATCGTTCGCATAGGAGCTCGTGTAGGTCCTGGTGACATTCTTATCGGTAAGATTACTCCTAAAGGAGAATCTGATCCTTCACCTGAGGAAAAATTACTTCGTGCAATATTCGGTGACAAAGCCGGCGATGTGAAAGATGCTTCTTTGAAAGCTTCTCCATCATTGAAAGGTGTTGTTATTGGAACCAATTTGTTCTCTAAAGCGGCTAAAAAAGGAAAAACAAAACTTTCGAGTAAAGCGTTACTTCCTAAATTAGACGAAGAGTACGAAGAAAAAATGGCTAAACAAAAAACTATTTTAGTTGATAAGCTATTGGTTCTTACTGAAGGTAAAGCATCTCAAGGAGTAAAAGATTATTTGAATACAGATGTTATCGCTAAGGGTGCTAAATTCACAAAATCGGCACTTGACAGCATCGACTTCGAATCGATTCAAGTTAGTAACTGGACTACTGATGATAATAAAAACGAGCTTATAAAGAGCGTAATTGTAAATTATCTACGTAAGTATAAAGAACTTGACGCTGAACTGAAACGTAAACGTTTCGATCTTACAATCGGTGATGAACTTCCATCGGGTATTGTACAAATCGCAAAAGTATACGTAGCTAAAAAACGTAAAGTACAAGTAGGTGATAAGATGGCAGGACGTCACGGTAATAAAGGTATCGTGTCTCGTATCGTTCGTCAAGAAGATATGCCATTCTTAGCAGACGGAACAGCTGTTGATATTGTATTGAATCCACTGGGTGTACCTTCTCGTATGAACCTTGGACAGATATTCGAAACCGTACTTGGTTGGGCAGGAAAAGAATTAGGTGTAAAATTTGCAACTCCTATCTTTGATGGTGCTAGTCTTGATGATCTTAATGATTGGACAGACAAAGCCGGTGTGCCTCGCTACGGTAAAGCATATCTGCACGATGGTGGTACAGGAGACCGTTTTGACCAAACTGCAACTGTAGGTATTATCTACATGCTGAAACTAGGTCACATGGTTGAAGACAAGATGCACGCTCGTTCTATCGGACCATACTCACTTATTACGCAACAACCTCTTGGAGGTAAAGCTCAATTCGGGGGTCAACGTTTCGGAGAGATGGAGGTTTGGGCACTTGAAGCATTTGGTGCTGCTCACATCTTACAAGAAATACTTACAATCAAGTCGGATGACGTTATGGGACGCTCTAAAGCTTATGAAGCTATTGTTAAGGGCGAACCAATGCCACAACCGGGTATACCTGAATCATTAAATGTATTACTACATGAAATGAGAGGTCTTGGTTTGAGCGTAACTCTTGATTAATAAAACATAGGATTGTGGAGTATTTCTCGATGGAATACTCCACATACTTACAATATACTTTAACTCTTTATATAATTTGATATATGGCTTTTAGAAAAGATAGTAAAGTAAAGAGTAGCTTTTCAAAAATCACTGTCAGTCTTGCCTCTCCTGAAGAAATTCTAGAAAGTTCAAGCGGTGAAGTCTTGAAACCCGAAACTATAAACTATCGTACATACAAACCCGAACGTGACGGCTTGTTCTGCGAACGTATTTTTGGTCCGGTAAAAGACTACGAATGTCATTGCGGTAAATACAAACGTATCCGATATAAAGGTATCGTCTGCGACCGTTGTGGTGTAGAGGTTACTGAGAAAAAAGTTAGACGTGAACGTACCGGTCACATCCATTTGGTGGTACCTGTTGCTCACATCTGGTATTTCCGTTCTTTACCTAATAAAATGGGTTATCTTCTTGGTATACCAACCAAGAAACTTGATATGATCATTTATTACGAACGCTATGTTGTAATACAAGCTGGAGTAAAGGAAGAAGAAGGCGTAGCCTACAAAGACTTACTTACTGAAGAAGAATATCTGAACCATTTAGATACACTTCCTAAAGACAATCAACTATTGGATGATATGGATCCCAATAAGTTTATTGCTAAAATGGGAGCTGAAGCTGTTTACGATTTATTGGCTCGTTTGAATCTTGATTCATTAGCTAATACACTTCGTCACAGAGCTAATACAGATACTTCTCAACAACGTAAAAACGAAGCTCTTAAACAACTTCAGGTTGTTGAAGCTTTCCGTGGTTCGAAGGCGAAAAACCGCCCCGAATGGATGATCGTTAAGATTGTTCCTGTAATACCACCCGAACTTCGTCCTTTGGTTCCTTTGGATGGAGGTCGTTTTGCAACATCTGACTTAAATGATTTGTATCGTCGTGTTATCATCCGTAACAACCGTTTGAAACGATTGATCGACATTAAAGCTCCGGATGTAATTTTACGTAACGAAAAACGTATGCTTCAAGAGGCAGTAGATTCATTGTTTGATAACTCTCGTAAATCGAGTGCAATCAAAACAGAATCAAACCGTCCTCTTAAGTCACTTTCTGATAGTTTGAAAGGTAAACAAGGACGTTTCCGTCAAAACCTTTTAGGTAAACGTGTTGACTATTCAGCTCGTTCGGTAATCGTCGTTGGTCCTGAATTGAAGATGCACGAATGTGGTCTTCCTAAAGATATGGCTGCAGAGCTATTCAAACCATTTGTGATTCGTAAATTGATTGAACGTGGTATCGTGAAAACGGTAAAATCTGCGAAGAAAATCGTTGATCGCAAAGAGCCTGTAGTATGGGATATTCTTGAGCATGTGATGAAAGGTCACCCAGTATTGCTCAACCGTGCCCCTACTCTGCACCGTTTGGGTATCCAAGCATTCCAACCTAAAATGATCGAGGGCAAAGCAATTCAGTTACACCCACTTTCATGTACTGCCTTCAATGCTGACTTTGATGGTGACCAAATGGCTGTTCACTTACCTCTTGGTAATGACGCTATATTGGAAGCCCAAATGTTGATGCTTGCGTCTCATAATATCTTGAACCCTGCTAACGGTGCTCCTATTACAGTACCTTCTCAGGATATGGTATTAGGACTGTATTATATTACAAAAATACGTCCGGGAGCACAAGGTGAAGGTCTTACTTTTTACGGACCGGAAGAAGCTATCATTGCTTACAATGAGAAGAAAGTTGATATACATGCCCTTATCAAAGTGTATGTAAGAGACCTTGACGAGAATGGACAAGTGGCTACAATTATGCGCGAAACTACGGTAGGACGTGTACTTGTAAACCAAAACACGCCAATCGAAGTAGGATTTATCAACGAAATCTTATCTAAAAAATCTCTTAGAGATATTATCGGTAATATCATCAAATTGGCTGGAGTTGCTAAAACGGCTCAGTTCCTTGACGATATTAAAGATCTTGGATATACAATGGCATTCCGTGGAGGATTGTCGTTCAACCTTGAAGATGTAATTATCCCCGCAGAAAAAGAAACGCTTGTTAAACAAGGATATGATGAAGTTGAACAGATTCTAGGAAACTACAATATGGGATTCATCACCTATAACGAACGTTACAACCAGATTATTGATACCTGGACACACATCAACTCTAAGTTGTCGAACATTTTGATGAAACAACTTTCAGAAGATAACCAAGGTTTCAACTCTGTATATATGATGCTTGACTCTGGAGCTCGTGGATCGAAAGAACAGATTCGTCAGTTGTCAGGTATGCGTGGATTGATGGCAAAACCTCAAAAAAGTGGAGCGGAAGGTGCTCAGATTATTGAGAATCCTATCCTTTCTAACTTTAAAGAAGGTCTGTCGGTGTTAGAGTACTTTATCTCTACCCACGGTGCTCGTAAAGGTCTTGCCGATACAGCATTGAAAACAGCCGATGCAGGATACCTTACTCGTCGTCTGGTTGACGTATCACAAGATGTGATCATCAACGAAGAAGACTGTGGTACACTTCGCGGACTTGTTTGTACAGAACTTAAAAACAACGAAGAAGTTGTAGCTTCATTATACGAACGTATATTAGGTCGTGTTTCTGTTCATGATATTCAACATCCTCTAACAGGAGAAATCCTTGTAGAGTCTGGTGAACAAATCAGAGAAGAAGCTGCTACAATTATTCAAAACTCACCAATTGAGCGTGTTGAAATCCGTTCGGTATTAACTTGCGAATCTAAAAAAGGCGTATGTGCTAAGTGTTACGGTCGTAACCTTGCTACTGGTCGTATGGTTCAAAAAGGAGAAGCCGTTGGAGTTATCGCTGCTCAGTCAATCGGTGAGCCAGGTACACAGCTTACACTTCGTACGTTCCACGTAGGGGGTATTGCTTCGAATATTGCTACTGAAAACAGCATCATGACAAAATACGATGGTATTTTGGAAATTGATGACTTGCGTGTTGTTGAGACTATCGACGAAACAGGCAAAAAAGTACAAATCGTAGTAAGCCGTCTTGTAGAAATACGTGTTGTAGATCCTAATACTAAAATCGTATTACTTACTCACAATATTCCTTATGGTGCTAAACTTTATTTCAAAGAAGGCACATCGGTTAAAAAAGGTGATGTAATTTGCGAATGGGATCCATTTAATGCTGTTATCGTATCAGAGGCAACAGGTAAGATCAAATTTGAAAACGTTATCGAAAATGTAACTTACAAAGTAGAATCGGATGAACAAACCGGTTTGAAAGAAAAGATCATTATTGAATCGCGTGATAAGACTAAAGCTCCTGAGGCACACATTCTGGATGAGAAAGGCAACATAATCAAAACATACAGTTTACCTCTTGGTGCTCACGTTATCAAAGAAGATGGCGATACAATGAAAGCCGGAGATGTACTAGTTAAGATACCTCGTGCAGTAGGTAAAGCCGGTGATATTACGGGGGGTCTTCCTCGTGTTACCGAGTTATTCGAAGCACGTAACCCTTCTAACCCTGCTGTTGTATCTGAAATTGATGGAGAGGCTTCGTTTGGTAAAATCAAACGTGGTAACAGAGAAGTAATTATTACATCTAAAACAGGTGAAATAAAGAAATACCTGGTACCTCTTTCTAAACAAATTCTGGTACAGGAGAATGACTTCATCCGTGCAGGTATGCCTCTATCGGATGGTGCTACCACTCCTTCGGATATTCTTGCAATTATGGGACCAACCGCAGTACAAGAATATATCGTAAACGAAGTGCAGGATGTATATCGTCTGCAAGGTGTGAAAATCAATGATAAACACTTCGAAGTTATCGTACGTCAGATGATGCGTAAGGTAGAAGTGGTTGATCCGGGAGACACTCGTTTCCTTGAACAACAAGTTATTGACAAGCATGTTGTAATGGAAGAAAACGATCGTATCTGGGGTAAAAAAGTCGTTGTAGATGCAGGAGACTCTTCTACATTCGAACCAGGACAGATTGTTACAGCACGTAAACTTAGAGACGAGAACTCGATGTTGAAACGTCGTGACCTTCGTATCGTAGAGGTTCGTGATGCTATCCCAGCAACTGCTAACCAAATACTTCAAGGTATTACACGTGCAGCTCTTCAAACAACCAGCTTCATGTCGGCTGCTTCGTTCCAGGAAACTACCAAGGTTCTTAACGATGCTGCTATCCATGGTAAGGTTGACAGATTAGAAGGTCTAAAAGAAAACGTTATCTGTGGTCACTTGATTCCTGCAGGTACTGGTCAACGAGATTTTGATAAGCTTGTTGTAGGTACTAAAGAAGATTTTGACAGAGTAATGGCTAACAGAAAAACTGTTGTAGACTTTGACAGTGTAGAGTAGTAATCACTCATACATCATAATATTGAAAAGAGGACGAATAAATTATTCGTCCTCTTTTTTTAGTTATACTATAAGGATTAACAATATCTTCTTAAAACTTTATCGTTTACTTATACGTTTATATAAAAAACCTGACTATTATGAAGATAATCAACAAGCCAACTAAAGCGAAAGAATTTAAGTCTTATGAAACTGCCAGAATAGTTCAAGATTCGAGTAAAGCTCCCGAACCTGCAACAAAGAAGGAAGTAAAGGCAGCCACAAATAAAATAAACCCTGACGAGGAAAGTATGGAAAGTAGAGGATAATATGCTATCCTTTAATTTTGAACCTGCATAAAAAGAATTTATTGTACTTTGAAAGGATAAGACAATATTTGCTTATACTAAATCTATATTACGAACTTAATATCTATACCAATGACTAATAGGCGTAATGAACTTGAAAAAGAAATTGAGATACTACAAGACAAAATTGATAATCCACCAGCCGCTACACCAAAAGAGATACGCGAGTTGTGGATAAAAGAATATGACAGTTTATCCTTTGAATTGAACAATCTATATGATGACGACGATGACAATGATTAAATAGTTACCTTTTATTTCATCTACATTCAGCATCTAAAGTAAGATGATTGACCTAACTCAAAAGACGAATAAATTATTCGCCCTTTTTTATCTGTGCAAACTCTCAGAAGCAATCAATTTCAAATTCGATCTATTTATAGCTTCTATCACAATTAATCATTCCTTATCTTTCTTTTCTTATAATATCCTCAGATTATTGAGGGAATAGATTTTATTCGAACAAAAAGCTGTGGAGATACCAACATTACAATAATAGATCTTATTTTTGCATATAGAAATTCACAAGACTTATCATGCAAAAATCCAAAGCATATTGGTATCACATAATAACAATCTTAACGGTAGCTATATGGGGTACTACTTTTGTATCCACTAAAGTACTTATCGGATATGGACTATCTCCTATTGAGATTCTATTCTATCGTTTCCTCTTAGCATACGTTTGTATTTGGTTTGTCTGTCCACGCAAGCTCTTTGCGAAAAACATCAAAGACGAATTACTATTTGTTGGTACAGGTTTAAGTGCCGGATCACTGTATTTCGTCCTCGAAAATACAGCCCTTAAAATCACCCTTGCATCTAATGTATCTCTTATCATTTGCACGGCTCCGATCTTCACCGCATTTCTATCACATTTCATTTATCGAAAAGAACATATAAAGCCTCATCTTATCTTTGGCTCAATAATAGCTCTACTTGGCGTTGCCCTTGTTGTATTCAATGGCAGTTTTATTTTACAGATCAATCCATTAGGAGATATTCTTACAATTTTGGCAGCATTATCATGGGCTTTCTATGGGATAATACTCAAACGACTTAACGGTCATTACTCTACACTTTTTATTACCCGTAAGGTATTCTTTTATGGTATTATAACTTTGTTGCCTTTTATTTTATTCAGTTCTGATGTTTTTCACACGCATCTACTAACTGATCCTACAATAATTGCAAATTTACTTTTCCTTGGAGTAGTCGCATCATTATTATGCTATATCATGTGGAATAGTGCGGTCAAAGAACTGGGAGTAATACAAACTTCAAATTATATCTATTTTGTTCCACTAGTAACTTTGCTAACTTCTTCCATTGTCATAAATGAGCAAATTACAACTATAGCTCTACTTGGTTCAGTCTTTATACTCTTTGGTGTATACATAGCCGAAAGAGGGCTTAAACTAAGACAAAGGACTGCCTAAACAACTCTACAGTTAGATTCGATACTATATAATTCGAGATATAAAACCAGAATTTCTCGCAGAGTAAACAGATACATACTTAAGCCATACAAGATTAAAAACTGAATTTCAACCTTAAATTATGCCCTACAACATAAAATAAAAAGGGTATAAATAGTTTTAGTTAAATTTATTTTCCCGTACTTTGCTATCCATACTTGTCAAAATATTCATTTTGTGATATTCAAAGATTATAAAACGCCACAAAACTAAATATAGAGATAAGAGACCTAAACTATACTATTCTATGGAAAAAGAAAGTTATATATCTGAAATCAGATCTAAAGTGGGAGTGAATGTCAACCGCTGTTATCAGTGTGGCAAATGCTCGGCGGGTTGTGCTTTAGCTGAAGATATGGATTATCCGCCCAGTCTGGTAATGAGAATGCTGCAAACCAATGACATTTCTAATTACAATAGCTTACTACAATCCGAAACTATATGGCTATGCGTATCTTGTCAAAATTGCTTGACCCGCTGTCCTATGGAAATAGATATTCCTCAATTGATGGATTATATGAGAGAGAAATCTATTGAGAAGAAATCCATAAATAAAAAATCAAGTCAAATAGTTTCTTTCCACAAAGCTTTTCTAGACTCGGTAAAATTTACCGGACGATTATATGAAATAGGTTTGGTTGCAGGTTATAAAGCTCGCACCTTGAATCTATTACAAGACATGAACATAGCTCCTAAAATGTTTTCGAAAGGAAAACTTCCTATCCTACCCGAAATGGTCGAAGACAAAAAACAAATTGCTTCTATTTTCTCCAATACGAAGAAATAAGCAGGCCAAAGATTAACTAAGAAAACACGCCGACTTTCAATGATTCGGAAGTCTGGCAAGATCAATTATAAACTATGGAAATAGGATTCTATCCGGGATGCTCTCTGAAAGGGACTTCTTCAGAGTACGCCCAATCGACATTAGCTCTCGCTAAAGCTTTCGATATCAACTTAAAGGAGATTACCGACTGGAATTGTTGCGGAGCAACTGCTGCTCACAATCTAAATCACGAATTGGCAATGGCGCTTCCTGCTCGGGTACTTGCTCTGGCTGAAAAAGACGGTATGACCGAAATAGTTGTGCCTTGTGCTGCTTGCTATAACCGACTGACAGTTACTCAGCATGAGCTAAATCAAAGCGAAGAATTAAGAGATAAAATTTCCGAAGTTTTACAAATGCCTCTTTCGGGAAATCTTCAGATTCTCAATGTGATGCAATTTATAGACAAATACATTACCAATAGAATAGAAGAAAAGGTAGTGAAACCTTTCGAGCATAAAGTGGTATGCTATTATGGATGCCTGCTTGTTCGCCCTCAAGATATATTGAAGTTTGACCGCTTAGAAGACCCGCAATCAATGGATACACTAATGAAAAAGATAGGTGCTGACTCTATGGATTGGGGCTATAAAACCGAATGCTGTGGTGCAGGATTCTCTGTTTCACGAACAGATATTGTGGCCAAACTGTCAGGTAAGATTGTAAAAGATGCTTCGGACAGAGGAGCAGAAGCGATAATTGTTGCATGCCCTATGTGCCAATCGAATCTGGATATGCGCCGCCCTCAGATTAATAGTTACTTACAGATGAATATCAAAACGCCTGTTATGTATATCACTCAGGCTATGGGTTTAGCCGTGGGATTAAGTAAAGAGGAGGTTGGACTTAAGAAACTATTTGTAGCACCAACGTTTGCATAAACGACCAAAACAGAAGAAATTATGTCAAAAATAGGAGTATTTGTTTGCCACTGCGGAGAGAATATAAGTGCCACTGTCGATTGTGAGAAAGTAGCCGAAGAAGCTTCTAAAATAACAGGGGTAGAAGTCAGTGTTGACTATAAATATATGTGTTCGGATCCCGGACAAACAATGATAAAAGAGGCTATTAAAGAAAAAGGTCTCACAGGAGTTGTGGTTGCTGCATGCTCTCCCCGTATGCACGAACCGACCTTTCGGAAAGCTTGTTCCGAAGCAGGACTAAATCCATATATGTGCGAAATGACCAACCTGCGTGAGCATTGTTCATGGGTACACGAAAAAGGAGATCAAACAACAGAAAAAGCAATTGATCTGGTGAGAATGCTTGTTGAAAAGACAAAACTCAACAAACCTCTCAATTCGATAAAAGTTCCGATTCATAAAAAAGCTCTTGTTATAGGTGGAGGTATAGCAGGTATTCAATCAAGTTTGGATATTGCCAATGCAGGGCATCAAGTTATTCTGGTAGAAAAAGACCCATCTATTGGGGGACACATGTCTCAGTTATCGGAAACATTCCCTACCCTCGACTGTTCGCAGTGTATTCTTACCCCACGAATGGTGGAAGTAGCTCAACATCCTAATATTACACTATATACTTATGCTGAGCTGGAGAAGTTAGAAGGTTTCATCGGAAACTTCAAAGCAACTATTCGTCTTAAAGCAAAAAGTGTTGATCCTAAACTCTGTACAGGCTGTGGTGTTTGCTACTCGAAATGTCCCACAAAGAAAATCCCCAGTGAGTTTAACGAAGGACTTGGTTTACGCACAGCTATTTACACGCCATTTCCTCAGGCTGTACCTAATAAGCCTGTTATTGATAAAACAAATTGTACTTATTATACGAAAGGAAAATGTAAGGTTTGCCAGAAAGTGTGCCCTACAGGAGCAATTGACTTCGACAGACCCGATGAATTTATAACCGAAGATATTGGTGCTGTAGTTACAGCAACAGGATTCAATGTTCTGAAACCCAATTTCTTCCCCGAATATGGCTACGGTAAATACAAAGATGTAATTACAGGATTACAGTTCGAGCGTTTGGCATCTGCATCAGGTCCTACTTTGGGTGCAATCCGTCGCCCTTCGGATGGTACTGAACCCAAGAAAATAGTATTTATTGCTTGTGCAGGCTCACGTGATCCGGCTAAAGGATTGCCATATTGCTCTAAGATATGTTGTATGTACACTGCAAAACATGCTATGTTATATCAACATAAAGTACACGATGGCGAATCGTATGTATTCTATATGGATATTCGGGCAGCAGGTAAGAATTACGAAGAATTTGTTCGCCGTGCAATTGAAGACGATGGAGTAAACTACGTCCGTGGTCGTGTAGCTCGTGTGTATGAAAAAGACGGTAAACTGATTGTAAAAGGTGTAGATACTCTTTTAGGAGGTAAGCCCGTTGAGATAGAAGCCGATATGGTAGTGCTTGCCAGTGCGGGCGTCGCCAGTCACGGAGCAGAAGAACTGGCTCAAAAGATGCACATTTCTTATGATCCCTATAAATTTTTTGCAGAGGCTCACCCTAAATTAAAACCCGTAGAAACTAACACCGCAGGAATATTTTTGTGTGGAGCTTGTCAAGCTCCGAAAGACATTCCAGAAACAGTAGGAATGGCATCAGGAGCAGCAGCCAAAGTAATCGGATTATTCTCGAATAGCGAATTGACTCGTGAACCCGTGGTTGCAGTTGTGAACCGTATAGCGTCGCACGAAGTATCTACTTGTGTCGGTTGTTTCTTATGCGAAACCGCTTGCCCTTATCAAGCAATAGTACACGAGGAAATTAAAAACCGAGCGGGTGAAGTTATCAAAACTGTAGCTCAGGTAAACCCTGGATTATGTCAGGGGTGTGGTACATGTGTTTCTTTCTGTCGATCTAAATCTATCGACATACAAGGATTTTCCAACGAGCAAATGTACGCCGAGGTAATGGCTGTATTAGAAGCATAAGTCACAAAACAGACTTTGTTGTATTTGAAAAAACAAACAATATGAATAACGAATTTGAACCTAAAATATTAGCCTTTGTCTGTAACTGGTGTACCTATGCCGGAGCAGATTTAACAGGTACAAGCCGGATAAAATATGCTTCTAATGTAAAAATCGTTCGCTTTCCCTGTACAGGACGTATCGACTTCATGCTGTTGCTCAAAGCCTTTGCGAATGGTTCGGATGGGGTAATAGTATCGGGATGCCATCCTAATGACTGCCATTACACTTCGGGTAATTTTCATGCCCGACGCCGTTGGATACTTTTCAGGAGTCTACTCGATTTTATGGGAATAGATATACGCAGAATCCAGTTTTCGTGGGTATCGGCTGCCGAAGGAGCAAAATGGGCAGACATTGTAAATACTACGGTTGCATCTATCCGTGAACTTGGACCCTATACCGAATACCAAAGAGCTGGTGATTTCCTAGCCAATAACGAGGAAGAATTAGCCAAAGAAATGGAGGTGAATAATGGATGAATTGAGAACCAAAGCCAAAGAACTATTCGAAAAAGGAGAGATTGATATTTTTATCGGATATGAAGAAGGCACACGAAATCCAAGACCTCTTTTTGCGAATAATGCGGATGAGACTCAAAAACTGGTGTTCAATGATATGTGTACCGGAAATCTCGCTGTTTATTTAACCCGAAAAGATTTAGTAAAGGGTAAGAGAGTCGGAATATCAGCATCTTATTATGCATTGAAAAGTATAGCTCAACTTTTTGTCGAAAATCAGCTAAAAGAAGAGAGCTTAAAAGTATTTGGATTATCGAGTGATAGAAAAATTCAAGCTCTTAATTCATTAGAAGAAATAAAACAATACCTCAAAGATACTCCTCCACCTCCCAAGCTCAAAGATGATGAATTGATCAAGCAAATAGATGAAATGTCGTCTGCCGAACGTTGGGCATTTTGGTCAGACGAGCTATCGAAATGCTTCAAATGCTATGCTTGCCGTGCAGCTTGTCCGATGTGTTATTGTACTAAATGCATAGTGGAGGTAAATCGCCCTCAATGGATTCAACCATGGGCAAGTACTCTGGGAAATATGGAATGGCAGATCAATCGTGTAATGCATATGGCTGGTCGTTGTTCCGACTGCGGTTCATGTGGAACAGCGTGCCCGATCGGCATTCCAATACATCTATTGACACACAAAATGTCGGAGACTGTAAAAATCAATTTTGGTGATTCGAGTGAAAAAGGCAATGTACTGTCAACATTCAAACCCGAGGATAAAGAATCTTTTATACTGTAAGCTATGGAAAGAAAATACATAAGCCACAAATCATTAATGAACTGGCTCACCCAACTAAACGACGAGGGAAGTCAGATTTATGCTCCCGTTGCTAAAGGAAATAAAACTGACTATAAACATATAACCTCTATGGAAGAAATTTCTATGGATCATATACAAACTACACAATCTGCAAAAGCCATAGCATTTCCTCGTACTGAGAAATTATTCTCCTACACAAAAAAAGAGGGTAATGTAACGCTTCAAAATTTTGACACAACTACTATTCCCGAAACTGTTGTTTTTGGCATTCATCCATGTGATGCGGCAGGATTCAAACCTCTCTCAGGTATTTTCAATTGGGATACTCCCGATTTACCTTTCAATGAGAGGATGAAACGCACTACACTAATTGCAGTTAGTTGTACTCAATGCGATGAGTTTTGCTTCTGCACATCTGTAAATGGTAATCCCGGAAATACAGAGGGAAGCGATATTCTATTAACGCCCATAAAAGAGGGTTATCTAGTGGAAATAATTACCGAAAAAGGAGAGAATCTGGTCAATAAACACATCAGCTTTTTCGAAGCTGATCCGAATGTAAATAAAGAAGAATATCTCGCAAAAGTACCTGTTCAGTTTAGCTTAGAAGAATTACATGAAAAGATTTCCAATATGTTCGAAAGTCCCGTTTGGAAACAACAGTCCGAACGCTGTTTAGGGTGCGGAGCATGTGCCTACGTCTGCCCTACTTGTGCCTGCTTTGATATTCAAGAAGATGCTCACGGAAGTTCAGGAAATAGACTTCGTTGCTGGGATTCATGCGGTTTCTCACTATTTACAATGCATACTTCGGGGCACAATCCGAGAGAGGTACAAAGTCAGCGATGGAGACAACGCCTGCTACATAAATTCTCATATATGCCCGAACGTATTTCCGTAAGAGGTTGTACGGGCTGTGGCAGATGTTCACGTGCTTGTCCTGTGGATATGAATATTGCAGAACATTTAAGTGAAATAGCCACCCTGTAAATCATAACCCTTTTGACTAAGGTCGCAGACCTTTTAATTACTTTGACTAGTGAAACGACAATGGATACTTATGCTTTTAAAATGATTCATTAAATAGCTGAAATTACTTAATATGGATAATTCTAATATATATCTTCCAAATCTGATGCTCATCGAGAAAATTACTCAGGAAGCTCCCGGAGTAAAAACTTTCCGTTTGAAATTTAAAGATGAAGAAGCAGGAAATAATTTCGAGTTTAAAGCAGGACAATTCGGTGAATATTCTGCCTTCGGTGAAGGGGAAAGTACTTTTTGTATAGCCTCCTCCCCCACCCGCAAAGGATATATTGAATGTACTTTCCGTGAAACAGGGAAAGTGACATCAGCCTTAGCTAAACTAGAAGAAGGTCAAACCATGGGATTCAGAGGTCCTTTTGGAAACACTTTCCCAATGGATGAATGGAAAGGCAAAAACCTTCTGTTTATTGCAGGAGGTATTGCTCTGCCTCCGATGCGGTGCGTAATATGGAATGCTTTAGATACACGTGAAAATTTTGGTGACATAAGTATTCTATATGGAGCTAAATCGGTAGCCGATCTGGTATATAAACATGAACTAAAGGAATGGGAAGAAAGACCTGATGTACGATTGGTTACAACTGTCGATCCGGGAGGTGAGACCTCCGATTGGAAAGGTAAAGTAGGTTTCGTCCCCTCTGTTTTAGAGAAAATGAATCCTTCTCCCGAAAATACAGTAGCCATTGTTTGTGGTCCTCCAATTATGATAAAATTTACTTTTCCAGTATTAGAGAAGTTAGGATTTACCGACGAAAATATCTATACCACTTTAGAAAACCGTATGAAATGTGGAGTCGGCAAATGCGGACGCTGTAATGTTGGGAGTCAATATGTATGTAAAGACGGTCCTGTATTTTCTAAGGTTGAATTAGAGGCTTTACCTGCTGAATATTAAAATATCAAGGTTTATAAATAGATGAAAGAAGGAGTTATTCTATAGGAATAGTTCCTTCTTTCATTTTTGTCTACTATGCAATTTAACCCTACCTTTAAAGTCTAAGACCTATTTAGTGCTTTGGTTAGTATAAAATCAGAGCCTATGAACTTTATAAAATGTAATATTAAAATTGTATATTACTTATAAAATAAAGCAGAAGCTAGATGGAAAATATATTATCAGAGATTCGGCAAGCTTTAAAAGATAGTGTTGACGAGAAAACTAAAAGCAATAGTCAAAACTTCTTCAAAGAGAAGATAAAGTTCTATGGGGTACGAGTACCTCTGGTCAATAAGATTAGCAAAGAGTCATTCGCAATTATCAAGGATAAGCCTAAAGAATACATTCTCGGATTATGCAGTGAATTATGGAAATCGGAGTATTTGGAAGAATCTTTTATGGCCTGCAATTGGTCGTATAACATTCGTTCCAATTATGAAACTAAAGACTTCGACATTTTCGAAGAATGGGTAAATACATATGTAAACAATTGGGCTTCGTGTGATACGTTGTGTAACCATACAATCGGAACATTTGTAGAAATGTATCCTCAATATATAACCAAGTTAAAAGAATGGGCAAAATCGGATAATCGGTGGGTGAAACGGGCTGCTGCCGTAACACTCATAATTCCTGCCCGAAAAGGTTTATTTCTGAATGAGATTTTTGAGATCGCAGATATACTGCTCCTTGATAACGACGATTTGGTACAGAAAGGATACGGATGGATGCTGAAAGCAGCAAGCGAAGCACATCAAAACGAAGTATTCGATTATGTGATATCAAAGAAAACCATTATGCCCCGAACGGCTTTACGATATACCATAGAAAAGATGCCTCAAGATTTAAGAATTGAAGCAATGAAAAAATAATGCATAATAACTTAGAGATTGAATAAATTTTACTCATAATTAATTTAAGTGATTAACATCCTTAAACCCACGAACAAACCATAACTTAAACAACTAACGAACAGCTAGTCTACGACAATTCAATAAAATTTAAACAAGCTCTTAGAAAAAATGCAATACGAAATATTTGAACCAAGCAATCTCCTTAAGTCATTAGTTAAATGTTACTGGACGTTGGAAGTTCCTGCCGAAAACAACACAGACAAACAACGAATTGTACCCGACGGCTGTTTGGAAATGGCTTTCATTCTCGGAGACGATATTAGACGTTTTACTTCCGAATGTGAATTTATCCTTCAACCTCGTGCAATGGTTCTTGGTCAGACCATCGACCCTTTTTACATTCAACCAACAGGCTATGTAAATACTTTTGCTGTTCGTTTCTATCCTTATGGTTTTGCAAATTTTGTAAAAACATCTATCAAAAATCTTGCAAATAAGGAAACCCCGATCACAGAGCTTTTTGAAGCAACAAAAGCAAACGAGTTGGAACAAAACATCATTCACGCAACCGGTACGCAACAAAGAATTAAGATTGTCGAAACTTTTTTATTGAACAAAATCAACGAAAAAATCACAATCGACAATATTGTAAAATCAACTATTGATACACTTTTCTTAACAAATGGAAATTCATCGATCAGTACAATCCTCAAAGAAAATTTATCCAAACGCAGACAATTGGAAAGAAATTTTATGAAGCAAATCGGAATCAGCCCCAAACAATTAGGAAAAGTAATCCGGTTGCAAACTGCCCTAAAAATGTTACTTAACCATGAAACCGAAACACTCACTCAAATCGCTTACGAAAACGAATATTACGACCAGGCCCACTTTATTAAAGACTTTAAGGAATTTACAGGAACCAATCCTAAAAAGTTTTTAGGAGACAAACAAAATGTGCTTTCATCCCTTTTCTACCAAAAAGATTAAGGCTGTCGTATTTTTACAATTTTGAAGATTAACTGTATTTTATCTTTGTAAGATATAATCAATTTAATTAACTAAAATAATAAAATTATGCGTAATTTAATTTCAATCGTAGAAATTCCAACAACAGACTTCTCTAGAGCGGTTTATTTTTATCAAACGATCTTAGGCATTACAATCGAAGAAGTCGATATGGACGGAACACAAATGGGAGTGTTTCCCAGTGACGGAGAAACCGTAAATGTAGCTTTAGTTAAAGGCGACGATTACAAACCGACAAGTGATGGAGCGGTTCTTTATCTGAATGCAGGAAATGACCTACAACCAATGCTCGAAAAGGTAAGCAAAAATGGAGGGCAAATCATTGTCCAGAAAACCCAAATCAGTCCTGAAATGGGATTCTTTGCACTGTTTATGGATACAGAAGGAAATAAGTTAGGACTTCATTCAGCACAATAAGCAGATGAAATAGAAAATATAAATTAACAACTAAATAGATATGAGAATAGGACATATAGCCATCTGGACAGAGAATCTGGAAGAAATGAAAACATTTTACACTACTTATTTTGGAGGTATTTCGAATGCAAAATATGTCAATCCTGTAAAAAAATTTGAATCGTATTTCATCACTTTCGAAGGTGATACAACTCTCGAAATAATGAGACGTAAGGATATAACCAACAAAGTAGAAGTTGAATCTCTTGGTTTATGTCATTTCGCTTTTACGGTAGGTACAAAAGATCAGGTATTGGAGCTGACCGAACGCTTAAGAGCCGATGGTTATAAAATAGTAGGCGAGCCCAGAACAAGCGGAGATGGTTACTTCGAAAGTGTTGTACTTGATGTAGATAACAATAGGGTTGAGCTCATTGCCGAATAGTTTATCAGCTACTACTTATTCTTTTTGAGAATCTGCAAGACTGACTCCTTTAATTTATCTTCTTGCATAATAACATTGAAGTGTCCCCAGAAGTTAGGGTCATATTCGAAAGAAGTATCCGAAAATATATTTTGGGTAGATAACCTTTCGTTACGTGCAAAACGCGAATTATCAGAGGTATCGGTTTCACAATTCACTAATTCGAACCACATATGAAGAGGCGTGCTGAAAATTCGCTTCTTCTTTCTTACTCTGAAATATAAATCGCCACGAACATGGCTTAGGTAATAAATACCATCTAACGATTTATAAGATACCACATAAGTAATATGCTGAGGAGTAATATTTATATCGCGACTTTTACGAACAATAAACATATCAGTAGCCTTTTTTACATAATCGGGTAGAATTTCGAAATTCGCCTGAACCAAGGCATAACTTTCAGCATCTATGTACAGTTCGCCTTTGTATAGAGGCTCTGCTCCCGATGTTGGTTCAAAAGAAATTACATTTACCCGCCTCCCATCAAGCACCGTTATATCCGTATGTCTGTATATATAATGCCCGTTATTTATAGGATTCAGAAAACCGGGTGTATCACTCTTTATCAGATCGAGTAGCAAACTGGAGTTTATACCCGACTTCATTTTGGTTATCAATGTATCAGGGCTCTGCCTATCTATAATTCGCCTCATCTTTAACAACTTCACTTGATCGCCCTTTTCTCCACTTTGGAAACCGATCTTGTATATATCAAGAACAGCTTCGGTAAGGCTAACATTTGTATTTTTGTGCTCTATACCTTCTCTATAAAAAGCTGTAATATGAACAGGTGAAGATGAATAATTTTCGCTCCGCTTAAGCCACATATTACGCAAAACATCTGCTGGATTTACGATACGTATAACCACTTCCTGCAATGGAATAACCTTTGGGTCAAGAGTAAATATTATATGCTGATCGGCTAAAAAGGATAATTCGACCTCTTGAGATTGATAACCGACATGTGATAGTTTTATTTTAGAATGCCTCAACGAATCGGGAAGTATGAGCCTAAAGTCTCCATTCTGATTTGTGATAGTACCTATTGTTGAAGTTAGAATGCCCACAGCAGCATAAGGAATAGGGTCTCCACTAATACCATCAACCAAAGTTCCGCCTAAGGTGATATATTGTATTATACTGTCTTTCTTTTCTGGCTGCAACTTTACAACGGGTTCAATAACCACATCTTCCACAGGTTGCAGATTCAAAAGAATATGGTTTCCAACAATGCGTATATTAAGACTTTTATTACCCGTTATTGCATAGATAGCCTCACGAAGTGTGTATTCTTTCTTAGGAACTTTTACTGCCTTGTCATTATTTACAATCTGACTATCGTAGATAAACAGGTAACCCGATTTATCGGAGACTTCTTTTAATAGTTGATATACTGTTCCCTTATTTTTGCTTAACTCAATTTTACGACTCAAAATATCACCATCATTACCAAAAGCGGTTGTAGCTATAGAAAACAGCAACAACAAAGGAATGACATAATGAAAAAGGTATTGAGTCGTCCTTTTCATATTTACGGTTTATTTTAGTTCCGAAATGCGTATTTTATTTTGTTGTTGTACGCACTCCAAATTGAGAGCCATACATATAAGTTGAGCCATTGAATATGGAGAATCGTTAGAGAAAGTTACAGTAAGTAATCTGTCTTCAAGACCCGGAGCAACCTCTAACTCTACGCCATCTGCATTCTTATTGATTACCCGAACGACATCCACCAAACGTTCATCTTTAAATTGTATTTGTTTGGTATATCTTTGGAACTGATTCATATCTTTCGTTGCGACAGTTTCCAATTGATTAGAATGAAGTAAGCCTGTCTCTCCTGCTTTTATATGAATGCTTTGTCCCGTCTTTTTCAATGTCACCTTTACTTCTCCACGATCTACAGACAAAGAAAAATTATCTACATCTTTTCCTTTTACATTAAAAGCTGTTCCGAGTACTTCTACTTGAATCTGGTCTGTTTCTATAACGAACGGACGCTCTCTGTTTCCCTTTACATCAAAGAATGCGTTTCCTTCAAGAAAGACCTCTCGTTTCTTCTTTTCGAAATGCTTCGGATAATGTAACGAGGTTTGATCTGCCAAATATACTATTGACCCATCTTCTAAAGTTGTTACAAGCGTAGCCTCATCCTTTTCGTTGTGTAAAGAGAGTAATTGTTGTTCTTTCAAATTGTTGTTGATAACAATAGAAGCAACAGCCATACTCACCAAAAGCACTGCTATACTTGCTACCCATTTAAACGTTGCTGAACGTAAAAAGGTTCTTTTGTTTCCTTCTGTGTCAGGCAATAACCCATCTTGCTCCAACCGATTGTAAAGCAGATCCCAAGCCTGATCAGTATGTGTTTTCTTTTTTTCTATCTGAGTCATAATATCTGAGTATAATTCTCTATTTCTTTACGTAACGATTGAAGTGCTTTTGTCATTTCAGCCTCCACTGTTTTAATCGATATAGAGAGTATGGTCGCTATTTCAGCGTATTTTTTCCCTTCAAAACGCTGCATCTTAAATATGCGAAGTCGTCTTTCGGGCATTTTTCCAAGAGTTTTATTTATTAGCTCTTCCAATTCTTTGTACTCCAATTGTTCTTCGGGAGTAGCGTCTAAAATCTCTACACTTTCTGAGAATGTTTTATCCTTGTGACGATCGCGAACACCCCGATGTTCGCAATATTGAAGTGAGCGATTACGGACAGCGCCATACAAATATCCATTTAGAGATGTAAATATTTGAAGACTCTCCTTGTCGCGCCATAATACATAGAATAAATCTTGTATAATTTCTTCTGCAATATCTGTCCTTCCTGTTATTCCGGCAGCATAGAGACAAAGGGGAGAATAATAGCGTCTGAACACTTGCTCAAAGACTTTTATATCTCCCTCTTTTATCTTTCTAACTATAAAAAAATCGTTTAACATAAAGGCAGTAGATAACAGATTGTTACAAACATCAGATTGCTAGGCTGATTCTTTTCGGTCTTCCCTATCTTTCTTTCATTGAAGCAATTATTACTTCCGTTATAGAAAGAGTGGGAGAAGGTGAATATAGTAATAAATATCTCTTTGCATTTATTCTCAATGCTGTTTTTTCAATTTGGTTACTGCTGATTCCAAAGACTCCGAAGGTTCTATTATATTATAGTCTTCCCAGAAGTTGGCATCTCTAAAGCTACTCACATTATCAGATAGCGACTGACTTTGTTTGAATGCTAGTTTCGACGGAATATTATCAACATTACCTACTTTTCCACTTGTTACTACCATCTCCGAAACAATACTGTAATTGGTATAAAATAATTTCCGTTTCCAGTCACATTTAAATCTGAATTCACTTCTTATATAATTCAAATAACTTACACCATCACGCAATTTATAAGTTACCATAAACGAAACTTCTTCGGGTTTGAACCGTAGATTAAATGGTTTCTTTTTCAGAATAGCCTGAGTTGCTTTGTTACGATCGTCCATACTTAAGCTGAACTCTGCACGTGTAAAAGCAATGCTTTGCTTATCAATATACAGTTTTCCAAAATACAAGGCATAAGGCAAGTTTACTTGCGGAGCAAAGCTTACTACAAAATGCGGGCGCTCGTCTATCATGACCGATTCTTCCATCTTGAATTTGTAATTTGCCAACGCTTCTTTATCAAGCAAAAGATCCTTGTTTTTAGCTATATCAAGATATACCGAAAGATTAGGACCACCTATCAGTTTCACCGCAAGTGTATCCCCTGATTTTTGGCTCAATAGTTTACGTCCTTTTTCTATTTGTATACGATCGTCATCCACGGCACCCTTGTCGTAAGGAGTTTTGTAGATGTCAATCACAGCCTCCGAAATATTGATGTAGTTACGTCCTTTCTTAATCGTCTCACGATAAAATCCTGTCATAAGATTAGTCTCTGGACAGTAATTATTACCAATCCGGTCAATTGCTCTCTTCACCAATTCGAGAGGATCCATAGATTCTACTATAACCTCATCCAGCAAATTGACATTGGCAGTTAGAAATATCTCTGCTTTCGGAGTTCCACGTTTGTCAATCGGAAATTTGTAATTAAAATACCCAAGATGCGATATTTCCAATTCCTTTGCATTGATAGAATCATTTATCTTAATCAGAAATTCGCCGTCTTCGTTTGTTATTGTTCCTATGCCTGTTCCCGGAATAGAGACATTCACATACTCGAGTTTCTTTTTCGATTTCTTATCCTTTACCACCCCACTTACCGATGTATAATGAGATTCATTTTGTGCCGATACAGAGGAAACACTCAAAGCCAAAAAGAGGATAATCAGAAATCCTGCTATTTGTTTACCTGTCGTTTTCATATTGGTATTATTTAATTGTTGATATAATCATCTGCTTGTACTAAGGTCGCAGACCTATTTATTGCTTTGGCTAGTATAATTACAACTGAGAGCTATATTTAACAATATTGCATTAATACTTGCTTGTACTAATATGATCGGTCAGGAAATAAAAACCCTATGTTAAATCTCATTTATTTTCGAGATTATCTATTTATATAAGAAA
>NZ_CVRU01000016.1 GCF_001261715.1 Dysgonomonas sp. HGC4 | reverse complement strand
TACAATTTTATCCCTCCATTTTGGGACCTATTTCATATAATGAACAATAAATAAAGTTTAACTGTTATGAATAGCATTAATGAAAAAATAAAAGATATCACCAAATTAGACAATGCTAAAGAAGAAGCTCATATAACAAGCAAACACCTGCCTACAAACAGTCCATTTGTTAATTTATAAAAATAACACACACTTAAACAAATTAACTTTACAACATTTTTATTCGTTAATTTTAATAATTAAACATTCGTGTTACGAATTATCAAAAAGATAGCACTTTGTTTTATTTTGTAATATGTTGCACAGCATGCAAATAACATGAAAAATTAATAAAAAGTAAAATAAAAACACACAAATAACAACCAAACACCTATTAAAAAGCAAGATACAATACACAAATCAACATAAGAAGATAAAAACTAAGCAAAACAAGAAAGTACATAAAAACATCATTCAAACAAAAAAAAATCAAAACGTAACAACAAATCTCATATTTAAGAAAACAATATCCCTCAACATATGTTATAATACGTAACCAATAAAGAGTCTTAAGTTGTCAAAAACCAGACTCGAGTTGTACACTATTTAATATAAAAAATACCCTATTATGCATTTAACACCAAGAGAGTCAGAAAAACTGTTGCTACATCTAGCAGGAGAGGTAGCAGCTAAGCGTAAACAACGCGGGTTGAAATTGAACCACCCCGAGTCTATCGCTTACATTTCGAGTCATTTACTCGAAGCAGCGCGTGATGGAAAATCAGTTGCCGAACTGATGCAATATGGAGCAACTCTGCTCACTAAGAATGATGTTATGGAAGGTATTGCAGAAATGATACCCGATGTGCAGATTGAAGCTACATTCCCAGACGGGGTCAAATTAGTAACAGTACACAGCCCTATACGTTAAACAAATTAAATTCAAAATTATGATACCTGGAGAATATTTTATCGCAAAAGGGGACATTGAATGTAATGTTGGCCGTAAAACTGTAAAAGTAAAGGTGACCAATACAGGAGACCGTCCTGTACAAATAGGGTCGCATTACCACTTCTTTGAAGTAAACCGTGCTGTTAGCTTCGATCGTGCAAAAGCATTTGGTATGCGTTTGAATATAGCTGCCGGAACAGCTGTACGTTTTGAACCGGGAGAAGAGAAAGAAGTAGAACTTGTTGCCTATGGAGGCTTACGTCGTGCATTTGGTAATAATAATCTGGTAGATGGCGACACTTCACTTGATTATAACAAGCAACGCGGTATCGAATTATTAAAAAGTAAAAACTTCAAAAACAAATAAGCCATGAGCCTAAAAATAGATAGAACCAAATATGTTGGAATGTATGGTCCAACCAAAGGAGATAAAGTGCGCTTGGGCGATACTGAGATTATTGTCGAAATAGAAAAAGACTACACTGTATACGGTGAAGAAAATAAATTTGGAGGTGGTAAAACTATCCGCGATGGCATGGCTCAATCAAGTGTAGCAACACGCGACCAAGGTGTTCTAGATATGGTAATAACCAATGTTATCATTATAGACCACTCTGGTATTGTAAAAGCTGACTTAGGTATTAAAGATGGCAAGATTGTAGGTATAGGTAAAGCCGGAAACCCTGATACAATGGATGGAGTAGCTCCCAATATGATTATTGGTGCTTCAACTGAGGTTCATGGTGGACAAGGTTTAATTGCAACTGCAGGAGCTATTGATACACACATTCACTTTATTTGTCCACAACAGGTTGAACATGCTTTATATAGTGGTACAACTACTATGATTGGTGGTGGAACAGGACCTGCCGATGGTACAAATGCAACTACCGTAACTCCTGGAGCATGGCATATCGAACGTATGTTACAAGCTTTAGAAGGTCTTCCTATGAACTTTGGCTTATTCGGAAAAGGTAATTCATCAACCGAAGCTCCACTAATAGAGCAAATTGAAGCCGGAGCCCTAGGTTTGAAACTTCACGAAGACTGGGGTACTTCTCCTGCAACAATAGATACAGCATTAACTGTAGCTGATAAATACGACGTTCAGATCGCTATCCACACAGATACTTTGAATGAAGCAGGATTTTTGGAAGATACCATGAATGCTATCAACGGCCGTGTAATCCATACTTTCCACACAGAAGGTGCTGGTGGAGGACACGCTCCTGATATTATCAAGATTGCAATGTACCCTAACGTATTACCTGCATCGACTAATCCAACACGTCCTTACACAGTAAATACAATAGACGAACACCTTGATATGTTAATGGTTTGTCACCACTTAAAACGTACTATTCCAGAAGACGTATCATTTGCAGATTCACGTATCAGACCCGAAACTATTGCAGCTGAAGATATTCTTCACGATATGGGAGTATTCAGCATCATGAGTTCCGACTCACAAGCAATGGGACGTATCAGCGAAGTTATCATCCGTACTTGGCAAACTGCCGATAAGATGAAAAAACAAAGAGGTGCATTAGCTGAAGACGAAGGTCATGGAAATGACAACTTCAGAGCTAAAAGATATGTTGCTAAATACACCATCAATCCAGCAATAGCACAAGGTATTTCTCAATACGTAGGTTCCATCGAACCAGGTAAATATGCAGATATCGTATTATGGAAACCTGCTTTTTTTGGTGCAAAACCCGAAATCATTATCAAAGGCGGTATGATGATAGCTGCACGTATGGGAGATCCTAGTGCATCTATACCAACACCTCAACCTGTTATCTATCGTAACATGTTCGGAGCATATGGTAAAGCTTTAAATAAATCATGCTTTACATTCGTTTCGAAAGTTTCTTACGATAACGGAACAGTACAAGGATATGGATTGGAAAAAACTCTTCTTCCTGTTTCAGGATGTAGAAATGTATCCAAGAAAGACTTGATCCACAATGATAAAACACCTGAAATTACCGTAAATCCTGAAAATTACGAAGTAAAAGTAGACGGTGTTAAAATCACTTGCGAACCTGCAACTACGGTTCCATTGGGACAACGCTATTTCTTATTCTAAAATAGAGTAAAATAGATATCAATAACCGGAATGCGGTTAAACATTCCGGTTACTAAAAAATCTCAATACCATTTATGACTTTGAAATGTCGTGATCAAAGTACATAAGAAGAAATTACACGACCAATAAACAGTTAGCTGTATTAAAGACTAAAACGATTATGGTAATAGAACAAATATTAGGTAGCCTAAAAGACATAGAGATAGCTAATCGCAGAGTAGAATTGATCCAAATTCAATGGTTCGAAGCCAACAAACGCATACAACGACGCAAAACCAATGAGGGAACAGAAGTTGCCATACGTTTTATGAAAGAAGGACAACGCCTTCGTCAAGACGACGTGATTTATATGGACGAGGATAAAATAATAGCTATTGACATTCTTCCTTGCGATGCCATACAGGTAACACCGCATAATATGGTAGAAATGGGAAGTGTAGCTTACGAAATAGGTAACAAACATTTACCAGTATTTATTCAGGACGATTTAATACTTATCCCTTACGAAGAACCCATTTTTAAATGGTTAAATGCAAGTGGATATCACACTGAAAAGGTGCATAAAAAACTACTGAATATAGTAAATGCAAGTGTACAACCACACAGCCACGGACATTCGCACGGAGAAGGAAACTCTATTTTCTCGAAAATAATGGGGTTAGGCAAATAATAAATCCATACAACTATGAACGCTTATCTAGGGAAGTTACTGCACTTAAGTGATCCAACACTACCTATTGGAGGGTACTCACACTCCAATGGCCTGGAAACATACGTGCAACACAAAATCGTAAAAGACGATGCATCAACAGAGGCATTTGTTCACAACATGATTACAAATAATATACTTTATAACGATGCTTCCTTTGTAAAGCTGGCGTATGAGATTGCATTGAATAACGATATAAAAGCTCTTGTTACTCTTGACCAAGAATGTGCAGCACTCAAAGCTCCTACTGAAATAAAACAAGCCAGCCGTAAATTAGGAATAAGACTTCAGAAGATATTCGACAGGCAAACAACATCTCCAATTATAGAAGAGTATCAGGCAGCTATTGCTTCACAGGATGCAGAAGGGCATTACTCAATTACATTTGGTTTGTATGCAGCTTTGTTCGAAATTCCACTTCACGAAGCAGTATACGCTTTTCTCTACAATGCAGCAGTAGGAATGGTGACTAATGCTGTAAAATTAGTACCGTTAAGTCAGCTTTCCGGGCAAGATATTTTATACAAAATGCAAGAAGTAATCCAATCAACAGTACCCAAAGTATTAGCTCTTGACAGAAACCTTGTAGGGCTTTGTAATATTGGGTTTGATATTCGTTGTATGGAACACGAAAAGCTCTACTCCAGATTATACATGTCGTAATCTAGAAAATAAAATTACAAGAATACGCAAAAGATTGAGATATTAAGATTTAGTGACACTTTATAAAAGACAAAAGAAATGAACAAGAGAAAATATGTAAAAGTAGGAGTAGCAGGTCCAGTAGGATCAGGTAAAACAGCTCTATTAGAACGCCTTTCACGCAGATTGATGAATGAATACAGTATAGGCGTAATTACAAACGACATATACACAAAAGAAGATGCTGAATTCTTAACAAGAAACAGTCAACTACCACAAGACCGAATTATAGGTGTAGAAACAGGAGGATGTCCTCACACAGCTATACGTGAGGATGCAAGTATGAATCTTGAAGCGGTTGACGAATTGGCAAACCGTTTTGATGATATCGAAATCATCTTTATTGAAAGTGGTGGCGATAACCTTTCGGCAACTTTCAGTCCCGATTTAGCTGACGTAACCATTTTTGTTATCGACGTAGCCGAAGGCGACAAAATTCCTAGAAAAGGTGGTCCGGGTATTACCCGATCAGATCTTCTTGTTATCAACAAAATCGACTTAGCGCCTTATGTGCTTGCTGATCTTGGAGTAATGGAACGCGACTCAAAGAAAATGAGAAAAGGAGCACCCTTTGTTTTCACCAATCTAATGACACTACAAGGTCTGGATACAGTGATTGCATGGATCAAAAAATATGCATTGCTTGAAAATACTCCAGAACCCGAAGGCTTAATTAGATAAGCAAAAAAATAATCGGGCAATTATCAAAAATTGACACTTGCCCGATTTTCTTACTGAAATAAATAAAACGAACTCTCTTACAACGTTTATACCATGATTAATAAGCTTGACTTAAAAATAGGACACAAAGACGGACAAACGTATCTTAAAGATACATATTTCACCCGTCCTTTCAGATTGGCAAACGTTGGTGAAAACCGTCCCGATCCAGCTCTCTATCTCATGATAATGAGTTCATCGCCGGGTATTCTTGATAACGACTGCTATGATATTGATATAACAGCAGAAAAAAATGCAAGGCTTCAACTACAGACGCAATCTTATCAGAGGCTTTTCAAGATGGAAGATGGTGCCAGCCAGAAGATGATTATAACACTGGAAGAAAATAGCGAAATCAGCTATATACAACACCCCATAGTTCCTCACGAACACTCAATATTCAAAGCACATAACAGTGTGTATATGGATAGTGAATCTATATTTACATACGGAGAAATAATCACTTGCGGCAGAAAGCATTCCGGAGAAATATTCCTTTTTAAGGAATTTCAGAATCTCACCGAAATATATCACAATAATAAACTGATAATAAAAGACAATATACTAATTGAGCCCGCATTAATGAATCTCAACTCAATAGGACAACTCGAAGGATATACACACCAAGCTACACTCTTGCATGTCAATACACGAAATGAAGATATTAATAGCCAAGCTGAGTATATTCACGACTTATTATCACTAGAAGAAGACATTATTTATGGTGTATCTCAACCCCTACCAAATTCTATAATAGTAAGAATTTTAGGAAATGGTGGAGAGCAACTATTAGACTCATTCAAAGAAATAGAGAAGTATTTATGGGAATTAAATACACCTAGTTCACAAACTCTGGAAAAAGACCTGATATCAGCCAAAAAGAAAATTACGTCTTTAAATTAAAACACCATGAATCCGGAATTACTGACTCTCCTCTTAACAACGGTAGCCATTAGCTTTATTCATACAGCATCCGGTCCCGATCATTATCTGCCTTTCATTGTATTTTCACGGGCTAAAAAATGGTCATTATTTACAACAGCAATGTGGACTATTGCGTGCGGCATAGGACATGTATTGAGTTCGGTTCTGATCGGGCTAATAGGCTTAGTTCTAGGTTGGCAATTATCGAAACTCGACTGGTTTCAGGGTATCAGAGGAAATATAGCAGCCTGGGGATTTTTCATACTAGGAGGCATATACCTTATATGGGGATTATACAAAGCATATACCAATAAGCCTCACAAACATTTTGATGTATATAATGGTGACGATATTTACGTATACACACATAAACATGGCGAAACTGTATATCCTCAGGACAGAGTAAAAGTAACTCCATGGATATTACTTGCAATATTTGTAATGGGACCCAGTGAGCCAATTATACCACTTCTTTTTTATTCAGGTGTTACACGTTCTGTAACCGAAATATCTTTAATAATAGGAACCTTTACGTTAACTACAGTACTCACTATGCTTAGCATCGTCCTGCTTGGCTATTACGGGTTCTCTCTGATAAAAACAAATGTTCTCGAACGCTATTCCTATGCAATAGGAGGAGGAGTTGTTACAATTTGCGGAGCTGGAATGCTCTTTTGGAACTGGTAACCAATACACTTAAGGTTTTTACACAATATATTTTACGGATTAATTACAAACATTAATACATGATTTTATGAAAAAGGTTATTTTAATACTTATCAGTGTACTTTTGTGCAGCTATACATTTGCACAAGATACAGGCTTCGAGACTGAGTCTAAAGACTCGCCTCAGCCACTTATTTCACTGAACAAAGGAAAATATTTTAAAGATGTAAATATGATTGCAAATATGCGATTTGCATCAAATAGTAATTTTACGGATAGTCATTTTGACAATTCTAAATTTCAGATGAATGAGTTTCGATTGGAAATTTCAGGACAAGTTACCGATAAAATCAGTTTTGTATTCCGAGACAGATATGCTAATAACTCTTCGGATCCAAACACAACTGATAGATTGAATCATTCTATCGATTTGGCCAATGTTACTTATGATGTAGCTCCTAATTTTTCTCTTACTGCTGGTAAAATGCTCTCAGAATGGGGTAGTTACGAGTTATTTCTAAATCCTGTATACATGTATACATATAATGATATGGTACAATATGGTGATTTCTTCTTGTCGGGTGTGAAAGCTAGCTGGACTGCTGCACCTCATCAAAACTTCACAGTTCAAGTAGTAAATTCTAATAGCCGATCATTTGACATGCGTTACGGCGAAACTCCCGGTGTAGAAGCAGCTAGAGCTCCGCTAGGTGGAACAGTAAATTGGAAAGGAGACTTTGCTGATGAAAAATTCAGTACCATGTGGAGTTATAGTATATATAATTTAGCTAAAAACCAACATTGGAATTTATTGGCATTAGGTAATCAATTCAAGATGCCTAACCTTACACTACAATATGACTTCAAATACAGCACCGAAGATTTAGATAATACTGGTGTTATAAGTAATTTACTTGGATATAATCCTGCTCACAGAGCACAAGATGTAAAATACATGGAGCATTGGGTAAGAGCTGAATATTTTTTCGCACCCAGATGGAGTACTACAATTATGGGTATGACAAATTCTAATTATTGGGACGGAAATCCTGATTCTGATGCAAACGATCACATCAGAACTCAATGGGGTTTTACTGCAGCTCTTGAATATCATATATACAAGCCTTACAATGTAAAACTTTTCGCAGCTTATGTAGGACGTTACAACAACTTCTCCGATTATGCTAAAAACACTCTGAATATGTCAAACAACAATACAGCACAAGTCCTTATCGGAATTGTAAGCCCTCTTGTTTTATTTTAGTAAATGATATACTATAATCCAACTTTTTAATAAATATAATAATGGAAACTAATAAAGTATATTTCTGGGATCCCTACCTTAAAGGTGTGGGGCAAATTATGTTGCAAAACAATGCACTCACAGGCTTGCTTTTCCTCATAGGTATTGTCATAAATTCGCCATTGATGGCATTGGCTGC
Source organism: Dysgonomonas sp. HGC4 (assembly GCF_001261715.1). GTDB lineage: Bacteria > Bacteroidota > Bacteroidia > Bacteroidales > Dysgonomonadaceae > Dysgonomonas_A. The sequence continues at coordinate 9,989 of NZ_CVRU01000016.1, read as the reverse complement.
TGTTGTTGCTGTTGTTGTAGGAACGATGACTGCTAAACTTCTAAAATTTAATGAAGATAATATTAATTCGGGACTTTATGGATTTAATGCTACACTGGTGGGTGTTGCATTAATCGTATTTTTCGAACCTACGATAGTTATCTGGGCGGCTATTATAATATTGTCGGCTATAAGTACCCTAATTATGAATTTCTGTATAGAGAAAAAAGTACCAGTATTTACATTTCCTTTTATTGTGCTGGTTTGGATTTCTCTATACGTCTTTCATAGTCTTACACCAGTTCCGGCATCATCACCCGATTATTTGGTTGATATAATTGATTATACTCCATTTTCATTGATGGACTATGGTTTAGGATTTGGTGACGTTATTTTTCAAGGTAGCCTTATATCCGGTATAATCTTCTTTATTGCTGTTTATGTTAGCTCTCCAACATCTGCCTTATACGGACTTTTTGGTGCACTATTTGGTGTTCTGATTGCTATCTTATTGAAAGATCGTATCGAAGATGTAAAGCTAGGGATGTTCAGCTTCAACCCTGTATTATGTGCTATTGCATTTGCAGGAACAAGAAAAATTGATGGATTATATGTAATCATTGCAGTTTTGCTATCGGGCATAACCGAAGAGATTATGATTAGATGTGATCTGCCTGTTCTTACCTTCCCATTCGTAATGGGTACTTGGTTAACTCTGATAATAAGAGACGTATTGGTAAAAAGATTTATACCTTCTTCCAATATAGAATAAATACCTTTTCATTATTCGGAAAAATAGACTGCCTTTTTTATGAGACAGTCTATTTTTTTGTTTTGTTAGTTCACCCAAATCAGGGGATTCCTCACTGGTAAATTTCTTTCCACCTCTTCAATAGTAGGCTCATGATCAAGAGACTTCCACAACTCAAAGTACCTCTCATCAGCATATGCTTTTGCTGCGAATAATAAAGCAGGCTGAGCCACAGGCCAATTATCCCAATACATTACATCCCGAGGATAAGTCCATGTTGATTTGTCTTTGATATATGGATACATAAAATCAATTCCTTTTCTCATATTTAAGCCTTTTGACGTAGTATATTCCCACAAATTATCATCAGGAGTAGATAATATCTGACAGATAGTTGCCATCACATCCAGATTAAATAAAGAATATCCATAAGGCTTTGTTCGGGAAATTTCTCGAGGGAAACTTCCGTTCTCAGCCATTTGCTCAGGTAATAATACATTCTTATAGCGAGTTTTACAAAAATCTAGTTTATCCTTATCACCTGTTAATTTAGCAAAAGCAGCCAATTGCATTACCCAACAGCCTCCATGATTGTTTTGTGCATTCATCTCGTCGATACCATTCTGATGTGTCGTCATCCAAACAATATATTCAGAAAACCAATTTTTAACAGCTTTCAAATTTTCCTTATCTACACAAGCTGCATCTTGCATACAAGCTACTCCTTGTGCTACTTCCATCAAATGAATAGTATCTATAATACCTATTCCTCTTCCCGTCGTGATACCTTTAATAGCCTGAGCATACAGTAAGTTGGGATTCATCATTGTTGAGGAATCAGTTAACCAAGCATTTATATGTACAAAAGCATGTTTTACATATTTCTCATCTCCTGTTACTAAATATGCAGATACTAAAGCTCCTACTATTTTATTGAAGCGAATCATAGCCAATCGGTGAGCTACAAAATTATCAGGATTAGTCTGCCCGTCTTTCCGTATATAAGCTCCATCCGAATCTTTCGGGTTAGGCCACCAATAGTCTCCTTCTGAATAAAAATCGTGAATACCTCCTGCACTCCTATCACATCGAAAATCCGTCACCGTCTGAGGTTTTTCAGACATTGCCCATTCAGCATTCTTCATGATTATGCTATGCAATGTTACCTCTGTTTTATTTGCCCAATCAATGTTATTGGAACATGATAAAAAAACAGACAATAAAAAGCATGATAATAATAATATTACAGTTTTTTTTTCTTTCATAATTTAAATATTAAGTCTTGTAAAACATGCATAAGCGAATAAAAACATCTATGAATATATTCTAGAATCATAACAGAGCCTTATCTAGTTCTGCGACAATATAAACTAGATACAGATCTTATTTTACTCCTTAACTGTTACAAAAACAGTTTTTAGTCCTTCTGACTTAACAGCAATTACAGACTCTCCTTTATTTTTAGCCAGTTTTATTTTTGCACGTCCGTTATAAGCTTGCACTTTACTCGATCCAGTAGATGTTCCCTGATTCTTGATTAATTGTCCGCCCCCTACAGATTCAAAACGTATAAATTGACGAGACTCTAAACATACAACCTCATTACTATCTTTTAATTCGGCTTCTACCCAAACATGATCTTGATCGGCCTCTGTTACTGAAACTTTCAACTCGGCTTCCTTTCCAAAAGGACGTGTTTCATAGTTGAAACTTATTTCGTCTTCAATCTTCACTTTTCCTTTTACTCCGACTACTTTCAAAGTATTTTGATCTGGCTGAAACAATGATTCCCATCTTAAACCTGCGGCAGGAAAATCCTGAGAATTACGTTTCTTCGTTCCTAAACTTTTGCCATTTAAGAATAGCTCAACCTGCTCGCAATTAGAATATACTTTTATTAATTTCTTCTCATCTGCTTTACCCCAACGTGTTTCCCAACCATGACCAAAAATTCGAATCATAGGCTCCTCTGTCCAATAGGATTGAAATACATAGAAAGCTTCTTTTTTTGTTAAATCACGTTCTACAACGCCTTTTTGATTTACATACGGAACCGGATTATCGGGGCGTACAGGTGTAGAAAAGTCTTTGAAAGGCCAATAAGCTGCCCCCGTTAACCAAGGCATTGTTTCTTGCTCTTTCAGATGCCAATCAATAATATCACAGACGTATGTCTCGTTCCAAGTATTGTCTTTTGAAGCTTTTGCAATAGACTCAAATATTGAAGGATCTCCAACTTTCACTTTACTCAAATCACTATAATCAATCTCAGCATAACGTCCGGCATGACCATCTCCCCCCCACTCTACATGTAGAAAATGGTTAACCTGATCTCTGGCTTCTTCCGAAAACTTTTTATATTCTGTATATATACCTCTATACCAACCAGCCCAAATAGAAGGTGAATATACGTCTACAATATCTTTACAGAAATCGCAACGACGAATACAGGTCAATCGGCTATCATCAAGACTGTGAGACAGATTATGCAATTCTGTCATAAAAGCTCGAATCTTTTCTTTATCAAATTCGGAAAAATCGTTAGGCCAGTCGTTTTCGTTACCCATCCCCCACAAAATAATAGATGGATGATTACGGTGCTGAGTAATCATATTAGTAAGCATTCTTCGTGCCTGCTCTTTATACACATCACCACCCAAACCGCCTCGACACCAAGGTATTTCTTCCCAAACCAAAAACCCTAAACGGTCGCATTGCTCCAATACAATACGAGATTGTTGATAATGTCCCAGACGAATAAAGTTTACACCCATCTCTTTCATCATCTCCATTTCTTTTATAATCAAGTCTTCGGGCATAGCAGCGGCTAATCCTGCATGATCTTCATGGCGATGTGTTCCTTTTAATAAAAGGCGCTCGCCGTTCAAAAAGAAAGGACCTTTCTCTTTAAACTCAAAATGTCTGAATCCAAATTTATTTTTGTTTGTTATAGTTCCCGAAGACGATGATAGAGTCAATTCGCATGAATAAAGATTAGGATTCTTTGGAGACCAAAGCATTGGTTTAGGAACATTTAGATACAAAATATTTTTACTTTGAAAGTTATTTAACGTCTGACTCTCTTGTTTTATAATCTTACCATTGGGGGCATATATTGTTATATCCAGTTTTGCATTTGCAATATTAGAAAAGTTAGAGAAATCAACATTCACTAAAAGCTTACCTTCTTTGCCTTTCTCATCAACCGAAGCATTGGTATAAATACCTTTGAAAGACAAAGCCGGAACATATACCAAATTCAAGTACCTATATATTCCACCATAGATATTAAAGTCCGACAAATCAGAGGGTATCATCTCTGTATCTCTTGTATTATCGCATCGAATACTTAAAGGAATCTTACCCCCAAAACGTTTAGCTGCATCCGAATCCTGAAATCTCTTTACGGCATCTGTTATATCGACAATCCATTCATCGTACCCTCCTAGATGAGAGCCTACTTTTTCAGTAAAAATATACACCTCTGTTTTCTGCCCTGCTCCCTCAAATTGCAATAGAATACGTCCATCAGGGTAAGGATTATTTACCTCCAACATTTTCTTATACCAACCTGGGCCTTCGTAATAGTTTACATCAGGATCAACCGCATCTTCTTCATTAAAACAATGTGGTAAAGTGACTTTCGTCCACAAAGGAACACTTTCGGGATCTCCGGCTTTTACAGGTCTCACAGCCTCCCAAATACTACCTAAGTCTTGTTTTAGGAACTCCCAGCCATCGTTTAACCGTGTGCGAGGCTCATAATTAATTTGTGCTGAAGAATACAATGAAATCCCCAGAAATAAACATAATAAGATGATTTTCTTAAACATATTCATACGCCTTGTGTTATTCTTTATTTAAGGTTCTAAACGAGTTGGTTCTCTAGTGTATTTTGGTCGAAACACAATGAATTGTATCCCGACCAAAATAAAACTTAACAATATAACTTTTAAGGTCTCAACTCTTTTATAGTTTTACAAGTAAAACAAATATAGTTAGTTACAACTTTTAAATATAGCACTTAATCGTTGGAATTACTTGAAAAAGATTCTCCAACTCAAATTATTAAAACAATTTTCCAGTTTGTACCAGTTGTTGCTTTCTTAGCAATGCTTCCAAAAAATAATAATCGGCATATACCAAAGGCACATCCACTTCCAGATTACTTGGTTTAGAACCCGTACTGTGCAATAATAAGAAACCTCTGTCCTCTCCTACTTTAGCCAGATAGTTTTTAGATAAATTATCCATTATGGTATTGGCCCAATTCAAATACTTCTGGCTATTATCTTTATCATAAGTACTCAACTCATAAAGAGCAGAAGCGGTAACAGTGGCGGCCGATACATCCCTTGGTTCGTTTGGTATTTCGGGAGCATTGAAGTCCCAATAAGGAATTAAATCCTCCGGTAAATTAGGATGAGTAAAAATATAATTTGCGATATTTTTTGCTTGCTCTAAAAACTCAGGTAGCTTTGTTTCTCTGTAACACATCGTATAACCATATACCGCCCATGCCTGACCTCGAGCCCATGCCGATGAATGAGAATATCCCTGATGAGTATGCTTATTTATTACTGCTCCGCTTATTGTATCATAGTCAATCACATGATATGAGCTATAATCTTCTCGAAAATGATTCTTTATAGTAGTTCGAGCATGATTTACTGCTATGTCATAAAACAAAGAGTCTTTACTTTCGCTGAATGCCCAGAACAACAACTCCAGATTCATCATATTATCTATAATAACAGGACATTTCCATTTATCACCACTATGATCCCACGAGCGGATAATCTTTGCATTGGGTTGATAACGAGTTGTAAGAGTATATGCCGATTTGAGTAAAATATTCTTGTAGTTTTCGTCTTTAGTTAAACGATAACCGTTTCCAAAACTACAATAAACTTTGAATCCCATATCGTGAGTTCCTCCATTTGTTTTTTCGCGTTCCAGAGGATCGGTATATTTACGGGCTGCTGTCTCCCATTTCTTATCCTTAGTATATTCGTACATATACCAAAGTTCACCGGGGAAGAAACCACTTGTCCAATCACGAGATGCTACTAATGAAAGTTTTCCATCAGGATTTATTGTACGAGGATTTACTAAAGGACCCGAATTCTTTTTCTCTCTTTTTTCCCTGCTTTCCGCTGATTCTTCCTCAATAGCTTTACTTACCTCTGTCATTGCAAAGGTCAATTGCTTCGAAGCAAAATCAAAATCATTTTTCACAATATCCTTCTTTTCCGTCTTACAAGAAGCTAATGCGATAAGTAAAACCGTAACACAAAATAGTATTTTTCTCATAGTATATAAATTTTCCAATTCAGATACAAAAGTCAACTATAAAGGTTAATTTGGTTTGTAATTTTGGTTCAATTATTTATACTTTCAGCTCTATTTCTCTATTCTCGAGTATCTTTATTAGAATTTCACCTGAATAGTTTCTCCTTGTTTAATCCTTTTGCTAAAAGCTTTACCCGATTTACTTTTAATGATTACCTCTAATTCATCTTCTTTTCGGGTGATATTAATATCAAAGGTCTCATCAAAAGCTTTGACTGATTTTAGATTCATATAATTCCACATCAAAGGCATATGAGGCGTTATCTCAAACGATTTCAATCCTGTGGGTCGAATACCAAAAATCCCTTCGGTAAATATTCTGCAATACAATCCGCTTTCTGCAGATAAATGGCGTTGAGAACCCTCTGGCCATGCTTCAATTGCATAGGGTACATGCTCACCCAATAATCGTCTTTGCGAATATTTTTCTAAGTATTCCAACCCTTTTTCAGTAGCTCCAGCTGCAAATACACCTCTTAAAGCATAAAGAGTTGAACGATCCCAAAAAGTTTCTGTACCTGCTTGAGTCAACAGCCCATCATCACTCCATAAACGAGGAGAAAACAGAGCATCAATAGTTCCCTGATATCTATCAAAAATTCCAACAGTTAAAGGAATACATATCCACGAACGAAGAATGTCATTTCCTTCATAATAGCGATACGTATCAAAACCCTCTACTTTATAGCCGAAGTGCTTTTCTATGCTTTTTCTCAAAGCTTCTGCTTCTTTCTTATATTCGTTTAGTTGATTATTTGGCTTACCTAAGTCCTTACCCAGATAAACTGCCGATATAAGAGCATCATAATACAAACCCGAAGTACATAGATTAGCCTTTCCTGCAGGAAAGCGATTTTCTAATTCGTCCGAATCAGAAGCGACGACACCATTCTCATTTATTTTTCGTTTGCAATATTCTAATGTCCATTCAATTAACGCCCATAATTCTTCCGCCTCAGCTTTACTACCTTTAGCCAAAGCATAACGAGCAGCACCATAAGCAATCATAGCACCATCACCCCGATCTTTAGCTCCATGCCATATGCCATCACCCTCGGCAATAATAGAACTTGGAATAGGTTTATATTCATCGTTCATAAAGCGTGCAAAATGAAGAAACGAATTCAAGGCTGATTTATTACCTGTTTCATAACCTAAGTAAGGAAAAAATGGATTGATATATTCTGCCTGATCGTTTGCCCAAATAGCTGCATAATATGCTTCACCACCCGGACCATGCATCAAGCCTCCTTTAGTTTCATAAATACTTTCTGAACCTCTGATTTTAGCAAAGGCAAACATTCTGTTCAGAACGTTATCGGGTGTTTCTAAAACCAAATTAGACCAAATATTATTCACAAACTCTTTTCGCGCTATAAGCTCTTTCTCTGGATTGAAAGTAAGTTCCGACTCGTTTATTTTCCGTGCTGAAAAAGTAATGTAAAAAGTCAGATCTTTACCCGATTCAAGAGTATAATATCCTTTTTCACTCGATTTTACCCCGTAGGTATATCCTCCATAAATCCCCACAGTGGGGTCAGAAATATAGGACATATCTAAATCTGGTAAGTCAACTGAAATTGCCTTCTCTCCGATATTTTGAATCGTATATTTTTCGAAATAGGCGGCTTCTGTTGTTGATGGATATAAAGTACGAGTCATTCGAAGGTTATTCTTTTCGAAATGGCTTTCAACCACCATAAGACCCTCCAACAATATTTGATCGACAGTTTCCTGTCCCAATGATTGGCTATTAACCAATAATAAATCGCGTACATCTAAAGCAAACTGCTTATTGAGATGCGAACGGGTTTTATTGGGTTGAAAACGAAGCATTGGCCATACAATACTCCTATTCACCGAAAAATTCTTATGGGCGTCCACCTCATAACGGAGTACTACCGACAGTTTTTTGCCACTCATTTCTATATGGTCATCGTGTGGCACATTACCTTTAATATTCCATTCTATGCCTCCCTTCTCCGCTAACTGCCAACGGTTATTCTGTCCTTCTGCATTCCAAGTACAGAATATCAATATAGAAGCTAATAAGATGTATTTTTTCATATTATGTGTTTTTACTCCTTCTCCTATAAATTAATTTAAAGATCCGAGAATTTATTCAACATTTAATCCTATAACCATACTCTCCAACTGTTTCACGCAAACTGGAGTGAACCCATTACTCATAAGTTCTGCTCCTGAAAATGTTTTACCATCCAATTCAAAAGATGATATTTTACCCGCTTCAAGATTAAGCTCTTTCAGCGTATAGTTTTTAGCAGGATCGAGACCTTTCAATTTTATTTTATTATTCTGACCATCTTCAACCTGATAAACAAAAATAACCGCCTTATCCTTGTCCTGAGAGATATAGCTTAAAGAAGCATTAGCATTCTCATAAGGCGAACTTAAGCGGTATAAACTTCCTTGCTGCACTATGGGACGAAGACTTTTTTTATACAGTTCCACACTGCTTTGTATTTGTTTTTTCTCTTCCGGAGTCAACTTCCCTAAATCTAAATCGATGCCATACGCACCACTTAGTGCAACATCTATTGCAAATTTCATCGGACGACCACCCATTCGTGTAACGTGTGCCGAGATAGTATTAGCAGGAAATATATGCGAAAATCCCCACTGAATAAATACTCTTTTTAATGGATCGGTATTGTCACTAGGCCAGAATGAGTGGAAATATTGCATACTACCATAATCGGTGCGTCCACTGCCACCAGCACAAAGCATCATCATCACATTAGGGTAATTGTCTTTAGTCTTTTTCATCAAAGCGAGCAAAGCATTATTATAATCGATCAATAAATGAGATTGCTTATTGGCTGGCAAATAAGATGAGCCGGGCTGAGTCACATAACGGTTGGCATCCCATTTTACATAAGATATTCCCGAATTTGGTTTCAAAGTCTTGTCTATAACCTCATCCCATTCAAATTTCTGAACTTCGGGACGTGTTAAATCCAAAATCATTTGGTTACGACCATACAATGGAGCGCGTTTTACTTGAGTAATTACCCAATCGGGATGCTTTTCATTCAATAAACTCTTTGGATTAACCATTTCGGGTTCTAACCAAATGCCGAAACCAATTTTGCGTTTTGCAGCTTCATCACATAAATAAGACAATCCGCTAGGTAATTTTTTCATGTCTATATCCCAATCTCCTAAACCATGCTTATCATCATCACGAGCATATTTACCATTACCGAACCAGCCATCGTCGAGTAGGAATAATTCGATACCCACTTCCTTTGCTCCATCAAAAAGAGAAACTATCTTCTTTTCATCAAAGTCACAATGTGTCGCTTCCCAGTTGTTCAAGAGTACAGGTCGGTCTTTCTTTCCATTACGAACAGTATAATTGATTGCCCATGTATGCAGATTACGACTAGCTTGCCCTTTTCCTGAATCGCTATATGTCCAGATTGAAACGGGTGTTTTAAACTTTATCCCTTTCTCCAAAATATATTTTGAGGCATAAGGATTAATACCAGACAGCGCACGAAGATTATTATTCCAATCAAGATCAAAGGCCAGTTGAAAACTTCCCGGCCATGACAAAGAACTGGCATATACTTCGCCACTATCCTCGTTTGCAGGTTGATTAAGTGAAAGCATAAATGAAGGTATCCTCATTTGATGTGCTCTTACTCCAATCTTAGAATCAAGGATCTTGATTCCTGATGATAATTTTTCTTCTACTAAAGTAGCTTCTCTTTTATAATTTCCACAAAATTGGGTCAGCCAATAATTTTTTGCTGAAAATATAGGAGATGCCGACGCGTATTTATACAAAGTGATAGCACCGTTTTCTTCGTGATATATTTCTGTCCACATTTCAAGAATATCTTCTTTTTTGTAAGACTTGATGTATATATCTACAAAAAAC
>NZ_CVRU01000015.1 GCF_001261715.1 Dysgonomonas sp. HGC4 | reverse complement strand
CTAATACATCATTATATAAACGATTATAACCAGCAATAGATGTTTTATATATTCGAGCATTAGTTCCTATAGTTATTCGTTTATTTCTATTTTTGAACAGAAATAATTTTGTTTTTAAATACCAAACTAACCAAGAGAAAAAAGGAAAGCTTCTAATATAATTTATCATAATCTTTTTCTTTCAAACGCATCAATAAAACTATTTTCCGTACAATTATAAATTGTTATATTCTGGTCTTTAGCATAAGCGTTCAGTTTCCAGTAAGAGCTAAATGTTATGGATAGAATAGACAATACCTCATTAACTTTAAACGTCTCACCTTTAATTTTATTACTATAAAATGGAGTATAATTTATCTCCTTATCATAAAAGTGGGTATCTCTTATATACAAAATATTATCAGGCAAAACACTTAATTCACTCAGCCAAGAATGATCTGCTCCAAGAATTTCCACAATAGGATATCTCATTTGAATAGAAAGAAAAATGGCAGCAATAAGAACATTTTGAGCGACAGGCATCAATATATTCTTTTTATAAAAAAAGTGCTGTAAATATTTATGTCCATGAGGGGATGAGGCCGAATTATAATATTTTAAAGATATTCTTGAATTTTGCAGTATTATATTTTTGAAACGACTAGCTCGATGACTAATATAAGGGAGAAAAATTGTTAGATGCCAATCAACTTGTTCAATTAGGATTTGGCCCATTCGATCTATTTTTCTCAATACATCTTCAGATAAATCATTTTCCCAGAATGCAGAATCTGTCAATACTAAAAACTTAGGAGTTAACAAGCAAAAAGAAGGACTTAAAGGAAAGAAATTCACAACAGCAATATCCTTCTGCTTTAATAGATCCTCATATTTCGTTAGGGACTCTGTCAAAGAAGGCCCATTACCCAAAATAATAATTTCATTTGTTTCCGCAATGGGCATCTTAATTTTAAAAGAAAGATTTCTTTTAAAGAATTGACGTAATAGAGATAATAATAAAAAAAGGTTTCCTATAAATAACTTCATACTACTTTTCTAAGATTAAAATTAAGATAGCGATTTGAATAGATTATCACAAATAAACAAATAAGAAAATTACTAAAAAGTGATATATATGCTGTATATATCATCCCAAAACGTGTAAAAGCTAATGATAATAGTAAATGGAATACAGAGACTGAAATTGTTATAATCATTAATTTTTTAGTCTTCTTATAGAAGAATAAAAAATTCACAAATAAAAAATACAAACATTGGAAGAAACCCGCTGCCACTAGAGGAAATAAATAAGGAATGGAAGGATTATATTGAGGAAAAACAATAGGGATGAAGATATAGCTACACATAATAATAATTAATGCTATCGCAAGAAAAAACACACACATTAATTTAATTTGCTTCCTCAACTTACGTTTAACTTCTGCTTCATCTTTATTAACTTCAGACAAAATTTTAAAAAGATGAACAGAATTTGTAGCATTAAAAGCTGTTCCAATCATTAATATAATATTATATATATTAAATGCAAAGCTAAAATAACCAACTTCTGTTACTCCTAAATATAAATTGATTATATATCTATCAAGTCCTTGTCTAATCCAAGTAGATAAGCTGTGTGGAACAAGAGGGACTCCATATAATAAAGCCTCTTTCATTATTTTTTTTGTTGGCTCTAGCCTTGTTATATAACCTTCTTTAATTAATAGAGTGGCAGATATAATAAAGAAGCTTACTATAATTAGAAGTTGTGAATAAACCCTTCCTAGCCAGCCCATATCCAACTTAATCACAAAATACAGCGCAAATATGGCACTAAATACTGCAATTCCAAAGGTAAATACACCATAACTAATAGGCCTTTCTTCTAATCTCCAAATTTCTAATTTTAAAGTAATAAAAACCTGAAAAAAACATATAATTAAAGCGATAAGCTGATATTGAAATCCTATTCCAATAATCTTAGAAGAGATACTCGAAAAGCAAATAATCAGTACCCCAAAAAAGAATGACACTATGAATGAAACAACTAAAACACAACTTATAATACGTTTTAGAGTTTCTTCAGAAACTCTAAAATAGGAAATAGAAAAAAAACCATTTGTATTTAATGTGACTAGCAATGAGAATACAGTCGTTATAGTTGTAAACAAATTCAAATAACCATATTCCTCTGGAGAGAAATAATTAGCTAAAACAAAAAGGAGTAAAAAAGAAATCCCACTATTCAAAAATGAAAAAATAGAAAATAATGCTCCATTTCTAAATAGTTTATTATTTACCAATACCCTCATTATCATATACATTATTCTTTAAGTAATTTAAAAGTGGTGATATATCTTGTATCTCACATTCCGTCACCTTAGAATTACTTTCATAAATAACTAAAAGTCTATTCTTATAATATGTAAGAACAGAGTAGCCTGCCGAAAGATTTCTTGTAACCAAATAACGTGGTGTCCACATATAGATATCGGAAGAAGACCAAATACAAATATATTTTCTTGGGTTCTCAGCAGGATTAGAAAACAAGTATGTAGGGCTGTTTCCTGGAATTACCTCCAAGCTAGCCTGACAAGGACCAGGAACCTTAAATAAAGCATTTGAAGTATGATTTGTCCAAGTAATCGAAGGTCCTTTAACACCTTCTACAATTTCACTACTCTGATAAATATTTCGATGAGGCATACTTTCTGCTCGAGAATTCACAATCACAGAATTTCCATCTATTGAAGGTAAGATCGTACATTCATTATCTGTATAACTATACCCTAAATTAATGTAACTGAATTCCCAATCTCCTTTGGGTGTTTTAAATACAATTCCACTTCTATATGAATTATCCTCAAAAGCCACAAAGGCAGGAATAACAAGGGTTCCATTTTTCAATTGGATTCCGTTAGCCGGAGAAGAACCAAACACAATACAATTTTTAGGAAATTTTGCATTTAGTTCAAATTCGTGACTCCAAGTTAAGCCATTATCATCCGAATATTTATATAATGTGTTCGATTCTCCTTTACTTAATTGGTTTCCATATTTATTAGGATTTAGAACACTTAAAACAAAACAATATATTCGACCAACAGCTCCATGATAACCAAACCTATCAACAACAAAACTCGGATTCATTTTACGCCCATTCTTAATGTCATTTTGAAATAAAATCTCTTTATGATAAGACTTTCCCTTATTTGAACTAACAGCTAATAATATATCCATATCTCCTTTATCTTCAAACTGATTTCTTTTTTCACAAGCAGCTAAAATACTCCCATTATTAGCAATAATAACAGTTGGAATCCGACTATACTTTTTATTCGGCAAATCGTCTTCCTTAAATATTATATTTTTCGTTATTTGAGAGACGTTCTGAGAGTTAAAACTATTCATGTCTAGGAGAGTATCATATATAGAATCATCTACACTAGAACAGGAGAGAAATAGTACTAAAGGTATAAATAATAACTTAACAATTTTCATAATCTCATTGTTTCATAAGCAAATACTCAGCAATATCCCAATCATATTGGTTATCAATATCAATAGAATCCTCTATTGGCATTATATACTTAATTTTTTTGTCAAGAGCTTGTAATCCCTTTCTTTCTAAAGCATTTATATTTATTATATAAATTGCTCCATTATATTCATAAAAAGATTGCATATCTTGCCTCCTTCCTCCTCTTTTATTAAAAACAGGTTCGAGATATCCGAGTTCATCTTCAACACACAAAACACCTCCCACAGAAGATTCTTTAACAGATACAACCATGTCAACAGAATCTTTATATAAAGCAAGAGCTTCCCTAAGATGATTTATTTTTCGAAGTGGAGATGTAGGTTGTAATAAAACTATTAACTCATAACAAGCACCTATTGATCTATAGTAATTTATAGCATGAAGTAATACATCGTTGGTTGTTGCTGTATCAGTAGCAAGTATTTCTGGCCTTTTAAAAGGGACCTCAAGTCCATACCTTTCAACAATATCTATTATCTCATCCTCATCCGTAGATACACAAATGTCAATATCATGGACAAGCTCTCTAGCAACATCTATAGAATATAAAATTAATGGTTTTCCATTCATTAATTTTATATTCTTATGAGGAATACCTTTACTCCCACCTCTAGCAGGAATAATAACTAATATTTTTCTCATATCACTCTATAAATGTTTTATTAATTCTTGCGCTTTTTTATATTCTTCATGCTTTCCAATATCAATCCAATACCCAGTAAGGGGAAATCGAATAACTTTATGTCCTTTTCCAACTAATATATCAATAAGGTCTGTCGCATTAAAAAACTTGCCATTAGGAATCAAATCTAAAAATTCTTTCTTAAATAAATATATTCCTGCATTTGCATAATAATTAAGAATCGGTTTCTCTCGAATACCTTTAATCACACGTCCCTCTAAATCAAACACCCCATAAGGTATAGATATCGTATAAGGAACAGCAACAACAGACATATCTGCATCGTGTTCCATAAAATGAAGAAAAAATTCTTCATAATCTATATTAGTAAATAAATCAGAATTCATTACCAAGATATAATTATTAAAGAAATTCTCAACAAATTTTACAGACCCCATAGTTCCTAAAAAACATGGTTCTGATACACATTTTACAGTAACCCCATTTCTGTCATTTTTAAAATGAGCTATTAACTGTTCTTTTAAGTAATTTACAGTTACAAATACATTACTAACACCGTAATCAATCAATCGATCAATATTATGATCTATAATAGGTTTATTACCAACCATTAATAACGGTTTAGGTGTTTTCTCTGTAAGGGGCCTCAATCTCTCACCTTTTCCTCCAGCCATAAGGACTGCATCAACAGGTAAAATAGATTTTTTCTTTTTTAAATTATAAACTTCAAAAATTTCTCCTTTTTCGTTTAAAACAGGAACTAATGTAATACCTTTTTCTTTAAGATTTTTTATAAGAAAAACGTTACTCTCTCCTTTATTTATAGAATGAAATTCTCGATTAATAGCTCCTGAAACAGAGTCTTGAAGGGTAGCCCCCTCTATTAGCTTTCTCCTAATATCTCCATCCGTTAATGTACCCTGCATCACATTCTTATCATCAACAACAAACAAAGTCAAAGTATCGCTCGATAACTTATTCAGGGCAACCAAAGCTTCTAGAATTGTTACTTGATCTGAAATGACATAATTAGAATGGTTATTGATCATAGTTTGTCATCATAAAAAATTTTTCGAATTATATTATCTAGAGGATAGTTACTTAAAGTATTCAAAATATTTTGCGAAGTATGCTCTTTCATATAAGGATTTTTCTTCAACAATGCTTTTTCTTTCATCTTAGAAGATAGAAGTATAGTCATTCCCTTTCTTATATCGTCAATAGTAGTCCTACAATCAAGAACACTTGAAGCCGCAATACGTCCTTTTTGACGGTCTCCTATATTAAGGGTTGGTATACCAAAGCTAGGCACCTCAATAATTCCACTTGAAGAATTACCTATTACAGCATCCACATACTTTAAAGCTGAAAAATATCGAAGCCTACCCAATGAGGAATATACTGACGCGTAACCGTTGCTTTTCGATACAAATTGATTAATTAACTGCATAATAACTCTTCCATCTGTATCAGAATTAGGCATAGTAAATATTATCCTATATTTATCTATATACTCATTAAGAACGTATAATAAATTGTTAAATTGTTCTTCTGATGAACTATTACCTAAAGTTACTGGATGAAATGTAATTAATAATGATTTCTCTCCCAAATCAAAACCAATGCTATCTTCTAGATCTTTTTTGGATAAAAAAGGAGTACTTAGAATATTCTCCACCCCCAAAGCTCCAACATTAAATACTCTAGTAGGAGTCTCTCCTAATTGAATTACTCTTTCTCGATACTCTTCAGTAGACGTAAAGTGTAGATGGCTCATTTTTGTTATTGCGTGGCGAATAGCATCGTCATAGGCTCCTTCAGTGATTTCTCCTCCATGGAGATGGGCAACAGGTATTTTGTAAATTAAAGCGGCTGTAGCAGCTGCTAACATCTCATAACGATCTCCAAGTATAAGTATTAAATCAGGCATTAAATCTTCATAAGCATCAGCCAAACCGATACAAGCAAGCCCAATTGATTTAACAGTAGCACTCTCAGTATCAGAAGAGACCAACATCTGTACCTTTTTATTTATAATAAAGCCATCATTCTCTATTTCCTTATACGTAAGACCAAATTCAGGAGATAAATGCATATTAGTAGCAATAATTTGCAACTGCAGGTCATTACTATCTTCTATCAGAGACATTAAATGACTTAAGATACCATATTCAGCCCTTGTTCCTGTAACAACACAAATTTTTCTCATATTCGTGATTAAAAGGATATTAAATCGTCTTCCATAAAATCAGACACAGCAACTTTGCCTAGAACATTTTCCCATTCCATAGGAGAGATTCCTGTACCAGGTCTTTTTACAGTAATGTTTTCCTCTGTAAAAAGATCTCCTTTTTTAATATCTTTTGCCGCGACAATACTCTTTCTCGCAACAAACATATTTTTTTGCTCAGATGGTGATATTTTCTTCTCCTCAACACCCAAAGCTTTCTCAATATTTCGAATAGCTTTAACCATTTCTTTTAACTCGTGAGGTTCTAACGAAGCTTTATGGTCAGGTCCATCCATGTTTCGATCTAGTGTGAAATGCTTTTCAATTATGGTGGCACCCAAAGCTACTGCTGCAATAGGCACCTCTATGCCTAATGTGTGATCAGAGTATCCTATTCTGACATCTAATTCTCTGCCAATAAAATTCATAGCTTTCAAATTAACATCATCCATTGGTGTCGGATATTCCGTGTTGCAGTGTAAAACGGTTATGTTATCTTTAGAGACCCCGTTAGAAACAAAAGCATCAATAGCATTTCTTATATCATTCATATTCGACATTCCCGTTGATAGGATGATAGGATCACTTGTTTCTGCCATACGTTTTAAATAAGGGTAATTTGTTATTTCCCCTGAAGGAACTTTCCATAACCCCAATTTTAAACTAGCTAAAAAATCTAAACTATCCAAATCAAAAGCAGTAGAGAAAAAGTGTATGTTCTTCTGCTTGCAATAAGCTATCAGTTCATAATGATCTTCAGGGCTAAGCTCTAATTTTTGAAGCATCTCCTGCTGAGAGCTACCACTCTCTTTCATATTTTTATCCTGGTAATTGGCCTTTGGGGCATTTTTCGAAGCTAATTTCTTAGCATCGAATGTCTGAAATTTAATGTAATCAACTCCAGCAGCTGATGCTGCATCAATCAACTTCTTTGCTAACTCAATGGAGCCATTATGATTAACCCCCGCTTCTGCGATTATAATCGTTTTATTCATCTTATCTAAATTTTCGCATTGGATTTCCCGCATATATTCCTACATCAGATATATTCTTATTGACAAAAGTTCCTGCTCCAATGATAGTGTTATCAGCAATACAAACACCTTGCGCCAATACACTCTGACTACCTAAAAAAACGCCACTCCCAACCTTACAAGCACCATTTACCATTGAACCTGTAGATATGTGCGTATAATCTCCAATAATAGCATCATGCTCTATATTAGCATAGGTATTAATAATACATCCTTTACCAATGACAGCATCGGCATTTACCATCGCTTGATGCAATACAACTGTCCCTGCTTCAATTGATGAATATTTTGAAACATATGCAGAAGAAGCAACTAAAGTAGCTAAGCTTCCCCCGGCTGTTATTATTCTATCATGCAATTCCATACGTAATAAAACATTCTTGACCTGTCCTACAGTAACAATAAACTTAACTTCTTCCACATATTTAATAATATCATCATCTGTACCAATAATAGTGTAATCTAGAACTTTTTTACCAATATTATCCGCTGTATCCAAAATTCCTAATATTGCATAGCCATTACTCTCCGCAACATCAATTACAGATTTACAATGACCACCTCCGCCAACTAAAATAAGTTTTTTTATCATCAATTAAATATATTCTACTAACTTAACGAATTTGAGTATAGTTTATTGTATAGAACTTAACCTTCCCTAAACCACTCATTCGTGTTTGAATCTTTATTCTTAGGTAGATCATTTGTATCTAGACGAGGAAGCTTATACTTTATATCATCACTTAATTCACTAAGCGTCGCAACATCAACTTTTGTAGTAAAACCTAACTTACAGTTATATTTTTTCAGTAAAGATATTGTATCTTCATTATAGTTTCCATAAGGATAACCAATAGTCCAATTATCAATATCACCTCCAACTTTCTGAATAAATTTTATTGATTCTTGAATTTCTAATTCCTGCTTTTCTTTCGAAAGAGAACCAAGCCAATAATGGTCATACCCATGACTTCCAATATGCATACCAGAATTAACCATACATTCAATTTGGTCTTCACTCATATACAACTCTCTACTGAATGCCTCTTCATCAGAAGATACAAATTTAGAGAATAGCCTATCTGTAAATATCAGCCTCAATGATTCATCAAGCTCGACTTGTAGAAGCCTTTTTACGAAGATTACCTCTTTTGCATCAAATCTATTAGCTTGAGCTAATTTTTCAAAATAATAATCATAAGGCTCTAAATTATATTCGCTTTGATATTCATTTAGTAATAATTTAATATTATCTAATAACACCGATGTATTTTCAATAGATGCAAGGATGAAATGAATTTTATTCACATCCAAAACTCTATGCTGGGTTATTGCCTTAACTGGAGGGAAGAATGCCCCTTGAATGTTCTTTTTATGTAAAATCGGAAAAACATTAGTAAAATGATCAATATATGCATCATCAAATGTCAATAAAACGGCTTTAGAGGGGAGCTGTTCTTCTTTGTCAAAAGCAGCAATTATCTGCTCAACAGTTACAAAATTATAATGTTTATAAAGATACTCGACCTGCCCTCTAAACAACTCCGTATCAAGCCCTTTTATGGAGGGATAACGAGAATTTTTCAAATCTCGAACATAATGATACATTATGATTGTCAATTTTTGTTCTTTCATTGTCTCATTTTATAATATTAGGTCTATCCTGATCTGAATCCCCCTTGAATATAACATAATTATCATAGGGAGCTTTATAAGCAAATTCAATTTTTACATTTTTCTGAAGAAAAGGCTCAAAATAAGTTGGAATAATTACATTTTCATTATCAAAATCCAATGATGTAAATCCCATTTGCAAGAAAATATTTTCCGGAATTCCAGAATTTAAACAATCAATATACTCGGCATTTTCCAATTCGAGTAAAGACTGAAAATCATTATACAAGTTTGGCAAGGATTCTAAATTACCCAAGCAATCAACAATCCTTAAAATAGAAGCTCCATTTGATTCTATCTTTCTTATCACAATTAAGGCTTGAACCCCTAATACGTTTGATAATGTCCAAAACGAATAGTTATAAACGGGATGATTTAAATATCTACGAATTAGATATTCTATCGATTTTAAAGGTTTATATTTAGGCTCAATAAAAGATAACTCACTATCCTGTAAAGATACTTGTTTGATTTTCGATCCGTCTGAATCTAAAGCAGAATATGGTCTTTCTGAGGCAACGTTTTTAGCTACTTTATAAGAAGAAAGCCCATCCTTTAAAATATAATACTGATTAAGAGTTCCTAATTTTAACCTTGCAAGTTTATAAAATTGTTTTGCAACACCACTAATGCCAATAGCAGCAAAAGACATGAACCCTTCCTTATTGGTTAGTTCCTCCCAAAGAAAAAGCCCCAATAACTTAATTTCTTCGTTATTTACATCTTCTCGAATTTTCCAAATAGCACCCCAATAATCACCATTAATAGATAGAGATTCATCATATTGAGAAGTGGGGATATACCCCATTATACCCTCTATCTCTTTTGTTTCTTTATTTATAGCAATTAAAAAATTATAACTCTCATATTGATTATCCCAATGCTGAAATCTCATTAAAATTTCAGTATTGGACAAACAATGATCGGCTTTCCAATATTTATGTATAAATTCTTGCAATAATGAAAGCTCCTGTTTTTGACAATTTCTTATGGTATAAATCATTTGTCAACTTTTAAGACTGTTCCTCCCCAAGAGTAACCAACACCAAACCCAGCCAAAAGGACATTCCCGCTAAGTTTCCCTTCTTTTATCGCTTCTTTTATCGCAATTGGTATTGTTGACGAAACTGTGTTGCCCACCTCACTCATATAATAGAAAAATCTGTCAGGATCTATTTTAAGCTTTTTTCGAAGAAAATCGAGCATGTATCTATTTGCTTGATGAAAAACGCAAAGATCAATATCTTTTTTTGTTAGACTATTCTTCATCAAAGTTTGAGCTACCAAATTGGGTACTATGTCAAGAGTAAAATTAAATATTTCAGCTCCGTTCATATATAGAAAATCTGAAGACTGAGGATTACCATTATCATCAAAAACAATATCATTTGCTTTCTCTTTTTGACGAAAGCCTCCTGTTTTCACAATCAAATTTTCAGCACCCTTGCCATCTGTACCCAGATCAAAATTCATTATCTCGGCAAAACCTTCATTGGAAATAATAGTAGCCGAGGCAGCATCTCCAAAAATAGTCCTATTACCCTTATCTTTGGCATGAATATGTTTACTATATGTTTCCGCTGTTAGAAATAACACATTTTTGGCAATTTCGGCAGTCACTAATCCTTTGGCAACAGCCAATCCGTATATATAGCCCGAACATCCCAAATTAAAATCAAAAGCCCCTGACGAAGTCGGAACTCCCAATCGTTCTTGTAAAACACAAGCAGTAGTAGGCAGGAAATAATCCGGACTTTGTGTACACAGTATTACGAAATCAATGGATTCAGGTGAAATATTATACTCTGCAAAGAGGTTCTTTGCAGCTTTTTCAGCCATATCTCCAGATGTTTCGTCTTCCGCAACAACATGGCGATGATTAATCCCAACTTTACTTGCTATTTTACCAACCGTCCACTCAGGAAATTTTTCAATGAGTTCCTCATTTGAAACATTTTTTTCAGGTAGATAATATGAAATTGCTTTAATATATGCTTGTATCATAATAATGTATAACCTCCATCAATAACTAAGTTAGTACCTGTAACCCAAGATGATGCCTCCGACAATAAATAAACCACCGAATGAGCAACCTCTTCGGGCTTACCATATCGTTTCAGCGGATATTTTTTTGAATCCTCAACCAATTGCTCTTGTGTAATACCACTATTATCAAAAATACCTGTATCAATCATACCAGGGCAAACGGTATTAACTCTGATTTGTTTATTAGCCAAATCTAAAGCTATCCCCTTCACCATTCCGTTTATAGCACTTTTTGTTGCCGAATATGCACTTCCTCCAACAGAAGAACATAGAAGCCCAGCAATTGACGATACAAAAACAATAGAACTATTATTTCTTAATATCTTTTTCTTAAGAAGTTCTTTTGTTAAGAAAACAGGAGAAAAATAATTAATATCAAAGATAGTATCCAATCTCTCTTTTGTTATAAATTGAAATGGAACAGGATCTGTAATTCCTGCCGAATGGACAACCCCATCTATATGAGACAAATGAATTAGAAGAGTATTCCGATCATCCAAATTAGACAAATCTGCAACATATAACTCCCCTTCATTATCAAGCATCAATAAAGTTTCTTCTAAACGTTCTTTGTTGCGAGCTGTAAGAATAACTCTAGCCCCCATCTTTGAACATTCAATAGCAATTGCTCTACCTATTCCGGATGATGCTCCTGTCACCAAAATAGTTTTACCTTCTAATGAAAAAGGATTATACATAGCTAATTTATTTTTTTGATTTAATTAACTCGAACAAGCCATTAATCGTTTTAACCTGACTAATTTCATCTCCTTTAATTCTTACTCCAAATTCTTCATCAGCCAAGCCAATAACACTGAGAGCCATTAAAGAACTCCATTCATCGATCTCTTGAAATAAAGTATCTTTAGTAAAAACTGATGTATCAGTATCTTCAAACTGCTCTGCAAAAAGAGCAATAAATTGATTTAATTCCATAATTATCTTTTTTTTAAAATCTTACACTACTTGGTATATTTACCACTCTTTCTTCAAACCAAATGGTATTCGTCAGGCCATCTGTTTGGCAATCTTTAAACATATCTAACTTGCTCATCAAAGCCCAGATTGGACGAGTCATAATAGCATTATCATTAGTATATTCTAAAAATTGATTCTGGCTAACTCTATCTTTCAACAAAACAGCATTTAGCCAATAATTTGATTTGGACTCACAAGGTTCTTCAAAATAAGTAATATCAGTGTTATTTTTGAAATATTCTTTATATTTCTGAGCAGTTTCATATTTATTCGCCAATATCATATCCAAATTTTCCATTTGGGCACAGCCTAAGGCCGCATTGATATTAGGCATTCTATAATTATATCCTATATCATCATGTACAAATTCCCACCTATGAGGTACTTTTGCCTGAGTTGACAAATGTTTTGCATAGTTACCTAAAGCTTCATCTTGAAACAAAAGCATTCCACCTCCACCGGTAGTTATTGTTTTATTTCCATTGAAGCTTAATACACCAACTCTTCCAAAAGTACCAGTGTGCTGCCCTTTATAAAAGCTACCCAAACTTTCAGCTGCGTCTTCAACTAGTTCAATATGGTATTCTTTACAAATCTCAACCAATTGCTCTATTTTAACAGGATGACCAAATGTATGCATAGGTACACAAGCCTTTATTCGACGTTCTGTTTTTTTATTAAAGCAACTACCTGAGCGTATTTCTGCATTTTCAGAGAGCCAAGCTTTAACGCTCTCGGGCGAAAGTCCCATAGTCTCTCTATCAACATCCAAAAAAACAGGATGGGCAGAAATATAACTTATAGCGTTAGCAGTAGCAATAAAAGTCAATGCCTGAGTCAAAATCTCATCATCACGCTCTACTCCTACCAATTTAAGAGCCAAAAATAACGCATTAGTCCCATTTACGCATACCACAGCCTTATTAGACTTAGTATAGTCCTGCATCATCTCCTCAAAGCGATCAACAAATTTACCTACACTCGACACAAATGTAGAATCAATGCACTCTTCTAAATATTTTTTTTCATTTCCATGAAGATAAGGAGCATGAAGAGGAACAAAGTCATTCGTGTTATAAATACTCCTTATAAATTTTACGAAATCGTTATACATTGTAAATATTTGCTTTATATCTTTTCAAATTCTCAGGTTTAGTAAACCATTCAATAGTTTCTTTTAGACCTGCTTCAATATCATATTTAGGAGAAAAGCCTGTTAAGGCCATAATCTTCGTATTATCACCCCATAATCTAAAAACTTCAGATTTCTGAGGGCGCAACCGTTGCTCATCTTCAACAAATTTTACATCAGATTTCATTATTTTAGCAATTAACTCTAATGTATCTCTCATAGAAATTTCATAATTACTTGCAATATTAACTTCTTGTCCTATTGCCTTATCACATTTAGAAAGCTCAATAAAACCTCTACATGTATCTCTTACAAAATTAAAATCTCGAGTAGGAGATAAGTCTCCTAGTTTTATCTCTTTCAGACCATTTGCGATTTGAGCAATGATAGTTGGAATGATTGCTCTTGCAGATTGGCGTGGACCATAAGTATTAAAAGGCCTTACAATAACCACAGGAAGTTCAAAGGCATTGTAGAAACTCATAGCCATAGCATCTGCACCAATCTTAGTTGCAGAATAAGGAGACTGAGGCTGTTTAGGATGCTTTTCATCTATCGGTACATATTGAGCAGTTCCATAAACTTCAGATGTAGATGTAACCAAAATTCTTTTTACGTTATTTTCCTTTGCTGCTTGACATATATTTAGTGTGCCTTTTACATTTGTATCCACATAACTATCAGGTGCAACATACGAATAAGGTATAGCAATAAGGGCTGCCAAATGATAAACTACATCAATATCCTTAGTTATATGCTTACAAAAATGTGGATCTCTAATATCTCCACTAATAACTGTTAAGTTCGGATGTTGAATCCCTTCAAGCCATCCCCAATAATTGAAAGAATTATAACAAGATAATGCTGTCACATTATATCCTTCTTCAAGTAACATCTCCGTTAGATGCGATCCTATAAAACCATCGGCTCCTGTCACTAGTACTTTTTGCATAGTATATTAATTATAATTATTACTCATTTCAGTCCAGATTTCTTTTCCTAAAATAAAACCAGAAGATAAGATTATTCCTAAGATAATAAATCCGACTACAATTAATTTCTTATTTGGTCTTACAGGTACCAAAGGAACAATTGCAGGCTGGATAATAGTGTATACAGGTGTTGTATCTTGTACTTTAACTTTAGCCAATTGTAATTGCTGCGCCATCTGATTGTATACACTATAAGTTAAAGCCACTTCATTTTGTAATTTTTCTTGATTTACTCTATAACTAGCTAAAATAATATTCTGATTTTCATCCAAATATTTCGCGTATTTTTGCTGAGCCTCTGAATAATCTTTCTTAGCCTCTATGTAAAGTTTTTCAGTAAAAGATAAATCCTGCCTCGCTTTTTGAGTTCTATAACTTATTATATAGGATTGTAAATAAGTAGTTAACGTATCAGCAAGACTAGCTGATATTTCAGGACTCTGCATTGTAGATGACAAATAAATAACCCCAGTCTTCTTATCAACTATTATTATAATCCTACTCTTTAGATTATTAAAGATGTTAGTCTGCTCACGGGTCAAGGCAAAAGAGTTAATCTTTGTTGGGGTATTATTTGAGCCTTCACTTGAAAATAATCCGATTATACTTCCAGGAAGATTCAAAATTTTAGACCACCAAACTCCTCTTTGTTTCTCCTTCATATAATAATATAAAGTAGAATCTACTTCTCTATTAAGGTCTTTTACTCTCACGTTAAAAAGTCCTAAAATAAAAGGTGTTGATTCAGCTATAGACGGATATAATTCTGGAGACATTTGACCTTCATTCACAGCTCCACCTCCTAAGTTAAAACCAGCCATTACAGCTAGTGCTCCAACACTTCCTGCGCTTGTTGAAGAACTAGTTTCTGGAGCGAAAACTACAGTTGTTACATATTCTTTAGGAATACTAAATGCAACCATAACACCCACAACTAATCCAACAATAGAGCTTTTTAAAATAAACTTTCGTTTTACCCAAAGTTTTTTCCCTAAATCTATCAAATCAATCTCTTTTTCTTGATTTGATACTTTTTCTATATTAGTCTCCATGCTTATTTCATTGTGTTAATTAGTACTCCAATAAGACTAGCCATAGAGACAACACTTGTACTCAAACTAAGAATTTCTGGCAATGATAATTTTCGTGCTTGTTCCTTACTAGGAATTATTATTTCACTACCTGGCTGAATAGCATTCCTATCTCCCCCTTTGACCTTACTAACTGTACCATTCATGTAAATGACGAATGACCTATTCTTTTTAGCATTATCAGAGTATCCTCCAGCTTGATTTATATAATGAGCTAATTTTTCTCCTTGTTTAAAAACAACTGTATTAGGATACATTACTGCGCCATTTATTTTAACGGTATTGTCATATTCAGGGATAATTAATCTATCACCAGCTCTTAAAACCAAATCATAATCCGACCCAGGATTCAATAATGCTTTATCAAGCTCTATTCCGACACTATATGCATCTGCTAAATCTAATGTTCTTACAGAAATAGAATCTTTACCTCCCTGATTTGCGACTTTTAGAGCAGCTTGCGATCTAAATATTTCCTCTTCCGAACGCATTCGAAGAAGTCTAGCTCCTTTTGCATAAGCATCAGCTGTAAGATTACCAGCTCTTTTTACTATGTCTGAAATTCTTTCTGTTTTCCGATTCAGAGCATATGCACCGGGAAATAATAATTCTCCATTTACAAAGACATTCTGTTGCTCATGATATCCAGGGCTCCGTCGTACATACACTTCATCGTAAGGTTTTAATACAAACCCTGGATCTCCATTTACAATATATCCATCTTTTAAGCTAAATGTATAATTTTCAGCTAATGTTCTGTTTATAGTTTGACTATGGGGATCAATAATTCTTCGAGCAATATCAACGCGAACAATAGATGCTGACTCCAAGAGTCCGCCAGCCTGGATTATTAAATCCTCTAAAGTTGTATTATCCGAGTATTTATAAGTACCTGGACGTGCTACTTCTCCATGTACCATAAAATCACCAAATTCTTTTAAATCATTGATGGATGGAATATAGAGAATATCATTTTTTCTCAATACAATATCATTTCCATTTCCATACAATAATTCACGAATATCAACAGGCAATGTTTCTAAAGTATAATCATCCCTTTCTCGAGTCAAAATAGCTCTATTAAGAAAAGCATCTCCTCGAAGTCCATCTGCTGCTGCTATAAGTTGTTTTACTGTAGTTATATTTTTGCCTATCTCATAATATCCTGTTCTGTAGATAGCTCCTTTTATTTCCACTCTATTTTCATAAAGATCGAGTCCAGAACCAATTGTGACAGCATCTTTGTCGCCTAAGATAAAATCTTGGTATTCATCCTCAGTTAATGTGAATATTTTATTCTCTCCTCCAGTTTCACGGACAACCCTAATACTTTTAGTATAAGCATCACCTGTAAAGCCTCCTGCATAAGCAAGTAAGTCCTTTAGTGTTTCTTTTGAAGACATTTCATAGAACATTGGACGTTTAACTTTTCCCGAAATATTTACAAGAGATATGTAAGTTGGAACAATAATAACATCCCCATCAGTCATTCGGATATCATCATTCATCTTACCTTCTAATATATATTTGTAAACATCTAAAACTCGAAGAAGCTTTCCGTTTCTATAAAGTTTGATTGCACGTAGAGATCCGATTTTATTTACACCACCTGCTCTGTATAAAGCATGAAATACAGATGATAAAGAAGAAAGTGCATACGTTCCGGGAGCAACCACTTCTCCCATTACATTTATCTGTATAGTTCTTATTTGACCTAATGTTAGCTTTATTTGTGTAGATCCTCCGCCATTATCTAAACCAGAGTAAATATCTCCAAATTTTCGTTGTACATAATCATTTGCTTCCTTAACACTCATTCCATTCAGAAATATTGGCCCCAAACGATCAACTGTAATACTTCCTTCTGCTGAAATAACTTGTCTAACCGAAGTCTGAGAAGCACCCCATATATCTATAACAACCTCATCACCCGGACCTAATCGATAGTCAATAGGAGTAGGAATATTGACATTTGGGCTAAACGTCAAGTTCTTTGCATTGAATATATTTTTACCGAAAATAACGATTGTATCTGAATCTTCAACTACAACAGGACTGATATTACTATTTACCTGATCTAAATCGCCGGCATTCAATTCATCATCTACACTCTCTTTTCTATCTCTTCTCAGCTCAGTACTACTCTTAGTACTAGTAGTTCCTGAGGTTTGCTTTTGTTCCTGTTGTTGTTTTATTCTCTCCAATTGAGCTTTTGTGACGCCTTGTTTCATCAAGTTTGTCGCAATAATTTGTTGTGAAGTACCCTTGTCGACCTCTTGCTTCACATAATTAATTATTTGATCATCTGACATTTGAGCAAACATCATATTGCTAGAGAGTAAAAAAAGGAATAAACAAAAAATAATCTTCTTCATGCGGTTCATGTACACTTTTAAATAGCTTATATGATTGTAATTAATTCTATTTTGATCCAATGCTTATATATTCAAACCCAATCTCACGTAAATCATTTCCATTATAAATATTACGTCCATCAATAACTAACGGTTTTTTTACCAGTTTTTTTATAGCTGACCAAGAAGGCAATCTAAATTCATTCCATTCCGTAACCAAAAGAATTGCATCAGTATCTAACGTTGCATCGTAAATATCTTTTGCATATTCTATTTTATTTCCAATATGTTTTTTTGCTTCATCTATAGCTATTGGGTCATATGCTTTTATCTTAACGCCAACCTCCAATAGTTTTTCTATTAAAACTAAAGATGGGGCCTCACGCAAATCATCTGTTTTAGGCTTAAAAGAGAGCCCCCAAAGAGCCACCGTTTTTCCTTTCAAGTCACCATTATAATAATCGTTCAGTTTTTTAAATAGAACTGTTTTTTGATACTCATTAACAGCATCTACAGCCTTCAAAACTTGCATCGTATAGCCGCTGTCTTCTGCTGTTTTCACTAAAGCTTTTACATCTTTAGGGAAACAGCTACCGCCATAACCACAACCTGAATACAAAAACTTCTTACCTATACGATTATCCGAACCAATGCCGGCTCTCACCATATTGACATCTGCTCCAACTATTTCGCACAAATTAGCTATATCATTCATAAAGCTAATCCGTGTAGCCAACATTGCATTAGCGGCGTATTTAATCATCTCTGCAGATGAGATATCTGTATAAATCATCCTATAATTGTTTATAGTAAATGGTTTATATAAACGATCCATTACTTCTTTGGCTCGATCTGAGTCTACACCAACAACAACACGATCGGGGTGCATAAAATCGGTGATGGCTGTTCCCTCCTTCAAGAATTCGGGATTAGAAGCAACATCAAATATAAGATCAGTAAGACCTCTTTTATCCAATTCTTTTTGAATTGTTTCTTTTACAAGTTTAGCTGTACCAACAGGAACAGTGCTTTTTGTAACTACAAGTACATATTTTGTCAAATAACGACCTATAGTTCGAGCAACTTCCAATACATATTTTAAATCTGCACTGCCATCCTCATCCGAGGGTGTGCCGACTGCACTAAAAACAATATCAACATCATTAAGTATAGCACTCAAATCTGTTGAAAATTGCAAACGTCCTGCTTGATAATTGCGAATAACCATATCCTCCAAGCCCGGTTCGTAAATTGGAATAATTCCTTTTTTCAGGTTTTCTATTTTATTGGAATCCGTATCGACACAACGAACGTGCATACCCATTTCCGAAAAACAAGTACCCGTTACTAAACCAACATATCCGGTTCCAACAATTGCAATCTCCATAAATCAATATAAGCCCTATTTCGAAATAGCAGCAAACAAAAGTATAATAATAATACTTAAGAAAGAAAACAAAATTTTAATAAACCATATCAGATATGATATTTAACGGAATATATAAACTCTGATCCTTATCTAATAAAGTATTATTTTATCTTTGTCAATTATTCATAATTTAGATCAATAACCTTCAACAATATACAAGGTCATGGTTAATAAACGGAGTTACTCGTTTTTTATTATTTTTTGTTTGTCTTTTATTGCAGTAGTGGCACAAAAGACAGACCAGTGGGCTTCTCAGATATCTTACTCTGCTGATATAAAAGAGCTAGAAAAAAATGGAAATACTATCTATGCAGTAACTGATGGAAAGCTTTTTAGCTACAATCATTCGGATGGAAGCTTGAATGAATACATCAAAAAAGAAGGGGGAAATACTGATATTAAACACATAGTATACAGTAGCAAACATAAATGCCTACTTATCACTCGTGCTGATGCTAACATAGAACTTTGGTTTGAAGATAAATCTCACATCAACATTTCTGATTTGAAGAACTCAACTCAGAATCTGGAGAAAACGATCAACAAAGTATTTATTTATGAAGATTTTGCATATTTAGCAACCGATTTTGGCTTTCTAATAATTAATCTGACAGACAAAGAGGTCAAGGAATCAGGAATATTCAACATCCCTTTTTATTCTATACTCGTTTATGACAAAAAGCTATATGCAGCTACACAAAAAGGGATTTTATACATAGACATTACCGACAATGCCCAGGATATTGCTTCTTGGAAAAATCTTGAGGTGAGTACACACAATACTGATCCTAATAATACATTTGAAGATAACGAGATTCGAGATATCCTCGTATTCAAAAACCAGCTCCATTTTCTTGTTCCTCAAAAAGCAATTTACAGAATGGATAGCCCCACATCTCTAAAAACGGTATTAGCCAGAAAAGATTTACAGTCCATACAGCATTCTCAGAACGATCATATGATTGTAATGGCTGACAATGCATTTTGGGATTACGAGGATTTAGATAAAAATACAAAAATAGATATCGATAAACTTACTAGTGTAATTCCAAATGGCAATACTACTAGCGAATATTGGCTAGGATCATCCGGAAACAACTTATCACTAATTAAAGCTAATGGTAATAGCCCTGAATATGTGAAACGATGGATTGCCCCTCGGGGACCTGTATCTAACTATCCATTCTCACTCACCTTCCAAAACAAGCAATTAATAGTTTCCGGTGGAGGCTACTTTCTAAACGGAGTAGATAAGTCTGTAAGGATGAATAAGCCTGCAAGTATATCCATCTACAAAGATTCTAGATGGACAAATATTTACCCAAGTGATATAAGCAATGCAAGTGGTATTAATGCACAAGATTTAGTATATGCAGTGAGCGACCCCACCAATCAGAATCGCATATTCGCTAGTAGCTGGGGCGAAGGCTTGTATGAATTCGAAGGAGCTAAATTTCAGAACATATACAACGAATCGAATAGTACCATAGAGCCCATTATTTTAGAAGACTACAAAACAACACGTGTTAGTGGAATGGTTTTCGACAAAAACAGTAATTTATGGTTACTAAATTCGAGAGTCAAAAACATAATTAAAGTACGTTTAAAGAGTGGAGAATGGACACAAGTTCATTATTCTGATATTGCAAACGCAGCTACTAATCCTAGAAACATTGTAATTGATAGATATTCTAACAAATGGGTCACCTCTTTTGGAGGAGACAACTATCTCTTTATATTTAATGATAACGGAACTATTAACAACACCTCCGATGATAAATATATATACTTAAGTACCGATGGAGATAAAAACTACTTCATGGATCAAGATAGAAAGAGACTCAATATATCTGACATAAATACAATTGCTGAAGATATTAACGGACATTTCTGGCTGGGAACAGACATTGGTCCATTTCAAGTATATACTTCAAGTAATATCTTTACCAAAGAAATTATTTTTAATAAGATAAAAGTAGAGAGCGGAAGTGGATCAAATTCGGTAACTGGCTTACTAGAGAATGTAGCCATCAGCGCAATTGCCATAGATGGAGCTAACCGAAAATGGATAGCAACCCAAACATCGGGTGTTTATCTTATAAGTTCCGATAATAAAGAAACCCTTGAACATTTTACTTTAGAAGATAGCCCCCTACCCTCCAATAACGTAATGTCTTTAGCTATCGACCCCAATAATGGAACTGTATATTTTGGAACAGAAAGAGGTATTATGGCATATAAAGGTTTAGCCACAACGGGAGCAGACAGCTTCTCTGATGTATACGCTTATCCTAATCCTATACGCCCGGGCTATGAAGGATCGGTTACTATAACAGGACTACAATCTAATTCGAGAATAAAAATTACCGACTTGAAAGGAAATCTCATAAATGAAGGTAGATCTCTTGGAGGACAATATTCATGGAATTTACAAAATGCAAGAGGCAGACGTGTAGATACTGGGGTATATTTAGTATTTGGTTCTTCGGAGGATGGATCGGAAGGAGTGGTAACAAAAATAATGGTCGTTAATTAATTCATTTAGTCTATTTTACTCCAGTACAATTAGAATTTAAATCAAATTAATACGAATACTCGAAAACATAGAGATTCTTTTATCCGTTATAGTGAGATAAAAGAATCTTTTTTTAATTAAATAGTTCAATTTGTTACTTTTGTAAATAGTAACAGAGAATAACACATATTTTCATTTGAGTTTTCTAAAATACTCTTGGATTATAGAACTCTGGTAAATTTTATATAAGATGTGCTTATAAAAATAAATAAACAGGTGTGGAACCGCAATTTGAGTACGAATGAAAAAAACAATATATTGTCTACTGATCCTTTTTTCTATATGGTCATGTAATTCTACAAAACACGTTCCCGAAGGGAGCTATCTGCTAAAGGGATATAATATCGATGCAGATTCAAAAGCAATTGATGGCGCTTATTTCGAAAGCTTTATCCGTCAGCAACCCAATAATAAAATAAGGTTAGCTATTTATAACATAGCGGGTCAGGATACAAGTAAATGGCTCAATCGCATTATAAAAAAGATGGGACAAGCACCCGTTTTATACAACCCTCAACAGACTAAAACTTCGGCAAATCAAGTAGCTAAAGAGTTGAGTAATCTGGGATACTTGAGAGCAGAGGTTGATACTCTTCTCAAAGTACAAAAGAAAAAAGTCACAGTTACTTATGATATACATAACAACGGAGTATACAAAATACGCAGCTACGATTACACCCTTGCTAATCCTACTATTGCAAAAAGTCTTGCTCCCGCAAAAAAATATACAAGCATACAACCAGGAATTACATTTAACCAGATTGACCTCGAAGACTCTAGAGTAAACCTAACATCCTATCTAAGAAATATAGGATATTATAAATTCTCAAAAGAATTACTTTATTACAAGGCTGATACCACTCTAAATGCACATCAGGTAGACCTTTTCTTGTCGCTTTATCCACCTAGAGACAGCACTTCATTTAAAAAGTTTAAAATAAGGAACGTTAGTATATTAAGCGGATTCGATCCGATGGCAAGAGGAAATGAAAAGCTATTCTCAGAAGTTGACACAGTCAATTATAAAGGAATAAATGTGATTTATGGAAAAAATAGATTCTTAAGAAAATCGACTCTTTACAGGAATAATGCTATACGTCCCGGAAAATATTATTCCGATATGGCATTTACACGTACTACCGGAGCTTTTAATGGCATTGGAGTCGTTAAACAAACCAACATACAGTTTACCGAAGTTAGCCACCCAAACGACAGTGTACAGTATATAGACGCACTTATAACTATTGCACCCGGAAATACTCACTTCTTTCAAACAGAAATACAGGGAACAAACTCGGCAGGAGATTTAGGTATTGCACCAAGTATTACCTATCAACACCAAAATTTATTTAATGGAGCCGAGATTTTAAGGTTGAAACTAAGAGGAGCTTATGAGTTTATTTCTAATTCGAGCAACCCTGAAATGGCAAACCAAAACTTTTTTGAGATTGGAGCCGATGCTTCTCTAGCCTTTCCTCAATTTTTATTCCCTTGGTTAAAACCAAAGTGGAGAGAACAACCCTCTGCCAGTACACAGGTCTCTTTAGGTATTAATAACCAACATCGCCAAGAGTACACCCGACAGTTCTTTAATGCAACACTTACTTATAGATGGACATCCAATCAAAATAAATTTGCTCATAGCGTAAACCTTTGGGATATAAATTATATACGCATGCCTTGGATATCTAACGATTTTAAAGAACGGTTAGCTAACAGTAATCCCATTTTAAAAGAAAGTTACAAAGATCAATTGATTTCGCGTACAACATATAACATCACATATACTAATGCTAATAGTAGAGTAGGCAGAAGAGTTCCCAAAAATATATTCAGCATAAGAGCGGGAATAGATGTCAGTGGTCTTTTACCTCGTTTGGTAACAGCATTTTATGATGCACCAAGAGACAGTTTAGGAGCTAAAAAAATATTAGGAATCCGTTTTGCCGAGTACATAAAAGGAGACTTAAGCTTTGCGCAAACACATACACTAAATACCAAAAATAGAATCGCATACCATATAGGAATAGGTGTTGCCTCTCCCTTTGGTAATTCAGCAGTACTACCTTTCGAAACAAGATATTTTGCAGGGGGAGCAAATAGTGTCAGAGGATGGGCTACCCGTGACCTTGGTCCAGGATCTTATGTTGCAGACAGCTCCGGAGTAAACGATTTCGTAAATCAAGTTGGGGATATCAAACTCGATATGAATATTGAATACCGAAGCAAAGTATCAGAATATATTGAACTTGCAGGATTTATTGATGCAGGTAATATCTGGACAATGAAGAACTATAAAGAATCTCAGCCTAACGGACAATTCAGATTCAACAAATTCTATAAAGAGATAGCGTTATCTTATGGTGCCGGTGTTCGTTTCGACTTAGGATTCTTACTTCTCCGTTTTGACTATGGTATCAGAGCCTACGACCCCGGACGAGCAGTAAACGATCGCTGGGTTATTTTCAAGCCCGCTCTCAACAGAACAGCATGGCACTTTGCAATTGGATATCCATTCTA
Organism: Dysgonomonas sp. HGC4; assembly: GCF_001261715.1. Classification (GTDB taxonomy): domain Bacteria; phylum Bacteroidota; class Bacteroidia; order Bacteroidales; family Dysgonomonadaceae; genus Dysgonomonas_A. The sequence goes on along the minus strand of NZ_CVRU01000015.1, from coordinate 25,291 downwards.
AGAAAATTCAAAACAAAGTATAAAATAAAAAATTCTATAAGTCCCCAAATTGATTAAATTGGGGACTTTTTTATTGATAAATGTCATTCTTCAATAAAAAAACAGACTCTTTGCTATTTTTTATAAAACTATTAGTTTAGAACAATTAAAAATAAGTATATTTGCATGCAATAAAAATTTAAGGTATAGTCTTATGTCATTTATTGCAGATAAAATAGTTATGGATGGGCTCACTTTCGACGATGTACTGTTGATACCTGCCTACTCCGATGTTCTTCCTCGAAATGTCGACCTCTCGACAAAGTTTTCAAAAAACATAACATTGAATATCCCTTTTGTCTCAGCGGCAATGGATACTGTTACAGAAGCTAAGCTAGCTATTGCTATTGCCCGTGAAGGTGGTATAGGTGTTATTCACAAGAATATGACTATACAGGAGCAAGCTCAGCAGGTGAAATACGTAAAGAGAGCTGAGAATGGTATGATCTCTAATCCGGTGAGTATCGAAAAAGACAAAACTGTAGGAGCTGCCTTGGCACTGATGGCTGAGTACAAAATTGGAGGTATCCCCGTTGTTGACACAGCAAACAAACTGGTAGGTATTGTAACCAATCGCGACCTTCGTTTCCAAAGAGACATGAGTAAGCTGATTGCAGATGTGATGACTAGTGAAAACCTAATCACTACAAAACAATCGACTGACCTTGAAGCTGCTGCTGACATTTTACAACACCACAAGATTGAAAAACTTCCTGTGGTGGATGCTAATAATACATTAATAGGACTTATTACATATAAAGATATCACCAAAGCGAAAGACAAACCTTTTGCTTGTAAAGACGAATTTGGTCGTCTTAGAGTTGCCGCAGGTGTTGGTGTTACTCACGATACTTTAGAGCGTGTAACAGCCTTAGTGGAAGCCGGAGTAGATGCTATTGTTATTGATACTGCACACGGGCACTCAAAAGGTGTAACCGAAGTATTGAGACTCGTAAAAAAGACATACCCCGATGTAGATGTAGTAGTAGGAAATATAGCTACGGGCGAAGCTGCTAAATATTTAGTAGAAGCCGGAGCCGATGGTGTAAAAGTAGGTATAGGTCCCGGATCAATCTGTACAACACGTGTAGTAGCCGGAGTAGGTGTACCTCAACTATCAGCTATATATGATGTAGCAAAAGCTCTTGAAGGAACAGGTGTTCCTTTGATTGCAGATGGTGGACTTCGTTATTCGGGAGATATCGTAAAAGCTCTTGCAGCAGGAGGATACTCTGTTATGATGGGATCGTTACTAGCAGGAGTTGAAGAGTCACCGGGTGAAACCATTATTTTCAACGGACGTAAATTCAAATCATATCGTGGAATGGGTTCATTGGAAGCCATGGAAAAAGGCTCAAAAGACCGATATTTCCAAGATATGGAAGCAGATATAAAGAAACTTGTTCCCGAAGGTATCGCTGCACGCGTACCATTCAAGGGTACTTTGTTTGAAGTTGTTTACCAAATGCTAGGAGGATTACGTGCAGGTATGGGATATTGTGGAGCAAAGGACATAAAAACACTACACAATGCCAAATTTACTCGTATCACCAATGCAGGTGTTGCCGAAAGTCACCCTCATGATGTAGCTATTACAAGCGAGGCTCCTAACTATAGCCGAGGCGAATAATATAAAATAGAAAACATTAGAAAAGGGTTTCAAATACGAATTTGAAACCCTTTTTATATTAATTATCAGTCAAACTATTTTGCAACAAGACTATTAGTACCTCTATTACTCTGCATTGTCTCGTTGAGCTTTCAACTCTTTAGTTATATTCACTAACTTCTTTTCGGAAAGAGGATAAAAGGATATAAATATAACGGAAAGAATCGTACCTGCGGCAGGAAGGAAACTAAGCATCAAGCGGATTCCATATTGAGCCTCTTCGGTTTGTACCACATTTGCTTTAAAACCAAAATAAGCCAGTAGCCATCCTGTTAAAGCACCACCAATAGACCATCCGAATTTTTGAGACATCGAAGAAGATGAGAATATAAGCCCTGTGGCTCTTCGTCCGCTTTTCCATTCCGAATAATCGGCGATATCAGCGTACATCGACCACAGCAACGGTGTTACAGCACCAGCACAAATACTAATAAGAACCTGTAAAACAAGAATTAGAGCAACATCAGTGCTTTTCAAAAAGTAGAAAATAACGCTGAATACCGCAGCACATGACATAGCCAAAAGATAAGTAAATTTCTTGCCTATTTTGCCTGAAAGAGGTGTTACAAGAATAATCCCAACTATATTGGCAGCTTGCCCCAAAACCAGATAGATAGTTGTAAGAGACAAAGATGAATCAATAAAACCTAGAGAAAATCCGGGAACGTCGGCTACATAATACTTGAAATAGTAAACAGCAGCACCATCTCTTATCGAATTGAATATCAAGGTAGCTATACCCGCTCCTAGCAAAATCCACCAAGGCTTATTTTTCAAGAGATCCATTACATCGTCTTTCAACGAATTAGTTGACTCATTAATAGGTTTTACCCGTTCTTTTGTCCACAAAAAGCACCCTAGAAAGAAGATAACGGCTATTACTCCAAAAACAACACCAGCCATCTGCCATCCAAACCTTAAATTAGGAAGCGCATCCCCAGACCCTTTACTAAAGAACTCCACCAAAGGTTCTACCAAAAGCAATACCAAAATACTGCCTATAAAAGCAAAAATCATGCGGTAGGATGAAAGTTCAGTTCTAGTCTTAGGATCAGGAGACATCACTCCCAGCAAAGAAGCGTACGGAACGTTAATTAAAGAATAAATCATCATCATCAAAGAGTAAGTAACATAGGCATAAACAATCTTGCCCGAAGTCCCAAAATCAGGAGTTGTAAAAGTAAAGACCCCAATCACGGCAAAGGGTATTGCCACCCACAGTAAGTAGGGTCTGAATTTTCCCCATCGGCTTTCGGTACGATCTGCCATTACACCAATTACCGGATCTAGAAGAGAATCCCAAATACGGGTTATAAGAAACATAGTACCGGCCACTGCTGCTTCCATACCAAAGACATCGGTATAAAAGAACAGTAAATACATGGTGAACAACTTCCAAAACATTGATGAAGCTGCATCGCCAAGCCCGTAACCTATCTTCTCTTTTAATTTTACTATCTCTGTACTTGTACTCATTAGATATATTTTAAGTAATTTCAACTATTTATTGCTACATATATAATCGTGACAACTAATTATTGCTGTAACTCTTACCTTAGGCAATAAATAGGTCTGAAATCTTTATAAACTATGACTTTATTTGTCGATTCTTATCTATTATTTGATTCAAGGTTTCAACAGATTTAGAAGACCTATAACCATCGGGAGCTGTATTCAAACAATAATCCAACAACCTGTTAATAGATGAAGTTGCTACATGCATAGTAGTATCCGATGATGCATAATAGATATAAACGGTTCCATCGTCATCCACTATCCATCCGTTACTAAACAGCACATTGGAGACATCCCCTACCCGCTCTTCTCCAACGGGAGCCATAAAATAACCACCGGGTTCGGCTATTAGTTTCGTCGGATCTTCAAGATCAGTCAAATACAGGTAAAGAACATAACGTAAGCCCGCAGCACAATTTCTCACCCCATGAGCCAAATGTAACCATCCCTTAGGTGTTTTAATCGGGTGAGGCCCTTCTCCGTTCTTGGCTTCCTTGATGGTATGGTAATAGCGATAATTGATAATTTTTTCTTCCTCTACTTTTGCATGAGTCATATCATCTACCAATGCCCAACCTATACCTCCACCCTTTCCGGCATCGATAAAGCTGTCTTGCGGACGTGTATAAAGAGCGTATTTTCCGTTGACAAATTCAGGATGCAATACCACATTACGTTGCTGACTGTTAGAAATAAGGTCGGGTAAGCGCTCCCACTCTTTAAGATCTCTGGTTCTTACAATTCCCGCTGTTGCCATAGCAGAGGATAAATCACCTTTTGCTACTAATGGGTCTCTTCTTTCAACACAGAAAATACCATATATCCAGCCATCTTCATGTGCAGTTAAACGCATATCATAGACATTTGTTCCCAAATTTTCCGTTTCGGGCAATAAAATAGGATAATCCCAGAATCGAAAGTTATCGACACCATTAGGACTTTCTGCTATTGCAAAAAATGATTTTCTATCATATCCTTCAACACGGGCTATTATCAGATATTTTCCCTGCCATTTAATAGCACCTGCATTAAAGACCGCATTAATCCCAAAACGCTCCATAAAGTAAGGGTTTGTTTCGCGATTCATATCATAACGCCAAAAAACCGGAGTGTGTTCTGCTGTTAATATAGGGTATTTGTAGCGTTCGAAAATTCCATTGCCCGGTAATATTTTTTCATTCTTACGTTCAATTAATTCTCTATATCGCTCATTTATAACATCTAGTCTGTTATTAAAAAAATCTGCCATAATATTCCTTGTTAAGTTTGCCAGTTATAGTTGTTTTAAAATATAATATTCTATTTATTCATTGTCGGGATACAAAGCTATACGCATCACTCGATGGAAAACATAAAAGTTAGGCACTTGCATTTCTACATCAAACACTATCTGTTTTGTTTTATAGTCAACCTCAACAATGCGTCCTCCCCCTTGTGCATTTACCTCTTTACCTACGAAGCCTATTGCTCCCGATCCGAATAATATATGATCGGTCTGAGGCAAATATTGAGCAGAAGAAACAATGGATGAATAGCCATTCTTTCCGAGTTCTTTACCAAATTCCCAGGTTTGCTGTATTGTCATTCCCGATTCATTGATCTTATATTCAACAGCTCTACTATACGGTTTATCTTTTTCGACACCATAATGTCTGTAATATCCATTATCAAAAAGTAATAACTTACCATCTGAGAGGAGTACAGGACAGTGAGGTCCCCATGACCAATCGAACGAATCAGAGCCACGGTATCCATTTTTAACATCCTCATCTTGTATTTTATTGCCTGCACCATCCAATGGTTGTAACAAGTAAGAAGCTAGCATTTCATTCCTTCTATTTTTAGTCCAACCTCTATGGGATGATAGTATCCATTTCACACGATTATTACGATCCAACTTGGCTACTCCTTGAAAACGATGAGAAACTATAACTGCATCATCGCTTTCTGAATATGCAATACCGTTTTGATGAGCCCAATCTTTCGGACTAAAATGGTCGGTATATTCTTTTCTGTTTTCATCCAAAGATTGCTTGAAATCCCATACAGTAACAATAGCCCCTGTTTCGCGGTTTACTTCAATCATTTCATCGAAAACATAACCACCAACACTATTTTTGTTGGTTGCTGCAAGAATAAAGTTACCATTGGGAATCTCTATAATATCGCGATGGAAATCATACCCTTTTGCTCCGATGTCCCATGTTTTGATAACTTCACCTACCATATTCAGTTCATATATCAAACCAGAAGCTAATCCAGCAGTTAAAAAATTACCATCTTTTAGACGTTTAAGCCCCGAGCAAGCAGCAAAATATTGTAATAAAGGATGACCTTTCAACGACAGAAACCACCTAACTTCACCTACTGCATCTATCATAAAAGGACGAGATGTATCATACTCATGATCTCCAATATAACTGACTAATGTGAGCCCTGCCTCCATTTTAGAAGCATCGGATTTACTAACCCTTATTTCGGGCATAGCAATAGATATAGGTTCTGTTTTTATTGTTACAGAATCTGTAGCTCGTTCATTTCCTTTTTTATCTGTAAGCGATATATAAACTGTATTGTTATAGTCGGCATATAACCCATGTAAGTAGACTTGATGATTATATCCGTATTTTGTAAAAAGATGTGTTATATCTTCAACGTTTTTATTCTTACTCTTTATTCTCATCTTAATCTTTCCCTCAACCGGTGCCGAGTAAGTTAACTGAGCCGAAAGCGGTGCATAACCCGTAGGATTAAGCTTTACCTGACTTTTATCAATCTTTATAGCATTTCCGAGAGTCGGAATTTCCAGAACCGAATTATCAGAAAAAGTTAGTTTGGTATTCCACTTCTCCTTATCCATCTCCAATGACCGTATTTCAACTGAAGGAATATCTAAAGTATCAGTCTCAAAAACAAAATGAGTTTTATCCCCTTGCTTTGAAGCTTCTATAAGCAAGCTGCCTTCCAAAATAAGCGATTTCAAAACTTCACCAGAAGGCGAAGTTGGTAAACCACCTGAATGATCATCTTTATCACAAGAATAAACAAACACTGTAACCAATATGAATATTAATATCTTACTAAATAGTTGTTTAGTAATTTTCATTCTTGTATTTTTCATACTATCCAATTTAAAATTCAATCATTCCCTTTAATAGAGAAGGGAGGGATGAAGGAATCATCCTCTCCCCTTCTATTCCCAAATATGCGTGTTTTTCATATTATCTCCACAACGGGTGTTGTTGGATTTCTGTATTAGTATTTAATTCTGATTGAGGTAGTGGGTATACCGTATATTTTTCTTTGAATTTATCGGCTCCTTGCTTTTTGTTTTTCACGAAAATATCTTTGATTTCGGGAGCTGTATGCCAGCGTTGTAAGTCGAAGAAACGATGTCCTTCAAACCAAAACTCAAGTAAATTTTGATGTTGTATTTCTGCCATTAGCTCACTTGCTCCACCCCATGTTTTATTGGGTAAGCCTGCTCGATTTCTTATGCGGTTAAGATCTGTTGCAGCTTCTGCTAAATTTCCACTATTGATTGCAGCTTCTGCATGCAGTAATAGAATTTCGGCAAAACGCATAACTCGGTAATTATTATCTATTGGCTCAGGATTATACATGCTATCGCCATTTTCCTTATCAAGCCAGAAAGCTGTAAATTTTTTAGGCAAAAAGCGTCCTTCTTTTCCATTAATTTCAGAATAGATGGGTTGTTTTCCTCCCGATCTTTTACCCTCAGTCGATTTCCATAGCTGATCGAAGCTATAACGATTTCCATACCATTTTTCGTCTGCTTTCACATCTCCGTAATCCGAATATTTAAAGAAGAAGTTGGTATATATTCGCTTATCGAAAAGTGATTCTGATCCATTAGGACGTTTTTCTACCAGAAATTCATCGATGACCGATGCAGTAGGCATCATCTTAAACCAACCTCCTGTAAGCGGAGCACCTATAAAGTTGGGTAATACCATTCCCTGAGTATCGTTTGCACCTTCTGCGCCCCAACTTCCACTACCATATTTGGCGTAATTAAGCTCAAAGATCGATTCTTTATTAAACTTAAAGTTGGGAGTAAAGTTATCCTCATAATTAGCCATCAGGTCATACTTATAGGGGCTTTTCATTATGATTTCAAGCTCTTGTTTTCCTTCTTTATACTGTTTCTGATAGATATACGATTTGCCCAGATAAGCAATTGCAGCACCTTTTGTTACACGTCCTGCTTCTTCTGCGGGACGATCGATAGGTAGTCTGTTTTTAGCTTCGGTCATATCAGCCATCACTTGCTTCCACAACTCTTCAGACGAAGCGCTAGGCGCCATAGCATCTGCAGTAAATACAACTGGTTTTAGGCGTAAGGGAGCTTCACCATAATTGGTTACCAATAAGAAGTAATTAAATCCACGAAGAAAATGTGCCTCTCCAATCATTTGGTCTTTTTTGGCATCGTCCATAGGAACTCTGTCAATATTTTCCAAAAAGACATTTGCTCTGTTTATGGATGAATAAAAACTTCCAAAATCATAACGGTCTGTATTCGGATCATTTTGAAATACAGCGATATCCCATGTTTGCAGGTCATCATAAATTGTCCACACATCGTCAGCTCTTACATTTTGGTTCTGAAAACCAGTAAAAGCTCCAAAGTAACCATACATCTGTCCCCTGATAGGAGAATAGATTGTAGCCATAGCCGAATTGGCGTCTGCCTCATCCCGCCAGAAGTTATCATTAGTTACTTCATTGGGATTTGATGTATCCAGAAAACTTGCTTCATCGCAGGCAATAACCGAACATCCCAATAATGCAGATAAGGCTATTTTTGTCAATATATTTGCTTTCATTCTATGTTATTTTATCAGTTAAGGTCTCAGACCTATTTAAAATTTAGGTGAGTATAACATCTATAAAATGCTATAACTCTGAAATATATCATTATGTATTTCTATTTATTAAATAGATAGGGAAATATTGTTTTAGAGATAGAACTGTATACCGAAAGATATAACTCGAGGTATAGGATAACGTCCATGGTCTGTTCCTCTGGTTAAAGCAGAGCTTGTTCCCGTATTACTATGATTATTTTCTCCTAAATCAGGTGTATAACCTTTATAGCCTGTAATAGTAAATAGGTTTTCGCAAGCGGAGAAGATTCTTAAATGCTCAATATTTAATTTACTCAACATGGCTTTAGGCAGAGTATAACCAAATTCGAAAGTCTTCAAACGAATGAAAGAACCATCTTCGAGCCAGCGATCACTTGCCACGCGTGAGTTTTTATTCGGGTCTGTAATCTCGAAACGAGGCATGCTTGTATGTGTATTGGTAGGAGTCCACGCATCTAATACTCTGCTTCCATAATTTGTAATATCAATCATTGACTCCATTCTATAACGGGTAAAGTTGAAGATTTTATTACCCGACATTCCGTCAAAGAAGAAACTTATATCAAAATTATTCCACTCGGCATTGGCTCTAAATCCAAAGCTAAAATCGGGGAAAGGACTTCCTGCATAACGCGCATCGCCATCTGTAATAGAACCATCGCCATTTGCATCTACAAAACGAATATCTCCGGGCTCGGCATTGGGTTGAATAAGATTACCATTCTTATCTTTATAAGCCTGAATTTCTTCTTTGCTTTGGAAAATTCCGTCTGTTTTCACCAAATAGAAAGAGCCTATAGGATCTCCAACTTTTGCCCATGTAACTGTACCCAATCCTTGAGGGCTATATCCGGGAAATTCTTGCTGATTTCCGATTGTAATCTTTTTCACCTTATTCTGTATAGTCGAGATATTACCGGTTAAGCTATAATATACTTTACCTACAGAGTTGCGATGAGTAAGAGATAATTCTAATCCTTTATTCTCTATTTGACCGGCATTCAAAATAGGGCTACCAGTAAGACCTGTTGATGAAGGCATATTTATACCCAACAATACACCATCAGTTGTTTGTATAAATGCATCTGCTGTAAAAGCTAATTTGCCATTGAAAAGACTAGCATCGAGTCCGATATTTGAAGTAGCCGTTTCTTCCCATGTCAAATCCTGTGGAGATACCCAATTGATTCCGGGCATTCCACCCATCCACCAAGAAGACCCTTGTACATAGTTTATACCTCTTCTAACCGTACTTTGAGTCAGGTAATTTCCGATTTCCTGATTACCCAATTTACCATAACTGGCTCTTAATTTAAGCTCATCGAAAACCTTTTTCAAAGGTTCGGCAAATTTTTCATTCTGGATATTCCATCCGGCAGAAGCTGAAGGGAATGTTCCGTAACGATGACCGTCTGCAAAACGTGAAGATCCATCACGACGAACAGAGAACGAAAACATATAACGAGAATCATAACTATACATAAGTCGCCCGAATGCAGACACTATCGAGTTTTCGTTAGCAGAACCACTTGCAGATTGACTATCGGCACTACCTCCGTTTATTGTACTTACACCAATAGGTAATTCTTCACGACCGGCTGAAATAACACGGTATCTATATCGTTGAGCCGAATATCCTAATAATCCGGAAACAGTGTGTTTGCCAAATGTATTGTCATAGTTTAAAGTATTCTCTAAAAGCCATGAATGTGATTCCGATGAACCCTCTTTCAAGTCAGGAAGTTCGTTCATACCCGCATTACCGAAATTATATATATCTCGGAATGCTTTAGTTGTTCCATTATCTTGGTTTATACCCAAATTCAGTTTATAACGCAAGCCTTTATAAAGATCTGCCTCAGCATAAGCATTTATCAGGATTTGAGTTAGTCGTGAAAAATTATTATCCCAACTACTATTGGCATGAATATCTCCTACAGGATTCGCCACATTTGTCATCCAGCTTTCAGTAGACGCCCATCCTCCCAATCTTGTTTCATCATGCACCGGAACAATTGGAGACATACGTAATGTTTGTGTTACGACTGCCGGATTATCGACACCTTTATCTTTGGCTATTTTTAAAATCAAAGATTCTCCAAGTCTCAGCTTATTGTTCAAGAAAGAGTACTGATTTTTGGTTCTCATGTTGAAGGCTTCGTACTTACTATTAATCATAATACCTTCTTGACTTATATAGCCTAAAGATGTACTGTAAACAGATGTTTTAGAACCTCCACTTATTCCAAGATTCGCTTTATAAATAGTTCCGGTTCTATACACTTCATCTTGCCAATCGGTACCATTGCCAGAAAGATTTGCTGCATATTTTGAATCAGAAGGAGCATTCACCACAGAAAGCCATTCAGGTCCATTCAAAACATCCATTTTCTTGGGTAATTGCTGAATACCGGCATATACATTTAGTCTTATTTTACTAGGTGTATCTTTTCGTCCAGCAATAGTTGTGATGATTACTACCCCACTGGCAGCCCTCGATCCATATATCGCAGCAGCCGAGGCATCCTTCAATACTTCTATAGAAGCTATATCAGCAGGATCAAGCATATTAATGTCTCCATACACACCATCAATCACATAAAGAGGTGTATTATTGGTCAGAGACGATACTCCTCTGACATTAATATTCATCCCTGCTCCGGGACGACCACTTGTATTCGAAACCGATACTCCCGGTATACGGCCTTGCAAAGCACTTGCCGTATTCTGCGCAATATCAGCTTGCATATCTTTAGCCGAAATAGAGGAAACAGCTCCTGTCAAATCACTTTTCTTGACAGTACCGTATCCAATAACTACTACTTGATCGAGACTCACATTGTCGTCTTCGAGTTTTACGTTAAGAGGAGAGTCAGACGTTACAGTAACCGACAGGGGTTTCATACCTAAAAAAGAAAATACTAAGACATCACCTTTTTGAGCGGCAATAGAATAATTACCATCCAAATCAGTAGAAGTAGCCAGATTTTTGCCTTTCAGCTGTACCGTTACGCCAGGCATAGGATCGCTTGTTGATGCTTCCTTCACATTTCCAGTTACCATTGTCCCTTGAGCAAATAATAAAGAAAAGGAAGTCACAAAAAATACTAATGAAATAATGATCTTGTTTTTCATACAAATAAATGGTATTAGGTTTTCACCAAGATTGTGGTCTTTAAATAATTAAAAAATCACACTTCGCAGTATAAATTATTTTAAAATAAGACTTTGGTTGACGGAGGTAAAAGTAGAGGAGTCAAGAAGAGGAAACAAGTAGTATTTTACTCAATAATGATACTTTTTGTACCATTAAAAAATATAACATTTGTAAAAATTTGTATATTCATCTCATTAAAAACAAGATACAATATAAAGGAAAGTATGAAAAGTATCATTATTGAGGCTTACAAGAAATGTGTTTCATAACATAATACGATTCTTCCAGTAGCTGGCTCTGAAGTCTCTGGGAGTACACCCTTTCTTTCGATGAAATATTCTATTAAAGTTCGACAAATTATTGAAACCACTGGCAAAACAGATTTCGGAAACACTATGAGTTGTATCTACCAACTTTTGGCAGGCAATACCTAAACGAATATCATTGAGTGCATCTACAAAATTTTTGCCTGTGCATTTCTTCATAAACCGGCTAAATGCAACTTCACTCATTCCAATATGCGATGCTACATCAGCAAGCATTATTTGTTGGTCATAATTCTTATGCATATAAACATATGCCTTTTCGATTCTCCTACTATCAAAATGTTGAGAATTTACCGAGAAAGACTCATTCGAAAGAACCCTCATATCTAATGACAGAGATAAATCGTAAAGTATAGAAAACAATTGTAAGACTGAGTGTGCTCCCTGAGGCTTCTCTGCCAACATTTTGAGACGTGGCATAATCTGGCAGATAATATCACGTGAAAAGGTTACTCCATGAATGGCTTTTTGAAACATCTCCTTCACCGACTTAAACTGATTTCGCATCAATAGCTGATCACTCAACAAATCGGGGTGAAACTGTATTGTAATCTCTGTTATTTTTCGGGAAGTACATTCATGGTTCAACCATGCGTGTTCAAGATCAGGTCCTGTTATGAGAGTTAACTCCAGATCATCAATTAGCTCAACACTATCACCCACAACGCGTTGAGCATTCTTTCCATTTTCAATAAAATTCAACTCATATTCTGTATGTGCATGTATAGGAAATGAAAATTCGGATTTAATACGTGAAAAAACCACGAAGCAATCTCCCTCTGAAAGTGGTGTAACTTCTCTGAACATCGATTTTCTCATAATACACAATTTAAAGGCTGATATCTATACATATTTAAGGCTAAATTTATGAATTTAGCAAAAATAGAAACATTAAAAGTCTAAGTTTACATAGAATAAGTTATAAATAGTTTCTAAATAATAATTTTAACCATAGTTTCTTTCTCTTTTTTCAATTAGTTTTGTATTCAAACCAATTTATATTTATGATCGTATAATATAAATTAATAACTAGCATATATCTCTAATAAACAGACTACATAAATTATGGATTTTAAAAACCGATTAGCAGCCTTCTGTTCATCGACAAAGAGAATGACCAGCATTATGATCGCTTTAATGGCTATCTCTTTGTTCCTATTTATTGCCGCTTATAACGATTCGTTCGTTTTTGATGAAGCATACTCAATGGCTATGATACAACATTCATTTTTTGAAATATGGAAAATAACAGCCGCCGATGTTCATCCCCCACTCTATTACTTTATGTTGAAGAGCTTTGCCTTTCTATTTGGTAACTCTTTACTCACTCTCAGGATATTTTCAGTGTTGGGAATATTAGGAGTCTTCTTATTAGCAATGTTCCCTATTCGACGATATTTTGGAGCAAGCGTTTCTCTGGTCTTTATCGTGATAGTTACCTTACTACCTGTCACACAATATTTAGCCGATGAAATACGCATGTATTCATGGACCATGTTTTTCACTTTGGCAAATGCTCTGGCAGCCTACAAAGTATTTAAAAACTCGAGCCTTTTAAATAATCTCCTTTTATTATTTACAGCTCTTTGCGCTTCCTATACTCACTACTATTCGTTGATGGGATCTGCCACCATATTTGGAATACTCCTATTCTTTTTAATTATCAATAAGAAAAAACTAAGTTACACCATAGTTGCTATTGTTGCATTTATGATTGGATATGCTATTTGGATTCCTGAGTTAATCAGTCAAGTAACAGCCGTTAATCATAACTATTGGATTACAAAACTTACATTGAAAGATCTTTTGTTATTCTCTTATTATCTATTTTCTCCCAAAGAGCCTACACACCCTTACACCATATTTACACTTCCTGTAATGGCAGTAGCATTATCGTTCATGCTGCTATTATTAGCAGCTTTGGCGGGAGCAATAGTAAAGGAATATAAAAAACTAAATCGGACTAAAGTTATAACCGCTTTGGCATTTATAGCTGCATTCTTCATTCCCGTTATTTCAGCTATTATTATATCTTATATAATGAAACCCATTATGATTCCCAGATATATGACTACCCTACTAGGTTGTTTAGCCTTAGGAATATCAATATTAGTGGCCGAATTGTATGGATCAGGAGCTAAGAGAGCCAGAATACTTATAACCACAAGTATCTGGATGTTATTAATTCTTTCTGTTGCACGTTTTTTTTCAGAAAAAGAGCACATGGAGAAAACGAATAACGAATATGCAGAAATCCAGAAATATTTTGAAGGCAAAAACACCGATAAAACAGTCTTTATCTCAACATTCAGCGCTTGTGGATGGTTGGGCATGCTCTCTATAATGTATCCGAACGACAACAATTTATATTTTGTCTACAGCGAGAAGAAAACACCGGTTAGCTACCAACCATTTAAATTAATAGAAGTAAACACCTTACCTCACGATTTTGACTTTCATTATACTCAATCATTCGATGAGAATGTAATACAGACGAGAGCCAATAATCATTTCATGGACGGAGTGAGACCCAATTACATTATTACGGATTCGTTAATACAACTAACGCACCCCCAGAAATTTGAAGGGAAAGAAATTTTCTTAATGAAAACAATACATAGAGAAAGAGAAAAACAACAGAATACACATTAAACATTTATTTGTATTTTTGTGAAACGAAGTCAACAACTCTTTTATCTTGCTGACTCACTCAATAAAATAGGTCTGCGACCTTAAAAATGTCTGTATATGGAACAAAAATTAGTGATTTACAACACACTTAAACGAGAAAAAGAAGTTTTTGAACCACTTCATGCCCCACACGTAGGGATGTATGTATGTGGTCCGACAGTATATGGTGATGCCCATTTAGGACATACCCGCCCTGCAATAACTTTCGATCTATTGTTCCGCTATCTTACTCATATAGGTTATAAAGTAAGATATGTACGCAATATTACAGATGTAGGTCATTTAGAAAATGATGCTGATGAAGGAGAAGATAAAGTTGCAAAAAAAGCACGATTAGAAGAACTTGAGCCTATGGAAGTGGTGCAATATTATACCAACAAGTACCATAAGGCAATGGATGACTTGAATGTTTTATCTCCATCTATCGAGCCTCATGCCTCTGGTCACATAATAGAGCAGATCGAAACAATTAAAGAAATATTGAAAAACGGATATGCTTATGAAAGTAACGGATCTGTTTACTTTGACGTTGTGAAATACAATAAAGATCACAATTACGGCATATTATCCCACAGAAATATAGAAGAGATGCTCAACACCACCCGCGATTTGGATGGACAAGACGAGAAACACAGCAAAGTTGATTTCGCCCTCTGGAAAAAAGCATCACCCGAACATATCATGCGTTGGCCTTCGCCTTGGAGCAATGGATTCCCTGGGTGGCATATAGAATGTTCATCTATGAGTATGAAGTATTTAGGAACAGAATTCGATATTCACGGAGGTGGACTCGATCTTATGTTTCCTCATCACGAATGCGAAATAGCACAGAATACAGCTGCCGAAAAGAAGCAGGTAGTAAAATACTGGATGCATAACAATATGATAACCATTGGAGGTCAGAAAATGGGTAAATCGTTAGGCAACTTTATTACACTTGACGAATTTTTCGCAGGATCGCACAAACTGCTTTCTCAACCGTTCTCGCCAATGACTATTCGTTTCTTTATTTTACAGGCTCATTATCGCAGTACTGTAGATTTTAGTAACGAAGCCTTATTAGCATCTGAAAAGGGACTAAACAGATTATTGGATGCATATGCGAGAATCGAGAAAATACCTGTATCGGAAACTTCATCGACTGATATAACAGCAATACGTCAAAAATGTTACGATGCCCTGAATGACGATCTGAATTCAGCAATAGTAATATCTTATCTGTTTGATGTAGCAACTACTATAAACTCGGCTATTGGAGGAACTGTAAGTCTTAGCCAAGCCGATATTAATGAAATAAAAAACTTGTTTGATGTGTTTTTATTTCAGATTTTGGGAATTAAGAACGAATCAACTTCAAACCAAAACGGACAAGAAGCTTTTGGTAAGGCTGTAGATTTGCTTCTTCAGATACGTGATGAAGCCAAAACAAATAAAGATTGGGCAACCTCTGATAAAATTCGGAATGAGCTTAATCAAATCGGATTCGATATAAAAGATGGCAAAGACGGTGCTGAATGGAAATTGAAACTATAGTTCATAGTGATTCAAAGAGCGTGATATAAATACCTCTATACAATCTAAAATAAAAGCCCTTAGCTAATAAGCTAAGGGCTTTTATTTTATCCTTTTACAATATCTCCGTCTTGATCAAAAACTAAACTTCTGTAATTGGATCTGTATCTATTTTCACCATGAACTATTTTCAGATAATAATAGCCATTTCCCTTTCTCTTCGAAATTACAATTTCATAATCAGAATAATGTTTCTTCAAATATTGAGTAATTGAAGAAGGAAGATCTTCTAGTGTTACATTTCCTTTATAATCCCCTTTCTTATATCTTCTCCCTTGATCTTGCTCTAAAGTATTATCCGAAATAAAAGTACGACTTGCATATGTCGTAGCCAAGCCGGTCATTAATAAACCGATTAAAAACATTTTTTTCATGTCCAAGAAAATTAAATAATTAGTTAGTGCACTATGCCTAATGGCAAGACAAATATACTCTTTATATTCTAAAGAAAGTCTTTCAGTACTTTTCAAGAGGTTTATTTACCAAAATGCAAATACCAAAACCAAGAGAAAAATTACCAAGAGCTTAATATTTTACCATCAATTATATTTAGAATTAATAGCAGGCAATCGACTTATCTGTATATTTGTTTGTAAAAAATAACAGACCAATAAATGTATGACTGCAAAAGATATACAGAAGGAGCTTGAAAATGTATTTTCCCCCGAAAAAAGGGACTTCTTTCCTTATTTCTTTAAAACAGGAAAAGGGCAATACGGAGAGGGTGATAAGTTTATCGGAGTAGTAGTACCCGATATTCGAAAGATTGCAAAAGCAAATAAAACGCTCTCTTTTGACGAAGTCACCAAATTATTGAATAACGAATACCATGAGTGCAGAATGTGTGCTTTATTTATATTGATTGAGCAATACAAAAAAGCAAAAGAAGAAGATCGAAAATTATTAGTTGATTTTTACTTAGACCACTCACACCGTATCAATAATTGGGATTTGGTTGATTTGAGTGCCAAAGATATTCTCGGAGAATACTTACTAGATAAGAAAGACCGTAGTATTTTATATAGACTAGTTAAAAGCGATTTGCTATGGAATCAGCGTATCGCAGTAATAGCTACTTTTGCTTTTATAAAAAAGAATGATTTTAACGACATTCTACGCCTATCAGAAGAGCTTTTAGCTCATAAGCATGACCTCATGCACAAAGCAACTGGCTGGATGCTGCGAGAAGCGGGAAAAAGAGATAAAGATGTACTTATAGCTTTTCTGGATAAACATTATCGAGAAATGCCCCGAACTATGCTTAGGTATTCAATAGAAAAACTAATGCCGGAAGAAAAAACATATTATATGAAAAAAGATTAAGAAGAATCTGCACCTTCTCTGAACTCAGATTACAAGGTAGAATAATTATTATAGCGAGAGATTCGTGATAAATTATTCATCCGCACTAAACAATAAGCTATTAAATATAGTTTAAATATCATCTCAATAAACTTTGTTTATGACATTTACAAAAAATATAAGCAGGCTGGCAACCTTAGCATTTATTCTTATCGGGTTTCTCAGCCTATTATATAACAACTTTATCAACCAAACATTTTGGTATGATGAAGCATATACAATAGCAATGATGCAACATTCGTTTTCCGATATTTGGAAAATTACAGCTATGGATGTTCATCCCCCCCTCTATTATTTTATGTTGAAGCTATTCACCGAACTATTCGGTGATTCGTTGTTTACAATGCGTATATTTTCCAACCTGGGTATAATAGCTTGTTACCTTCTCGGAATATTTCCCATAAAACGTTTATTCGGAGACAAGGTATCATTCACATTCATTCTCCTCATGGTGTTGATGCCTATTAATCAATATTTGGGTGTAGAAATAAGAATGTATTCATGGGCTATGTTTTTTGTATTGGCAAGTTCGATATATGGTTACGAAACCTTTCAGAAAAAAATGCTTATCTCTTATTCAAAAATGACATTCTTTGCAATTTGTGCAGCCTATACCCATTACTATGCATTAATCGCTATTTTCTCTATATTCCTCATATTAATTATATACTTGTTAAGAAGAAAGAAAACCATTGTTAGACCTCTTCTTTTTGCCATTATTTTATTACTGGCTTATATCCCCTGGATACCTATATTTGCTTCGCAAGTATACAATGTCCACCAAAGTTTTTGGGTTGAGATACCAACATCCAAAGACATCCTTTTATTTTGCTATTACTTCTTTTCTCCGAAAGAACCATCGCATCCTTACACCATCTTCTCGATATGGAGCATGTCGGCTACACTACTAATAACATTAGGGCTTATACTAAGTGTAATTGTTCTTACCGTACGATTACATATGGAAGACAAACCCAATAAAAAGCTAAGAGCCGCCTCATATTTCATTCTCATCTTCATCTCCACAATAATCATTACCTTTGCAATCACATTTATCATAAAACCAATTAGCGTTCCGCGTTATGCCAGCTGCATGCTAGGTTCGCTAGTCTTGGGAATATCTATTTATGGAGTCGAATTATATAAGACTAAGGCAAAACCAATTATCATCGCAATACTCGTGATGCTCGTAATATTGAGCATTGCCCGCCTTTTTTCGGAAAGAGCGTACTATATATCACAAAACAAAGAGTTTGCTGAAATGAAATCATATATTCAAACGAAAGATATGCCACTTAAAGTAATAGCTCCTTTAGAATCATATCCAAGCTTGGCTAAATTATCGATCCTTTTCCCCAGAAAAGAATATTTATTGTTTTCACCAAATGATAATACAAATTATCTGCCTTTTGAAATTAAGAAAAAAGAGCAACTCCCTAGTATAGGTCAGTTCATCCTAGTCCAATCAGTTAATGATACGACACAACTCTCTGATGGCTATACGGTAAAAAGTAAATTAGAATCAACAGAAATTATTATTAGCCTGATAGAGGCTACACCAAAACAGTAGATGAAGGAATATCAATCGCATACATTAAAAAACGGTTTACGTATTATACACAAACCTTTAGCAGGAAAAGTTTCATATTGCGGATTTATAGTAAATGCGGGAACACGAGACGAGCAGTCAACCGAATATGGTATGGCTCATTTCGTAGAGCATATGCTATTTAAAGGCACAGAAAAACGCCGTTCGCATCACATTATAAATCGCATGGAGAGTGTAGGCGGAGAAATCAATGCTTATACGAATAAGGAAGAAACAGTGATTTATTCGATATTTCTCGAAGAACATTTTACGCGTGCATTCGAACTGCTTACCGATTTGACTTTTCATTCTGTCTTTCCAGAGAGAGAAATAGAAAAGGAAATAGATGTAATACTCGATGAAATAAATTCATATGAAGATAGCCCTTCGGAATTGATATTCGATGAATTCGAAAATATCATCTTCCGTAATTCTCAGCTAGGTCACAATATACTCGGAGAACCCGAATTGCTGACTAAATTCGATACAATTAAGGCCAGGTCTTTTGTACAACAACACTATCTTCCAGAGAATATGGTATTCTTTTCTTTGGGAAATACCGACATAAAGAAAATCATAAAACTGGCGGAAAAATATTTGGCAGATATAAACATATCAAATCACCAACATATAAGAATAGCTCCCGATTCAATAGACAGAATAGAGCAGATTACAGTAAAAGAAACTTCACAAACGCATGCATTGATCGGAGGTAAATGCTACAACCTACATCATCCTAAACGAAAAGCATTACACCTACTAAATAACATTCTTGGAGGACCAGGCATGAATAGCAGGTTAAATATATCTCTACGCGAAAAAAGGGGCTATGTGTACAATGTAGATTCTAATGTTACCAGTTATTCAGACACTGGAATTTTTTCCATTTACTTTGGCTGCGATAAACGCAATGCCGAAAAATGTATGAAACTAATACATGCCGAACTCAAAAATCTACGAGATAACAAATTGACTACATCTCAACTGGCTGCTGCCAAAAAACAAATGATCGGACAAATTGCAATTTCGGGTGATAGTCACGAAAATTTAGCATTGAGTCTAGGTAAAAGCTTCATGCATTACAACCACTTCAATAATATGGAAGAGACCATAAAAAAGATAGAACAGATATCAGCTTCAGATCTTTTAGAAGTTGCAAACGAAGTTTTTGATAGGGATAGGCTTAGTTCTTTAATTTATCAGTAATCAATTGGAGGGATAAGTTACAGAAAAATAAATTAACAGTTGCATTTTAGTTAAAATACCATAATGATACCCAATAAGCTATCAAACAACCATTTTAAATAAATAAAAACTCTTATTTAACTATAAAACCATTAAACCTCTTACACTATTTTAATTATTTAACATAAATAATTCTTGTTTTGGCTCTAAATCTCAAAATTAAGGATAAATTTGTGCCGTTTTTGGTTAATAGAAAAATAATAATTAAAAATTTAGTGTTTATGAAAAAATTATTCTTAACAATTGCAGTAGCTCTAGGTATGTTCACTGCAGTAAGCGCTCAAAGCAACATGTGGGTTGGAGGAACAGCAGGAATTTGGTCTAGCAAAGTAAAAGGTGGTGACAGCCAACTTAGCTTCAAAGTTATGCCAGAATTCGGATATATATTAAATAACAACGTAGGTATTGGTATCGCTCTTGGTGGATCTCATACTCATGGTGCAACTCTTGATTTTGATGGAAACGCTCTTACATCAGAGGGATCATTGAATTCATATATCGTTAATCCTTTCCTTCGTTATACTTTTCTAAAAAGTGATTTAGGAGGTTTATTCTTTGATGGAGGTGTAGCTTATGAATGGTCAAAAGGAACTGCTGGAGGACTTAAAGGATCTGGTATAGAAGTAGGTTTAAGACCAGGGATTGCTCTTAATGTATCAAGCAAAGTTGCTTTACTTGGCAAATTTGGATTCTTAGGATACCAAAATAAGAAACAAGATTATCCTGCAGAGGTTAATGGAGAAACAGTAAAACATGAAACTAACAGCTTCGGTTTTGATTTTGACATGAGAAACATTGAATTAGGAGTTAACTTCAAATTCTAATTTGATCATATAATCAAATACAAAAAAACCTCTTGAAATTTCAAGAGGTTTTTTTTATACTTTTATTCAATACTATCAAACTTTCATTACCCATATTGAAAAGTAGATCCACAATACTCAGATTTTCGGTGAATCCAAATCGCTGATCGAAAATCTGATAATAAGGAACGGACTGAAAATCAGAATCAACCCGTCTCCAATCTATCTTTGGCGAAATTTTTGATCTGAAATCTTCACTTCCCAACTCTAATGTAAATTCATCTGTATATTTTAAATTAGAAGTATCTATATCAATTAATCTACATATAAGATCTCTCAACTCTTCGTTGAAATCAAAAAGGTATTTATAGCTCTTTTCATAGAAGGGACGAAAGTCATCTTGATAATATTCGAAGAATGGAGTCGAATTATAAGCCGAAATAAGCGCATTCCAGTGCAAATGACGCCAATTTCCATGTTCAGCAACACAAAGATCCCTTATCAAGCATTTTTTGCCTCCAGAACTCTCTATTGGGATGGAAAGAGTCATAGGACCATTTGCTGAAAGAATAGTACACCTATTTCTGTAAGTCTGCTTAATATAATTCTCATGTTGCTCGATAATAACATCGTCATTAAGCAGCTTCGAATAATATTCGATTGGAGCAAGATAGGCAGTAGATAAATATATACTCATTTGTAATTGAGGTTTCAAAGCTTTTTTGTTGCTTTGGAAGATAAAAAGCCAGAGGTTTTTCTAGCGATAAAAATTATGTGCAATTAGAATCAAAATAATAATCATAGTTCTACTTTACACATGAGAATAAACGATTCCATCTTGAACCGTCTTCATCACTCGAACTATACCAGATAACAGAAGCCTTTCCTATAATGTTTCTTTCCGAGATAAAACCTAACGATCGAGAATCAATAGCATCATCAGCATTATCCGACAAAAACCAATAATAATTATAGAGAAAAGTATAGGATTTCAGATCTTCGATCTTCACCGTCTCTCCCACTTCATCATTAATTATCTGATTGTATAAAGGTCTATTAAATTCAGTAAGGGTAATAGTCATACCTGAAGCAGGAATAATTAAATCATAAGACAACACCTCCTGAACATTCAATTTTAATTGAAGGCTATCCGGTAATTTCTGATTAATAAGAAATACTTCATATCTGCTAAGAGTAGAATATACCGAAAGTGAGTCCATAGAAATATCACGTGGAGATATCTTCAATGAATTTACAACGGCTAGAATTGTATCTCTTGAACTTCTTTCGAATCGGAATGATTGTAATAGATCGGGAGAAGAAACCGATTTTATACCATTCAAGTAAAAATCGGAACCCTTCACTATGATGGTATCGCCTGCCACGGCTACACATCTACTCAGATACAAACTTCGTTTATCTAAAGGTTTATCAGATTCCAACGGATTATTAAATAAGACAACATCATTTCGATCAACCATTTTACTGAATAAACGATGATATCCTAATTGGACTAAATCGGAGTACGATTTAAATCCTAGAAATGTATCAAAAGTAAAAGGTATAGATAACAGAGTCATTGGCATTCTTATACCATAAGAAACCTTATTAACCAAAACCCTGTCGCCTCTAAGCAAAGCAGTCTCCATCTGAGAAGAAGAGACTGTATAAGACTGAATAAAGAAAGCCCTAATAATAAAAACGATCAATAAAGCGATAAGGAATACCTTGCCCCACCACTTCAATATCTGTGCTTTCTTCTGGAACATACGCTAATTTAATTATAAATAAAATAATATCAGACTCTTAGAATATGGGCGAATATATATTCGCCCATTAATTTTTCCTTTTCAATAAATCTAATTATTAGACCTTATTGTCAAAGCTATAAAATAAGCTTAATATCTTATTTCTTTTTGGCACTTGTAAAGATTCTATTCCAACGGATTTTTCCATTGAACCAGCCTTTATCTTTGTCTAAAGATAACCAAACAAACAAAGGTTGCCCTACAATATGATCTTCGGGAACAAAACCCCATGAACGGGAATCCGCAGAATTATGACGATTATCGCCCATCATAAAATAATAATCAAACTTGAAGGTGTAAGAATCTGCTTGCTGACCATTGATGTAAACTTTTCCATCCTTATAATCAAATTGATTATTTTCATAGTTTTTAATTACACGTTCATAAGCAGCCACCTTATAATCTACATCTTTATCGAAAGTAATCGTTTCGCCTTTTTTAGGAATCCAGAGAGGTCCGAATGAATCACGAGTCCATCTTGTAGGATAATTAATCGGATAATAAAACGGATAATCTATAATCTTTCCATCAGCAGTTTCTCTTCTTTCAATACGCTCTTTCTCCTTGAAAATATTAATAACAAAAGGTTTCGATCTCAAAGTTTCCACCATTTGTTTAGTAAGAGGTAATGTATAAACCAAACCAAAAGTTTTACCTTTTGCCACAAAACCCAGTTGAGTTAATTGTAAGCTATCCGAAGTATATTTCATTTCCTCTGGAAGGCTTTTATTTAAAAGAGGATTAGCTCTTCTCAATTCATTTAATGGATCAAAATAGTTTGCAGATAATTGACCTCTTTCGTTCATAACAGCATAGTCATCTTTACTGATTCCTAATTCATCGAATACCTGCTCAGAAATTGCAGTACCATCCGTTTGAACGAAATATCTCAATTGCATATCTTCAGGATCTGCTACCTTTACGCCATTGATATAAACTTCATCATCCTTTATTTCTAAAGTTTCGCCCGGAAGTCCCATACACCGTTTTACATAATTTTCTCTCCTGTCTACAGGACGATAAACTATTTCTCCATATCTGGCTTTGTCAGACCAAAGTCCCTCGCGTCCCCTAGCATCTAATTTGCACAAACTATAATAATCGGCTTGTTGCATATTCAACGCCACAGTATCACCTGCGGGAAAATTGAAAACAACAATATTGCCTCTTTCAATCGTTCCAAAACCGGCAAAGCGTTGGTATTTTAATTGTGGCTTATCTAAATAAGACTTACAATTTAAAATAGGTAAAGTATGTTGAGCTAAAGGAAAAGACAAGGGTGTCATTGGTGAACGAGTTCCGTAGCTCATTTTGCTCACAAACAGAAAATCACCAACCAAAAGAGACTTCTCTAAAGAAGACGATGGAATCTGATAATTCTGAAAGAAGAATGTATTAATAATATACACCGCAATTAAAGCAAAACCAATAGCATCTGCCCATTCCATAAATTTACGAAAAGGTCCGTTTCCACTAGTTTTCCAAAAAGCCCATGGAATATACTTTAAAATGTAACTATCGAAGAAAAGGAGAATTAATAACAAAACAAGGTAATAACCAGTCCAGATGGTAAAGGCAATACAAAATAGCGTTATTAATAAAAATTTGACCCATTGCTTCCGCGTAGCACCCGAAAGCCTCTCATTGAAACTTTTCTTTGCTGAAGAGTTATTCTGGTTACTTGTTGTTCCCATATTAAGCAATATAAAATATTTATTACGTGATCAAGATCACTAGTTAATATATTCTGCCAAAGTAATAAAAGGTCTCCGACCTTAAAAATTAAGCATATCCTCCATTCCTAAAAATCCTTTTTTACCACATGTAAATTCTGCGGCTAAAACAGCGCCCAAAGCAAATCCTTTACGGTTTTTGGCATCGTGCTTTATACTGATTATATCGGCTTCCGACTCGTAAAATATTTCGTGAATACCAGGAACTTCACCTTCTCTAATACAATGTATTGCCAGATCAGTTGGTTTCATTTCCGTTTCCAGGTGCCAATCGCTCTTTCTATCGACATTTTCGATAATACCTTCGGCTAGAGTAATAGCAGTTCCACTAGGTGCATCCAATTTGTGGATATGATGAGTTTCCTCCATTCTCACTGTATAATCAGGAAACTGATTCATAATCTTCGCAAGGTACTTATTTACAGCAAAAAAGATATTAACACCCAAACTATAATTTGAAGCATAAAAGAATGTTTGACTATTTTTCTCACAAGCCTCTTTTACTTCAGGTAAGTGCTCAAGCCATCCGGTAGTACCAGCAACAACAGGAACCTGGGCAGCAAAACACTTTCTGTAATTATTCATAGCACTTGCAGGAGTTGTAAACTCAATTGCAACATCTGCACTCTTAAATGCAGGCGAATCAAATTCCGCAAGATTATTCTCATCTACAATTGAAACTATAGAGTGTCCACGATCTTGGGCAATTCGTTCAATTTCTTTACCCATTTTTCCGTAACCAATAAGTGCTATTTTCATATCTATCTAAATCTATATTAAACTATTATAAACTATTCAGAATCTATATTATATCATTTCTACAAGCCCCAATAACCATATCTACTTTAGGTGGTAAACATCGTTGTTGGTTTGATTATATTCTTACACTAC
>NZ_CVRU01000014.1 GCF_001261715.1 Dysgonomonas sp. HGC4 | reverse complement strand
CATTATTACTAATTTCGAAAGTGATCCCAAAGTCACACAATCTACCTTTCGACTGAGCATTCGCGCCCAAAATCACAGTTATTCATTCTATTAGTAAATACTAATCTTAATAATATTTATTTAATTCTCCTATATTTATTTTATTTCCTACTTTTGTAAGAGTATAATAAATCAATTACTTAATCAGTATTTATATGTTTTCAGGAATAGTAGAAGAAGCTGCAAAAGTAGTAGCTGTGCGTAAAGAAAGCGAGAATCTCCATTTAACAGTTCGCTGCTCTTTTGTCAAAGAATTGAAGATTGACCAAAGTATAGCTCACAATGGGGTGTGTCTTACAGTTGTAGATCTTACCGAAGACACATACACCGTAACTGCAATTAAAGAAACGTTAGAGAGATCAAACCTAGGTCTTCTCAAAATAAATGATAAAGTAAACCTCGAAAGAAGTATGCTTATGAATGGCAGACTGGATGGACACATCGTACAAGGTCATGTTGATCAGACTGCACGCTGCACTAAAATAGAAGAAGCTGATGGAAGTTGGTATTTCACATTCGAGTATGATTACGATAAGGAAATGGCTAAAAAGGGTTACTTAACAGTAGACAAAGGATCTGCTACAGTAAACGGCGTAAGCCTTACAGTTTTCAATACCACTGACAATTCATTTCAAGTAGCAATTATTCCCTATACATACGAGCACACAAATTTTCACCAATTTGAGGTTGGAAGTATCGTAAATTTAGAGTTTGACATTATAGGAAAATATATCAGCAGGATAGCAGCTATAAAATAATGGTTATCAACACCTACAGAAAGTCAAGAATTAAGATTCAAGCTTAACAGATCAAGCATAAACAACAGCCAGTTCCTCTCAAGTAGGATTACTGAAAAATAGAATTATAGCCAAATTTATCACAGAATAAATCGTGGCTTAAAAGGAAAGAAAGGACTCGTCTTCAAGACAGTCCTTTTTTTCTTTGGAAAAACATCAAAATATCGCGTATTCTTAAAAAAATCACTCCACAAACAACTAAAACTAGAGATAATAAAACATTTTTTATACTTTTACGATAAATTCACAGCAAAACAAACACCCAATAATCAAGCATGGCGATATCATCAGAAAGTAAATCAAACAACAATCTTCTATTTTATTATATAATAATAGCACTGACTCTAGGCGTAATAGTAGGACAATGCGTACATAGTTTCTGTTCTTTAAAAACTATCGTTTTAGTTTCGGAAAACATCAAACTACTTGGTACTATATTCATACGTCTGATACAGATGATTGTTGCTCCTTTAGTTTTCTGTACAATTATTGTCGGCATTTCGAAGATGGGAGACATGAAAATGGTAGGTCGTGTAGGCGGAAAAGCCATGCTTTGGTTTATATCTGCTTCACTTATATCTCTTACCATCGGCTTGGTGTGGATAAATATATTAAGACCGGGAGACACAGCGACTCTTGATCTTAGCAATACAGCAAATGCTACTGATCTTATAGCAAATAGCCAGAAATTGACTTTGGCAGAGTTCGTAAATCACTTTATACCAAAGAGTTTATTTGAAGCTTTAGCACACAACGAAATACTTCAAATTTTGGTATTCGCCGTTATATTCGGAGTGGCACTAGCTTCTTTCGGTGAAAAAGGTGCACCCGTAACCAAAGTTCTTGACATAATATCTCACGTTATCCTAAAAATAGTAGGCTACATTATGTGGATCGCCCCGATTGCAGTATTCGGAACTATTACTGCTGCCGTAAGCTCTCATGGATTATCCATATTTAAATTATACGCCCACTTCCTACTAGCTTTCGTTATCGGAATGATATCACTATGGATTGTATTGATATTGATAGGTTACCTCATTTTAGGCAAAAGAGTATTTGCTTTAATCAAAGCAATCAAGAGTCCTTTACTTATCGCTTTTTCAACAACAAGTAGCGAGGCTGTATTCCCGAAACTGATTGATGAACTGGAAAAATTTGGATGCAATCCTAAGATAGTATCGTTTATCCTACCCTTAGGATATTCATTCAATTTGGATGGAAGCATGATGTATATGACTTTTGCCAGTATATTTATAGCACAATTATATGGAGTTGAGATGGACTTATCAACTCAGATAATAATGCTTCTCGTTTTGATGCTTACAAGCAAAGGTATAGCCGGAGTTCCACGAGCATCTTTAATAATTATTGTAGCAACATGTGCAATGTTTGGCATCCCACCCGAAGGTGTAGCACTTCTTATACCTATTGATCACTTTTGCGATATGGCTCGCAGTATGACAAATGTATTAGGAAACGGTCTTGCCACAACCGTAGTCAGCAAATGGGAAAAAGGATTGGATCCTCAAAGCTCCTAAAACTATTCAATAGCTAACAATATTATTACAGTTTTCTAACCTTTACCTATATGCAGATAATAATTAAGATTGCTACCTTTGCCAACTCATTATTATAAGCATAGTATTTTATATACGACACTTAATTAAAAGAAAGAACAAGAAATAGATCTACCATTTTAAAACCATATCTTTTATGAATATTCTATTATTGGGAAGCGGAGGACGCGAACATGCTTTGGCTTGGAAAATATTGCAAAGTCCTAAAATCGACAAACTATATGTTGCCCCCGGAAATGCAGGTATTGGACAAATTGCCGAAACCTTGAATATTTCGCCGACTGATTTTACCTCTGTGAAAGCCGAAGTTATTGACAAAAAGATTGATATGGTAATAGTGGGTCCCGAAGATCCATTGGTAAA
The DNA here is from genome assembly GCF_001261715.1 of Dysgonomonas sp. HGC4. Classification (GTDB taxonomy): domain Bacteria; phylum Bacteroidota; class Bacteroidia; order Bacteroidales; family Dysgonomonadaceae; genus Dysgonomonas_A. Next base: position 19,870 of record NZ_CVRU01000014.1, on the reverse strand, counting down.
AGGAATCTACGATTTTTTCATCAACGATCAAGATATCAAACATATTCCTGTTATAGGACCATCTAAACTTGGTGCAGAGCTTGAAGGCAGCAAAGATTTTGCTAAACGCTTTATGATGCGCCACAATATACCAACAGCTCGCTACAAAAGCTTCACCGCTGAAAACTTAAATGACGCTTATACTTTCCTCGAAGAACTAAAAGCACCTTATGTACTTAAGGCCGACGGACTAGCAGCAGGCAAAGGTGTTCTTATCATCAATAATTTAGAGGAAGCTAAAGCTGAACTAAAAGCCATGTTGGGAGGAATGTTTGGCGCAGCAAGTAATACTGTTGTTATTGAAGAATTCCTTTCAGGTATCGAATGCTCTGTATTTGTGCTCACTGATGGAAAATCATATAAGATACTACCTGTAGCTAAAGATTATAAAAGAATAGGAGAAGGAGACACCGGTCCTAATACCGGAGGTATGGGAGCTGTATCGCCTGTTTCTTTTGCTGACGCAACCTTTATGAAAAAGGTTGAAGAACGTATAATAATACCTACAGTAAAAGGATTACAAAGCGACAACATTATATACAAAGGATTCATATTTATCGGCTTGATCGAAGTACAAGGCGAACCTATGGTTATTGAATACAATGTAAGAATGGGAGATCCAGAAACGGAGGTAGTAATGCTACGCATACAATCGGACTTTGTAGACTTGCTTGAAGGTGTTGCTAAAGAAACGCTAGACTCTAAAAATCTTGAAATAGATAGTCGCTATGCAACAACAGTTATGGTTGTTTCAGGAGGTTATCCAGGAGATTATGAAAAAGGAAAAGCTATTTCAGGATTAGCATCTATTGAGGACAGTATTGTTTTTCATGCAGGAACTACTAATGCAAACAATTCAATAGTAACAAACGGAGGACGCGTAATTGCCATCAGTTCATACGGAAACAGTAAAGACGAAGCTCTAAGCAAGTCATTTACAAATGCTGATAAGATTGATTTTGAAGGTAAATATTACAGAAAAGATATAGGTTTCGACCTACAATAAAAAATTCAACAGTTATTTCTAACTAAAAAAGACAGGGAGAAATAACTGTTACTTTCAATAATTGCCAAGTATAAAAAGGTATTGAACCTCAGAAAGTAAAATCAGATCCCTATCATTAATGGATGCAATAAGACAATATAAAAAAAGCATCGTTGAGAATAAAAACCTAGTTTTATTTTCAATACTATTAACACTCCTTATACGGTTTGTTATCTTTTACTTTTCAAAGGACATTACTAGTAATGATAGTATTGGAGCAGGTTATCTTTGGGATGGAATTTCGTCGTTACTCCTATCCAACAAATCCATTTCCTTTATAATCAGCACATTTTTTGTATTCGCCATATCATTCTATGCATCACAATTAAATGCGAAACATGGGTTAATCAGAAATCGGACCTACCTTTTATATGTATTTGGTAGCCTTATTTTCAGTTCCCATCCCGTATTTATATACATGACTCATTATTATGTCTCAGCACTTGCATTTCTTATATGCATAGACATACTTTTCAGTTCTTATCAAGATAAAACAGAAGCTAGAAATGCCTATGCTATCGGATTTATATTAGGCATAAGCAGTCTTTTCTCTTTCTATGTATTGATGTATTTGCCTTTATTCTTGATGGGCTTCAGAATGATGCGTATTTTTAATTTCAAAACATTTATTATTTCATTATTAGGTATAACAACAATATATTGGCTATCCTTTGCCTTTTTCTTTTGGCAAAATAATGTTGCAGGATTTTTAAACCCTTTCGAACATTTATACCCAATATTGAATAATGCGCTGGAAAGCACATCATTTTCAGGGGAAAGTTTATTAACTGCAATAGCTTTAATTCTTCTGATCATTATATCTCTAGATTATCAAACCAATTCTTTTCGAGACAAAATAAGAATCAGGGCTAATATTCAATTTTTACACCTAGCCTCTTTATTCTCGATTCTTACATTTTTCTTTATTATCTACGATCCGACACTCAATTTATATATGCTCTCATGTAGTATTTCAATCTTGCTGGCTCATTTTTTCACGTTAGTGGAGCAGAAATGGAAGGTTATCACCTTCTATATTTTGATATTAGTATACTTTTCATGCTGCTTTCTCAATTTGCTGAAATAAGTAATAAAGAGTATATTAGTGCATTGACTCGTATTTTCTGAGCAAAAAAACATCATTATTGGAAAATTATTCCTTATTTCGCAGTTTAAAACAATTTTTATCGAAATATTCGACCCATTTATGCAACTTTCATTCACGGCTCAACAAATTGCTGATTTTCTGAAGGGAACAATCGAAGGCGACCCCAATATTCAAGTTAGTAATTTTTCTAAAATAGAAGAAGGAAAACCTGGCTCATTATCATTTTTGGCCAATCCGAAATACACCAATTATATATATTCAACTGACGCAAGTATCGTTTTAGTTAACAATGACTTTGTTGCTGAGAAACCCGTAAAGGCTACTCTTATCAGGGTATTTAATGCATACGCAGGTTTGGCAATGCTTTTGGATATGGTCGAGAAATCGAAGCCCAAAAAGAAAGGTATCGAACCTATGAGCTTTATTGCTGATAGTGTAAAACTGGGTAGTGATGTATATGTAGGAGCTTTTGCATATATTGGTGAAAAGGCAACTATAGGTGACAACACACTTGTACACCCTCAAGTATATATAGGAGAAGGTTGCACAATAGGTGAAAACACAATACTATATCCGGGAGTAAAAATATATCCGGGATGTAAAATAGGGAATAATTGTATCATTCATTCAGGAGCAGTAATCGGATCCGATGGATTTGGTTTTGCACCCGAAGGAGACATATATAAAAAAATACCACAAATGGGCATCGTTATCATTGAAGACGATGTTGAGATAGGTGCAAATACAACCATAGACAGAGCTGTGATGGATGCAACCATTATTCGTCACGGAGTGAAACTTGACAATCTTATTCAGGTAGCTCACAACGTCGAAGTGGGAGCTAATACAGTTATGGCTGCTCAGGTAGGCATATCGGGCTCTACTAAAGTTGGAGAGCATTGTATGATTGGTGGACAAGTAGGTCTGGGAGGACATATAACCATCGGCAACAATGCCAACATTGGTGCACAAGCAGGTATTATAAGCAATATCAAAGAAAATGCTCAAATACTTGGATCACCTGCTATTCCAGTGAAAGACTTTTTCAGATCGAGCATTGTATTTCCTAAACTTCCTGACATGTATCGTCAGTTAGCTCAATTAGAAAAAGAAATACAACAATTAAAAGACGAACAAAATAAACAATCTAAATAAAAAGCATCCTCTAAGATGTTATATATGAGGAATTAAAATGGAGAAACAAAAAACACTAAAAGAGAGTTTTTCTTTACAGGGAAAAGGATTACACACAGGGTTACCTATTACTATTAAATTTAATCCTGCTCCGGAAAATCACGGATACAAGATCAAAAGAATAGATCTTGAAGGCGAACCTGTAATAGATGCTCTTGCCGAAAATGTAGGAGGAACACAGAGAGGTACTGTTCTTATAAAAGGCGGAGTTCAAGTAAGCACTGTAGAACATGCAATGTCTGCTTTGTATGCTTTGAACGTTGATAATTGCCTAATAGAAGTAGATGCTCCTGAATTTCCAATTCTTGACGGAAGTGCTATACAATATGTTCAGGCGATTAAAAAAGTAGGATTGGTAGAACAAGAAGCCGATCGCGATTTTTATATCGTTCGCAGAAAAATGGAAATTTGTGATGAGGAAACTGGTTCTAAGCTAATTCTGCTTCCTGATGAAAATTTCTGCATTAATTCGTTTATTGAATTCGAATCAACATACATACCTAATCAATCGGCATCTCTTGATGATATGAATGATTTTGAGAAAGAAATAGCAAGTGCTAGAACTTTTGTTTTTGTAAGAGATATTCAACAATTACTAGAAGCCGGTCTTATTAAAGGTGGTGATCTGGATAATGCCATCGTAATATACGAACGCCAGATATCACAAGAGGCTTTAGATAAGCTAGGCGATCTACTTGGAGTAGCACATAAAGATGCTTCTGAATTGGGATACATCAACAATAAACCAATCCAATCGCCAAACGAACCTGCTCGTCATAAATTATTAGATATTATTGGTGATATGGCTCTGATTGGCAAGCCAATTAAAGGACGTGTGATTGCAACACGCCCAGGTCATAGGATCAACAACCAGATGGCACGTGCTATCCGTAAACAGATCAAGCTAAACGATGTACAACCTCCGGTTTATGATGTAACTAAAGAGCCAGTTCTTGACATCAACAAAATAAAGGAACTACTACCCCACCGATATCCATTTTTAATGGTTGATAAAATCATCGAAATAGGACAGCAACATATAGTGGGTGTAAAAAATATAACAACCAATGAACCCTTCTTTCAAGGACACTTTCCTCAGGAGCCTGTAATGCCCGGAGTATTGCAAATTGAAGCAATGGCACAAATTGGAGGTGTATTAGTTCTGGCTAGAGTAGATGAGCCTGAAAGATATTCAACTTATTTTCTAAAAATAGATAACGTAAAATTCCGTCAAAAGGTAGTACCTGGTGACACCCTGATTTTCAGATTAGACTTTACATCTGAAATCAGACGAGGTATTGCAAACATGAAGGGTTATGCTTTTGTTGGGGAAAAAGTAGTTTCAGAAGCTGAATTTACTGCCCAAATCGTAAAAAATAAATAATTTAAAATTTGATCCATGTCAAATATCTCGTCTAATGCATTCATACACCCAAATGCCCAAATAGGCAAAAATGTAACCATAGAGCCATTTGCTTATATTGATGACAATACGGTGATTGGGGACGGCACATATATTATGTCGAATGCAAACATCAGATCTGGAGCTCGTATCGGCGAAAATTGTACAATTTATCCCGGTGCAGTGGTATCAGGAATACCTCAAGATTTAAAATTTCACGGTGAAGATTCTATTGCTGTTATTGGCAACAATACAACAGTGAGAGAATGCGTTACAATAAGCAGAGGAACCGACTCAAAAGGAAAAACTATTGTAGGAAACAACTGTTTACTTATGGCTTATAGTCATGTTGCACACGATTGTGTTCTACAAAACAATATCATAATAGGAAACGCAACCCAGCTTGCTGGAGAAGTTGAAATAGATGATTTTGCAATATTAAGCGGAGGTGTTTTAGTACATCAATTCACTCGTATTGGGAAACATGTAATGATACAAGGCGGAACACGATTAGGAAAGGATATTCCTCCCTACATAATTGCAGGTCGCGACCCTGTCGCTTATGCAGGTATTAATCTTGTAGGATTACGCCGTAGAGGTTTTACTAATGAGCAAATCAATCAGATTCAAGAGATCTATCGCCTGATTTATCAATCGGGATACAACTTCTCTGATGCGACTGCTAAAATTGAGCAGGAATTAGAAAAGACAGCCGAATCTCAATTAATCGTAGAGTTCATCAAAAACTCACCACGAGGTATTGTTAGAGGCTATCTATAAAAAAGACATTTAATTCTCAGAATAAATAAGCCCTCGGAAATAATATTTCCGAGGGCTTATTATATATCTACTTATCATTTAAAAGAATACATATATCCTTTGTATCCTACAACCATTAAAAGAGACAGTCCTTAATATCTTAATATAACTCTCTCGCCTAACACCTTTGCTAAAGTCTTCTTTATGCCATCAAGTTCTTTTAATTGCTGCATGAGTACCACAGAACCATCAAAATCACCTGCTTTCTGCGCATGCTTCATTTTCTCCTTGATCGTTCTCATTTGATGGGTGATAAAAGCATCTTTCAACTCTGTAAGAACTCGAGGGACTGACGTCTCTAAATGTTTTTCCTCAGCCATAGGAGTTTCCTCCTTTTTAACGTCACCATACTGCTTTGTATGCACTTTACTTAACTCGTATCTATCTTCTAACAGATTGGCCGTTAAACGGCTTATTTCTTGCTTAGGATGAGCCAAGAAGTAACGGGCAGGAACAAAGGTCTGATCTTCCATCATATTAATAGCTTCTTCCAGAATTTCTTTATACAATGTATTTTGAAACCACAGACCATCTCGTTCTAAATCAAACTTAATATATTCTAATACTGTTATATTCTCGTGAGCCTCTTCTCCTTCTTCCAACTCTCTCTGAATCATTTGCAGAGTACCGAATCGGACAACATAATATAGAATAGCCAATTCAAATTTATCGAATGGAGAATTTGCTACTATTTGCGGTTGAAATTCCTCTGGAATATTTAATGGAGGAAAATCATCTGGATTAGGCTGAAAACTATTTTGTTGCGATTGAAACTGAGGTTGTTTTTGCCCTTCTTTCTCAAGATAAGCCAATCGTTTTTTATTGATTTCATCAATTAAAACCCTCTCATCGACACCTAATAACACACTACAATCGCGTGTATATACGGAGCGAATAATTCCATCGGGAATAATGGAAATACTATTTACAATATCAGATATTAGCGAAGCTCTTTTTATAGGATCTTCTCCCGCATCATCCAATAAAAGTTGTGTTTTGAAACGAATAAAGTCTACTTCATGCTGCCTGATATAGGAAGTAAACGATTCTGCATTTTGCTTTTGAGAGAAGGAGTCAGGGTCTTCACCATTCGGTAGAAGAACCACCTTTATATTCATCCCATCCTCCAACAATAAGTCAATACCTCTTAGAGCTGCTTTTATACCAGCTGCATCACCATCATAAATAACGGTTATATTCGTTGTAAAACGATGTATGAGTTTTATCTGCCCAATAGTCAAAGCTGTGCCCGAAGACGAAACAACATTCTCTATACCCGCCTGATGCATCGAAATAACATCCGTGTAACCTTCTACAAGAAAACAACAATCAGCTTTCGAGATAGCTTGTTTGGCAAAATAGATCCCATATAACTGATCACTCTTGTGATAAATATCACTTTCGGGCGAATTTACGTATTTACCTGTGTTCTCTGCCTTTTTGAGAATACGTCCTCCAAAGGCAACCACTTTTCCCGAAAGTGTATGTACAGGGAACATAACGCGACCACGAAAGCGATCAACTACATAGTTATCGCCTTCGATAGTCAATCCCGTTCTTACCAGATAATCTTTATTAAAACCATTCTTTAAGGCATCTTGAGTTAAAGCATCTCTTTGCTCAAGACTATATCCTAGTTGAAATTTCTTAATAATATCGTCTCTGAATCCTCGTTCTCTGAAATAACTTAATCCAACAGTTTTTCCTTCACTATGCTGATGAAGTGTATTTACAAAATAAGTGCGTGCATACTCGTTTAGGATGAAGAGACTCTCCCGTTCATTATAAGCATTTTTTTGCTCTTCTGTTAGTTCTTTCTCCTGTATCTCGATGTTATACTTTTTTGCCAGATAACGAAGAGCTTCGTAATACGAAAGTTGCTCGTGCTTCATTATAAAATGCACGGCACTTCCTCCCTCTCCACACGCAAAACATTTACATATATTTTTGGAGGGAGAAACATAAAAAGAAGGTGTTTTATCGGAGTGAAACGGGCACAATCCGACAAAATTTATTCCTTTTTTCTTAAGCGTAACAAATTCTGCAACAACATCTTCAATGCGTGCAGCTTCCATTATCCTATCTATCGTAAGTTGATCTATCATCTTTTTTCCTCCAAGGAACGAAGTTACACAATAAACTTCAATAATAAAGTTAAGGGCTCAGACCTTTTTCATAGATTACTGTAGGGACCAACCTATGTGCTCATCCAACAGAGCAGACACGTAGGTCTGCTGTACGACATGAAAATAAAAAAGCACCTCAATTGCTTGAAGTGCTTTTTTATGAAGTGGGAAAAGATTAAGCGCGAGCCACTCTCTTTTCTTTAATTCTTGCTTTTTTACCTGTAAGAGCACGTAGGTAATATAGTTTCGCTCTACGAACTTTACCAACTTTGTTTACAGTGATACTGTCGATAAATGGAGACTCTAGAGGAAAGATACGTTCTACTCCAATATTATCTGACATTTTACGCACAGTAAAGCGTTTTTTAGTGCCGTGTCCACCAATTTTGATAACAACACCACGATACTGTTGTACACGCTCTTTGTTACCCTCTTTGATACGATATGCTATAGTTACAGTATCTCCACTTTTAAATTGAGGATGTTCTTTACCTGTAGCAAATGCATCTTGTGCAATCTTCATTAAATCCATGACTATTATAGCTTTATATTGTAAAACAATACGCAATATTCACGAGTTTGTCTCGTCAGAGATTGCGCAAAGCGGATGCAAAAATATAAACAATTATCGTAACTGACAAGTACCCATGCATTTTTAAGCAAATTCATTTACTTAATTGCCGATATTATCAATTTACGATCTTAATACTTGAAACTACTTCCGCCCATAAATTCTCTCAGCAACGATGTAGGAGGCATCTCCGAATCATTTATATAGCTGAAATAACTCAAAAACTTAAGCAAACGACTTGCTTCTGAAAACTCAGCAGCCGTTTTAGGAACCTGAATAAGAATAGGTTCGGCATATTTACGCAATGCAGCCAACTCATACATAATTGCAGAATTGAACATTACATCCGCATTTTCCTGATAAGGGAAAATCCATTTTTCTTCACCACGTCTTACACTATCCCATCTTGAGATGGTATCAATAGCCGAATAGTTTCGGTAATTAAAATCTCTCACCAATCGTCTGATTAAACGATTGTCGGTAGTAGATATCCAGTTATGATCATCTAATGATATGGTGGTTAGAGCCGAAACATATATCAAAAACTTCTTACTATCATCTATTTGTTTAGTAAGTTCAGGATTCAATCCATGAATACCTTCTATAATAATAACATTATGTTCGTCTATTTGTAGCTCATGTCCATTATATTCGCGTTGCCCTGTTGTAAAATTATAGGTTGGCAAAGATACTTTCTCTCCTTTCAACAGACGCGACATATCATCATTGAATTGCTCCAAATCGAGAGCATACAACGATTCATAGTCATAATCTCCATTCTCATCCTTTGGAGTATCTGCACGATTTACAAAATAGTCATCCAACGAAATACCGACAGGTTTTATAAGGTTGACCATCAATTGTACTTCAAGGCGTTTCCTAAAAGTCGTTTTTCCTGATGAAGAAGGACCCGAAACCATCACAATGCGAACTCCTTTCTTAAAACGACCGGCAATTTTCTCAGCAATATCACCAATAGATCTCTCCTGAAGAGCCTCGGCAACTTTCACCACATCCGACATATTTCCGTTCTTATTCGCCTTATTTAGGTCAGATACGTTTTCCAACCCGAGTATATTCAAGAACCTTAAATGTTCTGAATAAACTTGTTGCATCTTAGGTTGCTCGATACGAGGTTCTAATTCGATAGGGTTATTTCTATTGGGAACACGTAACAAAAACCCATTAAGGTATGGTTCAATATCGTACAAGTTTATATATCCACTCGAAGGAACTAAATACCCATAGAAATAATCAAAATAATCTCCTAAGCGGTAGTATTTCGAATAAACCGAATCTGATGCTTCCAGCAATGCTGCTTTATCTTCAAACCCGCGTTCTCTGAAAAGTTCTACAACTTTGTCTTTCTCATCTTCTAATGCCACAAACGGAATATCCTCTTTAATGAGCTCATCCATTACAGCCTTTATCTTATTGATATCCTTTTCAGTAAGCTTGTCTTTGCCATCTACTCGTCCATAATATCCTTTAGAGATAGGATGTTCAATTCGCATTCTGGCATTAGGAAAGACTTCCGAGATGGCTTTTGCTAATATAAAGCACAACGAACGCACATACGTTCTCATTCCCGAAGACTCACTAATATCAACAAACTCGATATGCTTAGGTTGATACAACCTGTAATCTAGTGATTCTGTCTTATTATTAACCTTACAATTAACTATCAGATAAGGCTTTTCTATTTTCAACAATTTCTGAGCCTCTGCTAAAGTAATACCTAAAGGCAAATAATGATGTTGATTGTCATTCTTGCAGAATACTTGAAAAATTTGATTCATATATTTTCATTTTAAGGTCTCAGACCTATTTGTTATCCATTCAGGTACTAAATATTAATAGCTATAGATAGCTCTAAGATATATCTTTAGATACTTTCTCTCAATTAATAAAAGTAAAGTTAACAATTATAATTTATCCTTCATAATAAGTGTTCCTTTCCTCTGCAAAATAAGATTTCTACTACTGAATCTATTGATATCTACAAGATACCCTTCAGTCTACGTCCTCCTCAGATATCCACTCATCGTCAAATGTATTACGCCATGCTTTCCAGCCATATTGCAAGAAGTATATTTCATTTACAGATGGATCTATTTTTGTAATTTCTTCGAGACAAACCAATTTAGCATCATTACTATTAGGTTCTTCGGAGCTATGAAATTGCCAATCTCCATCCTCATTATGATAAACATATAATATTGGCTCACCTTCCAGAACTTGCCTAGTTGTATATACTCCCAAGTTACGTTTTTCCTGAAACTTAAAATCTACATTCCTATCTAACAATGGCTGAAGCCTACTACATTTAGGTTCAAAATCATCATTCCACGGATATTTACTCTGTTTATCAGGCCAAATCAATTGTAATACAGGAAAATCAACTCCATAATCGTAAAACCAGCTCGCATAACCCAAATAGTCAGGATAGAAGGCTTTATCAACTTCGAGAAACTGAATATCATACCCTTTAAGAAAACCTTTATAAGACAAGTTTGGTTTTAAGATATGCCCTTGCTTAACTAAAGATTTTGCATGATTCAGTAAAAAGCCCAATAAGTCAATGGATAGACCAAAACAAATAATCTCAGGGTGATTATATTTCTCGTATAATCCGATAGTATATGCAAAAGCAGGAAGATAATTATCAGATTCAATCAAAGCAATGTGACAACCAAATTCTTCGATATTGTTCAATATAGTTTGCTTTGCAAGGGCATCATGTTCTTGATGTTCATCGCTCATCATCTGAATTATTTTCTTCGTTTACTGAAATTAGGATTATAACTTTTTGTCTTATTAACCGTATTGCCCCCTATTCCTGCAGGATATAACTTATTGAGTAAATCCTCTCTCTTCATCCCCTTTAACGATTTTATGATCTGAGGTTTGTAATCGTTGTTATACCAGAAGAAAAATTGCCGTTGAGCCAACTTCTCATCCTTAGTTTTTGGAGTAAATACTTTTTCAAGAGTATAAGGATGATAACCTGTATAATATATCTCAGTAGCCAAAGTCATGGGCGAAGGGGTAAAGTCCTGTACTTGTTCCAGATTGAAACCCAGAGGCTTTGTGGTTACAGCTAATTCCGCCATTTCGATTTCGGTACATCCGGGATGCGACGATATGAAATAAGGAATCATCTGCTGTTTCATGCCATAATCGTCATTCACTTTATCAAATATCTTCTTAAAAGCATAAAACTGACTGAAACTTGGTTTGCGCATAAAATTGAGAACGGTATCAGAAGTATGTTCGGGTGCTACTTTAAGACGTCCTGAAACGTGATTCTTAATGAGTTCATGAGCATACTCTTCAGAGACTTTATTCAGTTTATCATCATCCGAACGGTGAAGAAGCATATCATATCTAACGCCACTTCCAACAAACGATTTCTTGATTTTTGGGAGTGCATCTACCGATTTATATATATCCAATAACGCAGAGTGATCTACATTCAGATTCTTGCATATCTTAGGATGAATACATGACGGGCGTTTGCATTTACCACAAATTGACTCATCTTTACCGCGCATGGCATACATATTTGCTGAAGGTCCTCCCAGGTCACTTAGATATCCCTTAAAATCGGGCATCTCGGTAATCTGCTTTACTTCTTTAAGTATCGAGTTCTTAGATCGAGAAGCTACAAACTTACCTTGATGGGCAGATATTGTACAGAAAGCACATCCGCCAAAACATCCACGGTGCATATTTACCGAGAACTTGATCATCTCGAACGCAGGGATAGTCTTCTCTTTGTATTTAGGATGTGGCAATCGGGTATAAGGCAAATCAAAAGATGCATCAATCTCGTTCTCCTTCATCGGAGGATAGGGTTGATTGATAATCACATATTCATTTCCGCATTGTTGTATTATCCGAGAAGCATTCATCATATTCGATTGCTCTTCTACAACTTTAAAGTTCTTTGCCTGCTTCAATTTATCCTTCAAGCAATCTTCGTGAGGAAAAAGAACAGTATCTTTATCTTCTTCATTATAAGCATTCGTCAAATAAACCGTCTGTCTAATATCCTTCAAATCGGGAATTGATTGTCCCTCTCTCAATCGCTTTACTATTTCTCGAAGAGGTTGTTCTCCCATACCATACACCAAAACATCGGCTTTGGCATCAAACAATATCGATTTACGAAGCACATCGTCCCAATAATCATAATGGGTTACTCTACGCAACGAAGCCTCTATTCCTCCAAGAACAACAGGCACATCAGGATATAATTCTTTTAGGATATTTGTATAAACAATTGATGGTCTATCTGGGCGCATACCCGATTTACTATCAGGGGTATATGCATCATCCGAACGTAAACGTTTATTTGCTGTATAATGATTTATCATTGAATCCATAGCACCAGCCGTAACACCAAAAAACAAACGAGGTTTTCCTAGTTTCTTGAAATCACGTAAATCGTCACGCCAATTAGGCTGCGGTACTATAGCAACTTTTAACCCCTCACTTTCTAATATTCGGCCGATAACAGCAGCACCAAAAGCAGGATGATCCACATAGGCATCACCCGAGAAGAGAATAACATCTAACTCCTCCCATCCTCTCAATTCTACTTCTTTTTTGGTTGTCGGCAACCAATCTGTCAATCTGTATTCTTTCATTTGGGTACAAAAATACACCTTTTTACTCTATTTGCAGAAAACTAGGTAGTTAATAAATATAGTAGAACTACTAGGCAGCTTACAAAACTCCAATAAAAAAAGCTTCTAAAATAGAAGCTTTTCATTATTTATATCTAAAAAGGCTGATAGTAAAACAACAATCAGCCTAAAAGTGTCTTAGAAATAAACTGCAGCAGTAGCAGACCAAGTTCTGTCTTTTACCTTGTAGTTTCCATCACTTTCTTTATAATTGTCTGTCATGGCTAAGCCATAATTAACACCAATTTGTAAGAATTTGAAAAACTCTACACCTCCGCCAAAATTCAGTCCGGCTCCAAAGCTTTGTGCTTTCCATTGATCATCTACATCATTCGAAATCGCAGAAAACTTATCATCACCTGATACTTTGAAACTAATATAAGGTCCTGCATTCACAAAAGGTGTAACTGTTTTCGAAACAGGAAATTTCACTCTCACATTGACAGGTATATCTATATAGCCATTTTTATTTCTGTCACCTCCTCTGAATTTCATTCCTCTTTCCGAGTATAAAAGTCCACCTTCAAGACCATATCTTCCCTTAATCATCCATTCCAAAGATGCTCCAAGTTGAAAACCTGTTACATTTTTATCAACAAATTGATTTACACCATCATTACCCGAGATAGATACTCCCGAAAGATTTACTCCTCCTTTTGCACCAAAACGAAGTTGAGAATGAGCTGATAATGCAAATACACTTAGACAAACAAACACGAAAAAACCTTTTTTCATAAATAGTTAGTTGTTTATTAAAATCTTTAAAAGCAATTATAAAATATCTATTTCTTATAATTGCGGCTGCAAGTATATTACATTTTCTTAGTTCTGACAATAGGCACTTTCACTTTTATTAAATACAAAAATTTCAATGATCAATAATTCTGCTACTTTTGTATTAATCAATTTGGCGTATAAAAATAACTATAGGGTACTTACAAACTTTTAGATCAGCGTGTTTAGGTATAAATTAATTATAGGGTCTGTCATTATTCTGACAATGTTGGGGTGTTCTTCTAAAAAGAATACATCAAAAACTCGTATGTACCATGCTATAAACACAAAGTATAATATTTATTTTAATGCCAACGAAGCCTATAAAGAAACTTTAAAGGCAAAGCAAGCCGGATACCAAGACAATCTTTCTCAAATCATAGCTATATATCCCAGCCCTCCCATAGATGAAGAGCTGAAAAAGAATACGGGAGGAAGCTTTAATATAACAGTAGATAAAACTACTAAAGCAATAAAAATCCATTCGATCCGAACCAAGCCTGAGCGTGATCCTGCCAAAAGAAAAAATCAGGAGTATCAAGCATGGTTAAAACAACAGGAGTTTAACCCTTTCCTTAAGAATGCATGGTTGCTACTAGGAAAAGCCGAATTTCAGAATGAAGATTATCTACAAGCTGTATCTACATTACTGTATGTAACACGATTATATAAAGGAAACAATGATGTAGTAGCCGAAGCCCGAATATGGATTGCCAAGGCCTACACTGCTATGGGCTGGTTTTATGAAGCAGAAGATATATTTCACAAAATAAAACTAGCAGGAGGCGTTCCCGATAATTTAACCACAGAATACAATAAAGTATATGCCGATTTCTTAATCAAGAGAAAAGAATATGAAAAGGCAATACCATTCTTAGAGCAGGCTATAAAAGACGAAAGCAATGGTTTTCAGCGAATCCGCATGCGATATTTGCTCGGACAACTATATGCCTATACCAAAAATCAAGAAAAAGCATATCAGGCATTCGAGAGTGTAATCGGACTAAACACGCCTTATCTATTTTCCTTCAATGCAAAAATGCAGCAAGCATCTTTTGTCAACAGTTCTAATAAACAAGAAATACTATCTCTACTCAACAAAATGAGTAAAGACCCTAAGAACAAAGAGTATTTAGATCAGGTGCATTATGCCATCGGAAACATCTATCTCAACAGTGAAGATACTGCCAAAGCTGTAGCCGAATACGAAAAAGCAGTAAAAGCAAGTATACGCAATGGCTACGACAAAGCTCTCAACCAGATTGCTTTGGGTGATATTTACTTTGCTCAGCAAAAATATTCGAAGGCTCAACCCAACTACTCAGAAGCTCTAGCTTCTCTAAGCAAAAAGCACGAAGCGTACCCAAGAGTCAATCTTAGATCTGAGGTATTAGATGAATTAGTAGTATACATAGAGGCTATTCATCTACAAGATAGTCTTCAATATCTTGCACAAAAGCCGTATGAGGAACAATTGGCAGTTGCCAATAAAATAATAGCAGATCTGAGAAAGAAAGACGAGGACGAAAAAAGAGAGCTGCAAAGGATTGACAGAGAAAATAATTCATCCTCTCAAAATCCAAATACCCCATTATTCGAACAAACGTCGCCTAATATACCCTCAGGTCCAGCAATAGTAGGGGGTAATAATTCGTCTTTTTATTTCTATAATCCCCAATTAGTTAATCAGGGAAAAGTAGCCTTTCAGCGCAAATGGGGAAACAGAAAACTGGAGGACAATTGGCGCAGGCGCAACAAACGTGTTACTACTTTTGACGAAGACAATATTCCGGAAAAGGAAGAGGAGAAAAATCCTGATGACCCGAATGCTCCCAAAGAGCCAAAAGATGGTACAGAAAATCAAGCAATTGTTCAAGATATTTACTCTCCAGAGTTCTATCTTCAACAAATACCAATGACCACAGAAGCTATAATAGCATCTAACGAAATCATTGAAAATGCCTATTTTAATTTAGGTAAAATATATAAAGATAAACTAGAAGATTACAATCTGGCAATAGATGCCTTTACAACCAATCTTTCACGTTTTCCTGATGGTCCAAACAGAGAAGAAATATATTACCAATTATTCTTAATCTATCTTAGATTAGGTAATAAAGAAATGACTGAACTATACAGGCGTTATCTGTTGAATTCATTCCCTAAGAGTTCATATGCTGCTGCATTAGCCGATCCTAACTATGAGTGGAATCTGAGAAATATGCATCAACTAGAAGACAACCTATATCAACAAACATACGAGGCATATCTCGCAGGAAATATAAAGACGGTAAGAGCCAACTTCCAATCAATGACCGAGAAGTATCCACTTTCGGCATTGATCCCTAAATTTATGTTCTTAAATGCTCTTACATATGCCCAAACAAATGACCCCGAGGAATTCAAAACGCATTTGCGAGAATTAATCGAAACATATCCAAAAGCAGATGCTACACCATTGGCATCGGATATGCTAAAAGGTATCTTGGGAGGAAAAGTATTATCATCCGATTCGTCTCCTGCTCGTGGTATGATATGGGATATAAGATTTGGAACAGGAGAAAATCTTGAAGAAACCGCAGGAGTAGACTTTATTGCCGATCCTGAGGCTGAATATATGTTGCTTTTCATCTACAAATCTCAAACAATAGATAAGAATCAGTTAATATACGATGTAGCCAGCTATAACTTCTCTAACTTTATTTATCAGACATTCGATTTGAGCTTCACCGAAGCCAATTCACTAGAAATGCTACAAGTTAAAGGATTCAATTCTCTAGGTGAAATAGAATCTTATATAGACAAAGCCTTCGACAAGAAATCGTTGATGGATGAGCTAGATCCTTCAATTATTCCTCTACCAATATCAACTGATAACTTTGTTGCTCTAATGAACGGTAAGAGCCTTAATGAATATTTCTTGTTCTTCGAGAAGAATTACACCAAAGAAATGGTAAAACTAATCATGTACTGGAATCAACAACGTAGCAAGAGTGCAGCACAAGCTGAAGAAAAACCGCTACCTGAAGTTGCTGCTCCTGTTATTGAGGAAACTGAACCTGAAGTGAAACCGATCGAAACGATTCCAACAAGACCAATAACTCCACCTATAAAAGAAAGCAAAGCTGATTCTAAAGAAGAAGATAAAGAAATTGGTATTTCCGATGTATTATCGGACGACCAGATACAAATTGCAGATGAAGTAATCAACAGAACGATTGATATAATAAATAACCCTGTGGATGGATTGAAAAATCTATTCAACTCTTCGAGCAACAAGCCCAAACTAAGCAAAGAAGAAAAAGCTGCTCAGAAAGCCGAAAACAAACGACTAAAAGAGTTAGAGAAACAACGAAAAGCCAAGGCGAAAGCCGAAGAGCAAGCTATAAAAGATGCAGAACAAGCACAAATAGACTCAATCGCAAATGCTGAAAGACAAAAACAAGCAGAAGAAAAAGCTGCGATAGATGCAAAAATAAACGAACAGAAGAATGCTGTAAAAGCACGTGAAGATGCACGCAAGCAACGTCAGCAAGAGCTAAAAGAAAAAGAAAAAGCTCAAAAAGAAAGATTGAAGGAGCGTGAGCGCGAACGAAATGAGCGTCTTAAGAAACAAGAAGCCGAGCGCAAAGAAAAAGAGCGTCTTGCTAAAGAGAAACAAAAACAGAAATAAACTCTTGGGTAAAATAAACAAATAGAACTCACCCAACGTTAATCAATAAGAATAACTAACGAAACAAGAAAAATGGGAACAACAACCAGCACATGGAAAAAAACATTTGCTAAAATATTTATTGTCATTATTATATTGGCAATAGGAGGAGTTATTGCTTACTTCTACTTACCCTATGGAGATAGTAGTGTAAAAGCAGGACAGCTTAATTATGTAATGCACAAGGGAATCATATTCAAAACATATGAAGGAAAACTAATACAGACCGGAATAAAGACCGGGTCGGTAGGCGGGCTACAATCTAACGAGTTCGAATTCTCAATAGAAAACAAAGAATTAGCCCAGAGACTAATGAATCTGACGGGTCAGAACGTAAAATTACACTATAAAGAATATTTTGGTGTCTTACCTTGGAGAGGTTATACCCGTTTCATTGTAGACAGCATTATTTCGGTAGAAGAAGCACCAAACCCCAATACAAATATAGATCCTAATTATCTTATAAATTATTAGGCTTAATACGTAAGAAATAAAAAAGGACTAGTTAAACTAGTCCTTTTTTTATAAATTTCACGTTAGCCCAATTATCTTTATTATTAGAATGTATAAGGCTTAGTCCATGTTTATTACACTCCTCTGTAAGAGCAGGTATATCTTCTGTATAAAAACCGCTCATAAACAATATACCCTCGGGATTCAATACAGATGCATACACATGTATATCATTCAGTAGAATATTTCTATTGATATTGGCAAGTATAACATCAAAGGTTTTATCTCCTGTTAAAAGATCAGCTCCTCCGATTTGAACATCAATATTAGAAATCTTATTTAGATCTAGGTTCTCTTTCGCATTATCATACGCCCATTCGTCAATATCTATTGCAAGAATAGGATCTGCACCTCTCATTGAAGCCAGAATACCCAAAATAGCAGTTCCACATCCCATATCCAAAACCGATTTACCTGTAAAATCCACATCCAAGATTTCACGAATCATCAGTTCCGTAGTTTGATGATGCCCTGTACCAAATGCCATTTTAGGATCTATGTATATATTATATTCATACGAAGCCGGCTCGTTATGAAATGTGCTTTGAATTATACATTTATCATCTATAATAAGAGGCTTGAAGTAATTCTTCTCCCATTCCTCATTCCAGTCTTTTCCTTCGATCAAACTTGTTGTATAAGTTATTTTCGACTCTAACGGAAAATTCTCCAGCACCGCATCTATTGCATCCTTACTATAAAGACTCTCTTGAATATAAGCAGTAGAGCCCCTCTCGGTATCTACAAAACTTTCAAAACCAATCTCAGCCAATTCAGCAGACAATACTTCGGTTATAATTTCACTATGAGGGTTGCAAAGAAACACCGCTTCAATATAATTCATCTTATCACTTTTTTTTATATACTATAAATACTCTCTTCAGATAAAGCAAGAATACTTTGCCTAGATATTATCTAATACTACGGAGCTACATGGAATTAAACTATTCTTGTTATCTCCAACAAAAATATAGCTTTTACTTCAATAAGTTTCTAGTTTTCGTTCTTTTCGAGATGTTTTATTAGATATAATGCTCTCTTTTTTTTGTAAATTTTCGTTTCTTTACAAAAAGATTGGCATTTTTCTAGAACAAACATTAAAGTTCAAATGTTTAGGTTTCATCCGATTGAGTTTAGACTAGATAAACACCAGTCTCGTTTTTAGATTTGTTAAGGATATCACGAGCAACAGAGTTTTATTTTTTGCATCTTTGTAATAATTTGAAGTAAAAAAATAGACTTTATTAAAGCGTCTATTAAACCATTTGGTAATTTAGCGAGTCTAAGAGTAAATGAGTAAAAATTTGAATCGAATTCATATAATTAGAGAGGAGATAAAATAATGAAAAGGAGTAAATTGTTATTATTAGCAGCATTGCTGCCATTAGCGGGTTTCTCTCAAAATTGGGGGGATGACATCTACGGATCGGCTCCTTCAAGAAGACAAAATAGAAATGCACAATCTAATACAACTCAACAACCCACACGAGTTTATATAGAAAACGCGAATAATTCTAATGTAAATGTTTCCACCAGAGGAGATGTTTCGATAGGCATAGATGAAAATACCAATGTCAATATAGATGATTGGGAATTTGACAATAGCAATCCGTTCAACCTACGCTACGAAGATCCCAATAGTGTAAGAATATCAAGCGACGACAACATCAATGTCTTTATCTTGAATGGTTCTTTTGACGACTACAATGCAAATAACCTAACCACCAGTCTGGCTTGGCGAAATGATCCATGGAACGACCCTTGGAATAACTGGGGCTGGAACATGGGTATGGGCATGGGCTGGGGCATGCGTCCCTGGGGCATGTGGGGCATGGGTCCCGGCTGGGGCATGGGCTGGGGAGGCGGCATGTGGGGC
>NZ_CVRU01000013.1 GCF_001261715.1 Dysgonomonas sp. HGC4 | reverse complement strand
CTCAGAATATTCGTGAATGTATGCATTATTTGGGTGAAATTACTGGCCAAATTTCCACGGATGATATATTGGGTAATATTTTTAGTAAGTTCTGTATCGGCAAATGATAACTAATCATAATTAATAGATAATAACTATAATTCATAACTAAGTCGCTATTTAATAGCGACTTTTTCTTTTATATTTCTATATTTGAATATTGATAATAATGGATATTGTGGCATTTTTTATGTTTCAGTTGTACCGTCTTTGTCAAAATATAATAATGGCTCAATTTTTATTCATAGATTATATGTAGTTGCAACATAGTGCAACACCACGCAACACGGTGCAACAAAAACAGGGAGAAATAAAGGAGAAATCATGAGTAGTAAGATGGAAATATCGAAAGTCTGCGAATGCTGTGGGAATACGTTCATAGCACAGAAAACGACTACGCGTTACTGTTCGCATAAATGCAACTCCAAGGCATACAAACAAGGTAAGAGGGAGTTTAAGATGGTAGCGATTAATTACTCTACCATGCAGGAGATAGAGCGAATCAGTGATAAGTATGAAAAAATAAAAGATAAAGAATATCTCTCTGTTTCTGAAACTGCATTTCTCCTTGGAATTGAACGCACAACAGTTTATCGTTACTTACATAAAGGAACACTTAAAGCTGTACAGACAAATGGTAAGTCTTTTATTCGCAGATCAGATATTGACGAGATGTTTGACAATGCAGAGGAGTACGAGTCTAAAGCCAAACCAACTAAAGAGCCTAAACCTTTAACCGAACTGTATACTGTAGCCGAGATTAAAGAAAAATTCAACATTAAAGAATCATGGCTTTATAAGATTGCCAGAGAAAATAATATCCCTAAAACATTGATCCGAGGTAAATCATATTTCAGTAAAGAGCATATCGATAAATATTTTGAAAAAAAAGGCTTTAACGAAAGTCAGGATATAAAAGAATGGTATTCAGTAGAAGATATTCAAGAGAAATACAATCTATCTACGGCAGCCATATATAGTTTTGTATCTGAGCAGAATATACCCCGAAAGAAAGACGGACGCAAAGTGCTGTATTCGAAGAAAGACTTTGATATAGCCAAAGGTTATGAGCAACCTCAAGAAGTTGAATACTATTCCACTGAAAAAGCTATGGAGAAATATAACCTCACTCGTGATGCTCTCTATCATTATGTAAAGTATCATAATATACCAAAGATAAAAGAAGGTAGATATGTGAAAATATCAAAGCCCGACTTAGATAAGTTATTCAACCCTCAAATAATCTTATAATTATGGGAATAAGCAAAGTAGCACTTCGACGACGGCCTATAACAGGAGCTAGAGAGAGTCTTTATCTGGATTTTTATCCTGCTATTCGTGATCCGTATTCAATGAAAATGATACGGCGTGAGTATTTAGGCATTTATATCTATGCCAAACCTAGAAACGAAATTGAAAAGGAGTACAATAATGAAATGCTGATGAAAGCTGAAGTTATCCGCAGCATGAGAGTACAAGCTATTATCAATGAGGAATACGGTTTCTTAGATAAGAATAAAAAGAAAGCTGACTTTCTGGTTTATTACAAACTGAAAGCTGAAAAGAAAGACCAGAAGTGGATGAAGGTATATCAACACTTTTCCAATTTTGTCAAAGGCAAATGTACCTTTGGAGATGTGAACGTAGATTTATGCAACCGCTTTAGGGATTATCTGATAGATGCAAAGCAATTGAAACATAAAGATCTTCGTATATCTCAAAATTCAGCATCAGGGTATTTCTCTACATTCAGAGCCTTATTGAAGATTGCATATAAAGAAAAATTCTTCAGAGAGAATCTCAATGAATATCTGGACTCGATTGACACTACAGATGTAAAGAAAGAATATTTGACATTGGATGAATTGAAAGCACTAGCCAATACACCTTGCGACTTCCCTGTGTTGAGATCAGCATCTATCTTCTCATGTATGACAGGCTTACGGATAAGTGATGTTCTAAAATTGGATTGGAAAGAAATACTTCCTGCTTCTGATGGTGGTTACTGCATGAGACTAAGAACTGAAAAGACAGAAACAGAAACGACCTTACCCATTAGCGATGAAGCTTTGGAATTATGCGGAGAGAGGGGAAAAGGCAAAGTATTCAAAGGACTGACCAAGTCCATGACTCAACAACCGCTGAAAGATTGGGTAGCCAATGCAGGAATAACAAAGCACATTACATTCCATTGTTTTCGCCATACTTTTGCTACCTTGCAAGTGGCTTTAGGCACTGATATTTATACTGTCAGTAAGATGCTTACACATAAAAATGTTTCGACAACCCAGATCTATGCTGATCTGGTAAATGCAAAGAAGAGGGAGTCGGCTAACAAGATAAGTTTAAAATGAAATACTATGAATAAAGGAGAAGTTATAATTTATCAAACACCTGATGGTAATACTCAATTAGATGTAAAGCTCGACAATGAAACAGTTTGGCTAGATCAATATCAAATGGCTGAACTATTTAAAACTGATAGAACATCTATTGTTCGTCACATTAATAATATATATAAAACTAAAGAACTTGATAAAGATTCAACCTGTGCAAAAATTGCACAAGTTCAAATCGAAGGCAATAGAGAGGTTAAACGCCAAATCTCTTATTATAATCTAGATGCTATTATATCAGTTGGATATAGAGTTAATTCTAAACGAGGTACTCAATTCCGTATTTGGGCAAATAGCGTTCTAAAAGAATACCTTATCAAAGGTTATGCTATTAATCAAAATGCCAAGAATGAGCAATTAGAAGACTTAAAGAAAACAGTCAAACTGCTTTCCAATGTAATAAATGCCAAGACTCTGTCGGCTGATGAAGCAACTGGACTATTACGTGTGATAACAGATTACACTTATGCTCTTGATACTTTAGATAGATACGATTATCAGAAACTAGAAATAGAAAGAACTACTACAGAAGAACCTTTCAAAGCCAATTATGACAATGCAATGGAAGCGATCTATGTATTGAGAGATAAGTTTGGAAGCGGAGGCTTATTCGGAAACGAAAAAGATCAATCATTCAAAAGCTCGATTAGTACCATTTATCAAACTTTTGGAGGAGAGGAATTATATCCGAGCATAGAAGAAAAAGCAGCCATGCTATTATACTTGGTTACTAAAAATCATTCGTTCAGTGATGGAAACAAACGGATCGCTGCTTTCCTCTTTCTTTGGTTTTTGGAGCAGAATGGCATTTTATATAGAAGCGACAGTACCAGACTTATCGAGAATAATACACTTGTTGCACTTACTTTGATGATTGCCGAAAGCCGAACCGAAGAAAAAGATATGATGGTAAAAGTTGTAGTTAATCTTATAAATAAGAATAACTAAATATGAATTTTAAAGCTAGGCTTTCTGAGCGTATAGGAATGAACGATATCAATGAGATACTTCGTTTAACATATGATAGTGATACCCGAAAGCAAGAGTTATATAATTTAGTTATTGCTGAAGATGAAGCTATTGGATATCATGCAGCTTGGATTTTCACTCATTTTTCGTCACAGGATAACGAGTGGTTATATAATAAACAAGATCAATTGATTAATGAAATTCTTGTTTGCAAGCACGGAGGAAAACGAAGGGTAATGCTCAACTTGTTATACAGACAACCATTTCCGAATCCGCCAAGAGTAGATTTTCTGGATTTCTGTTTAGAGCGAATGATGTCTAGCGAGGAATTGCCCGCAGTAAAATCTCTTTGCATGAAGATCGCTTATGAATTATGCCGTCCCATCCCTGAGTTGATGCAGGAATTGAAAACAATGCTTGCAATGATGGAGGGCGATTTAGTGCCATCTATCCAAGCCGTTAGAAAGAATATTCTAAAGGCAATGCAAAAAGGAAAGAGTTTACAAAAACTTTAATCATAATAATATGAATTATAAAGATTCTGAAAATATATTACTAATTATATGTGGAGCTATGGGTATAGCTTTATTGTCTCTAATTTTTCGTTATTTGTTTTTAGAGTTAGGCTTTGATATTTTTGGGGCTAATCTTGTATTCATCGTTATATTTGTGATTGGATTGATCTTTTACATTTCTTATCTAGAAGTCATTCAAAGAGTTATTCCTCCACTATTAAAAAAACGAAAACAAACAATAGAAAATCAAGACGTCGTACCCGAATCTAATGCTCTTGAAAATATTGAACCAGAGCTAAAAGAGCCTATTGAAAATAAAACTCCTCTTATCAATGATCTGGATGTAATAAGAGAAAAGCATCAACAAGATGAAATTATAAGAAAACAAGAAGTACTTGAAGTCGCTATAAAATATACAAGAACAACCTTTGCCCTATTTGCCGATGATCAAAATATAAACCGTCTATGTGAATATGTTATTCAATATTCCACAGGAATAGGACTAAAGGATGTAGAACCAATCAGAGTAAAAGATTTACAAAACATAGATTTATACCATTTCGGATGGAATATCTGGAATCATTTTCGGAGTAATACACAAGAAGATATAGCTCTATTCCTTAAAACCATTTTTGCCAAGAATCTAAAAGATATAGATACTGATACAATAAGAAAGAAGCTGACTTTTAATGAGGGGAAGCTTAAGATTAAACTAGAAAAAAAACTATAAGCTATCAGCACTAACAGAATATCCAACAGCCTTCATTTCTTTCACGAGTTTATATTTCCACGCATCATGTTCATCAATTGGAGTATAAACAATTCCGTCTAAATCTCCTGGTTTATCTACGCCCTTGTCTAAAAGAAGCAAAACACGATCTCTTCCAAGTTTTCCCATAAAATAGCCCATTTCAAAAACTACGTTTTGTCTTGCTCTATCTTTATAATCATTTTCTCGTTTAGCTTTTCCTTCATCATCAGCAGTCAATAGTATGACTGCAAAGCCAACGTCTATTGCATTTTTCTCAAATTTTTCTATTATAGTTTTACCTCCATCAGCTTGCTCATGCAAGATAATCGCTTCTAATCCTAATTTTTCTAATGTACGAGCGACATCTATTTTTGCTTTTTCATCATGACCATGAACAATAAATACCTTATTCGTATTCTGAGTTGGTTTTAGAACTATCTTACTTGTTATTTGGGAGAATTCTTTGATAGAATTCAAAATACTTAACATTTTTATATGATTGTCTGGTAAGATCTTTTTACTTAGTTCTTCAAAAGTATTTAAATCTTCTTTCGAGTATTCATTAAGAAATCGCTTACATAAAGCAATCCAATTTTGATATGCTGAATTATCTTGATGGATATATACTTTGTATGTTCTGTAGACATTTGATGGAGGCGGTTGAAATATAATACCCTTTTCCAGAAAGCGACCTTTAGATATTAAATCATCTAAAATATCTAGTTTTTCCATATTCCTTTTTCTATGTTATTTTTCAAAAGTAATTAAATATAATAATTGTAATTCATCCCCTCTCCCCGTACTCCCCAATCTTCTCCTCACAGATCCTCTTAGTAATATCTCTCAACAACTCTACTTTCGGAATAAGAGCATCAATATCTTCTTTTGTAACTACAAAATCAGGATCGTAGCGACCATTTACATAAGCAGCCTTGATAAGTTCGAAAAGTCGTTTCTCTTCAGGAGTATCTTGTGGGAAAACTTTGATAAACTCGTTAGAATATTTCTTTACAGAGTTAAGAAGCTTTGATAGATTATGCTGTTTCGGATTCTCTAACGTAAAGACCAAGCGGATTGCATAAATATAGTTTTCACAGGCTTGATGAAGATGAAAAGAACACATTTTATATTCTTTATCATTGTAATCATGATTTGCACTTCTCAAAAAACTATTTGCATATATAAACTTGTCATTAAAATACTCCTGAGCCTGTTGTTTTATCTCATCAAAATTGAGTTTACGACGACGGGCAAGTTTAAACTTACCACTATCGTACAACACAATACCGTCCTGCTTTATTTGTGTATAGAAATATCTCCCATCGTTCAGATACTTATTCAGTTTTTTCATATCCTCACTAATAAATTGAACAGGAGGCTGACGATCAGGATCTGTTGCCCGATCGTAATATATATCTTCTATATTGCTGAGTATTTTTATAGCTATACCATCCGATATACCGCTTGTTACAACCAATATGTCGTAATCGCTTACATAGAATTGTATTTTGCCAAATTCATATTTCTCATCATACACCACATAATCGTTTCGGGCATAACTCCCGAAAAGTATTATCATTTCAGTCTGCTTCAATCTTTGTAAAACAGATTCAATAATAAAATGTAAATCTCTCTGATTAGTTGATGGTAAATATGATATGGACTTTTTCATTCTTCTAAATTATATACTTCTGGCTCATTGCCAAACCCTTTTGAATAAATATATAGGCGTTTACATTCAGGACATTTTACAACAATATCCATTTTTTTGTAAAAGTCGGACATATTTAAACCATTATCATCCCAATCTTCATCTGTTATCATCGTATCAGAAATAATCATCCATTGGTTAGAAGATGGAATTTCCCCAAGTCCTACAACTTTACCGCAACGACACAACATCTTAGGCATAAGGATAAATTTTGAGATTCAATAGCATAAAGATAGGTAAAAAAGAAAAATCGAGATTAACTTTTTGTTTGTTAATTGTATATTTGTATCAACATCCTGTTATCGTCTGTCGGAGATCTAATTCTGACTGACGAATGAAAACCGCAGAGATATAAACTATTTATTAATATTTATATCAGTCTGATTCTCAAATTAGGCTTAAATGCGGACACTATGACAACAAAAGAAATACCTACCGAACAACTTTATTCTAAAATAATTGAGCAGGCAAGCTCAGTGTTAAAGCTTTCTATATCACAAATTAAGGAAAAATACACAGATTATCCGCTCTATCTGATTGACTATATCGAGAAAGATATTCAAGAGAAGTCTATTGAAATACGTTTTTCTAAAGAAGGGATTACATTGACCTGTACTTTTGATAAGGACGGAAACTGTGATGAATCATTCCTATTTCCTGATGATGCTCAACTTGTTGAAGACTTTGTTAGTTATTTGACAGATCATCATGATTACAGTTTTATGAGAAGTCGCTTTATGCTAGGTAACTGTTATTTGAAGATAAAGGAACTGAAAGAACAGAGAAGTGATATTTACTTGGTTTTCTTCCAGTGAAGGTATAATTTTTTTAGAGCAGGGTTAAAAAAATTCTGCTCTATTTGTTTGTCTCCCCCATATCACCGACTTTACACCGTTGATTATCAATATTTATATCACAAAATCACACTAAGTAAAAGAGACTTTCGGGTGCAATTTTTCACCCTGAAGTCATCATATACTATTGCATTTCATTAATTAAAACCACAATTATATGGAATGTAAAGATCTTACTTTTGATAAGTTACCCGAAGCGGTTGCTTATCTTATTGAAGCGGTTGCAGAGATTAAATCGCTTGTGAAAAACAAAACAGAACTACCCGAAAAACGGATTCCGATCGGAATTGAGGATGCTTGCCGAATCATTCAAAAAGCAAAGCCCACAATTTACGCTTTAGTAAGAAAAGGATTATTGCCTAGCTATAAAAGAGGTAAGAAGCTATTCTTCTTTGAAGAGGAGCTTTTGGAGTGGATAGCGAAAGGAAAGAAGAAAACTATTTTGGATATCAGAGCCGAAATGGAAGCCGACCTATATTCTAAATCGAGAAGGCGATGAATCTATTTGATTTGCAGAAAAACTTTTGGAGACTTGATGAACAAGAAAGTTTTAGCGGAAATGAAACACGTTTATATTTCTTTCTTCTATTCTTAGCCAATCGTTCATACTGGTCTGAATGGATTGAATATGCAGATAAAAAGATGGTTGCAAATGCAAATATTTCTCTGCAAGTTTTAAAATCAGCTAGAGAGAAATTGAAAAATGCTCAGCTAATTGGCTTTGTCGCCGGAGGTGGATTTAGGGTTAAAACTAAGTATCAGATTCTAGAACCTATCCCTACACCTAAACTCTCATCCTATAATAATATAAATACTAAAGAGAAAAATAATAATACCAACACTTATGGAAAAAAGAAAGGTTTTATCCATTCGGGAAGTGACTTCGACTAATGTTACATTGTATGACATCCTAAAGAATGATATTCAAGATATAGCAACCCCTGAAAAAGAAAAGATAGAACATCGGAGATTACCTCTTAATATGGACTTTTCTGAATTCTGCGACCTGTTTATTTTGTTTGGTTCTTACAATTTCAAGAAACAGAATCAACAGTCTGACTTTGTTATAGATGCAGATAATGAGTATATAATAAAGCAACTATACCTGTATATCAAAAATGATACTTCTTTTGATGGGGATCTGAATAAAGGAATCATGCTTCAAGGGAAATATGGCTGCGGAAAAACTGCTATTCTGGGAACTTATACTTTGCTTCATAATCACATGATACTTCGTTTTGGAATACCTATCCCTTTATTCACATTTATCAAGTCTGTCAATTTGCAAGAGCTGCTCATGAAGCAATCAATCCAATCATTTACATACAAACCGTTAGTGATTGATGAGTTTGGCAGGGAGTCGAAAACTATACAAGACTATGGAAATATTTTAAGACCTATTTCCGAGTTATTAAGTGTCAGGTTAGATATCGGAGCAGTAACTCATGGTACTACAAACTTCACATTAGAGACTTTAGCTTCTAATGATTTCTATGGGGCAATGATTGGTGATAGGCTTAAAATGATGTTCAATTTTATCACACTTCAGGGTGATAGTAGGCGTAAATAATTGCTCAATGAATCAGCGGACGCAGTATCCCCACCATTCGCGAAATTAAGCGGAGCAAGTTTATGTTTTGGTATGCCCAAAACAACTTGCTTTCCGCTTCCGATGGTCGCAGAAAGGGATCATCCCGTTGGTCTGATATATAACATTTAAGAATTAAAAAGATGATAGAATATCATAAAAAAGGAGGTCGCCCGAAAAAAGATTTAGGGCAGAAAAAGACCTATCGAATCAACATAAAATTGATAACAGAAGAGTATTATTCTCTAATAGCAAAAGTTAAAAATACAAAGACAACAATTAGTGACTTTGTTAGAGATTGCCTGAAAAAAGGATATGTAAAAGAACGAATCACGGTTGAGCAACTAAGCTATATCCGAAAACTTTGTGGAATGGCTAATAATCTGAATCAGATTGCCCGACAAGCGAATACACAAGGATATAATAATATCGCTATTGAGTTTCAATCTATGGCTGAAAGAATAGATAATGTAATAAAGCGACTTGAACAATGATGGCAAAGATTATTAAAGGAAAAGGGTTTAAAGGCTGTGTCAATTATATTTTGGATAGCAAAAAAGGAACCACACTTTTGTATGCAAAGGATGTTAGACTAAAAAACAAGGCTTCTATCGTTCAAAGTTTTGTTTCACAGGCGAAATTGAACCCAAATCTCAGTAGATCAGTTGGTCATATCTCATTAAATTTTTCAGCACAAGACAAGGATAAAATTACTAATGAAATGATGGTGACAGTGGCTCGTGATTACATGCAGAAAATGGGAATTAAAGACACCCAATACATCATTGCTAGACATTTTGACAAAGAGCATCCACATATTCATCTATGCTTTAATCGGATTGATAATAAAGGAAAAACAATATCTGATAAAAACGACAGATATAGAAGTGAGAAGATTTGTAAGGAGCTGACAGCTAAATATGGTCTGTACTTATCTCCCGGAAAAGAAAAAGTAAAGACCAATCGACTAAAAGACCCTGATAAGACTAAGTATGAGATATATAATCTACTTAGTCAACTTGTTCCTAAAAGCAAAAGTTGGAAACAGTTACTATATAATCTAAACAGATATGGTGTTGATTCCCAATTTAAATATAAAGGACAAACAGATGAGATACAAGGCATCACTTTTACTAAGAATGGATATTCATTTACAGGCTCTAAAGTTGATCGGATGTTCAGCTATTCCAAAATAGACTATCAGTTAAAACAAAATGTATTCTCACAGGATCAAAGCCTCAAAAAGAGCCAACAGCAAAGTCAAACAAAAGATATTGTTGAATCGACTTTGGATGCTTTATCCGGAATTGGTAGTATGCAAGTTCACGGTGATGATTATGAAGAAGAAGCATTCAAAGATAGAATGGAATACGAAGAAGAGAAACGTAGGAAGAAACGACAATTTAGACCTAGATTTTAAACCTATAAATTAAAACATTATG
Organism: Dysgonomonas sp. HGC4; assembly: GCF_001261715.1. GTDB lineage: Bacteria > Bacteroidota > Bacteroidia > Bacteroidales > Dysgonomonadaceae > Dysgonomonas_A. The sequence continues at coordinate 4,363 of NZ_CVRU01000013.1, read as the reverse complement.
AGCGATTTATCCACTATAAGCGTCATGTTTGAAGAATTAAAACAGATACTAAAACAAAAAAACAATCATACAGAGGAAAACAGTATCAGTACATCCGATCTGGCAAATATTACAAATCAAGTCAGCAAATCGGAAGAACTGATTATACAGAAATTAGAGCAGATTGAGCAAACTCAAACAGCTCCAAAGAAAATACATCATCGTATTTCTATAGATATTACCTCTTCGTGGGTATTTATTACAATTATGGTGATTGGGTTTATGTTGCTTGTCTCCTTGTTCTTTCATTACAGACAAAGGGAGGTTATCAATAATCTATCAGATAATGACTTGAAATATCGTTATATCAAAGCCTTTAATAAATCTGATTCTGTCAGTATTTATAAACTTGAAGATGTATTTGAATACAACCGAAATTCGAAGGCTATTAAAGAGATTCGTCAATCTGTCGAAAAATACGAGCAGGATGTCATAGATAAAGCCAGACGTATGGAGCAGGCAAAATTGAAAGAGGAAGAAGCCGAGAGGCTTCAAAATGAAGCAAGTAAATTAAAATTGAAGTAATTTCTTTCTCCATCTGCTATACAAAGATATATACCAAGAATAAATCTGCAAGACCACAGCCTGACGGTTTTCCTGAAAATCTTCCTTTCTTCAAAAGAGTATTTTCAGGAAAAGTCTTGCATTTTTTATTCTTGTTGTATGGAAGGTGTATAACAGTTTTAGAAAGGGGTGATAAAGTCAATCGACGAAAACAGAGAAACGAACCTTTTGATTAGTGAGATGAGTGCGTTTCAAAGTACATTCAACATAATGGTGACCTTTGTATGCTGAAGTTGCTGTACATGATATACTATTTTTATCTCCACCAAGTATAAGTATCTCATTATTTGTTGCCTCTTTTCCAAAATTGTATATTTTCCATTCTATTATTTCAAAATCTTTTTTTCTGTAGGGAAGATTATTTTCTAGTAGTTCAAACTTAATTTGTATACCTTTTTGTATAGAATAGCTATTTTGAAAATATTCATTAACCTGATCTTCTTTATGTAGTGTACATTTTAAACGATAATGTGGTATATTAAATTCGAGATTTGAATTGTTCATCCTTATAAAATCAAAGGTTTTCAAATATTTTTGCCAATTGAAATTATATTTTCTATAATTATTTTGATTACCCTTATAAATATAATAGTCTATTTGTCCATTTTCATCAAGAATATCATTTAAAAAGTCAGGATTTAAATCCAGAATTTCTTTAATATTGCCTCCTATATAAATACCATTAGATTTAGATTGAGCTTGTAGCTTTGCTGCCAAATCCGTATGCAAACTTGTAGTTGTTAACTCTGAACAACCAATTAGACCATAATGTGACCATATTACATCTTCTTTAAATCCAAGGTCTACTCCAACCCTCACTCTTAGAGGTTTTATACCTTGTTTTTCAAACACAGTGGATAAATCTGTTGAAATGAACTGTGCTAAAACAGATGCCGTATTCAAAGCATTGATAACTGCATCAGATTCCTTTTGTCCTCTTCTCACAAATTGGAGCATTATACCATCACCTTGAAGTCGATGAATATGTCCTCCAAAAAAGTGGGCAACTTTAATAGCAAGAGTTAATATTGTATCTTTTATCTTTCGAATATCTTGCAATGAGTATTTTTCATTTAGCCTTGTGGATCCTACAATATCCATAAACATTGTTACACAGTAATGATTTTCAAACTCAAAATGCTGGATATTTTCAAAATCAGGGTGTGAGCCAATCGCAATATGGTCTAACTTAGATCGATTTCGGCCAAATAATTTTTCTAAGTGGTTTTCATCAAATTCTATAAGAACCTTATTTTTCTCATTATAAGATATTGCTTCTACACCTACTGTATTTCGTCCTTCTAAAACTAATGCTTTATTTAAATAATTAGGTAGTCTATTTGACTGTGAAGAAAAGCTCTGAATACTATTTCCTTTCTCTAATATTTCGTCTATAGCATTTATATAATTACCGAATAACTTTTCCATTATATTATTATAAAAGCAATTAATATTAAAAATGCAAACTGTATCATGTTGATTATTAGTGAAATTTTTATTTTTCTATGCTTTTTCTTTAATCCTTTAGCCAGATAGTATATTTGGTTATTAATGTCTGATTCTTCTTCATTCTGAGTCTGCACATCAATTTCTTCTAGAAAAGACTGATGAGATCTATTCGCAATATCATTAAAGAACCAAAATGATTTTTTGTTAGAATCTAAATAAGGGATAATAGCTAAAATCGTAAAAAACATAGAAGATATAGACAAAAGCAGCACCGATAATACAGATATCTTAAATATGCTATTTACCAATCCATCTCCGACCAGACAGTATAAATCTTTATAACTAATTAAAAAGGCACCAATCAAAAATGTATTAATTGTTAAAATAAATATTCCCTTATTATTTATTTCACAATAATAATTATCAAATCGTTCAATAATTTTTATTTTTTCCATAGTTTTATATTTAACAAATCAAAACAAATTCCGTGCCAAGTTGAAAAAATATATAAAAAGTGCGAAATTGGAGTCATGACATATTGGCAGATAATTTTGTGCTATTTCTCTTAAAGCATGAAAGATTAATTGTGAAGTAATATATATTGTTTTAGGAAAGAATTTTTTGTCTCAAATAATAAATTTAAGTAGTTTAGTATTAGGTTTTAGCTTCTAAAAATGAGGTTGAGAGAAAGTAAACTTTCCAAAACATACTTAATAATCAAAAGTATAAACCCTATAACGCGTATTGAACTCTTGAGCTTATTAGACTTAACTGAAGTATCATAGTCTAAAATTTGTTTGTGCTATTTTTAATAAGAGTTCCAATTGATACATAATTGAGTACAATATATTATTTCTTAATTCAGTTGGAGGTTGTATTAAAAATGCGATATTAAACTGTTCTTATCTTTTCTGCTACATACACAACTTTTGATAATGTTAGTAGTGAGTTATATATAGATTCTATATGATAGCATCATTTGATGTTATTAAAATTGCAGATTATTTTTAATAATCTGATTATGAGTTTACTAAAACTGTTAAAATATTTTGACTTGTAATTTAGGAAATACATTCGTAATAGGATTATCAATAGATTCAGTTCCTGTACCATTCAAAGCTTGTCTTACTTGATTTGCTATCTCTGAGCGGTATATCTCAATTTTAGGTACTAGAGAATAAATATCTGTAGTGTCAATTACTATGGTTCTAGTTTGATTTACATCAAATGGAATCCTATCAGATTTTCTTATCAATTGTATTGTTGGTAATCGAGATGAATGTCTTAATGCTAGTTCGTAAAAAACATTGGGATTATGATACGATAAATCTGCGATGACAAGTCTAGACTTAAAGATGTATTCAATAATTTGTTTAGTTATTGTACCTGGTTTATCAATTTTGTCTGCTCTCTTCACTTGAATGCCAAGAGTTTTCAATGCAGGTTCAACAATTGATTCAAGAAATAAATCTGAGTGTTTTCGTTCTTCTGAATTTTCTTCTCCTATAGGAGTTATATAAAAACATATATTATCGAAAGTTTCATAAACTTGGACTTGATTTTCGGTTTTGACTTCAATTAATTCCACGGATTCATTTTCTCCTCTTCGCAATGCTATTTTATTATTATCATTATTATTAGGGAGATTTTCTATCGCATGATCTAAGGTAATAACTCTTTCTGCTCCAGATAGAGTTTTTAATAAACCTAGATATTTAAGGTTAACTATAAAAGTATCTACGACGGCGTCAATTTCAGACTTCTCTAAATCAGGCTGTATTTCGACAAGCAAATCAGCTATTACTGTATGAGATGGTAATTTTTGATTAACGAATTTTTCAAATAACTGTTTATATATTTCTATAGAAGAAAAAACTAATTCAAATTTCGCTTTTAATTGTGCTGCTTCACTTAAATCTGAATTAGTTGCAGTAGCCCCGTTCTCTGTTAATTGGAGATATTCTGCCTGATAGCTTCCAGAGATTAATCCGTATTTACTACAATTTGTAACTAACATACGACTTGGACCACTATCTGGCGATTTTCCAATGTTTTCGAAAATTGTTAATCGCCGAACTTTCTGCCCAGCACCAATCTCTGCAATTTTTTTCGTAAATTCATAACATTCTTGAAAGCCGACATTCGGGAAATTTCTTTTTTTTCTAGGTCTTTTCTCTTGTGCAAGAGTATCTTCTTTTTTATTTTGTTCTGCCATAGTTTGAATATATTTTATGTATACAAATGTATAATTTTTATGTAAAATCTCACAGAAATAACCGATTATCTAATTATTAGTTTATCACATATTTAA
>NZ_CVRU01000012.1 GCF_001261715.1 Dysgonomonas sp. HGC4 | reverse complement strand
AAAAATGAAGCTGTGAGAAGCTTTTATTATTATATTTGCAATATTTGAGTATTATGTCTCGTTTATTGGCTAAATAGTTAAGAGGAAAGCAATCTAATCAAGATGAAAAATTCTTTATTTTATATTTTAGCATCATTTATGATGTCACTTTGTACTTTGGCTTCTCGCGCCGAAGCTTTAAATTTAAGTTATAATGAAAAAGTTATCCCTGCATATAAGCTTTCGGAGGATGATAGATTTGCGCTAAATATAGCTCAAAAATCTATCCTACAGAATGATTCGGCTCTTGTATATACCAGAGGTACTAATGGCTTAATTATTGTTCCGCCTGTAGATTGGGATCCTTTTCCCTATAATGTTAGTTTTCGGGATACAGTAATATATGACCGACTTTTTCTTCCTGTTGTATTTGATGGTAAGATCTTACCTCCACGCTTGGACTTTATACCCCAAAAAAAATCGATGGAGCGTCCGCAGTTTCGTCTAATACCAGAAGAGAATACATTTGCACCTTTAATAAAGAGGGCAGAAGAGGTGCAAGCCAGACGTCGGAATTTCTATATGGATATGAGTAATATTGGAGATGTTCGATATAATGCGTCTGTACTGAAAAGTATACCGAAACTAAAAGAGGAAGATGCAACTAAACGAAATTTTCTTCACGACCTTATAGCTACAGATGAGGCTATAAAGGTTACTCCTATAGAAATGGAAAAGATTGATCCGGGTTTTATCTATTGGGTTAAAACAGGAAATCATGCACTTCAAGTAGCCCAAAACTATATTACACATAACTGGAGTAGGGGAGGAAATAGTAGCTTCTTTATTCGCAATGATCATAGGATAACTGTAAACTATGCTAAAGATAAGATTACATTTAATAATATTTTGGAGTGGAGATTGAACTTACAGGCTACTCCCTCTGATGAACTTCATGATGTAAATATAAGTGAGGATTTATTTCGTTTAGAGAATATATTAGGCTATAAAGCGTATAATAATTGGTCATACTCTGCTCGATTAGAAACAAAGACACCGTTCTTTCAAAGTTATCCGTTAAATTCGAAGGATAAGACTTCTTCTTTTTTAGCTCCTTTTATGGCAAATATAAGTGTCGGTATGGGATATAAACTTGATAAAAAATTTGAGAGTGATAAGAGGAAGACGTTGAATCTAACTTTTAATTTATCTCCACTGTCTCTCAATTATATTTATGTAAGGGATAAATTCGTAGATGAAAAACGATTTGGATTAGAGGAGGGAGAGCGCACACTAGCTGAATTTGGTTCTCTGGTTAGTTCAAATCTAGATTTTAGGGTTAGTAGATATGTAACATGGACATCACGCTTTAAATACTTCACAAACTACGAAAGAGTGGAAGTTGAGTTCGAAAATGTATTTACGATGTTGTTTACTCGTTTGCTCTCTACTACTGTTTCTTTGAATACAAGGTTCGATGACAATGTACCGAAAGGTGGACAATTGGGGTACTTTCAGGTTAACCAACTTGTAAGCTTTGGATTAAATTACAAATGGTAAGGAATGCATTCGTTTGATGCTTAATTGAATAAGAAAAATATGACAAAATAATATAAAAATAATGAGCGAAATGTTTGGACTGTATTGAAAAAGACGTATCTTTGTACTCGAAATATCGCGGGGTGGAGCAGTTGGTAGCTCGTTGGGCTCATAACCCAAAGGTCATCGGTTCGAGTCCGGTCCCCGCAACAAAAGAGAAAGCATCT
>NZ_CVRU01000011.1 GCF_001261715.1 Dysgonomonas sp. HGC4 | reverse complement strand
TAAATTATTTGGAGTGTATATAAAAAGGGACTACTTTTGCACTCGCTTTACAACCGAGAGATGGTTGTTACCAGAAGCAAAAAGAAGCGATCATTGACAAGGTTATACATAAAAACAAAAACATAGCATTAGACGGGTAGAGACTAATTAATATTAGAATCTAACTTTATTTTCGTCAAGAACCTAGAGTAAATAGACAGACAAGAACTTCTAAGAATATAAAAAAAGATATACAAAGAAGAGTTTGATCCTGGCTCAGGATGAACGCTAGCGACAGGCCTAACACATGCAAGTCGAGGGGTAGCAGGATGTAGCAATACATTGCTGACGACCGGCGCACGGGTGAGTAACACGTATGCAACCTACCTTCTACAGGGGGATAGCCCGGAGAAATTCGGATTAATACCCCATAACACAGGGATACCGCATGGTAATATTTGTTAAAGATTAATCGGTAGAAGATGGGCATGCGTTCCATTAGCCAGTTGGTGAGGTAACGGCTCACCAAAGCAACGATGGATAGGGGAACTGAGAGGTTTATCCCCCACACTGGAACTGAGACACGGTCCAGACTCCTACGGGAGGCAGCAGTGAGGAATATTGGTCAATGGACGAGAGTCTGAACCAGCCAAGTCGCGTGAAGGATGACTGCCCTACGGGTTGTAAACTTCTTTTGTATGGGAGTAAAAAAGTCTACGTGTAGACTATTGCAAGTACCATACGAATAAGCATCGGCTAACTCCGTGCCAGCAGCCGCGGTAATACGGAGGATGCAAGCGTTATCCGGATTTATTGGGTTTAAAGGGTGCGTAGGCGGGATTATAAGTCAGCGGTGAAAGTTTGAGGCTCAACCTTAAAATTGCCGTTGAAACTGTTTTTCTTGAGTATATTTGAAGTAGGCGGAATTCGTGGTGTAGCGGTGAAATGCATAGATATCACGAAGAACTCCAATTGCGAAGGCAGCTTACTAAACTATAACTGACGCTGAAGCACGAAAGCGTGGGTATCAAACAGGATTAGATACCCTGGTAGTCCACGCCGTAAACGATGATTACTAGCTGTTTGTGATATTACAATAAGCGGCTAAGCGAAAGCGATAAGTAATCCACCTGGGGAGTACGCCGGCAACGGTGAAACTCAAAGGAATTGACGGGGGCCCGCACAAGCGGAGGAACATGTGGTTTAATTCGATGATACGCGAGGAACCTTACCCGGGCTTGAAATGTACTTGACCGATCTGGAAACAGATCTTCTAGCAATAGCAAGTATGTAGGTGCTGCATGGTTGTCGTCAGCTCGTGCCGTGAGGTGTCGGCTTAAGTGCCATAACGAGCGCAACCCACATTGTTAGTTACTAACAGGTTAAGCTGAGGACTCTGACAAGACTGCCAGCGTAAGCTGTGAGGAAGGTGTGGATGACGTCAAATCAGCACGGCCCTTACGTCCGGGGCGACACACGTGTTACAATGGATGGTACAGAGGGTCGCTACCTAGTGATAGGATGCTAATCTCCAAAGCCATTCCCAGTTCGGATTGGAGTCTGCAACTCGACTCCATGAAGCTGGATTCGCTAGTAATCGCGCATCAGCCATGGCGCGGTGAATACGTTCCCGGGCCTTGTACACACCGCCCGTCAAGCCATGGAAGCTGGGGGTACCTGAAGTACGTAACCGCAAGGAGCGTCCTAGGGTAAAACTAGTGACTGGGGCTAAGTCGTAACAAGGTAGCCGTACCGGAAGGTGCGGCTGGAACACCTCCTTTCTGGAGAAGCCTTGTCATACTATACAGATTCTTAAAGCAATAAGAATCTACCCGATGTCTAATGTATTATATATGTATTTGTTTAAAATAAAAATGTAGAACCTGATAAAATAAGAGAACACAGAAGCTGTAGCAACAGTTTCAGGCGCGAAAAAGAACAAGCCAGTCCTATAGCTCAGTTGGTTAGAGCGCTACACTGATAATGTAGAGGTCGGCAGTTCAAATCTGCCTGGGACTACCAATAAGAACGAAGCCAAGCTTCCGACTACGGGGGATTAGCTCAGCTGGCTAGAGCACCTGCCTTGCACGCAGGGGGTCAACGGTTCGAATCCGTTATTCTCCACAATACCTATACAATAGGTAAACGATCTTTGACATGATGTAAAAAAGAGCAAGTAGAAAAAATAAGTATATATCAAACCGATATATAGTTGTATATAACTTATATACAATTATAAATCAGGCGAAGAAAAAAGTAAATAAGGGCACATGGGGGATGCCTAGGCTCTCGAAGGCGAAGAAGGACGTGATAAGCTGCGAAAAGCTACGGGGAGGTGCAAATAACCATTATATCCGTAGATCTCCGAATGGGGCAACCCGGCAGAAGAAGATTCTGTCATCTGGTCTAACCAGAAGCAAACGTGGGGAACTGAAACATCTAAGTACCCATAGGAAAAGAAAACAAAAGTGATTCCCAGAGTAGTGGCGAGCGAAATGGGATTAGCCCAAACCAATAATGTTTCGGCATTATTGGGGTTGTAGGACTGCGTCGTGGCAAGAAGTTAGAGTAGTAGAACGATTTGGAAAGATCGATCATAGAGGGTGATAATCCCGTATACGAAATTCTAACCAAGCCTAGCAGACTCCTGAGTAGTGCGGGACACGAGAAATCCTGTATGAATCCACCGGGACCATCCGGTAAGGCTAAATACTTCCGAGAGACCGATAGTGAACCAGTACCGTGAGGGAAAGGTGAAAAGAACCTCGAACAGAGGAGTGAAATAGACCCTGAAACCATGTGCCTACAAGCGGTCGGAGCCTTAATTGGTGACGGCGTGCCTTTTGCATAATGAACCTACGAGTTACTCTCATTGGCAAGGTTAAGTATCAGTAGGTACGCAGCCGAAGCGAAAGCAAGTCTTAACAGGGCGCTTAGTCAATGGGAGTAGACGCGAAACCAAGTGATCTACCCTTGAGCAGGTTGAAGGTTGGGTAACACCAATTGGAGGACCGAACCGGTAAGCGTTGAAAAGCTTTCGGATGACTTGAGGGTAGGGGTGAAAGGCTAATCAAACTTGGAGATAGCTCGTACTCCCCGAAATGCATTTAGGTGCAGCCTCGGCTTATAACTTATGTCAGGTAGAGCTACTGATTGGATGCGAGGGCTTCACCGCCTATCAAGTCCAGATAAACTCCGAATGGGCATAAGTTTTTACCGGGAGTGAGGGCATGGGTGCTAAGGTCCATGTCCGAGAGGGAAAGAACCCAGACCATCAGCTAAGGTCCCCAAATACATGTTAAGTTGAATTAACGAAGTGTTGCTACAGAGACAGCTAGGATGTTGGCTTGGAAGCAGCCATTCATTTAAAGAGTGCGTAACAGCTCACTAGTCGAGTGGCGATGCGTGGATAATAATCGGGCATCAAACATGTTACCGAAGCTATGGGATAAAATATTATCGGTAGGGGAGCATTCTATTCAGCGTAGAAGGCGTAGCGTAAGCTACTCTGGAGCGGATAGAAAAGCAAATGTAGGTATGAGTAACGATAAAGGAGGTGAGAAACCTCCTCGCCGAAAGACTAAGGTTTCCTGATCAACGCTAATCGGATCAGGGTCAGTCGGGACCTAAGGATAAGCCGAAGGGCGATTCCGATGGACGAAACGGTTAACATTCCGTTACTACTATAAAGAGTGATGTGGGGACGCAGAAGTGAAACTACTGCCATCTGACGGAATAGATGGTTAAAGAGTGTAGACGTTGATTTTGGTAGGCAAATCCGCCAGAAGAGTCGAACTTGAAAGTATGATGAGCCCTTGTGGCAAGTCAATAATGTAGGTAAACAAACTGCCAAGAAAAACCGCTAAACGCTAATCTTTATCGTACCCGTACTAAAACGGACACACGTAGTTGGGTTGAGTATACTAAGGCGCTCGAGTGATTCACAGTTAAGGAATTAGGCAAAATGACCCTGTAACTTCGGGAGAAAGGGTACCTACAGCAATGTAGGTCGCAGAGAATAGGTCCAGGCAACTGTTTAACAAAAACACATGGCTATGCAAATTAGAAATAAGAAGTATATAGCCTGACACCTGCCCGGTGCTGGAAGGTTAAGAGGAGAAGTCATCAGCAATGAGAAGCTTTGAATTGAAGCCCCAGTAAACGGCGGCCGTAACTATAACGGTCCTAAGGTAGCGAAATTCCTTGTCGGGTAAGTTCCGACCTGCACGAATGGTGTAATGATCTGGACACTGTCTCAACTGTGAGCTCGGTGAAATTGTAGTATCGGTGAAGATGCCGATTACCCGCGATGGGACGAAAAGACCCCGTGAACCTTTACTATAGCTTTACATTGAATTTGGGCACTTGATGTGTAGGATAGGCCGGAGACTATGAAGCAGGTACGCTAGTATTTGTGGAGTCACCCTTGAAATACGGCCCTTTAATTGTTTGAATTCTAACTCGTAGATACGAGGACACTGTATGGTGGGTAGTTTGACTGGGGTGGTCGCCTCCAAAAGAGTAACGGAGGCTTCTAAAGGTGCGCTCAGAACGATTGGTAACCGTTCGTAGAGTGTAATGGCATAAGCGCGCTTGACTGAGAGACCGACAAGTCGATCAGGTAGGAAACTAGAGCATAGTGATCCGGTGGTTTCAGTATGGAATGGCCATCGCTCAAAGGATAAAAGGTACTCCGGGGATAACAGGCTGATCATTCCCAAGAGCTCATATCGACGGAATGGTTTGGCACCTCGATGTCGGCTCGTCACATCCTGGGGCTGGAGAAGGTCCCAAGGGTTGGGCTGTTCGCCCATTAAAGTGGCACGCGAGCTGGGTTCAGAACGTCGTGAGACAGTTCGGTCTCTATCTATCGTGGGCGCAGGATATTTGCGGAGATCTGACACTAGTACGAGAGGACCGTGTTGGACAGACCCCTGGTTTACCGGTTGTTCCGCCAGGAGCATCGCCGGGTAGCTAAGTCTGGATCGGATAAGTGCTGAAAGCATCTAAGTACGAAGCCGGCTTCAAGATAAGATATCCTTATAAGGGTCGTCGAAGACTACGACGTTGATAGGCTACAGGTGTAAAGGCAGTAATGTCATAGCCGAGTAGTACTAATTGCCCGAAACTTTTTTCATGTAACCCTGCCCGGGTGAATCGCCTGATTGATCGGGTTTGCTACATACGACACAATTTTTGAAAGCTCTTTACATCATATCAATTAAATACTTATATATATAAGTTATTTAATAACAATATTAAGGTGGTTATAGCGTTGGGGATCCACCTCTTCCCATTCCGAACAGAGAAGTTAAGCCCAACCACGTCGATGGTACTGCCGTTAGGTGGGAGAGTAGATAGCCGCCCTCTTTTTAAAAGACTCTGATTAGTGCAAACTAGTCAGAGTCTTTTTTTTGTTTTTAAACATA
>NZ_CVRU01000010.1 GCF_001261715.1 Dysgonomonas sp. HGC4 | reverse complement strand
TAAATTATTTTCAAAAAAAAGAGTACAATACGTATCTCAACAATACAAAATAAACTGGGGAGGCATTAATCATTTAAAAGCAATATTAGAACTGGCAAAAGAAGCAATAGATAATAAAGACAATAAATACTTTCATCTAATAACGGGACATGATTACCCGATCAAGCCTCTTGAGGGATTCTCTAAATTCTTCGACAACAATAAAGGCAACGATTTTATGGAGTATCATACTCTACCCTATTCCCCTTGGCCGGAAAATGGCATGGATAGGTTATCTCGCTATAACATGTACGACTTATTAGATGGAAGAACCGGATTAAATGAAAGACTAATTAAAGGTTTCTCTAAACTTCAAAAAGCAATAGGATTCAAAAGAAGTTTTAGTAAAGATTTCCCTCCTTTATTTGGAGGATCAACCTATTGGTCTCTTAAGAGAGAATCCGTCGAACATGTATTTCAGTATATGAACGACCATCCCAAATACTTAAAAAGATTCAATTACTCATTTTGTTCCGAAGAGATATTCTTTCAGACCATTCTCTTAAATTCACCCATGAAAGAAACAATTATAAATAACAATATGAGATTTATAATTTGGGAAGAACGCAATGGAAATTTTCCTGCAAATCTGGATTTTAGCGATTATGAAAACATAAAAAATTCCGAGGCATTATTTGCTCGAAAATTTGAATATCCTGTTTCTGAGGCATTGTTAGATAAGATCAAATCAGATATAAGCAAAACCTAAAATATTAGAACCTAAAACAAAAAAGTCTATCTGAATCAGATAGACTTTTCTTTATATATAGAATTGATATATTTCTATTTATTGAGGAGGTTGATTACCTGCTCCCATAATTTCTTGTAGAACCATTTCACGACCTTCAACATTGATAGCCATTAGTTTTCCAGACTTCTCAACAAAAGCAATGCCTCTAGGAGAAAAACGACTTATATTTTCGTAAGCTGAAGGCGTAACAGTACCACGATCGGTTACAATACCATATTTACCACCTTCTTCTACAACTGCTAAGCCAAGTTCGGGTTGATAAAATAACACTTTTGAATATGTAGGAGCAATAAGATGACGGGTCTTTGTATAAAAACCTATTTTCCCATTCTCTGTTAATTTCATCCCGATGCACGAATCATCCTCTATTGCATCATAAACAGGGGCTAATACAACTTGTCCCTCTGGAGTCATCAAGCCAATCTTACTACCCAATCTTACATTATAAAGATCCTTATTTACAACTTTATCAAAGCCATCATACAATGCTTCAACAACAATTTTCCCAGCATCATCTATAAGTCCCGACTTGCCTCCTTTTTCTATTAAAAAGAAAGAGTCGTTAAAAGGAGCTACACCCTCGTATTGCGCAGGAATAACAACATCTCCATATTTATTGATAAGACCGAATTTCCCTTGCGATTTAACTTCACAAAGATGATCATTCACAAATTTGAAACTTGTGTAAGCAATAGGTAACACTAACTTATTAGTTCTATCTACCAATCCCCAAGTTTTACCATCTTTCACCAAGAACAAACCATTTCCAAAAGACTTTATGTCATCATATGCTTCCGGAATTATAGTTGTTCCACTTTTAGTAATCACTCCACACTTACCTTTTTTTCTGAATGCGAAGAATCCTTCTTCAACCGATTCTAATGCCTCATACTGAGCTTTCACTAAGGTTTTATCTCCTTGTTTTATTCCAAATTTATCCTTATTCTGATAAATCTCAACTTTTTGAGCGTAAGTAACACTACCGATTGACAAAAGAATGGTTAGTAAAAATGCAATTGTTTTCATCAAATATTTTAAAATCTTTTATTGTTAGTTCTTCTTTATCACACAAGTATAGCAAAATATTCATTGGCACGTTTCTCAATCGTAACTATCTGTAAAGTTTACACTTGCAAAAGCGACAGAAAAGGTATTCGCGCTCAAAACTCTCTGCAAATGTACGATTTAGTTATTGTAATACAAAGATAAAGCCGATATAATCAGTGATTTCACAAGATATAACATACAAGAACTATCTTTCAATATTATTTCCTAAATTTGTAATATCGAAATAGAATAAAATATTCAGCAATGGGAAAAGAGTTGGCAAACAATGTCGTGTTTTCAAAAAATGTAGTAGAATTTGTTACAGTTGCTGTACAATACTGCACTTTTTTAGAAAACCCAGAGAATCAAACAAGCAAAGAATACACTGACAAATTAACAAAGCTATTGCCTTTGTTATATTTAAAAGCTGCGTTACTGCCCGAAACAGAAATAGAAGAGGATATATATCCTGAAATAACAGTTACTGAAGATGATTACAATTATATAATATCTAAACTATATACTGCCTACAAAGAGAATGATACTTATCTGGAAGTATTTCTGGAAGACATGAAATATAGTGATACCCCTATCGCAGCAAGTATCTCTGAAGACATTGCAGATATATATCAAGACATTAAAAACTTTATATCCATATACGAGCAGGGTATCGAAGAGAATATGAGCGAAGGCTTATATACCTGTTATGAAAACTTTAAACTTTACTGGGGACAAAAACTAGTGAATGTCCTACGGGCACTCCATTCTCTAAAATATTCGATAGGTGAAGAAAATCCGGACGAAGACGATTTGGACTCCGATAATATACAAGAAGAGTGGTAAGTACAATATCTAAAGAAGAAATATCGACCTTACCAATAGCCGTTTTTCCGGGACGAATGATTGTGGTACAAACCGAGAAAGAGGCTCAAAAAGCAACCTCTTTTCTAGAGCAGCACAAGGTGATTGGTTTTGATACCGAAACCCGTCCATCATTCAAAAAAGGACTTATCCGAACTATTGCATTGATGCAGTTATCGACCGAAGATACTTGCTTCTTATTCAGGCTTAACTTTATTGATATACCTGAATGCCTTAGTCGAATTCTAATTAGTCCAGACATAAAGAAAATCGGACTTTCTCTTAAAGACGATTTTTCGGCAATAAGAAAGCGTATGCAGCTAGAGCCTAAAAACTTTATAGAATTGCAATCTTTTGTAAAGAAGTTCGGAATAGAAGACAATGGACTACAAAGAATCTACGCCATATTATTTGGAGAAAAGATTTCTAAGAGCCAACGTCTTTCAAATTGGGAAGCAGATATACTGAGCGAAGCCCAACAAAAATACGCCTCTCTTGATGCATGGGCATGCCTACAGATATACAACAAATTAATACGCCTCAACCCCAGTTTAGCAGAAGATAAATAAGGTATTTACGAGGAACCATATTGCTTAAAAACTTATCATATCAATAATATATGAGCTATAAAAAAATTACACTTAAACCGAAGAAAGAAGAATCGCTTCGCCGTTTTCACCCCTGGATATTTTCAGGAGCAGTTGCACAAAAAGATTCGAACCTAACTGAGGGTGAAGTTGTAAACGTATATACATCGAACAACGATTTTATAGCCGTAGGACATTATCAGATCGACAGTATAGAAGTTCGTGTCCTTAGTTTTCAAGAAAGAAAAATAGATTCTACATTCTGGAAAGAAAAATTAGAGATTGCCTATAATCTACGTAAAGCCATTGGAGTTGTTTCCGACTCTAACAACGCATACCGACTGATTCACGGAGAGGGAGACAACCTTCCTGGGTTAGTAATTGATATATATGGCAATACGGCTGTTATGCAATCGCATTCAGTTGGGATGCACGATTCGAGAAAAGATATAAGCAATGCGCTGATCGAGGTATTAGGCTCAACCTTACAAAATGTATATTACAAATCTGAAACAACTTTGCTTAATAAGCCTAATGTTGTTCCCGAAAATGATTACCTTTTTGGAGGAAAAAACGTAGATAATTTCGCTATTGAGAACGGGTTGAAATTTCAAGCCGATTGGATCAAAGGACAAAAAACAGGCTTCTTTGTAGATCAGAGAGATAATAGATCTCTACTCGAAAAATACTCGAAAGGAAGATCTGTATTAAATATGTTTTGCTATACTGGAGGTTTCTCTTTTTACGCCATGCGTGGAGAAGCGAAATCGGTACACTCGGTAGACAGTTCAGCCAAAGCAATCATGTTTACTCAAAACAATGTAGAGTTAAACTTCCCGAACGATAGCCGACATGCAGCTTTTGCTGAGGATGCATTCAAATATTTAGCTAAGATAGAAAAAGGCGAACACGACCTCATTATCTTAGACCCTCCGGCTTTTGCGAAACATCGTGGAGCTATCAGAAACGCTCTACAAGGCTATAAAAAACTAAATGCAAATGCTTTTGACAAGATAGCACCGGGAGGCATATTATTTACCTTTTCATGTTCTCAGGTAGTATCTAAAGATGCTTTCAGACTTGCGGTATTCAGTGCAGCAGCTCAATCGGGCAGAAGTGTGAAAATATTACATCAATTAACTCAGCCTGCTGATCACCCTATCAACATCTATCATCCGGAAGGAGAATATCTTAAAGGGTTGGTATTATATGTAGAATAAGACACCGACAACCGAGAGAGCATCTCGTATTTAAATAAAAAAAGAAGGTACTTTATTAGAGGCTCCTTCTTTTTTTAGTATATGAGAACCATCGACCTTAACGGAAAAGGTTACACATTCTTTTTTGGCTTTAAAAATCGGTTTGTCAAATATCTGCGTACCGGTATATCATAGAATTTCAAACAAATATAAGCTAGAATAATACTTCCGAAAAGAACCCCTGCTGCACCAGACAATGATTCTTCAAATGTTAGGTTATCATTCTTTACCCAAGCAAAATACAGATAGATAAATGGGTAATGTACCATATATAAAGGATAAGAAATATCTCCTAAGAATTTACATATCCGAGTAGTATACTTATCGGTGCTTTTTCCAGAAGCCCCTAGATAGACAAGAAGCGGAAAAAAGACAACACAACATAAAGTATCATATATTCCATTCATCCACAGATGTTCAGCTCCACCTATACGAGGTACAGCTAAGAGAGCTATAATAAATAGACTACATATCCAGAAAGCACCCTTTATATTAGTAGGTTTGAAAATACGTGAAAGAAGTAATCCGGCAGAAAAAGAAAATAACAATCGCAAAGATCCTCCCGTAAATTCTGTGCCGGTTAGTGAAAACCCAACACATATATCACCTAATGGCCCCAATATAGCAAATGCCGCTAAGCCGCATCCAACAACAAACACCAACACCGCAAGAGCTTTAGTAGAGAGTTTTCGGATGAACAGTACATAGAGAATATTCCCTATATATTCAAAGAATAGAGACCAACTTGGACCATTTAAAGGAAACATTTCTCCTACTCCTCGAACTTCAGTACCCGGAGTAGCCGGAATTAATAGTGCATTCAACAATGTGGCAACAAGTAATGCCCCAACAGCAACCGTCGACACATCCCAGACAGAACAACCTTGAGTGTAAAACATGATTGCACCTATAATAGCTCCCATCACAACCATTGGGTGAAGACGTATAATTCGACGTTTAAAGAAATCCTTTGTAGTCATTTTCCCCCAGCGATCGTCATAAGCATAACCAACAACGAAACCCGATAGGATAAAGAAAAAATCGACTGCTAAATAACCATGATTGATTCTTTGATCTAAATGACTGCTTGCAAAAGCTTCGAATATATGGAAACATACTACCATGATAGCCGCCACTCCGCGCAAACCATCGAGTATATTATAATGTGGCTTAGTATCTGTAAATGCAGCATTAGAGACTTGTGTATTCAGCATAAGATTTATTTCTATTGTTAATATTCAGGCTTTTCGATAGAAATGGCAAAAATACATTTTTTTTCCTTTGCTCGAAAACGATAATAACTTTATATGAATCTTAGTTTTATATGCTACAGACTAGACATACGATTTTTCTCAATCTCCTATAAGGAATACAACGATTATACTATAAAGCATATTATAGTATATTTAATTCTAAACAAACTACACATAAACAACCTAAGACTACACCCATTTGTAATCTTAGATCATTAAGCCTTTAGATAAAAACATATCGGAAATATAGAAGCTTTAAGAGAAGTTTAAACCTGACAATAAAACCAAGTATTAATAGACCAAGTATACTTTTTTCAGGCAATCATCATTTTCTCTTGTGATCTCCCCCAACTCTTATTCTAAAAGAAAAAGAGGGTTGACAAATAATTTGTCAACCCTCTTTTATATAT
>NZ_CVRU01000009.1 GCF_001261715.1 Dysgonomonas sp. HGC4 | reverse complement strand
AAGGCTTATTTAGTTAAACATTCTATTATTTATATTTAACAAGAAAAGAAGATTCATATAAACGCAAAAAAGGACAACCAATTTGATCATCCCTTCGTAAAATGTTTTCTTATATATATTACTTCTTACTATAATCGAATTTCGGTCTCCGAACTATTGGAATACAGAAAGCCTATCAACTGAACTATGACTATCCTTAAACTGGATATTTCTTAATCTTCGAAAATCGGATTTTGACAAACCTTCATTAAAAGTAATACCTATAAAATTAATATATCTATATACAAATATATACAGAACGAACAGACTCTATCTTCGGCAAAATACCCCACCCTACTGGAAATCCTTCACACACAGTATCCCAATACAACTACCCCTACCCTGTTTGAATTCGCACCCAGGATAACCGATGAACATATCTAAAATGTGTTTTCTATATACAACAACTTCTATACATATTATATTAACGGGCATGTGCAGCTTTACAATGGAACTATTAACGAATTTACTATTTATAAAGAATAGGATAACCCGTCCGTAATCAGAAAACTCAGTGTTAGGCCTGTAGACCTCCACACTCTAACTGTAGAAAAGAAACTTGTAGTATTCCCAGATACAAAAAGATACGAATCTCGCACCGATATTAGACTGAACATGAATAGCTAAAAATTAGACAACTATCTAGATTTATATTTACAAGACTAACTGTAATAATTATTAATGGTTGATAACCATAACCAAACATTTAGATTTTAACCTAATTATTTTTATTTTAAAACAAATAAACAATATTAGTTAATCAACCTCTTAATAAAAGACAATATTAGTCAATTGCAAAACAGAAAGTATCACAATTTGTTCTTTCACTCAAGAATCGACAAAAAATAAACATAACTCACTA
>NZ_CVRU01000008.1 GCF_001261715.1 Dysgonomonas sp. HGC4 | reverse complement strand
AATTAACAAACATATCTATTCTTAAGGGTCTAAATTTTAACTATTTAGGTTTGGATATGTCTGTTGAAATATTAGAGAGAGAGAGAGAGAGAGAGAGAGAGAGAGAGATTAACTAGCAACTACGCTGGTAATAAAAATATCTTAGGCGGATTGTTCCGTCTTTTTTTATTTTGTGTAAATATTACACATGTTGCTTTCAGATACAAATATTTCCCCAATAAATATAATTTTAGTTTTGTCGATAAGATTTATCGTGCAGAAGATTTGTTTTTTTTGTTGTCGTTCAAACTCGTACGATTAGTAAACTTATCTGTGGCAAAACTATGTCCGGCAGTAGTGTGTAGCGATTACATGTTACTGCTTTTTTATGTGCGTAAAACAACTAACTATATAAATAATTGGAAGATAATGAACAGGATAACTTTATTGTTAATAGCCATTTTCTCCTTTGGCTTACTTCAAGCTCAGGTAGGTATAAACACCAAAAATCCACAAGCTACCTTGGAAATAGTTTCCAAAGGAAATACTACTTCAACACAAGCTCTTTCGGTCAGAAATGTATCCAATACTGAGATACTTTCGTTACGAGATCAAGGCTATCTTGGGTTAGGGGTTGCAAGTCCTAACATTCGGCTCGATTTGCGAAATGGCGCTAATAATGCAATCATCGGGATAGGTAACAGTGTTCAGGCGGCATCGGCAGCCAAAGCTGGTGCATTAAAGTACGATGCAGGTCCTCAGGCTCTGTATTTATCTGATGGAAGCGGTTGGAACAAATTAAGTGCTTCTGTAATCCGTACATATGTTGTAGCCGATATTATCAACACAAGTCAGTCTTTTCCTAACAATGCTTCTACAACGGTTATGAATTGGCGTAAACAAGAAGACTTGCTCGGTACATTTAATGCATCTACCGGAATATTTACAGCACCACGTAGCGGTACTTATACTATATCTGTTATTGCTACATTCGATAACGGTGCGGTAGGCTCTTATAGCTTTATGCAAATGGAATTGGTGTCGCCCACGGCAACCGTTAAATGCCAATCCACATATTATGACGCTGCCACTTTCCAGACCTCTGTATTGTGTTCGGGAAGCTTTCAGTTATTGGCAGGACAAACCCTCAAGCCTGTTATTTCTCATAATATGGGAATAGCCAAAAATCTCAAAGCCGGATATTGTAACTTAAGCATTTTAGAAAATTGAGGTATCAAACCTCTCCCATTGCTCTCATTTGCAAATGGATCAATCTATGATATTGATAAGATATGAAAAAGAAAATATACAACTATCTAACACTTACTACTGTTTTATTATCTCTCTATGTAATAGAGGTTAGCGCACAAAACGTAGGGATAAATACAAATACTCCAACTGCTGCACTTGATATATTCTCGCAAGGAGACAGTAACCTTACTGAAAATATAAGGATTAGCAATTCCAGCAATGTAAATCTTTTGACATTGCTCAATAATGGTTATCTGGGACTCGGAACAACAAGCCCCTCTGTACGTCTTGATCTGAGAGGCGGTGCGGGTAGCAATAACATTATAGGCATCGGTAATACCAACCTTACGGCATCGGTAGCAGAAGGGGGAGCGATAAAGTATGTAACTGATACCAAAGAGTTACATTATTCGGATGGTACTCAATGGCTGATACTTGAGGCTGATATGGTTAGGGATTGTATGATTGCTGCTAACTCTAATAATATGATGATATGCCCCAATAATACCACTACTCAGCTTGGTAACTGGGATGTAAAATATG
Source organism: Dysgonomonas sp. HGC4 (assembly GCF_001261715.1). Taxonomy (GTDB): domain Bacteria; phylum Bacteroidota; class Bacteroidia; order Bacteroidales; family Dysgonomonadaceae; genus Dysgonomonas_A. The sequence goes on along the minus strand of NZ_CVRU01000008.1, from coordinate 11,752 downwards.
ATTCAGCTAAAACATTTGATGCCGCAACGGGGGTATTTACTGCTCCTAAGACAGGACTATATACAGCTACATTCAGTGTACATACAGCTATTACTACAGTAAAGGCAGGTAGTTATATCGAAGGACAATGGATAGCAAGCAATGGTAAAACTATAAAATGTACTAATTCTTTTCCATTGGCGGGAAATTTTATGGTGCCTATGATTTGTAGTGGAACACTTTTTCTGAATGAAGGAGATACGCTATATCCTCAAGTATTTCACAATACGGGAACTGATAAACACTTGCGCATTTACGGAGACACACCTGGAAATCCCGTATCAGATCAACATTTTAATAATATATCCATTGTTATACAATAAAGCATCTTACAGAAATGAACAAAATAATTATTCTATATATACTTTTCTTTATCCCTTTGGGGATCATCGCTCAAATTGGGATTAATACTGAATCGCCAGTCGCTACTCTGGAAGTAAAATCGGTGTCAGCTACAACGCCCGTTATTTTATCTCGGAATTCGGCTAATGTCGAGTTAAGCAGATTACTAGATAGTGGGTATTTAGGGATGGGGAGAACCAGTCCTGTAGTTAAAGTCGATCTAAGAGGAACTTTTTCTAATGGTGAATTGGGTTTAGGTACAACAACTATGACTGCCACTGCAGCTGCAGCTGGTGCTATAAGGTATAACAATGGTATCGAATATTCTGACGGGAGTGTCTGGGTAAAGTTAACAGTTCTACCAGCGAGAGCATATGTGATAGCTAAGAATACAAAAGCACTGACGATAGGTTCAGGAGCTAGTCAAAGATGGGGAGATTGGACTGTAGAGAAAGATGCTACAAATAGTTTTGATGCCCAAACGTCTATATTCACCGCTCCCCGTAAAGGAGTGTATTCAGTGTCATGTACGGGTATGGCTGAGAATATTGTAACAACTTCAGCTACTTTGCGTATTGAGCTAAATTTAGGAGTTTCAAGTACTACAGCTTCAAACGTAAAGAGTGCATTTGCAGCACCCAACAATTCTGCCGGTGCACCAGTTAATATGACGTTTGTGAACAAAGCATTCTTATATCTTCAAGCTGGTGATAAATGTTATTTTTCGGTATATAACGGTATGGTGGGGGAGATACAAACAACTACCGATGGAGCGTATAATACTTTGACTATATCGGAGATGTAATAAGTAATTTTGCTTATACTAAAAAATAAAGCCCCGTCTCTGAAAATTTTCAGAGACGGGGCTTTTAAATTATACGTTTGTAACGTGTATTATTCTACAGTTAAGATAACTACACCTTCTAAAACTGAATCACCTGGATTAACGCTGATAGAAGTCACTTTACCTGCTTGAGGCGCAGCGATGGTATTTTCCATCTTCATAGCTTCAAGTACGGCAACTGTTTGACCTTTTTTCACCTCGTCACCTACATTAACGTTGATTGCAACGATAATACCGGGTAGTGGCGATTTTACAGCTCCAGCACCGCTTTTAGCAGGTGCACTTGTTGGTGCCGATACAGTAGCTGTTCTTTGAGGAGCAGGTGCAGCAGCTGTTTTTGCAACCGGACGAGATACTAGTGTAACTTCCTCCTCATTACTTACTAATTCTACCTCGTAATTGCTTCCGTTTACTGCAACTTGGGCAATAGAGTTTTCTAATTTATTTACGGCAACTATATAGTCTTGACCGTTAATTCTATATATGAATTGTTTCATGATAAATTTCTCTAATTTTTATTTTCTTATTGGCATTTGAAGCATTGTAGCGCTTCTGTCAACCCAAGGAAGATGATCTTGAGATTCATGCTTAATGGTCAAAACATTACTCTCAACATCATGTTGATGTTGAAAATCATATATAGCCATAGCTATAACAGCTAATACATCTGTGGGTATATTTTTATCACTCATAATTTCTATGTATTACAGTTGAAAATTATAGAGGTAAATTATCGTGCTTTTTAGCTGGATTTACCTGATGTTTAGTTCTCAATTGCTCCAATGCACGAATAACACGGAAACGTGTGTTACGAGGCTCAATTACATCATCGATATAACCATAACGAGCTGCATTGTAAGGATTACAGAACAATTTGTTATACTCATCTTTTTTCTCTGCATAAGCTTCAGCTTGTTTTGCAGGATCTGGATCAGCTTTAATTTCTTTTGCATACAATACTTCAACAGCACCATCAGCACCCATAACTGCAATTTCTGCACTTGGCCATGCGTAGTTGATATCGCCACGAAGTTGTTTACAACTCATTACGATATGAGAACCTCCGTAAGATTTACGTAGGGTAACTGTTACTTTAGGTACAGTAGCTTCGCCGTAAGCATAAAGAAGTTTAGCTCCATGTACAATTACACCGCCATATTCTTGTGCAGTTCCGGGAAGGAATCCGGGTACGTCAACTAAAGTTACAATAGGAATATTGAAAGCATCACAGAAACGTACGAAACGTGCTGCTTTACGAGATGCATTGATATCAAGCACACCAGCCATATATTTAGGTTGGTTGGCTACGATACCTACCGATTGTCCGTTGAAACGAGCAAAACCGATAATTATGTTTTTAGCATATGCTGCGTGTACTTCTAGGAATTCGCCATTATCGATTAACGAACCGATTACTTCATACATATCGTATGCTTTGTTCGGATTGTCAGGGATAATATCGTTCAACAAGTCGTCCATTCTTGCGATTGGATCGTTACATTCTTTGCGAGGAGCTTCTTCTCTATTGTTTGAAGGAAGGAAACTCATCAGGTGACGGATCAATGATAGACCATCATCTTCGTTTTCTACTGAGAAGTGAGCAACACCCGATTTTGTTGTGTGTACGCTTGCACCACCTAGTTCTTCTTGAGTAACGTCTTCACCAGTAACAGTTTTTACAACTTTAGGTCCTGTAAGGAACATATAAGAAGTCCCTTCTGTCATGATATTGAAGTCGGTAAGAGCTGGAGAATATACAGCACCTCCGGCACATGGTCCGAAAATTCCAGATATTTGAGGAATTACTCCAGATGATAGAATATTGCGTTGGAAAATCTCAGCATAACCTGCTAATGCATTGATACCTTCTTGAATACGAGCACCACCCGAATCGTTGATACCAATACAAGGCGCACCTACTTTCATTGCCATATCCATTACTTTACAGATTTTCATTGCCAATGTTTCAGACAACGATCCTGCTATAACAGTAAAGTCTTGTGCAAAGATATAAACAAGACGTCCGTCAATTGTTCCACATCCGGTTACTACACCATCACCAAGGAATTTGTTTTTCTCCATTCCAAAGTTTGTACAACGGTGTTCTACAAACATATCAAACTCTTCGAAACTACCTTCGTCAAGTACGATAGCGATACGTTCGCGAGCAGTATATTTTCCTTTTGCGTGTTGAGCTTCGATTCTTTTTTCACCACCACCTAGGCGTGCTTTTTCACGAAGTGCAATAAGCTCTTTTACTCTTTCAAGTTGGCTCATGTTTTTATATTTTGATTCTTAAATTAAATACTTATTTCTGTAAGGTCAAAGACCTTTTTTGCGTATTGCAAGCATAACTGCAACAGCCACTTATAGCTTAAAATATTACATTGTTTTTTGCATTACCTTATATAGGATAATGCAAAAAAGACCTTACATCGTAAAGTCTCTTTTAATGTATATCTTATTTGCTTGGGTGTTCGCAGAATTCTGTTAATACACTACAAGTAGATTTTGGGTGAAGGAATGCAATGTTAAGACCTTCTGCACCTGCACGAGGAGCTTTGTCTATCAATTGTACACCTTTACTTTCTGCTTCAGCCAATGATGAAGCTACGCTATCTACTGAAAACGCAATGTGGTGGATACCTTCTCCTTTTTTCTCGATGAATTTTGCGATAGTACTGTCTGGGCTTGTAGGCTCAAGTAGTTCTATTTTAGTCTGACCGACTTTGAAGAAAGCAGTTTTTACTTTTTGATCTTCTACAACTTCTATGTTGTAGCATTTTAAGCCTAAAACGCCTTCGTAGTAAGGAAGACTGTCTTCAATACTTTTTACAGCAATACCAAGATGTTCGATGTGCGAAATATTCATGATTTCTTATAAAAAAGTTAGTAATTTTAGATTGTTTACAAAATTAGTAATATTAATTAGAACGAGAAGAAATTTTTAAGATAAAAAAAGAATCTGTCTATATCGTATTGGTTTTATTGATGTATGGCTGTAAGTAAAAAAATGAAGCTGATAAATAATCCTATCTATCAGCTTTTGTGTTTCAAACCTTTTTATCCGGAAACTTAAATATAAAAAAAAATTATTCAGTTTCGGTTTTTGTTTCTTTATTTTGAGAGCCACGTTCTTTACGTTCCGATTTGTTTTTACTACCCTTCGATTTACGTCCTGTACGTTCGGAAGATATACTGTCACTGTTTTGAGTGGTACGTTCCGATCTGTTTTCTCTGTTTCTAGAACCTCGTTCTCCACGCTCCGATTTTCCTTCTGAATTTTCAGAATTTCGTTCTCTCTTACCCTTTTTCCCTTTTTTGCTGTCTTTTCTAGTCTCCTTATCTTCCGCTTTCTTCTCTTTTTTTACTTCTTGTTTATTCACTTCTTGTGCGAATGCAGTATTAGCTGAAATAAAAAGAGCAGCTACCATAATACCCGAAATAATTGACTTTTTCATAACGTAATCTTGATTTGTAAAATACTTCTGTGTTTTGTGACAAGTATTAAACAAGTTACTTAAGAAATAGTTCTGCTTAAATCTTTATTTATCAGAGCCTTTGAGGATGTTGTGACAGTGATCTTTGGTGTGTAATTGTTTGTAAATGCTACTAATTGTCGTCCTAAAGATAGGAAGGTGTTCCTGAAGATGGTTTCTTTATTAGGATGCTATGCTTACTTGATAATTTTTATGATGCAAGAAGAAAATAAAGGTATGAGGGTATCGAAGAGTAAGGGAAAGAAAAAAGTGACTGGCTTGTATGTCTAAAAAAGAAAAAGGTTGTCATCCCGACAACCAATCTTCATTGTTAACCTTAAAATCTAATACCATGAAAAAACACAGTTCAAAGATATGCGATTTTGAGATTAAAACCAATCCTTTTAATGTTAAATCAATATATTTAACAAAAATGTGATATTGTTACTTCGCTGTTGCGTGATTTTAATATTTTCTAATACTTTCTATGGGAATGTTGTGCTTCTTTTGTGTGGAGTAATAACATAACATGCAATAGTCTCGATGATTGTGTATCTAAAAAAGAAAAGGTTGTCATCCCGACAACCAATCTTCATTGTTAACCTTAAAATCTAATACCATGAAAAAACACAGTTCAAAGATACGCGATACTAATATAAAATCCAATCAATTTGATTTTATATAGCATACTTTAACAAAATTATGATATTGTGGCTCTTTTCTGGTCTAATTTTAGTATCTGATAAAGATTATGTACCTTTCCTATCTCAAAATTGACTTAATTTAAGAAAATGAGATCTTTTGACAAAAAAGTATTAGCTAAATATATTTTCATAGCTATCGCGATATCTATTGCCATTAGTTTCCTTATAATATCTAACCAAATGGCTGGAGATATGGCGAAAGACGAAAGGCAAAAGATGGAGCTATGGGCTGAGGCTCTTCAATTGGCAGCCAGTAATAATGGCATTGATGAATTAGATCTTACTCTGAAAATATTGTCCAGTAATAAGACTATCCCTGTTATCTTGTGTGATGAGGATGATAATGTTTTGATGACTGCAAATGTGGATGTACCTGTAAATGATAGTCTCAAGTATTTGACTGAACAGGTAGATTATTTCAAGAAATCGAATAGTCCTATTGTTATCGAATCTCCTAATTTTAAGCAATATGTTTATTATGGAGACTCCTCTACATTGAAACGTTTACAATATTATCCTTTTATTCAGATTGGGGTGATGACTTTCTTTATTTGTGTTTCATTCCTTGCCTTGTTGAGTACAAAGAATGCTGAGCAGAATAAATTGTGGGTGGGATTATCAAAAGAAACCGCTCATCAGTTGGGTACTCCCATATCATCCATGCTAGCTTGGGTAGAATATCTTAAGAGTAAAACATCGGATATATCAACCTTGAACGAGATGGAGAAGGATGTGATGCGATTGCAGGTTGTTGCCGATCGATTCTCTAAAATTGGATCTACACCTGCTCCCGAAACTCGCGAAGTCGGAGAGGAGATGAAGCAGTCGGTTGCTTACTTGGAAAAACGTATATCGAAGAAGGTTAAGTTTGAATTTGATATTCCTCACGACCCTTTGTATGCTAAGATTAGTACTTCATTATTTAGTTGGGTAATTGAGAATCTGACTAAGAATGCAGTAGATGCTATGGAAGGGCAAGGACATATTGTATTTAAGCTGTCTCAGAGAAACGGATTGGTTTGTATTGATATTACCGATTCGGGAAAGGGGTTGCCCAAAGCTATGTTTAAAAGTATATTCTCTCCCGGTTTTACAACCAAAGAAAGAGGGTGGGGTTTGGGCTTGTCTCTCGCTAAACGAATCATTGAGGATTACCACAAAGGTAAGATATACGTAAAGAGTTCTGAAATTGGTGTAGGTACTACATTTAGAATAGAGCTTGCGAGAGAGCTTATTTAAATAGCTGATAAATAACTGAACAGAACTTAGATGTCTGTTTGATTATATAAAATAGAAAAGAGGAATACATTTTCATGTACTCCTCTTTTTATATTCAGTAATGTGTAATTCTTATTTCTTAGGAGATGCTGCATGTCTAGCATTCAACAGCTCTATAACTTTGTCTGTAATGTTATATTTTTCTTTTGCATAAAGAACATTGTCAAGTCCCGAGTTGCTAAATATGATGTGATAATTAGCAGTCTTGTTGAACTCTTTGATACAAAGTCTAACCGAATCAGCCAATTGATTGTTCACTCTTATTTGTTCCATAGTCAACTCATTATCCAAACGAGAAGCCGTTTGCTCCAATTCAGCACCAAGTTTTTGTATACGTGTAGCTTCTTGCTCGGCACGCTCTTGGCTTAGAAATGCATTATTTTGATATTTACGTTGAAATTCTTGTTGTTCGCTGACCAATTGTTTTTGTTTTTGATTGATAGAAGCTCTCGATGTCTCAGTCTTTTTCATAAGTGCATCGCTTGCTTCTTTTGCATATTGATAGTTAGTTAAAACGCTGTCAATATTGACATATGCAATAGGTAAAGTCGCAGTTGTGTCATTTTCGAATTTTAGAGATGGTGTATTCTCTGTGGTCGATTTCGTCTTAAAGAACAGGATAAAAAGTATGATAATAGCAACCGCTAAAATACCATTTATCACAAGAGAAAGATTTTTCATATAAATAACTTAATGTTGATGACTAAAATATATTGTTACGAGTATTTGTTTATCAATTATTTCGCAAAAATAGAACCAAATTTTAAATTTTCCGCATTTATTCGGTAATAAATAAAAATAAGGCTAAAAATACTGTTATTGAGAACCCTATTTTCGGTTTTCGAGACAAAGATAGGCGTAATAGTTGGAGATGGTATTCGGACTAAGTATAAAAGATGTGAAAAAGTTTGTGTATGCCTCTATATATCTTTACTTTTATAATAAGAAAAAACGGGTTTCCGATAAAAAATTAATAAACGATATATTATGACAATAAACGATTTGGAGCCACATATTGTGTGGAAGTATTTTTATGAATTAACACAAGTTCCCAGACCTTCGAAAAAAGAAGAAAAGGTAATAGCATATTTACTCGACTTTGCAAAAACACACAATCTTGAAGTAAAAAAGGATGAGGCTGGTAATGTACTTATTACAAAGGCTGCAACTAAAGGTAAAGAAAATTTGCCAACAGTTATTCTTCAAGGGCACGTTGATATGGTATGTGAAAAAAATAGTGGTACAGTACACGATTTTGATAACGATCCTATTGAAACATATGTAGATGGCGATTGGTTGAAAGCAAAAGGTACTACATTGGGTGCTGATAATGGCGTGGGTGTAGCTGCTGCATTGGCTATATTGGCTTCGGATAATATAGAGCATGGAAAATTGGAATGTTTATTTACGGTGGATGAGGAAACAGGGCTTACCGGAGCGTATGCTTTGGGACAGGATTTTCTGACTGGAGATATTCTTATCAATCTAGATACCGAAGAAGAAGGACAACTTTATATTGGTTGTGCAGGAGGTAAGGGTACAACTGCCACTTTTAAATATGAGCAGGACGAAACTCCGATGAACCAGTTCTGGTTTAAACTGGAAGTAAAAGGTTTGAATGGAGGACACTCGGGAGCAGAGATTCAAAAAGGATTGGGTAATGCCAATAAAATACTAAATCGTTTCTTATGGACTATCTCTCGTAAAATGGAAGTGCGTTTAGCTTCGATAGAAGGAGGTAACTTACATAATGCTATTGCTCGTGAAGCATCGGCTGTGGTTGGTATTCCTGTGGGCGATAAAGACAGGGTGGTTACCTTATTAAATGTATTTATTGCTGAAATAGAGGAAGAGTTGAAAGCGGTGGATCCTAATGTCCAGATTTTAATCGGAACAACTGATGAGCCTGAGTTTATTATAGACGAAAAAACAACTTACGGGTTATTGAATGCTATTTGCGTATGCCCTCATGGTGTGCTGGCAATGAGCCACGATGTACCCGGCTTAGTGGAAGCTTCTACTAATTTAGCTTCTGTGAAAATGAAAGAAGGCAATACTATTGTTGTTGGTACAAGTCAACGCAGTTCTACCGAATCGTTGAAAAACTATGCTGCCAATATGGTAAATGCTGCCTTTACATTGGCAGGAGCAAAGGTAGAGCATGGAGAAGGGTATCCGGGCTGGAAACCAAATCCTAATTCTGCAATATTAAAAGTGGCTGAGCAATCATTTAAGAAACTATTTGGTAAAGAGCCTGAAGTAAAAGCTATTCATGCGGGTTTAGAATGTGGCTTGTTCCTGCAAAAATATCCTCATTTGGATATGGTTTCTTGTGGACCAACTATTACAGATGCACATTCGCCAGCCGAACAAATATATATACCATCGGTAGATAAATGGTGGAGATTGTTGCTTGACGTTTTGAAAAATATTCCTGAAAAGAAATAAAAAGTCATAGAGCTATCTTTTACTTTGGCAGGTATAACCCAACAAGTGTCTAGAACTTGTTAGGCTTGTAAACGAGTGAAATAATATATAAATAGATGTAGGACAAGGGAAACTTTGTCCTATATTTGTCTATATAATAAATAATGTAGAGTAAATGTTTTAAATATGACTCTAGGAGTATGTTTGGCACTATTTATGCTACTTTAATAACTTACGATATTTGCTGAATAGTAAATATTAATTGGTCAAAATCAGAATCTATTTTAAGTAGCAGTAATTATTATACTTGGTGAAGTAACAAATAGGTCTGCGGCTTTTACGGTTCACAAAAAAAGAAATGTTATGGGAAAAATGAAAGTTGAAATATGGTCGGATATAGCTTGTCCGTATTGTTATATAGGAAAACGTAAGTTCGAAAATGCTTTGGCAAAATTTCCTCATGCAAATGAGATAGAATTGGTTTGGCATAGTTACGAATTGAATCCCGATTTACCTAAAAGACCATTAGGACAATCGTATTATGAGTATTTTGCAGGATTGCATGGTTCGAGCATCGAAGAGGTGAAAGCCGATTTGCAAGGATTGGTAGATCTGGCAAAGGAAGTAGGCTTGGATTATCATTTCGAAAAACTTGTCGTAGCTAATACTTCGGATGCTCTCCGTCTAGTGAAATTGGCTAAGAAGCATAAATTGGCTGACGAAACAGAAGAAGTTCTGTTTAAAGCTTACTTTGTGGATGGCGAAGATATCAGTGATAGAGTAACTCTGGTGCGTTTGGGTACAGGTGTAGGTATACCAGAGGACGAAATTATGACTTTATTGAATGGCGATGAGTTTGTTGTAGATATTGAAGCAGATATAAGATTCAGTGAAGATGAACTGAACTTAGAATACATTCCTTTTTACCTGTTTAATGGCAAAGACATAATACAAGGGTCACTTGCTGAAGAAGAATATCTGGATGTTCTGCATAATTCATATAATTTCTGGAAAGAAAATGGTGTTTCCAAAGGTGGAGGAGGCGAAAGACACAAAGGACGTGCTTGTTCGCCCGATGGAACATGTAGCATATAATCTGAGTCTGTTAAATATGAAGCGTAGCAAAAAATATCAGGCATTATTTGTAGTGTTGTTCACATCGTTATCCTTGTTTCTTTCGTGTGATAATGATGATAATTTTTCGAGTAGCAGTAGTCTAAGATTATCATTTTCGGTGGATACTTTGCGGTTCGATACTGTTTTTACAACAGTGGGAACTGCAACTAAACGTTTGAAGATTTACAATCAAAACAAGGATGCATTAGTCATAAGTTCTATACAGTTGATGAATGCCGCTAAAACGGGATTCAGAATGAATGTAGATGGTGAAAGTGGCAATACTATAAACAATGTTAGTCTTTTAGCTAAAGACAGTATGTATATTTTTGTTGAGGTGACGGTTGATCCCCTGGGGGGCAATAAACCTATGCTGATTGATGACTCGATACGTTTTCAATTCAACGGGGTGACTCAATATGTACGACTGGAAGCAATAGGGCAGGATGTTATTCTTTGGCGAGGAAAGAGAATTGACAGTGATACTACTCTTACCGAAGGAAAACCCTACCTTATATACGACTCGTTATACATTGCCAAAAATGCAACACTGAGTATCAAGAAAAATGTACGCTTGTTTTTCCATAGCGGAGCAAAAGTGTTAATTAACGGTCGTTTAGATGCCGTAGGTACAATAGCAGAACCTATTGTTTTTAGAGGAGATCGTTTAGATAATCTGTATCAATCGGGTAATGTACCTTTCGATAGAGTTCCCGGACAATGGGGTGGGATAGAAGTGGCAGCCGATAGTTACGATAATAATTTCGAGAATGTAAGAATCCGTAATGGTATTTATGGAGTTCTTTTTCACGAATCGGATCTGACTAGGCAAAAAGCTACATTTATGAATACCATTGTTCAGAATGCGACTAAAGAAGTCTTATGGGCAGTCAATTGTAAGATAACAGCAAAGAATACACTATTTGCTAATTCGGGTAACTATACGGTAAGGTTATTAGGCGGTAGTTACGATTTCTTGCATTGCACCATTGCGAACTATATGCATAGCAATTGGTTGACATTGCCCAGAAAAAGTACTCTTTTGCTGGCTAATACAGGAGAGAATGTAAATGGAAGAACCGTAGATTATCCTGTTGTAAATACTTCGTTTATAAATACTATTGTTGCAGGAAACGGACCTAAGGAATTGACTGTTACAAAAAAAGATGGTATATCGTTTACGTATCTTTTTAAGAACTGTTTGTTGAAAATTGCGGGATCGGATGACGATAATTTTGTAAATACGGTATGGAATGTAGATCCTAAATTCAAGTATATCTATTCGTTGGAAACAGCGGTAGAAGATCCAAGCTTGTTTTATTATTATAATTTCGAGTTATCGGAAAACTCACCTGCCATAAACAAAGGATCGCGTCAAGATGCAGTGGCTCTGCCTTACGATTTGATCGGAGTTTCGCGCCGCAGTGACGATGGGCCTGATATTGGATGCTTTGAATGGAAAAAGTAATTTGGTTAAGTCCTGATTTCTATCCACAGTGATATAAAATAAGAAACGATTCAAA
>NZ_CVRU01000007.1 GCF_001261715.1 Dysgonomonas sp. HGC4 | reverse complement strand
TTACTAAATATTTTTTTGCTCCTTTTGAAATCATAAATTACATAAATACAGGTGGTTAAATCCTAAGGGCGTAGGTGTCTTATTGTTCTTTTTTTATTGAATACGAAACCTATTATTTCCCTATTTTTCAGGATTTTATATTAAAACAATTATCAATAAGTTTTGTTTATTGAGTAATCGATTTATATATTCTAATATACTAAGAAACTATGATAAACTCGTCATTGTTACACATCGAGTTGTAAATATATATGATATAATGTAAATTTCAATACTTATATAAAGTAAAAAAACGCAGGAGCTTTTTGTTCCTGCGTTCTCGCTTTATTTAAGTTTCAAAAAATCAATAACTTTTGTATATAAATAATTTCTATTATGACTTCCGGCTATAGAATGATTTTGATCGGGGAAGACAAATAATTCAAATTGCTTATTTGCTTTTATCAATGCAGATGTGTATTCTATGGTGTTTTGGAAATGTACATTGTCATCTGCTGTTCCATGAACTAATAAAAGTTTTCCTGATAATGATTCTGCGAGTGCTATGGGAGATCCTTTTTCGTATCCTAAAGCATTTTGTTGTGGAGTTCGCATATAACGCTCAGTGTATACCGAATCGTAAAAACGCCAGTTGGTAACAGGGGCAATAGCAACTCCTGATTTGAATACGCCATTTCCTCTGCTTAAACTCATCAATACGTTGTATCCTCCATAACTCCAACCCCAGATAGAAATATTTGAGGCATCTATGTATGGCAGTGTTCCGAAATATCGTGCAGCTGCAATCTGGTCGTCAGACTCTTTTATACCTNNGGTGCATTTTCTAAATTCTTGTCCTCTGGCTCCTGTACCTCTTCCGTCTACTGCTACTACTATGAAGTTTTGAGTGGTAAGAAAATCAGTCCAATCAATACTAAAACGATCAAGAACCTCTTGAGAATCTGGTCCACTATATTGAACCATTAGTAAAGAGTATTTCTGATTTGGATTGAAATTTGCTGGTTTTAGCATCCAAGCATTTAGTGAAGTACCATCGGCTCCTTTTACAGTAATGAATTCTTTTTTAGGAAGACGAAGCGAAGCTAAATTATTTTTTAATTCTTTATTATCTTCGAGAACTCGTAATTCTTTACCCGATGCATCATTCATAGTGATTACAGTTGGGTTTTCGGTATTCGACCAATTATTGATATAGTACTTGCCGTTGGAACTAAAAGAGGCAGTATTATAACCTGTTTTTGTAGATAGTTTTGTTTTAACTCCTTTTACTATCTCTATTTTATATATGGCTCGTTGTAGAGGGCTTTCTTCGGCTGCTTGAAAATAAACTGTTTTAGTTATAGGGTCGCATGCCAGAATCTCCATTACATCATAATGTCCGGATGTCAGTTGTTTTTGAGGCACACCTGTAAGCGAGTACATATATATATGACTGTATCCGTCTTTTTCGCTTATGTAAGTAAATTGATCTCCTATAAAATTGATGGAGTTGAAGAAGTCGTAATTAATATATCTGTCATTTTGTTCTTTGAGTATTAATTTGGCAATAGTACTTCTTGGGTCTGCAAAATACATGTTGAAATCGTTTTGATCGCGATTCAATGTCATTATTGCTAATTGAGAAGTTGGTGTAAATTCAATCTTAGGAATATACTCGAATTCGGAATTGGCAGGGAAATTAATTGGTCTGATTGTTTTCGACTCAATATCAAAAATGTTACATGTTACTTTTGAATTTGCTTCTCCTGCTTTTGGATATTTGAAGGAGATAAAATCAGGATATAATTGTTGACTAAAATTCTGAAAAGTAAATTCCGGAACATTTGTTTCATCAAATCTAACAAAAGACAATAGCTTGTTGTCAGGAGAGAAGTCCATTAAACTTGTAACTCCGAACTCTTCTTCGTAAGCCCAATCCGTTGCTCCATTTATTATTTTGCCAATCACTCCATCTTTAGTGATTTGAGATTCTGTACCGAAATCAAATTTAGATAGCCATATATTAT
>NZ_CVRU01000006.1 GCF_001261715.1 Dysgonomonas sp. HGC4 | reverse complement strand
AATACTATGAAAAACACATACTTTAAACATTTAACTCTAGGAAAAAGTTCTATGAATTATCTCTATATTTCAATAGACGTTTCTGATAACTCAATCCTCAAAGAAAAATCTTTTATATTGGTTTATTTCCTAATACTCTTATTCGGATTTAGAGCACTTATCTTATACGATAAATTCTGCTCTTTATTATCATAACGTATTGTAAAGGAAAAAGTTCTGGCTTGTTCGTTAAAAATATTTAGAGGTTTAATATCGTTTGAATTGATGCTGAAATATGGAATATATAATTGTATTTCTGCACTCCTTTATGTGATTGAGAAATGAGAGTTTTCACTTCTTCGAAACCGGTATTTAAGTATAACCAAAAGTAATGGCGTATAATATTTTTAGAGTATGATTATTTGATAATATTTTATAGCTTTGAAATATAAATGGAGGATGCAGACCTACTTGTTACTTTGGCTAAAGTATTATAACCAAAGATGCTTAGGGTTGCGTAATATGAATTATATAAAAATAAAACTTATGAAAACTCTTACAAACGAAAAGTTGACAATTATTGGAGCTGCAGGTATGATAGGTTCTAATATGGCACAAACCGCCATAATGATGGGACTATCATCCGAAATCTGTCTATATGATCCATATCCAACAGGTCTCGAAGGTGTTGCCGAAGAATTGCTTCAATGTGGTTTCGAAGGTGTAAATCTAACATATACTTCCAATGTGGAAGAGGCATTAACCAATGCTTCCTACATAATATCTTCGGGAGGTGCTGCCCGTAAACAAGGTATGACACGTGAAGATTTATTGAAAGGTAATGCAGAAATTGCGATTGCTTTTGGTAAAGACATCAAAACGTATTGCCCTAATGTAAAGCATGTGGTTGTAATATTTAATCCTGCTGATATTACAGGGTTGCTTACATTATTGTACTCGGGATTGAAACCTAGTCAAGTAAGCACACTTGCTGCATTAGATAGTACCCGATTGAGAAACGAATTGGCTAAACATTTTAAACTTAGTCCTGATAAAATCAAAAATAGTCGTACCTATGGAGGTCATGGAGAAGAAATGGCTGTGTTTGCATCAACCACTACTGTAAATGGCAAACCTTTAAATGATTTGATTGGAAGTTCCGACTTAAGTGCTCAACAATGGGAGGATATAAAACAAAAAGTGATACAAGGTGGAAAACATATTATAGATTTGCGTGGTAGATCGTCATTCCAAAGCCCTGCTTATCTATCAGTCGAAATGATTCGTGCAGCTATGGGGGGCGAACCTTTTAAATGGCCTGCGGGTGTATATGTTTCCAATCAAAAATTCAATCACATAATGATGGCTATGGAAACTACCATCGATACGCATGGAATTTCGTATAAAGAAGTAGAAGGAACTCCTGCTGAATTTGCCGATTTGGACAAGAGCTATAAACATCTTTGTGATTTACGGGACGAATTAATTAATTCAAATGTGATACCTCCGATTAGTCAATGGAAATCTATAAACAGTAATTTACAGTAACCAGAGTTTTCTATCTCAATAATATATAGATAAGTTCTATATATGAATAGAAAAAAGATAGTTGTGAAAATACAGCTATCTTTTTTCATGAAATAAGGTTGATTCTGAATTACTTTAGCTCTTTTTATTATATTAGTTTTATTAAGTATTTTTTAGATTAAAAGGCAGTTTGATTACACTATTAAACAAAAATAAACGATTATCTGAAACAAATTTTCTACTTTAGCACCTTACCTATATGACAAAAAGAGTTTAAGGATTTTTGATACCCTATTTTTAGACAAAATATATTAATGGAAGTCAAGGATACATATAATGCATTATTTGAGGAAATTCGGAATGACAATACTGAGGCATACCGCAATTTGTACAGCCAATTTTATGCACCTTTATGTATGTTTGCCCTACGTTATATTCAGGATTCGAGAGTTGCAGAAGATTGCGTACAGGATGTTTTCTTGAAAATATGGAAAGACCGCCAAAAAATTATAATTTCAACTTCTGTTCGTTCCTATCTGTTGACATCTGTCCGCAATATGTGTCTCAATCTGATTGAGAAACAAAAGCTCGAACTGACTTACGAACAATATATTCTTACCAATTATGATGAATACGAGGCCGAAGATTTATATTCGGTTCAGGAACTTACCCAATTAATAGAAAAAGCAATAAACAAACTTCCTGAGAAATACCAAACAGTGTTTCGAATGAGTCGTTTCGAAAATCTAAAGAATAAAGAGATTGCCGAACAATTAAATGTGTCGGTAAAAACTGTTGAAGCATATATGACTAAGTCGTTGATGATGATTAGTGTAGAACTAGGTAAGTATTATCCTGTATTGTTAATTATTTATTTTCTCGAAAAGATTTCAAATAATCCCTAGGGTATCGCCCCTCTTCTTTGTCTATTATATAGAAAGCCTTTTTTAATGATAGTATGGACAAAGAGAAATTAGAAAACTTAATCAATAAATTTTTCCTCAAACAATTGACGCTTGATGAAAAAGTTGAATTTGAAGATATACTAAAATCTTCGGATGAAGCTCGTAAATTGTTCCGTCAATGGAGTTTTATCCAGCGAGGTGTCGAAACTATTCAATTCAATAAGACTTGTACTCCACCCGAACTAGATATCAACATTAGAGACCAAAAAGAAAAATCAAATCGAGTAAATCTTTGGAAGCAACGTATTATAAATGTAGCGGCAGTTCTTACTATTCCATTATTAATAGGTTTCCTGTATTTGTTTTTAGAGAAAAGTAGTTCTTTAGAGCAAATGTCGCATGATTTGAGCTATACGAATACCAATAGCAAGGCAATTCTTATCACATTGCCCGATAGCTCAAGGGTGTATCTGTATGCAAAATCAACACTCAAATTTCCAAGTGTCTTTACCAAAAACGAGCGTCACGTAAAATTGACGGGTGAGGCTACTTTCGAAGTTGTATCCGATCCTGAAAATCCTTTCTATGTAGAAACCCTAGATGGAGCGAAGGTTAAAGCTTATGGTACAAAGTTTAATGTATATGGATATGAAGATGATGATATTGTACAGGTATATCTTGAAAGAGGAAAAGTAAATTTTAGTTCACCTTACTTAAGTGAAGCTACTGCTATGAGAGCTTCAACTAAACTTGAATTTAATCGTAAAAGTAAAAGTATTCAGGTTTTACCTTCCGATGCATTCGAATATGAAGCGTATGAAAAAGGAATTTTATTATTCAGAAGTACTTCATTAGAACGAATCACTAAAAAGCTATCCAGAGTATATGACGTCGATATAGAAATAAGAGACAATCAATTGCGTCATTATCCTATTACTGGTGTATTCGAAAATAAATCGATTACTCAGATATTGGATGTTCTGCAAATGAGTTCACCCGATTTGAAATGGAAGAAAGAGAAAGAGAAAATAATATTATATAGAAAACCTTAAAGTCAGATGTTTAGCTCGTCTTGTGAGCTCATGTTGTTGATTTTTAGTTAGTTATTTTTGACATTAAAAGAGAATAAACATTAAACAGTGCTTAACAGTAGTGTAACATGAGTTGGTTTTCTTTGACGTGCATAAAATAATATTAAACAAATTATCTAAGTATGTGTACATCAGTTATTAAACCAACAAAAAAACGAACGTTATTTTTTATTGAAATAATTAACCTAGAGCCATGAAAAAGAAAAAAGAATTTTTAGGAAAGAGATATCGATATCTCTTGCTGGCTGGATTGTGTTTGTCATCATTCACAGCCTATGCAAAGCAGAATATTTCAATTTCATTGAATAAGCCTCAAGCAACAGTAAGAGACGTATTGAATGAGATAGAGAAAAAAACTGCTTACAGTTTTGTGTATAATGATCGCCTAGTAGATGCAAATAAAATTGTATCTGTAAAAGCAACCGATAAACCTGTATCGGATATTCTAGACGAAGTATTTGAAAACTCTAATATTTCTTATACAATAGTAGATAATCAGATTGTATTGTCTGCCGGAACGAAAGAAGTTCAACAAGATCAACAAAGAACAGTAAAAGGTACTCTAAAAGATGCTCAAGGTATAGAACTTCCCGGAGTAAGTATAATTGTAAAAGGCAAAAGTACAGGAACAGCATCTGATCTAGATGGAAATTTCAGTATTGAAGTGCCCGAAAATGGAATTCTTGTATTTAGTTATATCGGTTATCTACCACAAGAAGTAAGAGTGGGAAGTAAATCGGATATAAATGTTGTGCTAAGAGAAGACAACAAAGCTTTAGATGAGGTAGTTGTAGTAGGTTATACTACTCAAAAGAAAGCTGACTTGACGGGTGCAGTATCATCTGTAAAAATGTCTAATCTGGCAGATATGGCAAATATGGATATCAACAGTGCCTTACAAGGACGTATGTCGGGTGTGACAGTCTTACAAAGTAGTGGTGCACCGGGCGCAGGTACATCAATTCGTATTCGTGGTATGGGTACTTTTGGAAACAACGATCCATTGTATGTTATCGATGGTATGCCTGCCGATAATATGAATGATGTGAATCCGAATGATATAGAACGCATTGATGTTCTTAAAGATGCTGCTTCGGCTGCTATTTACGGTTCGCGTGCTGCTAATGGAGTAGTTATTATTCAAACTAAAAAAGGTAGTAAATCGGATAGAGTAAATGTAAGTTTCAATACATTCCAAGGATTCTCTAAGCCTCAACGAAAAATCGACTTGTTGAATGCTCAACAAAGAAATATGATTCACCTTGAAGCATACGAAAATGACTTGAATGGAGCTACACCAAGTGCCGAAACTGCTGCTAAAATGGCTTATTATAAGAGTCCTTTTGCACAGGAAACAAGAACAGATTGGCAAGATGAGGTATTCTCTAACTCGGCTTATCAAGGTAATTATGATTTATCGGTTGCCGGAGGTACTGAAAAAGTGAAATATAACATTATGGGTGGTCACTTAACTCAGGATGGTATATTGAGAGGAACTAACTTTAAACGTACAACTTTCCGTGTAAATACTGAGACAGAAATAATCAAGAATCTGAAATTTGGAGAGAATCTGATGATTACTCACTCTAAACAAAAGATTGTTCCAGATATGTCTGCTTCATCAGGTGCTATTATTTCAGCTTTACGTGCAGATCCTTCTGTACCTGTATATGATGAAGATGGTAACCTAAGCGGAAGCGGTAAATTGGGAGCAGATATTCAAAACCCCGTAGGTATAATAAATAGAGCAGACCGTACAAGAACCAGAGATCGTATTTTTGGTAACGTGTATGCATCATACGGTATACTCGAAAATCTTACTCTTAAAACTGATTTTGGATACGATTGGTCTAAATGGCAGGACAAATGGTTCTCGGCGCGTGTACCCGAGGCTGGTCGTGCTTCCAATAATAATGAGTTGACTCAAAGAGATTGGCAAAGTACAAGGTGGATCAATACAACCACATTGAAATATGACAAAGTAATAGATAAACATAAGTTTATGATCTTAGGTGGGTATTCGTATGAAGAATTCGATATGAATTACACCAATGCTCGTGGTACTGATTTTATTTCGGAAGATCCTTCTCAACGTTACTTAAGTGCAGCAACTAATATTGCTTGGATGCAAGGTGGACGCGAACAATGGGCGCTTCAATCGTATTTTGCTCGTTTAGATTATTCTTTTGCTGACAGATATTTACTATCGGTGAATTTCCGTGGTGATGGTTCTTCTAAATTCTCAAAAGCTAATCGTTGGGGTTACTTCCCATCAGTATCGGGAGGATGGCGTATTTCGGAAGAGCAATTCTTCGAACCATTGAGAGCTTCGGCAATTCAAAATCTTAAAGTACGTGCAAGTTGGGGTAAATTAGGTAACCAAAATATATTCAGTAATTATCCAACTAAGGTAATCATCCAAAATACAACAGACGACGATGGTTATAATGTAGTATTTGGTCAAAATGAAACTGCTACAATCGGACGGTATGAAGCTTCTTTGGCAAATCCTAATCTAAAATGGGAGGTTACTACACAAACCAACGTTGGTTTAGATGTAACATTCCTTAAGAATTTCGATTTTACATTCGATTACTATAATAAAAATGCAACTAATGTATTGATTCAAGTACCTGCTCCTTCTCTTGCCGGAATAACACAAGATCCTTGGCAAAATGCAGCAGAGGTTCAGAATACAGGTATTGACATGAATCTTTCATACAATACCAAAATCAACGATTTACAGGTAAATGCATATGGTAACTTTAGTACTGTAAAGAATAAAGTACGTTCACTAGGAACGGGTAGTAGTTCTTTCTTTACAAGTTCATATAGAGGTACTAATATATCTAGAACTGTTGCTGGAGAGCCTATTGCTCACTTCTATGGTTATAAATCGGATGGAATATTCAAGAGTGAAGAAGAAATAAAAAACTATAAGAATAGTGCAGGAGAAATGTATCAACCTAATGCAAAACCGGGTGATATTAAATTCTTGGATGTAACGGGAGATGGTAAGATTGATGGAAGTGACAGAACCAATATTGGTAGCGGATTCCCTAAATTCTCATACGGATTTGGTACTGACTTTAATTACAAAGGATTCGATTTAAGTCTTTTCTTCCAAGGAGTAGCAGGATATAAGATTTTCAATGCGTTGAAATACGAAGGTATGTTTGTTGATCCTAGATACAACCAATATGCTGATATCATGGATCGCTATCATTCAGTTAATAATCCGAACGGAACGTTACCACGTGTAACCATTGAAGATAAGAACTCGAATCAAAGATTCTCAGACTACTATGTAGACAAAGGTGATTATCTGCGCTTGAAAGTGCTTACATTCGGTTATACTTTGAATAAAAATGTATCCAGAAAAATAGGAATGCAAAACGTAAGATTGTACGTTACTATGCAAAATCTGTTCACTATTACAGGTTATAAAGGATATGATCCCGATTTAGGAGAAGCATATGCGGATGATGTGGATGTTAGCGGAGTTTCTGAAGTGGGAGTAGACAGAGGACAATTCCCTCAGCCTAAGACATTCATCATGGGTATTAATATTAACTTCTAACAAATGAATATCATGAAACTATATAAATTAATATTTTTCCTTCCATTATTCGTGCTCTTATCTTGTGATCTGGATAGAGAACCTTTCGGCGTATCGAATTTTTGGAATTCCGAAGCAGATGTATGGCTGGGATTGAATGCAGCATACGAACCATTTTATAATGAAGAAGGATTTGGACGCGGTCATTTTTGGACAGGTCCTGCCAGTGACGATATGGTAATCAATCGAAATAAGAATGACGATGATCAGTTGACTAAATTTATTGCTACTTCTAATGCCTCAGGTGGGCAATTCAGTAACTGGCAACTCATGTATCGTACTATTCGCCGTGCTAATGATGTGATGGCAAATACTCCTAATGTAACAATGTCTGACAAAAGCAGAGATTTGATTATGGGAGAAGCTAACTTCTTATGTGCATATACTTATTTCTATCTTGCTAAGAGATATGGAGGATTACCTTTTTACGATTGGCAAAAACCTTTGGAAATAAATAAACCAAGAGAAACTAAGACCGAAACATATATTCGTATAGAGGCTTACTTGAAAGAAGCTATCGCTCGTTTCGAAGCTCAGGGTGCATGGACTAGAGATAAAGATGCTCTTGGACGACCCAATCTAGGTGCAGCTTATGGTTTATTGGCTAAAGTATATGCTCATTGGGGCAAATATGCAGAAGCTAAAGCCGCAGCCGAAAAAGTAATCAACTCGGGTAAGTACTCATTGAATAAAGCTAATAATAATGGATATGCCAATTTGTTTTCTCTTGCAGGAGAGAAACACGATGAAGTTCTTTTCAATCTTGTAAATAAAGGGGTAAGAAATCAAGGAACAGTAACTTCTGTTATTCTTCTTTCGGGAACTTTATCGGGTGGTACAGGATGGTATTATTTTGCACCAACAAAGAGCTTATATAATGCTTTTGCAGAAGGCGACCTACGCCGTGAAGTAACTATGGTGGGAGCCGGTGATACAATTCATTATCTAGGAAAAGAAACTGTTCTGACCTCAGAAATGATAAATGATATGACTACCGGATATATGTGTACAAAATATGGTGCAGCTTATAATGAGCTTACTGCATGGGACTGGGAAACCGGTGCTGATGTGCCATTGCTACGCTATTCTGATGTATTGTTGATTCATGCCGAAGCTGAGATATTCTTGGCAGGTGGAGGTCCAACAAACAGAACTAAGGGGGTAGCCGCTGCTGCATCGTCGTTTAACGAAGTACATGTTCGTGCTTTTGGTGGTGATGTAACCAAAGCTATTGCAGCTCCTACGTTTAACGATTTGGTAAGAGAACGTCGTTGCGAATTGGCTTATGAAGATGAGCGTCATTACGACTTGGTGCGTTGGGGAATCGCTAAAGAAGTGTATGCAGCAGAAACTACAGCTACAGATCCAAGAGGACCTCGTAACTTCGACCCTGTAAAGAATGCACATTTTCCTATTCCACAAAAGGAAATCGAAAACACAGATTATCTGTTAGTGAATAATCCAAAGCCAGGATATTCAACTTTTGAATAATTAATAAAGTCTCAGACTTTTTTATTACTTTGCTAAGCATAACAGTAATAGTTTGTTAAGGTTCTAAAATATATCATTAGATACTTTCATTTACTTATAAGTTTACGGAGGAAGAAATTCCTCCGAAACTTTTAATTAAGGTCTCCAAGCTTTTATTGCCTTGCTA
The DNA here is from genome assembly GCF_001261715.1 of Dysgonomonas sp. HGC4. Classification (GTDB taxonomy): domain Bacteria; phylum Bacteroidota; class Bacteroidia; order Bacteroidales; family Dysgonomonadaceae; genus Dysgonomonas_A. The sequence continues at coordinate 20,728 of NZ_CVRU01000006.1, read as the reverse complement.
AGCATAACACAATATTGACCATGAAAAAATTAATAATTTCCATATTCTCGACGTTACTGTTGGTGGGATGTTCTTCATCACCCAAAAGTCCGATTGAATATGTAGACCCTTTTATCGGAACAGGATTCCATGGGCATACATACCCTGGAGCTACTGTACCTTATGGAGCTGTACAACTGAGTCCCGATACCCGCTTTGGAAACTGGGATGCTGCATCTGGTTATCATTATAGCGATAGTACTATTTTTGGATTTTCGCACACACATTTAAGTGGAACGGGATGCTCCGATTTGGCAGATATTCTGTTTCATCCAACTACACAAGAGGTAAAATTAAAACCTGAGGGGTATATTTTCGATCCCCTTCCGTTTTCACATAAAGATGAAAAAGCTTCACCGGGATATTATTCCGTTGATTTTAAAACAGAAGGTATTAAAGCCGAACTAACGGCTACTACATATACGGGTGTTCACCGATACACTTTTGCCAAAAATAAAAGCATGTCGATAGTTGTTGATATGGCACATCTTATTGCTGAGGAAGTAATAGATTCTTTGCAGATAAAGAAAACCGCCTCTAATGAATTATCGGGAATGCGTAGAACACAAGGGTGGGTAACCAACCAGTATGTGTTCTTTGTAGCTCAGTTCTCTAAAGATTTTGAGAGTGTTGATATTGTGAATGATGGTGTAATATTGGCTGTTGATTCCAATCCTAAAACAAGCAATGTACAGGCTATTTTAAAGTTTGGAACATCTACGGGCGAGCCTGTTATTGCTAAGGTGGGTATATCTATTGTAAGCCTAGAGAATGCAAGAGAAAATCTGATGAATGATGTAAAAGATTTCGATTTTGACAATGTACATCAACAAGCCAGATCTCTTTGGGAGGAAGCTCTTTCGGATATAGTTGTAGAAGGTGGTTCTGAGCATGACTTGAAGAACTTTTATACGGCTCAATACCATGCAAAGGTTGTACCTAATATTGTAAGTGATGTAAACGGTCAGTATCGTAGACATGATATGAGTATCGGTCAATTAGAGAAAGGGAAGAAACATTACTCTACTTTCTCTATTTGGGATACATTCCGTGCATGGAATCCATTGGTGACATTTACCGATAGCAGATTGGTATCGGATATGATCACTTCTTATCTGGATATGTATGATGCTTCGGGCGAATTGCCTATTTGGCCGCTTTCGGCAGGTGAAACCCATACTATGATTGGTTATCATTCGGCTTCGGTTATTGCAGATGCTTATATGAAAGGTATTCGCGATTTTGATGTAGAGAAAGCTTTCGAAGCGATGAAAGTATCATCTAACATAAATAAAAAAGGTTCAGACTATTATGTAAAATATGGTTTCATACCTTCAAATATAAAGAAAGAATCAGTATCGTGTTTATTAGAATATGCTTACGATGACTGGGCTATTTCGCAAATGGCTAAAGACTTAGGACGTGAAGACGATTATAAAGAATATGCAGAGCGTGCTTTGTCGTACATTAATGTCTTTGATGGATACACCAAATTTTTCAGAGGTAAGCGTATGGATGGCAATTGGGATACACCTTTCAATCCTTTCGAACCCGGCCGTGCATATACAGAGGCTACAGCTTGGCAATATAGATTTTTTGTACCTCACGATGTGAATGGTTTGATTCAGTTATTTGGTGGAGAAGAATCCTTCACTGCACAATTAGATAGCCTGTTTGTGGTAGAATCGAAAGTCGAAGGTAACATGGTAGATATTACAGGTCTGATAGGTCAATACGCACATGGCAACGAACCTAGCCATCACATGGCATATTTATATAACTATGTTGGTCAACCTTGGAAAACACAGGAGATGACACGTCGTATTCTTACTGAAATGTATCAGCCAACACCTGAGGGAATCAGCGGAAACGAGGATTGTGGACAAATGTCGGCTTGGTATATATTGAGTAGTTTAGGTCTATATGCTGTATGTCCTGGTTCGAATGAGCTTGTTCTTACGACTCCTCTTTTCGAAAAGGCAACTATTAAACTAGCCAATGGAAAAACATTGGTTATCAAAGCGAATAACCCTCAAAAGAATGTATATATAGATAAGGTGGCTTTAAATGGAAAAGCAATTGATAAAAACTTTGTTACCTATCAGCAATTGCTTGAAGGTGGAGAACTAGACTTCATATTAACTCATGTTCCAAACAAAGAGCGTGGAATTGGTGGTGATGCTTATCCTTATTCGTTAACAAAAGGTTTAGTAGTATCAATACCGTTTACTACCAAAGATTTGGATTTGTTTTTAGAGGATATTGATATTGATTTGGCTTCTGCAACCGAAGGTGCCAAAATATATTATACCCTTGATGGTTCGGAACCTACTGAGGCTTCGGCTTTGTATAAATCACCTATTAAATTAACTGCCTCTACTTTAATTAAAGCAAAAGCTTTTAAAGAGAATTATACGCCAAGCAGAACTTTTACCATTAATGCTACTAAGGCAGTATTGGCTAATCCTAGAATAGGCGAAGCAAAAATAAATGGTACAAACTTCCGCTACTACGAAGGGTTGTATAAGATTGTGGGTGATATAGAGAAATCTCCTTTAAAGGAATCGGGCATAATGCCTGAGCCATCAATCAAGGCAGCAAAACAAGCCGATCATTTCGCTTATATATTCTCGGGCTTGATTTCTATTCCCGAAGATGGGGTTTATGAATTCATGACCCGATCGGATGATGGCAGTGTATTATATATTAATGATCTGAAAGTGGTGGATAACGATGGCTCGCATGGCGCAATTGTAGCAACTGGACGAGTTGCCTTGAAGAAAGGTTTCCATCCTTATCGCTTATTATATTTTGAAGATTACGAAGGAGAAGAATTGAGTTGGGGTTGGAGAGTGCCCGGATCGGACAAATTTGTTCCGATACCCGTCTTAAATTTGTTTACAAATTGAGACTGCTGTAGATACAGGCGGATCATTTCCCGCCATGTATCTGCAAAAGAATAAACTTCAAAAACTATAAATAGGGCTTAGACCTTAAAAATAAGAATTATGAAAAATTTAATTTATATACTATTAGCAAGTTTGCTAATGTCATGTGGTAGTAAACCACTCGATCTGAATATTATGTCTTATAATATTCGCTATGACAATCCCGAAGACAGTCTTAATAATTGGCAATATCGAAAAGATGTGGCTGCAAAAATAATCAAGATAAAAGACATTGATATATTGGGTACTCAGGAAGTACTCCACAATCAGTTGGTTGATTTGCAGGAAAGACTTCCTGAATACACAGCAATAGGCGTGGGACGTGAAGATGGAATAGAAAAAGGAGAGTATAGTGCCTTATTCTACAAAAAAGACCGCTTCCTGGAAGTATTATCCGGTTATTTTTGGTTGAGCGAAACCCCAGAAGTAGCAGGCTCAAAAGGGTGGGATGGTGCCTGTGAGCGTATTGCAACATGGGTAATATTGAAGGATAAAAAGACAGGAAAAGAGATGTTTGCTATAAATACTCATCTTGATCACGTAGGTAAAATGGCACGTCAAGAAGGGGTAACTCTACTCTTAACCAAAGCTGCTGAGTTGAGCAAGGGGTTACCTATTATAATGACAGGTGATTTTAATGCAACCCCCGATTCGGAAGTTATCAAACATGTAACCAATACATCACTGAAAGAGCATCTGATAAATGCCAAAGATATAGCTCTAGAATTTTCGGGTACTGAATGGACATTTCATGATTTTGGAAAAATTCCTGTTGAAAAGAGAGACTACATAGATTATATATTTGTAAGCAACACTATTGAAACTGATAAATTTGAAGTACTTCCCGAAAAATTGGATGGAGTATTTCTATCAGATCATGTTCCCGTTGTAGCTAAGATAAAAGTGAATTAAAAAAACTTCTCTATCTATTTTAGAATATATGATTTCAAATAAAAAATAACAAGATGAAAAAAAGATATATAGGTACGTTTCTTTCATTAGTATTGTTGGGAGCAAGCTTTCCCGCAACTACATTCGCACAAAAGGACATTTTTATACATTCTCACAACGATTACCAACGTAGAGTACCTTTTTATCAGGCATACGCTCAACAAGTATCGTCGGTAGAGGCTGATATTTTTCTGAGTAAAGATAATCAGCTTCTGGTTGCTCATGATTTACATGAATTACCTACAGCTTCTACTTTAGATGAGTTATATATCAATCCATTGGTACATTTATTCAAACAGAATAATGGAAGACCTTGGAAAGATTCGGATAAGAAGCTTCAATTGCTAATAGAACTGAAAACACCTGCTACTCCAACACTCGATCTTGTAGTCGAGAAGTTGAATACACACCCTGAAGTATTTAACCGAGAGGTGAACCCTTATGCGGTACAAATAGTTATTACTGGTGAATTTGTTCCTAACCCTGCTGATTTTTCGAAATATCCAACCTATATTCAGTTTGACGGATTGTTGAGCGAAAAATATACTCCCCAACAATTGGCTAGGGTAGCTTATATAAGTGTTCCTTTTTTTGAGTATGCTCAATGGAATGGAAAAGGTACACTCGTAACTGATCAGAAAAAGAAAGTAGAAGCGGTTATTAACCAGATTCATGCAATGGGTAAACCTATCCGCTTTTGGGGAACTCCCGATCATGTAACGGCTTGGAATACTTTCCATACAATGGGTGTAGATATTATAAATACTGATGTGCCCGAACTTTGTGCTGATTTTTTTCACAATTTTGATGACAAGAATTTTGTAATCTCTCCTGACCATGCTAATGCACATGAGGGAATTACCAAAACTGACCGTTTGGATAAAACGACAGCCGGTTTTCAAGGGTTCGACAATAAGAAACTTCAATTATCGAAAAGTGTTGAAATATATAAGCCTACTTATCTGAATGACGGACTTAGAAAGCCTGTTAAAAATATTATCTTCTTGATTGGTGATGGTATGGGCTTGGCTCAAATTAATGTAGCAGCAAGCGCAAATAAAGGTTTGTCGTTGTTCGGATTTAAGTATCTAGGCTTACAACAAAATAGCTCGAAAGATGCCTTTACAACCGATTCGGCAGCCGGAGGAAGTGCTTTGGCTACGGGAGAATCTAATAACAACCGTCACATTTCGATGTCTGATGATGGCACTATTTATCCATCGATGAGCGATGTCGCTACATCTAAAGGTATGACTGCCGGAGTTGTTACTTGGGGCAATATTGCAGATGCAACCCCTGCTGCATTTTACGGACATTCTACTGAGCGAGACAATGCTGATGAAATTACCGAATGGTTATTAAAAGGTAATCTTACTCTTCTCAATGGTAGCGGAATGCATATTTTAACAGATAGAAAAGACAATAGAAATCTGGCAGATGAACTGAAATCGCAATATAATATTACTACTTCGATAGACGAAATAAATAGCAAAAGCGGGAAAGTAATTGCTATTGATGAACGTATGGAACAAGCTGCAACTGCCGAGACTATTGGCTTATTGGCAGATGCAACAAAGGAATCGATAAAGAAACTAAGCGAGAATAATAAGAACGGATTCTTCCTGATGGTTGAAGGTGCTAAAATAGACTATGCAGGTCATGCTAATTCATTACCCGGATCTATTGTCGAGATGCTTAGTTTTGATATGGCAATTGCTGAGGCTATGAAATTTGCCGACAGTAATGGTGAAACTTTAATTGTAGTAACTGCTGATCATGAAACGGGCGGTCTTACTTTAGTGGATGGCGATCTCGAAACGGGTAAAATTACGGCTCGTTATATGACTGACGACCATACACCTATTATGCTGCCTGTATTTGCTTATGGTCCTGGTTCTGCTGAGTTTATCGGAGTATATAAAAATACTCAGGTGTTTCATAAGATGAAAACTCTTTTGGATGCAAACAAACAAAAGAAATGAGGTCTTAGACCTTATTATTGCTTTGGTTAGTAAAATAGCTAAAGCCTCTTATAAACCTCAAGTATATCATTAAATACTTTCTTTAACTTAAGCATATGAAAAAATATACAATTTTATCCCTGTTACTTTTTTTGAGCTTTGGTTCGACGTCGTCTTTCGCAAAAGACAATATCCAGTTCCGATTCAATAAAGCAGGACAATTTAAAATTGCCCAGTTTACAGATATTCACTGGAACAACACTTCTGATAATTGTGCTAAAACAATAGAAACGATTAAAGCTGTACTGGAAGCAGAAAAGCCCGATTTAGCGGTGCTTACGGGTGATGTGGTGAGCGATCCTCCCATTAAAGATGGTTGGTTGGCTGTGGCTAAGATATTCGATGAAGCTAAAATTCCTTGGACTGTTGTATTAGGTAATCATGATTCAGAAAAAGGACGAGGATTCTCTCGTTGCCAAATATTTGATATAATAGAAGGCTTACCTTATTATGCCGGAGAAAAAGGTAAGCCTATGACCGGTTGTGGAAATTATGCAATTCCTGTAATGGCATCAAAAGGTGATAAAACGGCTGCTGTTTTGTATCATATCGACTCGAATGATTATCCTGAAAACGATAAAGTAGGGCATTATGATTGGATACATTTCGATCAGATTAGTTGGTATAGACATCTGAGTGATACTTATGCTTCTAAAAACAATAATAAAGTATTACCTTCATTGGCATTTTTTCATATTCCACTTATTGAATTTAATACTATTGTAGGTCAACCAACAACAGTAGGTACAAAAGGCGAAGGTGTAGCTGCTGCCGATATTAATTCGGGAATGTTTGCTTCTTTGGTTGAAAAGCAAGATGTAATGGGTGTATTTGTTGGACATGATCATGATAACGACTATATTGGTATCGAAAAGAATATAGCTCTAGGTTTTGGTCGTACATCGGGAACGGATGCTTATGGTAAACTCGAAAGAGGTTCTCGCATTATTCTAATGTACGAAGGTCAGTTTAAGTTTGATACATGGATCAGAACTAAAAAAGGAACAGAGTTGTATTATTACTATCCTTCGGGTATATCGTCTGTGGATGAGCAGACTTTGAGCTTTCTGCCAGCAAAGGATATTAAGTTGACCAAACAGGGTGTAGAGTATAGTTATTACGAAGGTAAATTTAAATCGGTCGATGATATTGTTTCTCTTAAACCTTTGAAAGAAGGGAGATTGAAAAATTTCTCAATAGAATCTGCTGCGGTAGAAGATTATTTTGCATTCGGCTTCAAGTCTTACATCAAAATACCTGAAAGAGGAGTCTATGTATTTTATACTAATTCGGATGATGGTTCGAAATTGTATATTGACGGACAATTAGTGGTTGATAACGATGGCTCACACAGTTTAAAGCGAGTGGATGGGAAAGTAGCTCTTGAAGCAGGATTTCATGAAATAGAAGTTCGCTATCTTGAAAACTATATGGGGCAAAGCCTCGAAGTTGGTATTGCTAGTCGGCATATACTAGAGCAAGCCATACCCGATAATATGTTGTTTATACCGAATAGGTAAATAAAAGAAAGGTCTATGACCTTAAAATCAGAAAATTTATGAAAAGAACATCTTTTGTACTTCTTATTCTCGGATTGATTATTATGTTTCCGATGGCTTTGTTTTCGCAGGAAAACGATGAAACTCCACCAAAATATAATATGCCTTATAAGAATACATATGTAAAAGAAGCCTTGGTGGCAGAAAATGAATATAGGATTGCAAAGCCTAAAATAACGAAACCTAAAAGTTTTGAAGAAGCCAAGAATATATTGCCTAATCCTATATGGCAAGGGCACGACAAAGAAATAGAGATGTATTGGAAGGCATGGCAAATAGCTATTGGGAATATCCGCCAACCGGATGAAGGTTCGGGTTTTGTTGCTAGTTATTTGGATGTAGCTTACAATGGAAATATTTTCATGTGGGATGCATCGTTTATGATGATGTTTGCCCGATATGGTTATCGATTCTTTCCATTTCAAAATACATTGGATAATTTCTATGCAAAACAGCATCCTGATGGCTTTATCTGTCGCGAAATAAAAGCAGATGGTGCAGATTGTTTCGAGCGTTACGATCCTGTAAGTACAGGTCCTAACCTTATCCCTTGGGCTGAAATGCAATATTACAAACAATATGGAGATATAGATCGTTTAAATAAAATATTTCCCGTACTGTGTGCTTATAATAAGTGGTTGAGATTGAACCGTACTTGGCCAAACGGTACATACTGGTCGAGCGGGTGGGGCACAGGTATGGACAATATGCCTCGTGTACAATCTCAATATAGTATGATTTTCAGTCATGGACATATGGTATGGTTAGATGCTTGTTTGCAACAAATACTGACCGATAATATCCTGCTCGAAATGGGATTCTATTTGGAGCGTTGGCAGGAGATCGAAGATCTGGAAGATGAGATTAAAATGCTTACCAAATATATTCAGGATAATATGTGGGATGAGAAAACAGGCTTTCTGTACGATCAATATGCAGATGGAAGTCTATCAACAACCAAAGGAATTATGGCTTATTGGGCATTGCAAACCGATGTGTTGAAAAAACCACAATTAGATCGTTTGGTAAAGGAACTGGATAACCCAAAGACGTTTAATCGTCCGCACAGAGTTCCATCTCTATCTGCTGATAATCCCAAATACAATGCAAAAGGCAGATATTGGCAAGGTGGCGTGTGGCCGGGTACTAATTATATGGTGATAACAGGTCTTGATAAAAAAGACTATCGCAAAGAAGCTCATGAGATAGCTGTGAACCATTATGATAATATTTTTGAAGTATATAAAAATACAGGAACATTTTGGGAATATTATTCTCCTGAATCGGCAGAGCAAGGCTTCATGGCTCGTAAAGACTTTGTTGGTTGGACAGGTTTACCTCCCATTGCTGTATTTATTGAATATATTTTGGGTATCCGATCCGATTTCTCTACTAATTCCGTAGTCTGGGATGTAAATCAATTAGAGGCTCATGGTATTGAAAGGTATCCTTTCGGACCCGAAGGTGTAGTTTCTTTTAAAGTAAATAAGAGAAACTCGGCTGACGAAACTCCTGTTATTACTATTGAGTCGAATATTACTTTCGAGATGACTGTGTACTGGGGTAAAGATAAGTCGAAAAAGGTTACTATTAAAGAAGGAAAGCAAACGATCTAACCGGAACAGAAAAATTACAACCATGAAAATAGGTATAGATTTTGGTGGCACCAATATTCGAATAGGAGTTGTTGACAAAGGTATTATTGTCAAGAAAATAGCAGAGTCATGCAAAGCCGATAAATCGGAAAAAGAGATTCTCGATCATCTGATTAGTATGATTCATCAGGTGATAAATTCCGATATAACAAGCATAGGTATAGGAGTTCCTTCGGTAGTAGATGTAAAAAGAGGGATTGTTTATAATGTAAATAATATTCCTTCGTGGAAAGAAGTTCATCTCAAAGAGATTCTTGAGAAAGAATTCAAGATTCCCGTATCGGTGAATAACGATTGCAATTGCTTTGCTCTAGGCGAGCATTCGTGTGGAGAGGGTGCCAATTTCGATGATATCGTATGTGTGGCTCTTGGAACAGGAGTTGGTTCAGGTATTATCTTTAACAATAAGCTGTGTAACGGTGCTAATACGGGAGCAGGCGAGATAGGCGAGTTATCTTACCTTCAACACAATTATGAGTATTACTGTAGCAGTCATTTCTTTATAAAAGAACATAATATAACGGGACGAGAGGCCTACGATAGAGCTTGTCAAAAAGATGCAGAGGCTTTAAAGATATGGGATGAGTTTGGTATCCATGTCGGAAATCTGCTGAAAACTATTCTTTTTGCATACGACCCTCAAGCAATAATATTGGGAGGAAGTATCTCTAAGTCGTTTGAATTCTTTTCTCCAAAAATGTATGAAACTTTGTATACTTTTCCTTATCCGGAAACTGTTGCGAAATTAAAAATAGCATGCTCTAAGAAAGACGACATCGCGATTGTTGGAGCAGCCGATTTAATTATTTAATACTTTACCAGAAACACATATTTTACAGGGTGATTATAGATTCTATAATCACCCTTTCTTTCCATATGGGGAGATTAAAAAAGTGCGTAATCAAGATCTTGATATACGCACTCCAATATTGAGTAAAATAAAATAAAAGAATTGAATAACTAAATGTAGTCTAAAATATGTATGGCTTTATTTTTCTTGTTGTTTTTGCTCTTCTTGCTCTTGTTTTCTATTTATGATAAATGCTGTATATAGAAAAATGGCAGCAACACTTGCTGCAGTTGCATATCCTATAAGAACATTAGAGGTAAGCGATTCATAATCGAGTCTAAATAAATTAAGCACGAAAGATCCGAGTAGAGCACCTATCATACCAATGGCAAAACTTGTAAATAAACCAAGTTTATTCTTTTTGGGAAGCTTATTTGCTATATATCCTATAAGAATACCTATTATTAATGACCCTATAACGTCGAATCCTATGTCCATCTTATCTTTAAATATCTTATGTTGCACTATTGTGTGCCTTATACTGTTTATATAACATAGTTCTGATTTATTTTGTTTAATGCGAAATAGTTAAAATTTATAAGATGTATGTAATGCGTTTAAATAGAGGGGTGCGAAAACTAAATACTTTCAAAAAGTGTTATTAAAAAAGAATTATCAAAGGAGAAGAGAGTCTATTTACTTGTTTAAGCAATAACAAACTCTATGACCTTAGTGAAAAAGATTAAATTTGGAATCGTTATAACTTACAGAACAACAATTTTATGGTAAAGAAACTATTATTCATGTTACTATTCTTTTTGAGTATAGTAACTTATGCACAAAACTCGTATAGCCAGACAGAAGTAGATCTGAAACTGGAGCTTCAGAAGAAAGAAATGGATGAAAAGCTGACGGAGTTAAAAAATGAGAAAGATAAGGTAGACATCAAGATGATAGAACAAGATAAACGCTTAGCTGAAACCCAAAGTCGTTTGTCTAAAATCATAGATATATTCGGACTTGTAATCGCTGCATTGACTATCTTGATTACTATTGCAGGTTTCTTTATGGATAAGAGTAACAAAAAGAAAAGGCAAGAGATAGAAGATGAGTTTGATAAATTGAAAGCCGAGAGCGAAAAACAGATAGACTATATCAGACAACATGCTCAGTTGGTGGCTGAGAAAGCACAGCTAATGGTAGAAAAAGCAGCACTTGAAATAGATCATATAAAGGAAGAAGCTCATACATCTTTAGCTGAGATAAATATCGTGAAGAATACTAATAATGAGTCTCATGGAAGTGATTAACTCGAAATGAGTTTATATCTAATTAAACGTCTATAAACTTTAGAATAATATAAAGAGGTGAGCGAATAATTTTCGCTCACCTCTTCTTGTTTTAAAATTTTATTCTTGTTTCAGAGGTAAAGTCAATATTAGTAAGAAACAAGTTAATGCTAGCAAATAAAAAGGGAGAGTAAGCATAGAATCATTATGGAGATTACTTATTCCCCATGTTATTAATGCTACTTGTATATAGTATAATAAACCCAGTAAAGCACCAGAAATACCTAAACAGTTTCTATAATGTATTAAGGCATTACTGAGGCATGAGGGCAAGGCTATGCCTATGCCTGCCATAAGTAGAAATATACTGCCACAGACCCCCACTAAGCATAAAATATATGGTAAAGGTAGTCCTACTGATAATATAAATAATAGGCTGCTGAATAGCATAAGCGCATAACCGATCCTCATTACAGATATATAATGTAAATGTGTTATCAGCTTCTTCCCAATAACAGCACCTAAAAATGAGGCGAGAGCCACTACTATACCTAAACATCCATATTGGACGATAGAAAAGTACAGATTATTGATAAATATAAAAGGTGCTTCGGCGTAATAGCTGAATATAATACCATTTATAATACCTATAAAGCTGCCGAATATCCAGATATGCTTATCAAGAATCATTTGTTTAGTTACCGACAGTATTGTTATACTGGAGGTTGTTGAATCAGGGCGAGTTTCTTGGAGAGTAAAGTATGACATAATAAGTGCCACTAATCCAATAATGACTAGAGTGACGAAAATATAACTCACTCCACAATATTGTGATATTATACTACCTAATAGAGGTCCGACGGCCGGCGAGAATGCCAGAACTGCCGATACTTTGGCAAATGCTTGAGGGCGACGTTTGTCGTCATAGCAGTCTCTCATTATAGTCTGTGTGGTAACAGAGCCTGTTGCAGCACCAAAAGCCTGGACTACTCGAAAGATAAGTAACAGCTCAACTGAATTGGCTATTAAGCAACCAATAGAACCTATTATGTAGGTAATGATGCCATAGAGCATAGATGGTCTTCTGCCTATCTTATCAGAAAGTATACCCCAACAGAAAACACCTAGAGCAAAACCTAAGAAATAGGCACTGAGGGTTTGTTGAATTTGATTGTCAGAGGCTTGTAATTGCTCAGCCAGTTCGGGTAAGGATGGGGTATAGATGGTTTCGCTGATTTGCGGAAACCCTACAAGAAATATAAGAAGCCATATAGATGGCTCTTGCATATATTTTTTCATAAAAATACGCTTTAGCTTACTCTCCAATTATGATAGTAATTAAAAAGAGTAAAATATTAATATTCATTAGTTTATTTCCATCTGTTGAGAAAGATGGTATGTGATGTTAATGAATATCTTAGCTTATTTTTAAATAAAAAAACATATTGATAATTTATTAAAAGTTGAAATAAAGCTCAAAGGTAATAATAATTTAAATAAATAGAAGATGTACTGTGAGATAGTCCCCAATAATAAAAAGTAAAGGTGCCTATATTGAGACATCTTTACTGACTGTTTAGAATTTCTTTCTAAGGATTCGTACAGCATTCAATATTGCGAGTAATGCTACACCTACATCGGCAAAAACAGCTTCCCACATGGTTGCAACACCAACAGCACCAAATGATAGTACCAGAAGTTTAACTGCAAAAGCCAGTATTATATTTTGAATTACAATTTGTTTAGTTGCCTTGGCGATGCGTATGGCTGTTGTAATTTTAGATGGGTGATCTGTTTGTATAACAACATCTGCAACTTCAATGGCAGCATCGGAGCCCATACCACCCATTGCAATTCCTACGTCGCTGAGTGCTAAAACAGGGGCATCATTAATGCCATCACCCACAAAAGCAATAACGTTTGTTTTGTCAGCCTTCAATTGTTCAACATACTTTACTTTGTCTTCGGGTAGAAGATCACCATGTGCACTATTGATTCCTAATTCTTTGGCTACTTTCTGGGTTATTGACGATTTGTCGCCGCTTAACATAACGGTTTGTATGCCTAGCTTATGCATTTCGGCTATGGAAGAAAGAGCATCCTCTTTTATTTCGTCGGCAATAGTTATATATCCTGCATATTTATTATCGATGGCTGCAACAACTACAGATTCGGTAATAGAATCAATACTCTTATCATATTCAATTCCATATTTTAGCATCATCTTAGCATTTCCCACCAATACATTTTTGTCGCCTACGTAGCCTTTAAGACCATAACCTGCTATTTCTTTTACATCTTTAGCTTTGTTATGACTGTTTCTAGCTATTGAGATGCTGTGTTCAACAATGGCTTTAGCTATCGGATGATTTGATAGTTTTTCAATAGCAGCTACAATTTCAATAAACTCTTGTTGATCGTATGAGGGGCAAACTATGTTTTGTACTTTAAATACTCCTTTGGTCAGTGTACCTGTTTTATCCATAACAACAGTATTAACAGAGGTCATCAGATCCAAGTAATTAGCTCCTTTGAATAGGATACCATGGCGGGAAGCAGCTCCAATCCCTCCAAAATATCCCAAAGGAATAGAGATTACTAATGCACATGGACATGAGATCACCAAGAAAACAAGAGCACGGTACAGCCATGTAGCAAATACATAATCGCTAAGCACAAAATAAGGGATTACTGTTATAGCTAATGCCAGAAAGAATACAATAGGAGTATATATGCGTGCAAATTTGCGAATAAGTAATTCTGTCTTTGCTTTTCGAGAAGTAGCATCCTGCACCATCTCCAATATTTTGGATAGTGAACTGTCTGCATATTTCTTTTCTACTTTTACTGCGATTACTTTATCGAGGTTGAGCATACCAGCCAATACTTTTTCGCCTTCACGGATAGTTTTGGGCTTGCTCTCGCCTGTTAAAGCAGACGTGTTGAAGCTACTACTGTCTGACAATAAAATTCCGTCCAAAGGAATCTTTTCGCCAACCTTTACTTGTATTGTTTCTCCTATAAGGATGCTTTCGGGTGAAACGGTTTGGTAAATACCGTTTCTTAATACACTTGCAGTATCGGGGCGAATATCTAATAAGGCTTTAATGTTACTTTTAGCCTTGTTTACAGCTGATTCTTGAAACAATTCGCCTACGGAGTAGAATAACATCACTGCAACACCTTCGGGGTATTCTCCGATGAAGAAAGCACCTAGTGTGGCAATAACCATTAATGTGAACTCATTGAAGAAATCGTTTTGCTTGATTGCTTCGTATGCTTCTTTGATTACAGGAAATCCTACAGGGATATAGGCTACTATATACCATATTAAACGGGGGTAACCCGAAAAGAAACTGATTGAACTGATATTATCAAGAAGAATTCCTATAAGGAGTGTACTCAGACTGAATATTGCTGGAATATATCTTTTCCATGTTGTTGTACCTTCTCCGCCTTCATGTGAGTGCGAACCACAACAATGTTCGTGAGATTCTGTTTGTTGAATTGTATTTGCCATCTTAATATGTATTAAAGCCGTTGTTCGACTTGATTAATCACAATATATTGTATCTGACAACAAATTTAAAGCTAAAGACTTGCAACTAGGTTGCAAACATAGTGAAAGGGGGATATGATGCGAGGGGGGGGGGGAGAAAAGAATGTAATAAAACAAAAAAGAGATACTTTTCAGCATCTCTTTTGTTGTCTCTCTTATTTTTTAGACTCTTCGATAGAGATTTTACGAAACTCTTTCAGAGATTTTTCAATAGCTAAAGAAGCTTTTCTAGCACGAGTTCCTGCAGCTTTGTTTCCGCTTTCAGCTTGTTGTCCTGCGTCTTTAGTGAATTCTGCAATTAGTGCGTTCAAGTTGTCTAGTAATTCTTTCATAATTTTATTTATTTTTTTAATTCGGGCAAAGGTAATAGAAACAATATAATTTCGAAATTTTTTTATTTCGAAATTTCTTTGTATTTGTCAAGTAATTTATATAGATCAGCCTTTTTATCTTCAGCCAAAGTATACCATTTGTTCTTAAATCTAGTTCTTCCGTTTTCTTTCCAAACCATCAGCCAATCACTTTCGTCAGCCGATTTTCCTGTATTATAGATTATAATAGTATAATCGGGCGCCTGCATTTTTATCATTATGTCGCTGTCATTTAATCTAGTATCGTATTCAGCGGTCAATACTGCATCGGCTAATGTTGTATAGTCCGAATTCTGGATAATTGTTTTTAAATCGTTATCAAGAACAAGCATCATCGAATCTATTTTTGAGGCATCAATAAAAATCTTGGTGCTGTCATTTATTTTAGCTTCCGATGTATTTATATTTTCTTTTTCATATTCGGCTTGTGCCGCTTTCTTGGAATCGCACGATGTAAATATGGCTCCCAAAGTAAGTATATAGATAAAGAGATGTTTCATGTTTTTAAAATGTTTGTTTTTATTCTTCTTTTTTGATGACGTTTCTGGCAACTTCTATCTTGTATTTTTTTCCTTTCATTTTTTGATCTTTGATCGTTGAAAGGAGTGCTTTTACTTTGGATGAGCGGACAGCCACAAACGAAATGAAATCTTTTACTTCTATCAATCCTAAATCGTCTTTGTCTAGTTCTCCTTTTTGTAAGAAGAAGCCTACAATATCACTTTTGTTGAGCTTGTTCTTTTTACCACCACTTACATAAACTGTTTGGAATTCGGGACGCTCGGGTAGGGGTTTCCCTGCTTGGACACCGAATACTTTGTAGTGTGTAGGAACATAATCGGGAGTTTTCTCATCTTTATGCAGTAGGATATAAGCTGTACCCTGAGCATGCATACGCGCTGTACGACCATTACGATGCATAAACTCGGTTTCTTTAGCAGGTAGGTGATAATGAACTACATGCTTCATTTCGGGAATATCCAATCCTCGTGCTGCCAGATCGGTAGTTACCAAATAACGTAAGCTATAATTGCGGAACTGAATAAGCACCCTTTCGCGGTCGTCCTGATCCATTCCTCCATGATAATAACCAGTCAGTATACCTTTGGCGGTAAGCATATCGCTAATACGCTCGGCTACTTCGCGGTGATTACAGAAGATAAGAGCAGGTTCGGAGTTAAAGGCACATATCAGTTGAAATAAAGTTTCTATTTTATCCTTTTCGGGCGATATAACCATTCTTACCGAAAGTCCGTCATTCGATTCCTTTTTAGTATAATCTAAAACTTTGGGCGATATAACTTGTGTGAATTCAGGAATCTCTACGTCGGAAGTTGCCGAAGTCAATATTCTCTTTTCTAAGTTAGGCAATTGGTTGATGATGTGCTTCATTTCATCTTGAAAACCCAATTGTAATGATTTGTCAAACTCATCTAATACTAGTGTATGAATTGAGTCTGTATTGAATGATTCTCTTTCCAAGTGATCTTTCAACCTGCCCGGTGTACCAATAAGTAATGCAGGTGGATTGCTGAGGTTACGTAATTCAGTATCAATAGAGTGACCTCCATAACATACATTTATTTTGTATCCGGTACTCATTTTCTTCCATACCTGTTCTATCTGAATAGCAAGTTCGCGAGATGGAACAATCACTAGGGCTTGAACGGTTTTTACATCCTCCTTCAATAATTCGAGTACAGGTAGTAAGAATGCTACTGTTTTACCCGAACCTGTGGGCGACAATAGTATTGTATTGCTGCTCGAACTTAAAATGGCTGCTTTGGCAGCTATCTGCATCTCATTTAGGGTTTCGATACCCAAATTCGATAATATGGTGGTTGTTTTATTTTCTGTATTCATAGTGCAAAGGTAATCTAATGTCTTGTAATTTCTCGATTTAAGAGCTTAAATCCCTTTGTTTTTTTACTTCTGATCTTATTTATTTGTAGACTGATTATGCAAGAAGCTCTATGTGGGGACAGCAAATAGGGGCGAATAATACCTACTCACCCCTACCTTAATAGAATGTAACAACAAAAAACTGGACTTATCTTATATGTTTAGTTTCTTTAAACAAACACATAACAAATCCACCTATTACTCCGCCATACGCACAATTTATCCAACATTCCGCTGAAAGTGGATAAGTTCCCCAATAACAAGCAAAGTAATACCAGTGTAGGTATCCTAAGACTATACCTACAACTGTTCCTATTAATGCTCTATTGTTGTGGTGGATAAATAGTAATATATCTTTCATTTTGATTTAAAATTTTAAGGGTGATTCCAATAAAACTGACTAGGTTTTGGTTGTTGAATATTCATGTCGGCTTCGGTACTTACATTTAATTGTTTACGAATGGCTCGGGCAAACATATTATTTATGTGATGACCTGGACAATTTGCTACAATTTTTCCTTTTATAAAATATCCGACTAAAGCTACATCTCCTATAATATCGACTAACTTGTGACGTGCAGGTTCATTTGCAAATAGTAATGGCTTGTTCATTAGATAGCCTAACTTGCTGGCATCTTTTCGTTTCACACCCATTAAGTCTGATACACGATCAAGTTCATCTTGTGACATGAGTTGGTCATAAATAATGACTGAATTATCTAAATCACCTCCTTTGATGAGGTTGTTTTTCAATAGTTGTTCAATTTCTTTTACGAAGACAAAAGTACGAGCCGGAGCAAAGTCTTTGGTGAAATCAGAAATATCTTCCAAGCGTGCATCTTGACGTTTAAGCAGAATAGAGTCGTATGCGATATGACATTCTATATTGAAATGATCGTCAGGTAATAAAAGTATCGATGATTCTGAAACTTCATCTATCACTTTTATTCTTTTGCGTGGAAAGCTTACATATATTCTTTTGGATTGCTGTAAGCTAACACCTATTTCTTTTATTTTGCGAACAAACTGAGTCGAACTTCCGTCCAGAATGGGAAATTCGGGTCCATCTATGTCAATCAGGCAATTGTCTATTTCGCAAGCATATAAGGCAGCCAAAGCATGTTCTACTGTTCTTACCTGAACTCCATTTTTAGATAATACTGTTCCTCTAGCAGTCGAAGTTACATTTTCGGCTAAAGCATTTATAATAGGTTGTCCATCTACATCTGTTCTTCTTATTTTATATCCATGATTATCAGGAGCCGGATTAAATGTTATACGTCCGTTAATTCCTGTATGAAGTCCCTTTCCTTCCAAAGAGAAACTTTGTTTTAAAGTTCTTTGTTTAGTCATAACAACATTTTTTTTCGTAATACTTATTATATACTTCGTTTATAGATCATGATTAAATTAGATACGGGTACAATGCCCATAATACGGTCGATCTCTTTACCGTCCTTATATATTAGTGTACTGGGTGTGCCCGATATGGCATACTTTCCATATTCACCTGGATATTTGTCGATGTTCAATTTGTAGAATCTGGTATGATTTTCAGAAGCTGTTATGAGCTGATTAAGATTATGCTCCATTGCATTACATAGGTCTGATTCGTCTGTATGAAAAAGAACAAAACAGATACCTGATGCTACACTATCAGAAAATGACTGGTTGTCTAACTCCACCAATACTGTTTTATTTTCTAACATCGCTTTTTTTTCTAATTCCTTACTCGAAATGATATTTGAAGAAACTACTAGTGTGGCAAAAACTAACAAAAAATGCCACGTCTTAAGACTAATCTTGCTCATCTTATTTCCATTTTAATAACCTTACATTCTATAAATCTTCTTACAAGTACAAAGATGGTTGCTTTAAATGAGTTTTTTGAACTCAATAAATCGCTAATAATGTTCAATATTTCGCTTTTTGTGCGGTTCCTTTTTTTATTTAGTTATATTTGTACTAAATATATAAATGCTGTACTTATGAGCAAGGATCAATGTGGAAAGATATTTTCAACTGATACATTCAAGGAAAGTTCACCTTCGATATTAAAGAATTTCATTGTGTCTGATAAGAGTGTTAATGTTCAAGATTACTTTCTTGATATGCGCTATCCGCACATTGTAGAGGGGATTAGCTTTGCTATTTGCGTGAAAGGAAGTGCACAAATGAAAATTAACCTTCACGAATACCAGATTACCGAGAATATGCTTGTCACTATTATACCGGGAAATATAATAGAGTTTGTTTCGGAAAGTGATGACTTATCCATAGAGTTTCTTTTTTTTACTTTCGACTTTATTGCAGATGTTAAACTGGATTTGGACTTGGCTATTCCCGAAAAGATAGGTCAAATGCCTTGTCTGAAGATAACGGAAGAGGAAACCCAAAATTTGCTTGAATTCCATGCATTCATAGTAAAACAGTATAAGAAAACAGACAATGCAAACAGGATGAAGATTGCGAAGAACTTATTATATGCACTTATGTGTGAGGTTATGCAATTATATCTAGTTTCGAAAGTTGTAGATAATGGACGGACTAAGTCGCGGCAAGAAGAGATTATTAGTCAATTTGTAGAACTGCTCTTTAAGTATCATAAGACGGAAAGAAGTATTGCCTTCTATGCTGATAAGATGTTTCTTACTCCTAAATATTTATCGAAAGTAATAAAGGACATTACAAGAAAGCCAATTTTACAATGGATAGATGAAATGGTTATAATGGCTGCTAAAGCTTTGTTGAAAACATCTAATATGACAATCTTACAAATCTCGGAAGAGTTGAATTTTGCAAATGCTTCTTTCTTTGGTAGTTTTTTTAGAAAGAGAGTAGGGATGACTCCAGTTCAATATAGGGAATGCTAATACCTCTGTTCGTATATTGTTAGTAAGTTTTTTAACTTCCAATGATAGGCATAGATTGTATGTAGGTTTTATCGATTACTTGGTTAAGCATAAAATTTGCTATATCTTCTCGAGGAATATCAAATTTTATTTTTTTATCACCAAACGACACTTTAATGTTTTTGGTCTCAGGTTTATTATTTGGTGCAATAATACGGACAATAGTCCAATCTAAATCAGACTCTTGTACAACCTTACCTATTTGAATAATCTCCTTATATGGACTTGGGTAAATAATACGGGCGATAATGCCAGGCAGTTTAGTAGCAATAGAAGCTTCGTCTTTGCTATATCTTATACTAGGTGTTGCTAAGGTAATAAAGCGTGATATATTTAACTCTATCATTGCATGGATTATATTTAGATGTCCATCAAGAATAGGATGTCCCTTGTATTTATATTTGAGAGGTGGACCTAATGTGCTAATAACTGCATTGGAATCTGTGATGGCTTTCTTGATTTTCTGAAAATCATTTAATTCACCTTTTATTATTTCTAGATTAGAATTTGATATTTGTATTTTGGCCGGATCTCTTACATATGCTTTTACATAAAACCCTTTGCTTAGGGCTTTGTTTACGAGGTGTTTTCCTATATCCCCGTTCGCCCCGAAAACTGTAATTCTCATATGATAGTCTTTTAATTGTATAATAATCAAAGGTATCAACATTAGGGGTATAATAAATGTTTTATTCTGTTATAAATCTTCTTCAATTTGGTAATAATAATGTT
>NZ_CVRU01000005.1 GCF_001261715.1 Dysgonomonas sp. HGC4 | reverse complement strand
CTCCTATAGGAGAAAAGACTATAGTAAAGTTTAATTGTACATTTATTTAGGTCTGCCATATTTAAGTGCATCTGCAGGAAAGTCTATTATCAATGCAAAGTAACGAAACCTACTATTGTGACCTTATTAGAACTTTAGTTACTTTTGTAAAATAAATCTGAACTTATTTAATATACAGAATGTTAATAAAATCAGCTAGTAAACACATAACTCCATCTAAGTGTATGAAAAGTTTAATTCTTTCATTAGTGACCTTCATTTTAGGAATATCAAATTGTTTAGGGCAAACCGAAACGAAAGCCTTTCGTTATGATACGATTCCTGCTCCAGCAAAGAATGAAGTACAATTATTTCGTTACGATACAGTTGCCGATCCAAGGGCGAGTCAATCTCAGGAACCTTTGTACAAAATTGAGCAGCCAGTGAAACAACAAAGATATCAGTCGAAGCCTACGCAACAGCCACTAAGCTACAATGAGGGACAAGGGAGTCAAGGCCGAATGGTATTCGGAGGTGCATTTGGTATGGCATTTAGTAGTGGTTATGTGTCTGTCAATATCTCTCCGCAGATTGGTTATGAGTTTAATCGTTACTTTACTGCCGGAGGCGGAATCGGTTATTTTTATTATAGAGACAACTCTCATGGGAATGATTTTTCGCAAAACTATTTGGGAGTGAACGCTTATGCCAGATTTCACCCAATTCGTTTTATCTCATTGCAGGTACAACCCGAACTTTATCAGATGTGGGGAAGTGCAGGAGGGCAGTCTCTTGATTCGCAAACCGTTCCTTGTGTATTAGTTGGAGGTGGTGTGAATATTCCTTCTGGACGTAATGGAGCTGTCACTATGATGATTCATTACGATTTGGTTCAGAATGATTGGAGTCCTTATGGAAATCAGATGTTTTATTCAGTCGGATATATTTTTGGATTTTGACGTGTGTAATATCTCCTTAAAGTAGTGGTGACATCTATTGCTTCTAGGAGGCTTTTCGCATTATTATGTATAGTTGAAGTTGTGATTTGCTTTCATTTTTATCTATATTTGTAATAGTTAAGATGGCAGGCTTATTGATATTGATATGTCAACTTAAATTATTTACGATTATTACTTAATAAGGATATGAATACTTTTGGCAATATATTTCGTTTAACGTCTTTCGGAGAGTCTCATGGTGCAGGCATAGGAGGCATAATTGATGGCTGTCCTGCAGGCATTGAGGTAGACATGGATTTTATTCAGAATGAATTGAATCGTCGTCGTCCGGGGCAATCAAAAATAACTACACCCAGAAACGAAGCTGATAAGGTAGAATTTCTATCGGGTATTTTTGAAGGAAAAACTACAGGTACTCCCATTGGTTTTATTATTTGGAACGCTAATCAGCATTCGTCTGATTATGATAATATGAAAGCTTTGTATCGTCCGTCTCATGCGGATTATACATACCAACAAAAATACGGAATAAGAGATCATAGGGGAGGAGGTCGTTCTTCGGCTCGTGAGACTATTGCCCGTTGTGTAGCCGGTGCTTTGGCTAAATTGGTATTGAATCAATTGAATGTTTCTATTACTGCATATACTTCTCAGGTAGGTGGTATTAAATTAGAGAAATTGTATTCTGAATATGATTTGAATACTATTGAAGATACTCCCGTTAGATGTCCCGATGCTGCGAAAGCAGAGGAGATGATAACGTTGATAAATGAAGTGAAATCGAAAGGTGATACAATTGGTGGGGTTATTACTTGTGTAATCAAGGGAACTCCTGTCGGATTGGGCGAACCAGTGTTTGGTAAACTGCATGCAGCTTTGGGAAATGCAATGCTTAGTATCAATGCCGTTAAAGGTTTTGAGTATGGCGATGGCTTTGATGTGAATCACAGAGGCTCGGAAGTGAACGACGAGTTTTATGACAAAGATGGAGCAATAGATACTCGTACCAACCATTCGGGAGGTATTCAAGGTGGAATCTCAAATGGACAGGATATTTATTTCAGAGTAGCATTCAAGCCAGTTGCAACTATATTGATGCAACAACATACGGTAGATCAGGAAGGAAACGAAGCAGATCTTAAAGCTCGTGGACGTCATGATGCGTGTGTACTTCCTCGTGCAGTACCTATTGTTGAGGCAATGGCTGCTATGACAATTCTCGATTACTATTTATTGAATAAAGCTCGTTGATTATATAAGGGCAAAGATCGATTTGTTCTTTCAGAAAATGTTGTAATTAGAGATAGTTATGACTGGTAGATAGTATAATAATTTTTGAACTCTAAGTTGTATGTGGAAACAGTGCTTTATGCTTTTTATTATATCGCTATTTCTTATTTCTTGTAATAAGAAGCAAGCAATTTATATTGAAGATAAAGGAGATGTTTTTCATACAACCTATTCGATAAAATATAAATATACCCATTCTCTTAAATCGGAAATAGAGACAGAGTTAGCAAGGTTTGATGATTCACTGAATCCATTTAAGGCTACTTCTATCATATCTAAAGTGAATAACAATGAGGATGTTGTATTAGATAGTTTTTTTGTGAATGTGTTCAATAGATCACAAGCTGTCTCTAAGGTTTCTGATGGACTTTTTGATATAACAGTGTCTCCACTGATTAATGCTTGGGGTTTTGGGTTTAAGAATCTAGAGAATGTAACCCCCGAAATGATTGATAGCCTTAAATCAATTGTAGGATACGATAAAATACAACTTCAAGATGGGCAGATAGTAAAAAATGATTCTCGTATTCAGATAAATACATCTGCTATTGCTAAAGGTTACTCAA
The DNA here is from genome assembly GCF_001261715.1 of Dysgonomonas sp. HGC4. Classification (GTDB taxonomy): domain Bacteria; phylum Bacteroidota; class Bacteroidia; order Bacteroidales; family Dysgonomonadaceae; genus Dysgonomonas_A. The sequence continues at coordinate 51,045 of NZ_CVRU01000005.1, read as the reverse complement.
CTGATGTTATTGCAAAGCTGCTCGAATCATACGGTATAGCCGATTACATGATTGAGATTGGTGGAGAGGTAACTGCAAAAGGCACAAATGCAAAGGGTGAATGTTGGCATATCGGGATAGATAAGCCTATTGATGAAAAAGTGCCCGAACACAGAGAGTTACAGACCATTATACAATTGTGCGACAAATCGATGGCTACATCTGGCAGTTACCGTAACTTCTATATAAAGGATGGAAAGAAATATGCACATACAATTAACCCTAAAACGGGTTATCCATCGGAATCTAATATCTTAAGTGCAACTGTTATTGCTGATGATTGTATGACAGCAGATGCCTATGCTACGGTCTTCATGCTTGCCGATACTGCCGATATAAGGCGTATAGCATTACAAGAGCAAATTTCGTATCTGCTGATCTTAGATTCGGGTAATGATAGTTTATCTGTTGTAAAATCGTCAGATTTCGAGAAATATGAAGTCCGATAATCTTATTTATATCATTACACTGCTTCCTGCTATAATTTGCCAGTTATTATTGAACTGTTTCCATACTCTAAGGAAACGAACTTTTCCTGAAATAGGTTGAACTCCGTATTCTCCGTTCATGTCTATTGTTACTGCAACTACTGCTGTATCTCCAATTATATTAATCTGCTGATTGGTCGCACTGATGTTGTGCACTTTCATGAGACCACTGCTGTATGATTGCAAATCTATTTCTTTAGTGACAGTTTGCCCCATAGCACTATTAAAAAGGAGATCGGGATGTATAAGTTTATCTAATGTTTCTATATCAGCATGTAGCATAGCATCCAGTAATTGATTTTCAAGTTGCTCAATTGCATTTTTGATCGTTGTGTTCATATCTTCTGTGTTGTTTTATGTATTCTACAAAAGTAGCGTTTTTCTTAAATGAAAAAATGAATATTAAGCAAAACCCTCAATTTTCGTATTATATGGCGATGAGTTTTCAGAATGGTTGTTAAGGTTGAAAATATTGTTCATATAGTCAGCGAAATGAAAAATAATATAGTAAATTTGTAAGCGTATTTTTAGTATTGTCGAATAACTCTATTCTTAACAATACGAGTAATAAAGAGGTCAACGACCTTTAATCAGAAAAATAATAAACAGGTCAGCGACCTTTAAAACTTTCTTATATAATGAAAAGAGATACTGCAATTTTTGATATTATTGAAAGAGAACACCAGCGCCAACTAAAAGGAATTGAACTTATCGCTTCAGAGAATTTTGTGAGCCAACAAGTAATGGATGCTATGGGATCGTGCTTAACTAATAAGTATGCCGAAGGATATCCGGGCAAACGTTATTATGGAGGCTGCGAAATAGTTGACCTTAGCGAGCAATTGGCTATAGATCGTTTGAAACAAATTTTTGGAGCAGAATGGGCGAATGTACAACCTCACTCGGGTGCTCAGGCAAATGCTGCAGTATTTTTGGCATGTCTTCAAGCAGGCGATAAATTTTTAGGATTGAATCTTTCTCATGGAGGTCACCTTTCGCACGGTTCGCCCGTTAACTTTTCGGGGTTGATGTTCCATGCACTAGAATATAATGTAAGACAAGATAACGAAGAGGTTGATTATGATCAGATGGAAGCTGTAGCTAAGGCTGAGAAACCAAAATTGATTATTGCAGGTGCTTCGGCATACTCTCGTGATTGGAATTATGCTCGTATCCGTCAGATTGCAGATTCTATCAATGCTATTTTCTTGGTTGATATGGCTCACCCTGCGGGACTAATTGCTGCGGGTCTTTTAAACAACCCTCTTCAATATGCACATATTGTAACTACTACAACTCATAAAACTCTACGCGGACCTCGTGGAGGAGCTATATTGATAGGTAAAGATTTCGAAAATCCTTGGGGTAAGAAAACTCCTAAAGGCGAAACTCGTATGATGTCGGCTTTGTTAGATTCTGCTGTATTCCCAGGAATACAAGGTGGACCACTAGAGCACGTTATTGCAGCTAAAGCGGTATCTTTTGCTGAGGCATTAGACCCATCATATAAAGTATATCAGGCACAAGTTCAAAAGAATGCTGCTGTAATGGCTCAGGCTTTTGCTGATAAAGGATATAAAATTGTATCGGAAGGTACAGATAATCACTTGATTTTGATTGACCTTAGAAAGAAATTCCCTGAATTGACTGGTAAGGTTGCTGAAAAAGCTCTTGTGGCAGCAGATATTACTACCAATAAAAACATGGTACCTTTTGATAGCCGTAGCCCATTTCTTACATCGGGTTTACGTTTTGGTACTCCAGCTATTACAACTCGTGGAGTTAAGGATGGTTTGATGGGTGATATTGTAGAAATGATTGATACAGTATTGGCTAATCACGAAGACGAAAAAATAATTAAGGCTGTACATGATAAAGTAAATCAAATGATGAAAGATTACCCATTGTTTGCTTGGTAATTTGATCAGAGATTCATTATACATACAAAAAAACGCAGTTGAGGTTTAAAGGCTTCATCTGTGTTTTTTTATTTAGAGATAGTTAAAATAATAAAGAGGGTCTTTTGACCTTGCAGTAATAAGTGGCAAAGAAAAGAAAAAAGAAAAAAGGAAGAAGTAAAGGCTCAAGCTTTGGTAAAAAGCTGTTGTGGGTGATTCCTCTATTAATAGCAATTGCTTCTTTATTTATCAAAGATATATCAATTGGATATTACAATCGGGCAAATGGTTTATACGGCGCAGCTTTAAAGACTGCTATGCATGATATTATAAGAGATCATGAGTATCTGAATTTTGATGAAAATACAACAGCTCGCTATTGGTGGGACAATTATTTTAAGAAGACAGACTGGAGTTCGGAAGGTTATTTTCTAGATATGTATTCTAATGAAAAGCATACAACCTATGTTGGTGGGAATGTCCAGAATCGCGAACATTGCATGCCTCGTAGTTGGTGGGGAAAGAGAGATAAGTATTCTTCGTATGATGCTAATGGCGATCTTCATAATATATTCCCTTCCGATTATAGCGCTAATGCAGCTAAGAGTAATTTGCCACTAGGGGAGGTTGGAATTGCTAAGTTTGATAACGGAGTGTCTAAGGTTGGAAACAATACTTATCCTCATGGATATAGAGGACAGGTGTTTGAACCAGCAGATGAATATAAAGGAGACTTTGCCCGTGTTTACTTTTATATGTTAACTTGTTATGAAGATTACTCATATGATTGGAAGGATGATGCTAAGAAGTCGATGTTGCAGATAGAAGCTTATCCTGGACTTCAACCGTGGGCTCTCGAAATGTTAATCAAGTGGAATAATGAAGACCCTATAAGCGACAAGGAAATAGCCAGAAACAATGCGGTATATAAAATACAAGGCAATAGAAACCCCTTTGTAGATTGTCCTGAATTAGTGAGTCATATTTGGGGAGATAGTAAAGATCAACCGTTTTATATTTCTGAAGATGATAAGATAAATAGACAACCTCAAATAAAAGATTTGGTCTTTTCCTATGTGTTGGAGGCTAGAGATATAGCCGATCGGGTTCTGCTTAAAATTAAAGAATAAATTAAAAGTATTAGGCATAGTTTCGAGTTTTGGAATGTAAAGTCTAGTATTCGTTTTCCTTGGATTTTGCAATATATACTTAGCATAATTCTTTCAGGCTCATAGTCAATACTAAATTATACTAAAGAGGGTATCCAGAAGTGTAATTTTGAAAGAGAATAATTAGTGAAAAATATATTTTTTGCGTATTTTTGTAAAGGTCAAAATGATTAATGTTAGATATCATTTTGGTAATTGTAGAAATACAATGGTGTACTTATTAAGTTAATTTCGGATTAATAAATTTTTTAACCCATAAAACTTTTAATAAAATGATTAAAGTAGGTATTAATGGTTTCGGACGTATTGGTCGTCTAGTTTTCCGTGCAGCTCAAGGTAGAAGTGATATTCAAATTGTTGGTATCAATGACCTTATCGATGTAGAATACATGGCTTACATGCTACGTTATGATACTATCCACGGAAGATTCAACGGAACTGTTGAAATTAAAGACGGTAAATTAGTTGTTAACGGTAATGCTATCCGCGTAACTGCTGAGAGAAATCCTGCTGACCTAAAATGGAGTGATGTTGGTGCTGAGTATGTTGTTGAATCAACAGGTCTTTTCCTAGATAAAGCAAGCGCTCAAGGTCACATTACTGCTGGTGCTAAATATGTAGTTATGTCTGCTCCATCAAAAGACGATACCCCTATGTTCGTTTGCGGTGTAAATGATAGCAAATATGTAAAAGGAACTCAATTTGTTTCTAATGCATCTTGTACTACTAACTGTTTGGCTCCTATCGCTAAAGTATTGAATGACAAATTCGGTATCGTAGAAGCGTTAATGACTACAGTACACGCTACAACTGCAACTCAAAAAACAGTTGATGGTCCTTCAGCTAAAGACTGGAGAGGTGGACGTGCTGCTGCTGGTAACATTATCCCTTCTTCTACAGGTGCAGCTAAAGCTGTAGGTAAAGTAATTCCTGAATTGAATGGCAAACTTACTGGTATGGCATTCCGTGTTCCAACTTTGGACGTTTCAGTTGTTGACTTAACTGCTCGCTTAGCTAAAGAAGCTACTTATGCTGAAATCTGTGCTGCAATGAAATCTGCTGCTGATGGCGAATTGAAAGGTATCCTTGGATATACTGACGAAGAAGTTGTTTCTTCTGACTTTATCGGTGATGCTCGTACTTCAATTTTCGATGCAAAAGCTGGTATCCAATTGAGCCCAACATTTGTGAAAGTTGTTAGCTGGTATGACAATGAGTGGGGTTATTCAAACAAAGTTCTTGAACTAGTTGCTAGAATGGCTAAAGTTAATGCTTAATTAAATTAAGTATCTTATAGATATTAAAAAGCCGAGATTCCTAAAGGAGTCTCGGCTTTTTCTTTTGAAGTATAGCTTGATGTTTTATTTTTTGATCTCTCTCAATTCAAGGTCATAAACTCCGGCAGAGAGTTGTATTGTTTTTTCTCCTTCTATATTCTCTGGAAGATATAATGTGGCTGAACTGTTAGCAGGAATTACCAGATGATAAAGTATCTGTTTATCTGTACGTTTCCACGATGATACAATTTCGCCATAGGGAGAAGTATGCTTTGCCTCGAATTGATTGAGTGCCTTTACAAAATTAGGGCGAAGTTGTATGTGTTTAAATCCTGCCTTATTCTCATCCGGGAATAAACCTCCAAGAGCTCTGTACATCCAAGCATTGATATCGCCGAACATAATATGATTCATAGAAATGTCATTTTCTGCATCTATGTTCCAATTTTCGTATAATGTAGTTGCTCCGTTTACAATCCACCAACCCCATGAAGGATATGTTTCTTGTGATGCAATAGTATACGCTGCTTCTGCGTACCCATTTTCAGAGAGAGCATTTAATAAAGCTTTAGCTCCTAAAATACCGGTATCAATGTGAAAATTATCTTCTTCTACTTTTTTGTAAAGATTGGCTGCAACTTTCGACTTGAGCTTCTCTGGAACTATTCCAAAATAGAGAGGTGCAGCTAGTTCGGTTTGTGATCCCGAACAATATATACCGGTTTTGGTATTCAAGAACTTCTTATTTATAGCATTGCGTATCTTATGAGCCAAACGTGTGTAATGCTCATGGTCTCGTTTCTTTCCGAATATCTTAGCAGCATTGGCTAGTATTGTTACATCCTTATAATAGTACAGAGATGACGTCAGTTCCTTATTACTAATTGTTTTTACAGGAACCCAATCACCGAGCCCCCAATCAGTAGTTCCATGAGGACTGATAGATGCTATATGATCTACATATAACTTGATGTTGCCATACATTTTGTGAAGTAAGCGACTATCACCATAGAATAGATATATTTGCCAAGGAATGATGCCTACAGCGCTAGTCCAGTCAGGACCATTTCCCCAGTCGTATCCCCAACCATGAGTCGGCACTATACTTGGTAATACTCCATTTGACTTTTGTTCATCTTTGAAATCATTCATCCATTTCTCATAAATAGTGATGGCATCAAAACTATATAAGCCTGTTTCTATGGCAATGTGAGAATCGCCTGTCCATCCGTTTTTTTCTCGCTGAGGACAATCAGTCGGATAGCCAAATAAATTCGACAAATATGAGTTGTTAGTGGCTTCCCATATTTTATTCAAAGTAGGGTTCGATGATTTAATACTCCCTATCTGGGGAACATCACTGTGCATTTCTAAAGCCGTTATGCTTTCTTTATTCAAGTCTATTGGTTTTGAAGAGGTAACTTCTACATACTGAAAACCTTTATAGTTGAATTTGGGTGAGAATGTTTCTTTAATTCCTCCTCCTTTTAAAATAAAGATATCTGTTTGGAAAGGATCACTATCATCAGTTGGGCGATAATGAACATCTATATTAGACATATCAGCTCTTCCATCAGGATAGAGACGTTCAGTGTGTCTTATACGTATCTCTGTGTCCTTATCTCCTTGAACACGTATCTCTATAACTCCTGCAATATTTTTAGCAAAACTAAAGACATAGCAAGTGTCATTCCTTTTATCTACTTTGATTGGTTCTAATCGTTCAGTTACACGTATTGGATGTAATTGTTGGCTTGTAATCAGTTTTGAAGGAGCGTCTACAACAACTGCAGTTTGCCAGTCAGTAGTATTCAGACTGGGCATATTCCAATCCTCTATTTCTTTACGAGCATCGTAGTGTTCTGCTGTATAAATACTATTAAATATAATAGGGCTCTCATGAATTCTCCAAGTACTATCAGACGCAATTGTGTCGGTCGTTCCATCTTCATAGTTAATTCTTATATTAACAAGGAAGCGAGGTCGGTTACGCCAATGAGCTTTATCAAAATCCCATACAGCTGTTGACTGATGATTGTACCATCCATTACCGAGTATAACACCAAAAGTGTTGTCTCCTGCCTGTAATAATGAAGTTATATCAAGAGTTGAATACAAATTTCGTTTATCGAATCGGGTGTACATAGGATCTAACATGCGATCGCCCGCCTTAAGTCCGTTTACAGAGAGCTCGTATAATCCAGCTGCTGTTATATAAGCTCTTGCCGATTTGACTACTTTATCCTTACTAATATTTGTATCTTTCCTGAAATAGAAAGTTGGTTTATAATCTACATCTTGTCCATCAGATATCCATTTTCCCTGCCAGTTTTTAGAGGTCATCAATCCCGTTTCAAAAGAGGTAATATCCGAAGGGTTAGATTGATTAGCCTTCCCATTCCATGTAGTTACTCTCCAATAATATTTAGTAAATGGATTTAACGTCTGACCTTTGTAAGCAACCAGACAACTGTCTGAATCAATTTTGCCCGAATCCCATATTTCAGCTTTGTTGTTGGAAAGCTTTAGAGAATCAGTACTAACCATTATTTGATAGGCACTCTGTGCAAGTTCTGTTTGTGCTACTCTCCAACTCAAGCGAGGAGAAGTACAATCTATGCCTAAAGGTTTTTCTAAATATTCGCATTGCAAATTTGTTGGAGGATCAGTCTTTTTTGTACAAGATACCAAGGATGTACTAAGTATGATAAAATATATGAGAAGATTTTTCATCCTGCTATGTAGGGGTGTTAAGTTATATAATTAAGTAATTACATTCTTTATTATTCGAAGGTAATCATAATTATAATTTTTCAAATAATCATTGTAGTAAAAAAGAAAAGAGCATTTGATAATTTCAAATACTCTTTCTATTCTATTGTTTGAGGACTGTTTCAGTTCATAATACTTCTAAGTGATAAATAGGCTATGACCTTATTTACTCAAAGCAGATGCTCCGCCGATTATATCTAGTAACTGATTTGTAATAGCTGCCTGACGATTCTTATTATACTCAATCGTCAAATCACCTACTAATTCTTCAGCATTATCTGTCGCAATCTGCATAGCAAGACTACGTGCAGCATTTTCCGAAGCATTAGAGTCTAATAAAGCCGCAAACAGATTCGATGCTAATACCTTTGGAATAAGATGTGATAAAAGCTCTCCCTTCTCAGGTTCTAAAATATAATCAGTTGTCTGATTGATGTTTGAAGCCCCAGAGTCAAGATTAGCTTTCTCTATAGCTCCTTTCAAATCAAAAGGCAGATACACATTACTTTTAATTTGTTGAACGCCCATCGATTTGAAGTGTGTATAAACTAATATAATCTGATCTATCTCTTTAGATAAGAACTTATCTACAAGCTCCTTCGATATTTGTAATATTGGAGGAAAAGCAGGCCTATCTGTTATCTGTTGAAATGTAGAATTACTTTCAATCGCTAAATTAGATTTTCTAGCAAAATCTGCAATCTTTTTTCCAAAAGGATAAACTATGATATTTTCTTTTCCTACTATCTTAGCACATTGAGATGCGACCGAAGAAAATTCTTTAACAACATTCGCATTGAAACCTCCACACAAACTAGAGTTAGAAGAGAAAGCCACAATGGCTATTTTCCTAATTTCTCTTTCTTGTGCATAAACAGAATCAATACTGCTGTCAGAAGCCAAAAGATTGGTCAGAATCTCATTCAATTTGGTAGAGTAGGGTAGAAAAGAGTTTATTGCCTGTTGAGACTTTCGCAACTTTGCTGTTGCAATCATCTTCATGGCCGAAGTTATTTTCTTCGTGCTTTTTACCGAATCTATCCTATCTTTTACTTCCTTCAATGATGCCATAGCTCAATTATTTTTTGTATTTGCCTGAAATTTCTTCGGCAACCTTTTCGATGATAGCTGTTACGCTCTCATTTATAACTCCTTTTCTAAGAACGTCCAATACAGTCTCTTTGTATTGCATTTCCAATATTTGAAGGAAATCCGACTCAAATTCGTGAACCTTATCTACAGGTACATTATTCAACAGACCATTAGTTCCGCAATATAATATAGCAATCTGTTTTTCAACAGGTACCGGAGAATATTGAGGTTGAACCAATAATGCAGCATTCTTTTGTCCTTTATCTATGGTCAATGCCGTAATTGGATCCATATCTCCACCAAACTTAGTAAATGCTTCAAGTTCACGATACTGAGCTTGGTCGATTTTCAAAGTTCCCGCTACTTTTTTCATAGCTTTAGTTTGAGCACTACCACCCACACGAGAAACCGAAATACCTACGTCAATTGCAGGACGATAACCTGAGTTGAAGAGGTCAATATCCAAAAATATCTGACCATCGGTAATAGAGATTACGTTAGTCGGAATATATGCAGATACGTCACCGGCTTGAGTTTCGATAATTGGAAGTGCTGTTAGGGAACCTCCACCTTTTACTCTGCCTTTCAAACTTTCAGGTAAATCATTCATTTGCTCGGCCACCTCTTGCTGATCGATAATCTTAGCAGCACGTTCCAGTAGACGAGAGTGTAGATAGAAAATATCTCCCGGATATGCTTCACGACCCGGAGGTCTTTTCAATAGCAACGAAACTTCACGATAAGCAACCGCTTGTTTCGACAAGTCATCATAAACCACTAAAGCATGACGACCGGTATCTCTAAAGTATTCACCAATCGCAGCTCCTGAGAACGCTCCGAAATACTGCATTGCAGCAGGTTCGGCAGCTGTTGCTGCAATGATAATTGTATATTCTAATGCACCTTTTTCTTTCAGAGTTTCAACAATGTTGGCTACAGAAGAAGCTTTCTGACCAATTGCAACATAAATACAGTATACAGGATCTCCTGCATCGTAATTTGCCTTTTGGCTAATAATAGCATCAATTGCAATTGCAGTTTTCCCTGTTTGACGGTCACCAATAATTAACTCACGTTGCCCTCTACCAATTGGAATCATGGCATCAATAGCCTTAAGACCGGTTTGTAAAGGTTGAGTTACTGGTTGACGGTAAATAACTCCCGGAGCTTTACGTTCCAGAGGCATTTCCAACAGTTCACCTGTTATATCTCCTTTTCCATCGATAGGTTCTCCTAGTGGTGTAATAACACGACCTAGTAATCCGTCACCGACTTTAATTGAAGCAATAAGGCCTGTTCTTTTGACGTTGAAGCCTTCCTTAATCTGACTACTTGATCCAAGTAATACTGCTCCGACATTATCTTCTTCGAGATTCATCACAACAGCTTTTACTCCATTGTCGAACTCTAATAATTCATTGGCTTCTGCGTTATTGAGACCATAGATGCGAGCTACTCCGTCTCCTACCGAAAGGACAACGCCTACCTCGTCTAATTGAATACGGTTGTCAATCCCATCCAACTGCATCTTCAACACATCAGAAACCTCACTAGCTTTTATATTTTCAGACATATTTATTTCCTTGTATTAAGGTCTCAGACCTATTTTATTGCTTTGGTGGACATTGTAACCAAAGCCTGTTACAACATAAGGTTACTATGCAATTTTTTTATTCTTACTCATCAATTGACTCTTTATTCTAGTCAATTGAGAAGCCACACTGGCATCAAGTCTATAAGTACCAATATATAAAATAAAACCACCGCCTAGTTTAGGATTCACTTCGGTTACAAACTCAATTGTACCCTCTTCTTTATCTTGAACCAGTTGCTTAATTTTATTTATAGTAGTATCATCGACAGGACATGCCGTTACTAATTTTCCGACACTTATATTCTTATATTTCCTGTATAAATCTAAGTATACTAAACTGATCGTTTGCAGATGGTTTTCTCTTCTCTGATGCAATACCAATTGGATAAACCGAACAAATACATCGCTCACCTTTTCACCGGCAGCAAGTTTTATAAGTTCCAGTTTTTCCCTTGTACTCAGTACAGGATTATCTAGTGTTGCCCGAAGTTGTGGCCTACTGGCTAAGGTTTCGGAGAGAATCTTCATTTCTGAAAATATTATATCCTCCGCTTTATTTTCCAAAGCATAGCTAAACAAAGCTCGTGCATAACGCATAGATACCATTCCTGAATTCATAATATATTAAGATTTAGATACCATACTTTCGTCAATCAAACGGTCTATCATAGCCATTTGCTCAGTATTGCTATTCAGATTGTTGCGGATTATTTTTTCAGCAATGTCTACCGAAAGGCCTGCAACTTGGCGACGTATGTCTTTTATTGCATCCTCTTTTTCGAGTCTCATTTGCTTTCTAAGTTCCTCCAATTCTTTCAATCCTTCGGCACGAGCCAATTCTTTCGATTCGTTGATTATACGTGTTCTGGTGCTTTCAGCATCTTTTAAGATTTTCACCTGCTCTTCACGGGCTGAAGCTAATATAGCTTCGCTTTGTTCTTTTATATGAGCCAATTGTTTATTGGCTTCTTTGGCTGCATCTAAAGATTTTTCGATGTACGCATTGCGATCCTCGACCATCTTTGTAATAATGGGAAAACCGAATTTTGCCAATACGGCAAAAACAATCCCAAAAGATAGAAACATCCAAAATAAAAGACCGGCTTCAGGTTGTAAAAGCATAATTTTTTAATTTAATTATTTATAGGATAAATCCACAAACTACTACAGCAAATAGAGCCACACCTTCAATTAGGGCTGCTGCAATAATCATAGACATACGAATATCCCCACTAGCTTCGGGTTGACGAGCAATACCTTCCATTGCAGAAGCACCAATTTTACCGATACCCAGACCTGCACCGATAGCTGCTAAACCTGCTCCTAGAGCTGCACCGAAACCTGTAAGTCCTGCACCAGCTTCAGCTGCTGCTTGTAGAATAGTTGATAGTAACATAATTTTATTCTTTTAGTTATTTAATTATTTGTTTTCTATTTTGATACTAAGTAATGTTTATATACTTATTTCTATATTTTGTAATTGATTCTTTATCTTATTAATATACTCTCCAAAACTCTAAAAAGGTCTATTACCTTAATCGTGTTTTTTAGCGTGATGTGGTTCCACTTGTGCTAGACCTATAAATACGGCTGATAACATAGTGAATACGTATGCTTGGATATAAGCTACCAAGATTTCAACAAAGCTGATAAATATTGTCAAGACTACAGACACCACAGTCATTGAAGCATTGATTCCGGTTCCAAGTTTCACCGTAACAAAGATCAGACATACCAACCCTAAAACGATGGAGTGACCTGCCAAAATATTTGCGAAAAGACGAATCATTAATGCAAATGGTTTTGTGAATACACCCACAAGTTCAATAGCTGGCATGATAGGAATTGGAATCTTTAACCATGTTGGTACATCAGGCCAGAATATTTCTTTCCAATACTCTTTAGTCCCGAAGATATTTACAATAACCAGAGTAAATAATGCTAACACAAAAGTGACTGCTATATTACCTGTTACAGTAGCCCCGAAAGGAAAAATTGGAATTAACCCCGCTATATTATTGATGAAGATAAAAAAGAAAGTTGTCAACAAATAAGGTGCAAATTTCTTGTAGTTTTTGCCCACACATGGTTTTATAATATCATCATTCACACTCATGATAAACATTTCCATGAATCCTATAAAGCCTTTAGGGGCTTTAGGATTTTCTGCTGTAGAATTCTTTTTATACCATCCTGCAACAGACATTATAAGAACAAGAGTTATTATGCTGCAAACAATTAAAGCAAAGGCATTTTTTGTGATAGATATATCCCATGGTCTTATTTCTTCACCTGATGCATTCTTTTCTACAATCTTCCCTTTATAGTCGCCCTCTTGAGCAATGTAGAAGCCTTTGTATGCAGCGTGTCCATGATCGAATCTGGCTGATGAGAATACATTCCATCCACTGTTTTCGCCTTTTACTATGACTGGAAGTGAAACGACAATCTGATGATCTCCCCAAGTTGTAATATGCCACTGGTAAGAATCTGCAAGGTGATCAAGAATTAATTCTTTAACATTCAAGCTTTTTTCACCTTCTAAAGAATGCTCCTCAGACGATGCGTAAGAAGACGTACTTCCTATCACAAATAAGCATACCAGTACAAATATGTATTTTAATCGGCTATTCATTGCTACTATTTTTTTCTTTGATACGCTTCTCTATCTTCATAAAGATGAATGTTTCGGCGATCAGGTATAATAAATAAAATAATATAAAAACAGCTACAAAAGCTTTGATGTTTTCTTTCACCGTAAGCACATACACAGTAACAAAGATCAGTGAAGTAATAACTTTTATGACTTTGGTTAGCATATACATGTTCACTAACTGTTTTTTATCTTTCTTCTGACTACATTTTTCGACCAGAGATACTACCAATGATTCTATTATCAGATAAAATATGGCAAGACCTACAAACCAATTCCAATCAAATGTGGGCAAAAAATAGGACAGACCAACTCCAATGCAACCACTGATTATGAGACCGAAGGCAATTATAGATATAATTAGTTTTGTTTTGAATATATTCATAAATTATTCTACGCAAACGGTAACTATATTTTTTTTGACTTCAACGAACCCACTTTCGATGACTACTTTCAGAGGTGAACCTTTTTCTATTTCGTATGAAATTTCACCTTTATGCAAAGAAGATATAAGTGGAGCATGATCGGGTAATATGCTAAACTCTCCCTCTGTTCCCGGTAGTTTTACGGATAAAACTGTTCCTTGAAACAACATCTTTTCGGGTGAAACTATCTTTAATTGTAATTCTTTCATTGCTTATAAATAACATTAAATGTTTATTGCTGTATTTTATAATTAAAACTGCCTTTGGCTATTACACCCAGTCACAGCAATAAACAAGGTCTGCTACCTCTTTAGGTTATTAACCTTTAGAAGCTTGAGCCATTAGTTTTTTACCTTTCTCAATAGCTTCTTCAATTGTTCCTACATTTAAGAATGCTTGTTCGGGTAGGTTATCTACCTCGCCGTCAAGTATCATTTGGAATCCTTTGATTGTATCTTTAATATCTACAATTACTCCAGGAACTCCTGTAAACTGAGTAGCCACGTTAAATGGTTGAGATAAGAAACGTTGTACACGTCTTGCTCTGTTTACTGTTTGGCGGTCTTCATCCGAAAGCTCTTCCATACCTAATATGGAGATAATATCTTGAAGTTCTTTATTTCTCTGTAATATTTGTTTTACACGCTGTGCAACATCATAATGATCTTGTCCAACCACATTTGGATCTAAGCTGCGTGATGTTGAATCCAAAGGATCCACTGCAGGATAAATACCAAGTTCGGTAATCTTACGACTTAATACTGTTGTTGCATCCAAGTGAGAGAATGTTGTTGCAGGAGCAGGGTCAGTCAAGTCATCCGCAGGCACATAAACTGCCTGAACAGATGTGATAGATCCGTTCTTAGTAGAAGTAATACGCTCTTGCATAGCTCCCATCTCTGTAGAAAGGGTAGGTTGGTAACCCACAGCTGAAGGCATACGACCTAATAGTGCTGATACCTCAGAACCTGCTTGCGTAAAACGGAAGATATTATCAATAAAGAATAATATATCTTTTGGTGCACCATCTTCGTGGTCTGCATCACGGAACGATTCCGCAACAGTTAGTCCCGAAAGAGCTACTGACGAACGTGCCCCAGGAGGTTCGTTCATCTGTCCGAACACGAGCGATATTTGTGATTTTTCAAGTTCCTTAGGATCTACTTTAGATAAATCCCAATGACCTTCTTCCATACTTTTCTTAAATTCGTCACCATAACGAACAACGTTCGATTCGATCATTTCTCGTAGTAAGTCATTACCTTCACGAGTACGCTCTCCAACTCCGGCAAATACCGAATATCCGTTGTGTTTTTTAGCAATATTATTGATAAGCTCCATAATTAATACAGTCTTACCAACTCCTGCTCCACCAAAAAGACCAACTTTACCCCCTTTTGCATAAGGTGCTAATAAGTCAATAACCTTTATCCCTGTAAATAGTACATCACGAGAGGTTATAAGATCTTCAAATTTAGGTGGTTCTCTATGTATAGGTAACCCTCCTGAATTATCAAGAGTTTCCATTCCGTCAATAGCTTCTCCTACCACATTTAGTAAGCGACCCTTTACTTGATTACCAATTGGAACAGTTATAGCCTTACCGGTTGCAATAACATCAAGATTTCGTCTTAAACCGTCCGTACTATCCATTGCAACACCACGAATAGTGTTTTCTCCAATATGTTGTTGCACTTCAATAATTAAAACTTTACCGTTGGGTCTTTGAACGTGTAATGCTTCATATATCTGGGGTAAGTTTGGTGCTGAACCTTCTTTTTGCTCAAAATAGACATCCACCACTGGACCTATGACCTGAGATATACGACCTACTAATTGTGACATAATTATATATTTTTTATTTTTTCTCTTCAATAAGTTTACTGTGCAGGGTCTTTGCTGACGGGTGTGTCAGAAAAGCGATGTTCGCAGTAAAACGCAACAACAATTTATTATTTTTATGCTTTCCAGGTTATCCAATATTTCTTCTTTAAGAAATACGAGTCTTTACAATCAATAACAGTATTTAATAACTTTCATCCTTTATCCGTGCATTGCAATAATGTTATTTCCGTAAGGGGCGAAATATTATATTATTACTATCTGTTTGCGATGATTGTTGAAGCAAATATAGCCAATATTTCATTTTTAAGTTTTATTTTTGTGGGAAAAATAAGTGTACTTACTATTTTTTAAGTATAAATTAACAATATGCTTTTAATACAATTTATAAAATGGGTAGAGTCTTAATTATTGGAGCAGGTGGTGTGGGCACTGTAGTGGTGCACAAGGTCGCTCAAAATCCGGAAGTATTTACAGAAGTAATGCTTGCTAGCCGCACCAAGTCGAAATGTGATGCTATTGCCCAAACTATTGGGGGTGGTAAAATTCAAACAGCTCAGGTGGATGCTGATAATGTAGAGGATTTGATCAGATTATTCAATTCGTTTAAACCCGAGTTGGTAATAAATGTAGCCCTTCCATATCAGGATTTGACTATTATGGATGCTTGTTTGGCATGTAGAGTTAATTATTTAGATACAGCCAATTATGAGCCTAAAGATGAAGCTAAATACGAATATAGCTGGCAGTGGGCTTATCAAGATAAATTTAAAGAAGCTGGTTTAACTGCAATTTTAGGTTGTGGATTCGATCCGGGAGTAACAAGTGTTTTTACTGCTTATGCAGCAAAACATCATTTTGATGAGCTACATACATTAGATATTGTAGACTGTAATGCTGGGGATCACGGAAAGGCTTTTGCAACTAACTTTAATCCGGAAATCAATATTCGTGAGGTTACTCAAAAAGGAAAATATTGGGAAAATGGAGAATGGGTGGAGACTGAGCCACACGAAATTCATAAACCATTGAATTATCCAAATATCGGTGCAAAAGAGTCGTATGTGATTTACCACGAAGAATTAGAATCGTTGGTGAAAAACTTCCCTACTTTGAAACGTGCTCGTTTTTGGATGACTTTCGGACAAGAGTATTTGACTCACTTACGTGTAATTCAGAATATAGGAATGGCTCGTATTGACCCTATTATATATAATGGTGTTGAAATTGTTCCTATTCAGTTCTTGAAAGCTGTATTACCTGATCCGGGAGAGCTTGGAGAAAACTATACTGGCGAAACATCTATAGGTTGTCGTATCACAGGTATAAAGGACGGAAAAGAACGCACCTATTATATATATAACAACTGCTCGCATGAAGCTGCATTCAGAGAAACAGGTATGCAAGGTGTGAGCTATACAACAGGTGTACCTGCAATGATTGGAGCAATGATGTTCTTTAAAGGCATTTGGCGCAAACCGGGAGTATTTAATGTAGAAGAATTTAATCCTGATCCATTCATGGAACAATTGAATATACATGGATTGCCTTGGCATGAATTGTTTGATATCGATTTAGAAATGTAATATCTCAATTATATCAAAAAATAAAAAGACTCGGAGTAATTACCCCGAGTCTTTTTATTGTATAAACTAATTTTAAACTTATCTTATTCATGTTTTTTATTCGTCCCTTATTATCCTTTAGTTTCAAGGTAAACAACATGAGTCCTTAAGTATTCTTCTAAACCGTGTTTGCCGTCAGCACCACCAATGCCCGATTTTCGGCATCCTGCGTGAAACCCTTGCATTGCTTCGAAGTTTTCGCGGTTGATGTATGTTTCGCCGAATTTAAGAGTTCTTACGAGTTTAAATGCAGTATCTAAGTTTTGAGTATAAACCGAAGAGGTTAGACCGAACTCTGAGTCATTTGCCCAAGCGATAGCATCATTAATGTCGGAGAATTCAACAATCGGAAGTACAGGCCCAAATGTTTCTTCTTGAATAATATCCATTTTATTGGTAACTCCGTCAAGTACTGTTGGCTCAAAGAAATATCCTTTGTCGCCTATGCGTTTACCTCCACAAACTAATTTAGCACCTTGTTTGATTGCTTTATCTACTTTCTCCTGAACCGATTTTAAAGCATTGGCTTCTACTAATGGACCCATATCTAGGTCTTGAATCTTATTCGGGTCTCCCACTTTTACGGCTTTCATTCCTGCAACTAGCTTAGTCATGAATGCTTCCTTCACGTTTTTGTGTACATAAACACGTTCAGCACAATTGCAAACTTGTCCAGTATTGATGACTCTCGAAGCTATAATTGCTTTAACTGCTAAATCAAGATCGGCATCGTCCATTACAATTGCAGGAGCTTTTCCTCCTAACTCGAGAGATACTTTTGTAATATTGGGTGCGGCAGCAGTCATCGTTTGTTGTCCCGCAGATACACTACCTGTAAGACTTACCATTCCTACTTTAGGGTTAGCTGCCAATTCGTGACCTATTACAGAACCTCGTCCATTCACCAAATTGAAAACACCTTTTGGTACCCCGGCTTCCTCTACTATCTGCGCAAAGATATATGCATTGATAGGTGTTAATTGACTTGGTTTTACAACTATTGTATTTCCGGTAACAAGTGCAGGAGCAGCTTTACGTGCAATGAGGAAAAATGGGAAATTCCAAGGTAAAATACCTGTTGTTACTCCAATTGCTTTTTTGAATAAGAATATATTTTCGTTAGGGCGATCGCTTTGAATAATTTCACCTTCATAGCGGTGAGCCCATCCTGCCATATATTCGAGGTAGTCGGCAGTAAATAATGTTTCTACATTGGCTAAGCCTTGAGTTTTACCACCTTCTTGTACAATAATATCTGTTATTTCTTTTTCTCTTTTGCGGATGCCGGCAGCAATTTTAAGTAGGTAACTGGCTCTTTCAACAGCAGGAATTTTTTCCCATTGGTCTTGAGCTGCATCTGCTGCATCAATTGCTTTTTTTGTATCATCCAATGTGCCATCAGGCATACGAGCGATAACTTCTTCTGTTGAGGGGTTTAGGACATCAATCCATTTTCCGGAAGTATTTTCGATGAATTTACCATCGATAAACATTTTTAATTCTTTCATGGCGTTACGAATAGTATTTTTAATTGGTTAAAGATTATTAGCCTTAAATTGTGATAAGTAGCTGTAATCCCAAAAATATGAAAATACTTTAGACTTCCGGCACGAAAGAATGCGAAAAAAACAAAAAAAAGACTCTTGCTTTTGTCCTTTCGACTGTGTTAAATGGATTCAGTTGATCTCTTTTTCAGAAAGTAGGCTGTCGGGTTCTCCGATAGTTTCGGGAGATATGTTCTCGCTAACACCCTTCTTTTTCCTAGAACAGTAAATAAAAGACCATATTAATCCAATAATACTAACAAAAAGTAAAAGATGTATGCCACCTCCTGCATTTTTTAGTTTAAACATCTTGGAGCTGATGAAGTAAACATACATATATAGAGAAACAAATATCCCCAAAGCTGAGGTGAAGAGCAAAATGAAATTGGCTGTACGATATTTTATTTTAAATAGGAATGTTGCCGATAGTAAACCTAGTAACGGTACAATATAAAAGACATACGCCAGATGTGGTGAGTCTTTTTTTGAGAAGAACATTATCGTATTCGATATTTTAGTAGTCTTTTTATAGAGTGAAGGTAGATCCCAACCTGTAACGATAAGTTTGCCCCAACTAATCCAAGTAAGAGAAAAAGCAACAAGGATGAATATTATAATAATAGTCTCGAATCTGAGTAAAGAAGTATATTTTGATTTCATGAATAAGCCGTTTTTAATTCGGGCTCAAAAGTATGTAAGAGTTGTAAATCCTGCAACAAAAAAACTGCTATTTTAATGAGTCCTTTTTTTATTTTTTAATATAAAGCAATTATATTTGTGGTGTGATAAATACTCGGGAAATGGTGTCTTCCTTAACCAACCGCCTTGAACAAGCTGATGACGCCTTATTATTAGATATTAATATATTTAATTTATAAGGTATGAAGCTATTAAATAAAGAAACAAACCCATTTTCTGTGCGAAAAATCAGAATTCGATTTCTACTACTCCTTAGAAATTTTCCTGCGATATTATATATTCTTAAATGGATATTGATTACTGCGATTATCGGTGTCTGTATTGGATCGGCTTCGGCTCTGTTTTTACACTCTTTGGACTTCGTAACCAATTATAGAGAATCACATATCTGGATTATATCATTGCTCCCGATAGCAGGTCTGATTATTGGGTTGCTTTACCACTATTATGGTAAAGAAGCCAATGCTGGAAATAATCTATTGATTGACACCATTCACAAGCCCGAAAAGAGAATTCCTTTTCGAATGGCTCCTTTAGTCTTTTTGGGAACGGTAGTCACTCACTTGTTTGGAGGTTCTGCCGGACGCGAAGGTACAGCTATTCAGATGGCAGGGGCTATTGCAGATGTGTTTCGTAAGCCTTTTCGGTTAACAGCCCAAGATAGCCGTATTTTGCTTGTTGCAGCTACTGCTGCCGGATTTGGTTCTGTCTTTGGAACACCTTTTGCCGGTGCAATCTTTGGTCTTGAATTTTATTTAATAGGCAGATTAAGGTATAATGCGCTGCTTCCTGCTCTTTTGGCTTCGGTTATTGCTGATTGGGTAACGAAGGCTTGGCAGGCAGAGCATACGCATTATACAATTTCTTTTGTTCCGGATATTTCCCCTCTCAATTTATTGTACACAATTCTTGCAGGTATTGCATTCGGACTTTGTGCTGTCCTTTTCAGTAAAGGAATTCATTATGTGACGAATGTTTTTAAAACAAAAATAAAATATCCGCCTCTTCGACCTTTTATTGGTGGTATAATTGTAATTATTGCTGTTTGGGCAATTGATACTACCGATTATATCGGGTTAGGCATTCCTATTATTGTAGATTCGTTCGATAATCAATTGGAGCCTTATGCTTTTCTCCTGAAAATAGCATTTACAATAGTAACCCTTGCCGCAGGTTTTAAAGGTGGTGAGGTTACCCCCCTGTTTTTTATAGGTGCTGCATTGGGAAATGCACTCTCATTATTTATTCCACTACCTATGGATCTGTTGGCGGGAATAGGATTTGTAGCGATTTTTGCCGGAGCTACTAACACGCCTATTGCTTGCTCTATAATGGCTATCGAGTTGTTTGGTGGCGGGTGTGGCGTATATGCTGCAATTGCATGTGTTGTTTCTTATTTAATATCTGGACATACAGGTATTTATGGAAAGCAAATGGTAGGCGAGCCCAAGTATGGCAAGTATCTACATGAGAAAGGTAGTCGCTTGGACGAAATAAAGCGCTGAGGAATATATTTGAAGAGTGAATTTTGACCATAGTTTCGTCTAAAAAAGTTACTTTTGTAAAAAATAAAACAAATTATATGATACAATCGATGACAGGATTTGGCAAAGCAACAGCCGAATTATCAAATAAGAAAATTACTGTTGAGGTTAAATCTTTGAATAGTAAACAACTAGACTTGTCTGTGCGTATTCCAAGTGTTTATAAAGAGCAAGAGTTGAATGTGCGTAGCCTGATAGCACGTCGCCTTGAGCGAGGTAAAGTTGATTTTGCTATTTATATTGAAAACACAAGTAAAGAAACTACATCGCAAATTAATCAAAATGTACTTGAAGCATATTATAACCAGATAAAAAATTCTTCTGAAAAGCTAGGAGTAGCTGTCCCTGCAGATTGGTTTCAAGTATTATTGAGACTGCCTGATGTGCTGAAATATGAAGCTCAGGAAGCTGACGAAGAAGAATGGAAAGTGGTATCTGAAACTATAAATAAAGCATTAGATCAACTTGTAGAATTTAGAAAACAAGAAGGTAAAATGTTGGAAGATTTATTCATTCAGAAGGTTACTAATATCAGTACTCTTATGACAGATATAGAACCTTTTGAAGCGGAGAGAGTTGAAAAGGTAAAAAACCGAATCATCGAAGCCCTTCAAAAAATTGAGAATTTTGACTATGATAAAAATCGTTTCGAGCAAGAAATGATTTATTATATTGAAAAACTTGATATTAATGAGGAAAAAGTACGCTTAAGAAATCACCTTAAATATTTCCTTGAAACATTGAACGATACTTCGGGACAAGGTAAAAAACTAGGATTTATTACTCAGGAGATGGGGCGTGAAATAAACACAACAGGTTCTAAAGCAAATCATGTTCAGATGCAGCAAATAGTTGTTCAGATGAAGGATGAATTAGAGCAGATTAAAGAGCAGGTGCTTAACGTGCTCTAAATTTTTAGATGTAGTTGCGAAATTGTAAAAGTAAGGGCAAGTATATATACAATGTTATCTCGGTAATCGCTATAAGTTGTATTTATACTTGCCAAAATAATAAATAGGTCTAAAACCTTAGTGTAAATTTTAATGGGTAAACTTCTTATCTTCTCGGCACCTTCGGGCGCAGGAAAATCGACAATAGTAAATTATTTATTACAGCAGAATCTGAATCTTTCTTTTTCTATTTCGGCTACAAGTCGTCCTCCACGGGGGACCGAACAACATGGGGTAGAGTACTATTTTCTATCTCCGGATGAATTTAGAGAGAAGATAAAAAATAATGAATTTCTGGAATACGAAGAGGTTTACTCTGATAGGTATTATGGTACATTAAAATCAGAAGTTGAACGCATTATGAATAATGGCGGCAATGTAGTTTTTGATGTAGATGTAGTTGGAGGTTGTAATATTAAAAAGTATTATGGCGACAAAGCATTGTCTGTATTTGTTGAACCACCATCGATTGACGAACTTAAGGATAGATTAGAAAAAAGAGGTACAGATAGCCCCGAAGTAATAAAGGATAGAATAGAGAAAGCCGAATTTGAGATGACATTTGCTCCTCAATTTGATGTGGTTATTCATAACGAAGACCTGGAAGTTGCTAAAGCAGAGGCTTTGTCTGTAGTCTCTAAATTTTTGGAACAATGAAAGTCGGTATTTTCTCAGGGTCATTTAATCCGATTCATATCGGACATATGGTGTTAGCTAACTTCATCACCGAATTTACGGATATAGATGAAGTTTGGTTTTTGGTGACACCACAAAATCCACTGAAAGAGGATACTATTTTGTTAGATGAGAATACTCGTTTCGAGATGACAAAACTGGCATTGGCGGAATATCCTAAATTGAAAGCTTCTGATTTTGAGTTCTCTTTGCCAAAACCATCCTATACTATACATACTTTGGAGGCTTTGAGCGAAGTTTATCCCGAAAATACATTCGCCCTGATTATTGGAGCTGACAATTGGGAAGCATTTGATAGATGGAGGGATTTTGAAGAGATATTAGAGCAATATAGAATATATGTATACCCTCGATTTGGTTATCGTATTTCTATCTCTAAGAAATTGAAGGATAGAGTTGAAGCTCTTAATTCTCCCGTTATAGAAATCTCATCTACCTTTATAAGAGAGGCTTTGATTAAAGGTAAAAATATGCATGCATTTTTACCCGAAAATGTACATAAGTATATCATTGAAAAAGGCTTATACCTGTAAAGCATAATTGTTGTTTCGGGTAGTTCTAGCTTTTAAATAAGAATAATAAAAGGTCTGAGACCTTAAAATATAAAATTATGGATTTCAATACATCTTTATTCAACGATTTGCAATCACGTAAAGAACGCCTTCAAAACGAAATGCAAAAAAGTGGAGTAGATGCTTGTATCCTGACAACAGGGGTTAATGTATTTTACGTAGCCGGATCTATCTATAATGGATATTTCTATTTGCCTGCTGAGGGAGAAGCATTCCATTTTCTAAAAAGAACTACTGAGGCGGTTTTAGAAAATGCAATATTTATTCGCAAACCAGAACAAATTGTAGAAGAATTAGAAAAACACGGACTTACTTTACCCAAGAAAGTATTATTGGAAGTTGATACGCTATCTTTTACAGAATGTAGCCGACTGATTTCTTCTCTTCAAATTACTGAAACCGTAAATGCTTCGGTATTGCTACGTCAATTACGTTCCGTAAAATCGGAGTTCGAAATATCTCAAGTAAGAGAATGTGCTAAAAAGCATGTTGAAGTTTACAAGCAAATACCTCGCCTATATAAAAAAGGAATGACCGACCTCGAATTACAATTCGAAATCGAACATCTTATGCGTAAACATGGTTCTTTAGGTATATTCAGAAGTTACGGTGCTAACATGGATATATATATGGGAAGTTTACTAGTGGGTGAAAATGCTGAAAGTCCATCTCCATTTGATTTTGCTTTAGGTGGAAAGGGTGGAAACCCCATACTTCCCCTTGGCGCTTGTGGTGAAGCCATAAAGCAAGGTAATGCAATTATGGTAGATATGGCTGGCAACTATGGTGCTTGGATGACAGATATGACTCGTGTTTTTTCTGTGGGAAAACTTTCGGATTTGGCTTATAAAGCACATGAAGTTTCGAGAGAGATACATGAAATTATCAAGCAGAATACTAAACAAGGAACAGCTTGTGCCGACCTCTATAATACAGCAATGGATCTGGTGAAAAAGAACGATCTCGAAGCTTATTTTATGGGGACAAAGCTACAAGCTAAGTTTGTAGGACATGGAGTTGGTCTCGAAATAAATGAACCTCCTGTACTTACACCTCGTTCGAAAGAAGTTTTTGTAAGCAATACTGTTTTTGCACTTGAACCCAAATTTGTAATTCCAAATGTAGGGGCAGTAGGTGTAGAAAATACTTATTTAGTACATGACGATAGTATTGAGAATCTTACAGTTTTAGAGGAAAGTATAATCGATCTGGAAAAATAAAAGTCTGTGTTAATTAAGTAAATGAAAGTATTTAATGATATGCTTTCTGATTATAACAGTCTATCGCTGTTGCATACCAAATAAGAAAATAGGTCAGAGATCTTAAGATATGGGAAAAACGATAAATATTAAGGGCGAATTACTGGATCTATCCACTCCTGTTGTGATGGGGATACTTAATATTACTCCTGATTCTTTTTATGAAAGAAGTCGCAAACAAAATGTGGCTGACATATTAAAGAGGGTAGAGGAGATACTTCTTCAAGGGGGTACAATGGTTGATATAGGTGCGCAATCTACGCGCCCTTCATCTCAATTTCTCACTTCAGAAGAAGAGATAGACCGTCTATCACCAGCTTTGTCTGCGATCAATAAAGAGTTTCCCGAAGTTGTTTTGTCTGTAGATACTTTTTATGCAGATGTTGCCAGAATCTGTGTGAAAGATTATAATGTGGCAATTGTTAATGATATTTCAGGCGGTGAGCTCGATTCTCAAATGTTTCAAACTGTTGCTGACCTTCAAGTACCCTATATTTTGATGCATATGCGGGGAACTCCTCAAACAATGCAACAATTGAATAAATACAACGATTTAGTTCCTGATATTGCTTATTATTTCTCAGAAAAAGTAGCCCATTTGCATCGGTTAGGGGTGAATGATATTATACTCGATCCCGGTTTTGGATTCTCAAAAGACGTCCCTCAAAATTACGAATTGATGCGTCATTTGAATTTCTTTGAAAATTTTGAATTACCTTTGCTTGTAGGCATATCTAGGAAAACGATGATAACCAAGTTCCTTGAAGTCTCATCTTCTCAGGCTCTTAATGGTACATCTGTACTGAATACATATGCTTTAATGAATGGGGCTAATATCTTACGGGTACATGACGTAAAGGAAGCTTGTGAGGCTATTAAGATAGTTGAACAATTGAAAGATTAGGTTTCAATCTTATTTATTATATTGGCTAGAGCAATACCTAAAATTGTTGTAATTATCAAAATATGACAATAAATATTTAACGTTACTTAGCATTGGAAAATTTCGGAATAAAAGACATTATAGATATTCTGCTGGTTGCATTCGTTATGTATCAGTTGTATAATCTTGTCAAAAAATCGGGAACTACCACTATCTTTAAGGGTATCATTGCATTTATTATACTTTGGATTCTTATAGCCCATGTGCTGCAAATGAGACTTATGGGAGCTATTCTCAATAAGTTTGTAAGCATCGGGATGTTCGTTATAATTATCCTCTTTCAGGACGAAATTCGGCGGTTCCTTATGACTTTGGGTGCTAATAGTGTATTCAGATCATTGGTGAAACTCTTCGGAGGAAAAAGTAAAGATACAGGAAGCAATGCTTTTGTGACTCCAATTGTTTTGGCATGTATGAATATGTCGAAATCTTATACGGGGGCTCTTATTGTTATAGAACAAGAAATGTCATTGGGGCTTTACGAGCAAACCGGAGAATATATAAATGCTGATATAAGCACACGTTTAATAGAGAATATCTTTTTCAAGAATAGTCCACTTCACGATGGAGCTATGATTATTTCCAAAGGAAAAATAAAGGCTGCAGGATGCATACTTCCAGTATCTCAAAATCCTAATTTACCCAAACAGTTTGGTCTTAGACATAGAGCAGGATTGGGTATAAGTCAGGAAACTGATGCGCAGGTAATAACCGTTTCGGAAGAAAGGGGTAAAATCTCATTCATGAGCAGAGGACACATATATCCTAATATAACCCCTGAGAAATTGCAGGAGTTGTTAAATCAGCCTGTTGAAACTGCTGAAAAATCGGAACGAGTACATAAATAAAAGGATACAAATAGAAGTTCAATTTTAATGACACATTTTAAAATCTGAACTTACAATTATAGTCACACTTAACTTAAAAGTAAAAAAGGTTTTAAACCTTAAATTAGGATTTTTTGGGAAACCGAAAGTAATAATTTCCCTAACTTTACATCGAAAATATAATCTAAAGGAAATTTATAATGAAGAAATATATAATACTGGCAATCTCCGCTATCTGTGTATGTTCGTTAGGAGTTATTCTTCTGTCAACTTCTGAAGCGACACTAGAGGAGCGTAAGAATCCTAAAGTGCTGGCTATGACAACATCCATAGATATTCCTGAGGAGGTAAGTTTTGCCGGGGAGAAATTAAAATTAGATCGCTATGATCTTCATGAACGTTTCGATCGCGAAATAAATAGTTTCGCATATTTGCATTCTACTACACTTCTACTTATAAAAAGAGCTAATCGTATATTCCCTATTATAGATCCAATCTTGAAAGAGAACGGTATACCCGAAGATTTTAGGTATTTGGCTGTAATAGAAAGTTCACTCGATCCTAGAGCCGTATCATCTGCTAAAGCATCAGGCTTGTGGCAGTTAATGCCTGCTACGGGAACTCAATTTGGATTGGAAGTATCTAGCGAGGTAGACGAACGATACTCTATTGAAAAATCTACATTAGCAGCATGTAAGTATCTGAATAGTGCTTATCGGAAATATGGAAACTGGTCGAGTGTTGCCATGTCATATAATGCAGGTATGGGACGTATTAGTGGAGAGCTAGATAAACAACAAGCGGAGGATAGTGTAGATTTATGGTTGGTAGAAGAGACTTCTCGTTACTATTTCAGAATGTTGGCTATCAAATGTATTTTCGAAAATCCATATAAATATGGTTATGTAATATCTGCTGAGCATCTTTACAAACCAATTAAATTTAAATCGGTTGAAGTTTCGGAAAGTATACCCGACTTAGCTTCTTTTGCAAAAGACAATGGGGTAACTTATGCACAACTAAAAGATTTCAACTCTTGGCTACGAGACCGAAAATTGACTATCACGGCTAAAAAGCCAAGCACATATACCATTCTTATACCCGATAGCGAATCGCTTTACTACAAAAGGGGCGAAAAAGTAAAAGTGTATGATAAAAGATGGATTACAGAATAATGTTCAAAAGGTATTTTATATTAGATAAAATACCTTTGATGTATTATTTCTGGGAAGGTGAGAAACTTTCATATTATAATTTATTGGGCAAATAATCATTTGCCCTGCAATTTTTTAATAACAAATAGGTCAGGTGACCTTAAAAGGAGCGTTTAGGATAAAATAATGGATCAGAAAGTTGAAGAAACTGAATTAATATCTGTATACGGTGCACGTGTACATAATCTAAAAAATATTGATGTTGATATTCCCCGTAATTCGCTAGTCGTTATTACTGGATTGAGTGGCAGCGGAAAATCATCCCTAGCTTTCGATACAATATTTGCAGAAGGACAACGACGTTATATAGAAACATTTTCGGCATATGCCCGCAACTTCCTTGGCGGAATGGAGCGTCCCGATGTGGATAAGATAACGGGGTTGAGTCCGGTTATCTCGATTGAACAAAAAACAACGAATCGTAACCCACGTTCTACGGTTGGAACAACGACCGAAATATATGACTTCTTACGACTTTTGTATGCAAGAGCCGGAGATGCGTATTCGTACCTGACGGGCGAAAAAATGGTAAAGTATACTGAAGATCAGATACTCGAGCTTATCTTAACTCGTTATCTGGGTAAGAAAATATACATCTTAGCCCCTGTTGTAAGAAATCGTAAAGGACATTATAAAGAACTTTTCGAACAAATCAGAAAGAAGGGCTATTTAAATGTACGTATTGATGGCGAAATCCGTGAGATTCTACCGGGAATGCGTGTTGACCGTTACAAGAATCACAGTATTGAAATTCTTGTAGATAAGATGGCTGTCTCTAATAAATTTGCTGATCAATTAAAGAACAGTGTTAGAGTTGCTATGAAGCAAGGTGAGGGGTTAATCATGATTCAGGATGTTGAGTCGGGAGAAGTTCGTCATTATAGTAGCCAGTTGATGTGCCCTAGTTCGGGTTTATCTTATGGAGAACCTGCTCCACATAATTTTTCGTTCAATTCTCCTTTTGGCGCATGTCCTAAATGTAAAGGTTTGGGAGTTGTCAATCAGATCGATATGGATAAGATTGTGCCGAAACCCGACCAAAGTATACATGCCGGAGGTATAGCTCCTTTGGGTAAGTATAAAAACTCTTTATTTTTCTGGCAGATCGAAGCTATTTGTGAAAAATATGGTGTAACGATAAAAACGCCTATCAAAAATATTCCTGCGGAGGCTTTAGACGAAATAATGTTTGGAACGGATGAGAAACTCGAAATAAAAAACGAGACTCTGGGAGGTTCTACTTATAGCGTTACATTCGAAGGTGTTGCAAAATACATTAATATGCAACAGGAGAGTGAAGCTTCTGCAACGGCTCAGAAATGGGCAAACCAATTTATAAAGACTACCACTTGTCCTGATTGTAAAGGGCAACGTCTCAATATAGAAGCTCTGCATTATAAGATCAATGAGAGAAATATTGCCGAATTGTCGGTTATGGATATCCAAGAACTTTATGATTGGATACAGACCATGGATGAGCATATCTCGGAAAAGCAAAGATTTATAGCAGAAGAGATCAAAAAAGAAATTCTTTCGCGATTGACTTTCTTGTTGGATGTTGGATTGAGCTATTTGTCTCTTAATAGAGCATCTGCTTCCTTGTCGGGAGGCGAAAGCCAGCGTATACGATTGGCCACTCAAATTGGGTCGCAGCTTGTAAATGTACTTTATATTCTTGATGAGCCTAGTATTGGTCTTCATCAAAGAGATAATGTGAGACTGATTAAATCATTGAAGAAATTACGTGATTCGGGCAACTCAGTAGTTGTAGTAGAGCATGATAAAGATATGATGCTCGAAGCGGATTACATTATTGATATGGGACCTTTTGCAGGTCGAAGAGGGGGCGAAGTCGTTTTTGCAGGAACTCCACAAGAAATGCTAAAAGCTGATACGATGACTTCAGACTATCTGAATGAACGTAAAATGATAGAAGTACCTAAGAAAAGGAAAAAAGGAAACGGACATTCTATTGAATTAAAAGGTGCAACAGGTAATAATCTCAAATCAGTAGATATAAAAATACCTTTGGGAACACTCACTTGTGTTACCGGAGTATCGGGTAGTGGTAAATCGAGTTTGCTTAATGGGACTTTGTTACCAATACTTAGCCAACACTTTTTCAGGTCATTGGCAGATCCTCTTCCATATAAGTCTTTCAAAGGAATGGAATTTGTGGATAAAGTGATCAGTGTAGACCAATCTCCCATTGGGCGGACGCCTCGTTCTAATCCGGCTACCTATACAGGAATATTCTCAGATATTAGAAACTTATTTGTAAGCCTCCCCGAAGCCAAAATCAGAGGCTATAAGCCTGGTAGGTTTTCCTTTAACATAAAAGGAGGGCGTTGCGAAACGTGTGGGGGAAATGGATACAAGACAATTGAAATGAACTTTTTGCCAGATGTGTTTGTTCCATGTGAGGATTGTCACGGTAAGCGTTATAATAGAGAAACTCTAGAGGTTAGATTTAAAGGAAAATCTATTGCCGATGTTTTGAATATGACCATTAATGCGGCAGTTGAGTTCTTTGAGAATACTCCAAATATTTTACATAAAATAAAAGTCCTGCAAGATGTAGGTTTGGGCTATATTAAGCTAGGGCAACCGTCGACCACTCTTTCAGGAGGGGAATCGCAACGGGTTAAACTGGCTACCGAACTGGCTCGAACCGATACCGGTAATACTATTTATATTTTAGATGAACCAACTACGGGACTTCATTTTGAGGATATAAGAGTTTTGCTGACTGTATTAAATCAACTTGTTGACAGGGGGAATACCGTAATTGTAATTGAGCATAATTTAGATATAATTAAATGTGCCGATTACATTATTGATATGGGACCTGAGGGCGGTTCTGGCGGTGGAATGTTAATGATGCAGGGTACACCTGAAGAATTAGTGAAAAAAAACATAGGAATTACGTCAGAATTTCTTAAATTAGAGTTAAAAATGTAAAAAAAGAGATTTTTGTGAGATAAATAACAAAAAACAGATTAAATTTGCTCTTGAATTAGAGAGCATCAATAAAACAATAGATTATGGCAAAAATAAGTTTTAAAGGTGGTGAGGTTAATACTATAGGTGCATTACCAAGTAAAGGAACTCAAGCTCCTAATTTTACATTAGTAAATGGTCAGTTAGCAGAAGTGTTTCTTCCTGATTATAAAGGAAAAACAGTTGTTTTGAATATTTTTCCGAGTTTAGACACTAGTGTATGTGCTGCTTCTGTTAGAAAATTCAATCAGGAGGCTGCTAAATTAAACAACACAGTTGTTTTGGCAGTATCAGCAGACCTTCCTTTCGCTGCAGGAAGATTTTGTACAGCAGAAGGAATTGAAAATGTAACTCCGGTGTCAGTTTTTAGAAGCCCGGAATTTGGAAAAGATTATGGTGTGTTGATGACAGATGGTCCACTTAAAGGCCTTTTAGCCCGTGCAGTGGTAGTTATCGACCCAAAAGGAAATATATCGTACATTGAGTTGGTTCCTGAGATTACGCAAGAGCCTAATTATCAGACCGCAATCAACTCTATTGTGTAGTTTTGTAAAGTTTGTGTTAAGAAGGAGAGTCTGCGAAGTGATTTCGCGGACTTTCTATTTTTATAACACTTGCTTTATTTTTAATCCACATATATAAAGAGCAAATCACGCTTTTTTCACTAACTTCGTTTTTGTATCAGAATCCATTATTTCTGGCATAATTCTTCTATCATTTAAGAATTTAATTTGTAAAATAATCTAGAACCTGTATTGGCATTATGAGAAAAGTTACCAAAGAAGCAGCCTTGCTTTATCACTCGAAGGGCAAACCCGGAAAAATAGAGGTGGTTCCAACCAAACCTTATAGTAATCAAACCGATTTGGCATTAGCCTATTCGCCGGGCGTAGCAGAACCTTGTCTCGAAATAGAGAAAGATCCAGATACGGCATACGATTATACCATCAAAGGTAATTTAGTAGCAGTTATATCAAACGGTACATCAGTACTAGGGCTCGGTGATATTGGTGCTTTGGCAGGTAAACCCGTAATGGAAGGTAAAGGATTACTTTTTAAGATATTTGCAGGTATAGATGTATTTGATATAGAAGTGGATGAAAAAGATCCTGAAAGATTCATACAAACGGTAAAGGCTATTTCTCCAACTTTTGGAGGAATCAATCTTGAAGATATAAAAGCTCCTGAGTGTTTTGAAATAGAACGTCGACTAAAAGAGGAACTTGATATCCCCGTTATGCACGACGATCAACATGGTACAGCCATCATCTCGTCTGCTGCTTTATTGAATGCTTTGGAAATTGCAGGAAAGAAGATAGAGGAGGTAAAGCTTGTTGTGAGTGGTGCAGGAGCGTCTGCCGTAGCTTGTACTAAATTGTATATGAGCTTAGGTGTGCGTAAAGAGAATGTTGTGATGTGCGATAGTAAAGGGGTTATATCTTCAAGCAGAACAAATCTGGATGATCAGAAGAAGTTCTTTGCTACTGATAGAGATATTTCTACTTTGACAGAAGCAATGAAAGACGCTGATGTTTTCTTAGGCTTGTCTAAAGCAGGAGTGGTAACTCCCGATATGTTGAAATTGATGAATGATAATCCTATTGTATTTGCTTTGGCAAATCCCGATCCCGAGATTGCTTATGACGATGCAGTTGGAGCAAGAGAGGATGTTATATTTGCAACCGGAAGATCTGATTATCCTAATCAAGTAAATAATGTACTAGGATTCCCCTATATATTTCGTGGAGCTTTAGATGTTAGAGCCAAAGGTATAAATGAAGAAATGAAATTGGCTGCCGTAAAAGCTCTGGCTAATTTGGCAAAAGAATCGGTTCCCGATGTCGTAAATGCTGCTTATGGGCTTCAACGTACTGTATTTGGACGAGATTATTTTATACCCAAGCCATTAGACCCTCGTTTGTTGACAGCTGTGTCTATTGCTGTTGCAAAGGCTGCAATAGAATCGGGTGTTGCGCGTAGACCTATTGACGATTGGTCTGCTTATGAGAATAAACTGACCGAGATGATGGGGTATAGCAATAAATTGGTGAGACAGTTGACCAGTCTGGCTAAAAAACATCCAAAGAAGATTGTATTTTGTGAAGGTAATCACATCAATATGATAAAGGCGGCTGTTATTACTAAGAACGAAGAGATTTGTGATCCTATTCTTATTGGTAATGCAGAACGTATACAACGAATTGCAAAAGATAATAATTTGAATATTTCAGGTATTGAAATTATAAACCATAGAGCTTTGACCGAAGATATTCGTCGTGATAAATATGCTCGTATATTATCTGAAAAAAGACAAAGACAAGGTATTACCTATGTTGAGGCTTTTGAGAAAATGAATGACCGTAACTATTTCGGTATGATGATGGTTGAAACCGGAGAAGCTGATTCTCTTATTACAGGGGTGTATAGTCATTACCAAGAGTTTGCTCAAAAGGCTATTGAGGTAATAGGTTTACGTCCAGATACCGATCATTTTGCAGCAATGCATATTTTACAGACTAAAAAGGGTACATTCTTTATTGCTGATACGCTAATAAATAGATGGCCTAATAAGGATGCTTTGGTTGATATTGCAAAATTGACTCACAATGCAGTGAAGTTTTTTAATATTGATCCTGTAATGGCAATGCTATCTTTTTCTAACTTTGGCGCAGATAAAGACGGAAGTCCTCATAGTATTGCTCAGGCGGTAGATTATTTGCATAAGAATAATCCGGAGATAGAAATTGATGGAGAGATGCAGGTTAACTTCGCTCTAAATAAGGAATTAAGAGATACAACATTCCCTTTTAATACATTGAAGGGTAAAGATGTAAATACACTTATATTTCCCAATTTAAGCTCGGCAAATGTAGTTAGCAGATTACTTGTCGATTTGGGAATATCGGGTGAAACAATAGGACCTATTCAAATGGGGCTGAACAAACCAGTACATTTTACAGATATAGAAAGCTCGGTGCGAGATATAATAAATCTGACAACGGTAGCTGTTATTGATGCAATTGTATATGAGAGTAAATCGTCAAATTAATAAATTGAAGGTATCCAAATAATGGCGAAAAGCTCATATGGATGCTTGCTAAAATAATAAATAGATATTTATGAAAAAAATAGTATTACTATTATTCGTTTCGGTTGCTTTTGTTTCTTGTAATAGTAATTCACCAAAAGTAGCTGCCGAAAAATTCACCGAAAGTATGGCTAAAGGCGATCTGGAAGATGCTAAAAAATACGTGACTGCAGGAACTGCTTCTCTTATTGATATGGCAACTCAAATGTCGGGTGATGCACTACCTAAATATCCGGACTTTAAGTTTGAGATGATTAAAGATTCAATTGTTGGAGATTCAATAGCTTGGGTTACTTATTTATCGCCTCAGGGTAATCAAGAGGAACTTAACTTAGTGAAACGAGATGGTGAATGGAAAGTTACAATGGGTAAATAAGGCACAGACCTTTTTATTACCTCGGTAAATATTATTACCCGTTACTGTTTTATATATTATACGGTAAATAGTTGGATACTCTTAAAATCTTTTTGTTAAGCTTGTTTTTGTTATTATTGGGCTGTCATAAGAATGAAAAGATCAATGATAATGGATTAAATACACAAGAGTTTCAAAATGGAGATATTATATATCGTCATGGGAATGGATTCTTCTCTGATTATTTTAGAAAATCATCAAATAGAGAACAATTGTATTCCCATGGCGGTATTATTGTTATAGACAGTAGCCAAGTGTATGTAATACATTCTGAGGCGAGCGAGTTTACAGGAATAGGAGGTGTCAGAAAAGAGGAACTAGACACTTTTCTGAAAGATATATCTACTTGGGGAGTTTATAGATTAGATACAACACAAATAGTTCGAGATTCTATCGTTTGCGTTGCTACTCAATATTTGAATAAGGAGACACCTTTCGATCTCGATTTTGACAATAGTTCTGATGAGAAAGTATATTGTACGGAATTGATCGCTATTTCGATCAATAACGCCATCCATCGGAATTTGATAAAACCGACGGGAACTATTCGTAATAAGCAATACTACGCAATTGATGATACTTATCTTATAAAAGAAATGAAACCGATCATCAGAAAATAAAACTGGGAGACCTTAAACGGCAGGTAAACTCATACCTGTTATCTTTCGGTATAAATCTAAAGCATAAATATCGGTCATTCCCGAAATATAATCCAAGATAGCCAATACACGCGTGTATAATGACGGGTATTGTACCTCATACTGCTCGGGAACCCTTCTTAATAAAAGTTGAGAATATGCTTTGTCCGGATCGCGTATTGCATCCATCAATGTATCTAATAGTAATCCGATAATGCGATGTCCTGCAAGTTCTATGTCCAGAACATCTTTAGCTCTATAAATGTATTTGACACTGTATTCAGTACACGTTTTGTATGCTTCTCTCGAAAGATTAGGAATATGTTTGATTAAAGCTCCATTGAAAGTTCCACAAAGAATTTCTTCTTCGTGGTCTATGAATACCTGAGCACATTCATTTACAAGCAAGCCTATAACATTAGATCGTAAATAAGCCAATTGTTCATTTACATCGTTTACAAGCAGCATCGTTCTTCTCATTTTTTCTTGCCTTTCGGGAGGAAAGAAATTCATAAAAAGTTCTATTGTTCTTTCAGTTGTCAGAATATGTAGTTTATGAGCATCCTCAATGTCCATAATCTTGTAACATATATCATCGGCAGCCTCTACAAGATAAACAAGAGGGTAACGAGCCAATCTAAGGGGCTGTTCCTGCAATTTAGGTATTCCTAGTTCATCTGCTATTTTTGTTACGTCAGCCTCCTCTGCTTGGAAGAATCCAAATTTACCTTTACCATGTGCCAATTCTGATGAAAAGGGATATTTTATGATAGAAGCCAACATGGAATAAGTCATAGCAAAACCTCCTTTTCTACGTCCTATAAACTGGTGGGTTAGTAGGCGAATTGAGTTTGCATTTCCATCGAAATTAATAAAGTCTTCCCATCGTCCATCACCTTTTACTATATCGTGATAAAGTGGTTGTCCTTTACCTTCTGAAAAATAAGTGGCAATGGCTTTTTCTCCCGAATGTCCGAAAGGAGGATTACCCAAATCGTGAGCCAAACAGGCAGCAGCAACAATTGATCCTATTTCTTCAAAAGCTGCTGGAGAATCCGGATATTTTGTGCGTAGCGTCTTAGACACCATCAAACTGATAGATCGTCCCACAGAAGATACTTCTAAGCTGTGCGTTAATCTATTATGTACAAATACACTGCCTGGAAGTGGAAATACTTGAGTTTTATTTTGAAGCCTTCTGAAAGGCGATGAAAAGATGAGGCGGTCGTAATCTCTTTGGAAATCGGAGCGATCATGTTGTCTTTCGTCATGAAATTCTTCCATTCCAAAACGTTTAGACGATAATAGTTTTTGCCATTCCATATTTAAGTAGATGAAAACGTTTAATGATATATTCTAATTTGTACGGGGTAGGGCTTGCTCTATGCATTCAATTGCTGCAAATAGATAAGCTGTCCCCTAAACCTAAACACTAAAAAGGTCTAAGACCTAAAGATAGGATTAAATTATTTTTTAGTCAATCTATTGAGCTATAAAAGACAAACGAGACTATTATAATAGTCTCGTTTGTGAAGTTATTCTCGTTTATAAGAATGAATCGTCTTTTAATCTAATGGAGAAAAGAATAAAAAGGTTTGTAACCTGTTTATCTATCCAGAATTAGTTTATCAGCCATAGTTTTACCTAAAGCTATACAAGCATCATAAGTTTGAAGGCTCATCGATTGTTTCATTTCTACGGGAGTACCTATTATCTCGAAGTTGGTACTTTCAGCAAACTGTGCTATGCGTTTAAGTGCTGCACCTGCCCATGTATATGAACCGAAATAGCTGAAATATCTGTTTTTCATATCTCTTTCTTCTATTTTTGCAAGAAGAGTGGCTACCTCTGGAAACAATTTATTGTTATAAGTAGGCGATCCTATTATAAGACCTTTATACTTAAATATATCACGAATAATATATGAGTGAGAGCGTTTAGATGTATTATGGAGTATAATTTCTTTAATACCTTGTTGAGCCAATTCCAAAGCTATTGTCTCAGCCATTTGCTCGGTATTTCCGTACATACTTCCGTAGGCTATAACTACACCTTCATCGCCTTCATATTTACTTAGTTTGTCATAGATTGAAATAACTTTACTTATTTGCTCGGGAATAGTCCAGATAGGACCATGAGTAGAGCAAATATAATTGATTTCGAGGTGACTTAGTTTTTGTAATGCTTTTTGAACGGGAGAACCAAACTTACCTACCACATTTGAATAATAACGTACCATCTCATCATAGTAACGCTCTGGGTGTAATTGTTTGTCGGTAATTCCACCGTCAAGTGTACCGAATGTGCCGAATGCGTCTCCTGAGAAGATCATTTTCTCGGTTGTTTCATAAGTCATCATAGTTTCTGGCCAGTGTACCATTGGTGTTAGATAAAACACTAAGTTGTGTTTACCTAAGCTCAATTGTTCGCCGTCTTCTATAACTAATACACCGTCAGTAATACCATAAAATCCGCTTACCATATCGGCAGTTCTTTTGTTGCCGACAATCTGAATGTTTGGATATTTGGTTTTAAGTAATCTTAGCGATCCTGAATGATCGGGTTCCATGTGATTGATTACTAGGTAATCAAGTTCCTTTCCGTCTAGTGCTGTTTCTAATTTCTGTAGAAAAATGTCTGAATAACAGATGTCTACAGTGTCGAATAGTGCTGTTTTTTGGTCTACAATTAAATAAGAATTATACGAAACTCCTTTAGGGAGAGGCCATAAATTTTCGAATAAAGCCTTTGTTCTGTCATTAACGCCAATATAGTATAAGTCTTCCTTTATTTGAATAGGTTTTAACATAATACAAATAATATATTATTTTTTATCGATAGTTTGTTCTTTGTTTTTAAGGGCATTATATACTAACCAAACACCCCATATAACGAATGGGATACTTAGTAATTGTCCCATATTAATACCTATACTTGCTCTCATTTGTACTTCAAAAGGCTCTTGTACGTTCTTCATGTATTCGATAAAGAATCGAGATAAGAAAATTCCGATTAACGAAATACCTAATATAAGACCTTGCTTCTCTTTAGCACGTGTTTTGTAAAACATATACATGGTCAGAATAAATATCGCAAAATATATGACAGCTTCATATATTTGTGTAGGGTGGCAAGGTAATTCTCCTGCTCCTCCATCTACAAGAGGCAAGTGCCAGCTTCTATCTCTTACGAAATTGAATCCCCAAGGCATTGTCGTAGGGCCTCCGTATATTTCGGAATTCATAAGATTTCCTACGCGAATAAAAGCAGCTCCAATGGCAACCCCTACAATAAGGCGATCGAGTGCCCATATAATACTTTTTTTACTGACGTTGCGGCAGAAAAGCCAGATACCGATAGTCATCCCTATTGCCCCACCATGACTAGCAAGACCACCTTCCCAAATCTTGAGAATTTCGATTGGATGAGATAGATAATATCCTGGGTCATAGAATAGACAATGTCCAAGTCGGGCACCTATTATAAGACCAATTAATACATACACAAAGAGAGAATCGAACCACTTTTCGGGAAGTTTTTCCGATTGATACATTTTTTGTACCACATAAGACGTACAAAGTACTCCTATTGCCCAACATAATCCGTACCAACGGATTTCTCGTCCAAAAATATTAACTAATTCAGGACTAACATCCCATGTGATAAAAGCAAGCATAAATAAATGTTATTAGAACAGACTTCTTTATTAAATATACAGATGATATTATGTTATAAAGAGGGCATATTACTATTAAAGACGCAAATATACAGAAAATAAAATAGATTTATCTAGCTAATAAACCATAAAATATTTTGTCCGAATACTTGGTTTTTAGTGGCTTTTAATTGATTATCCCGGATAAACCTTTTGTAATGATTTCTGTTATATGTGTAAGCTGTTCTAAAAAAATGCATTATTTTTGAAGTTATAATACTACTAAAATGGTAAATGCAACCAGGTTGCAAGATAGAATTGTTACTTTTGTAGTCTGATGTGGTAGAACAAATTATGAATAAGAAGAAATTTATAATACAAATATGTTTGATGCTCGCCTGTATATTTTTACAGGTTCACATTATTCTACCTCATTTTCATCACGATGGAATTGTATGTATAACCAAAGAAGGAAATACTGAATGCCTAAAATGTCATTCTTCCTCTGAAAGCCATAACCATGCGAAAGACCATTGTGCTGATACTCTTGATAAATGCGATTTGAAACAGATTGTTATGCGTCAGTATGATTCTGATGATGATACCAATAGTTTACATTCAATAGATCTGCTTACTGTGTATTGTCTGATTTATCCATTGACTAATCTTCATTTAGAGTTTCCATATTCTTCCCTTGATTGGACTCAAATACCTTATTTCGATAATTATACTTCCCCTTTTACTGGCTCTGTGAAAAGTTTAAGAGCCCCTCCTGTGTCTTCCTTTTTAGGATAAACCACGTAAATTAATTCGTATTAGTCAAGATTACTAAACACATCCGATTTGTGTTTTGGTAGGGCATAAATTGTTTATTAAAAGAAACAAAATGAGAAAAAATATATTGTTTGTATTCAGTCTTATAATTTTAGGATGGGGATGCTCAGGACATGGCGATCACTCGCATGATGAAGTAAAAACGGAAGAAGGCGATCACACAGATGAAGTAGTCTTTACTACCGAACAGGCTAAAGCTATAGGTTTGGAGACTGTTACAGTAGAAGCGGGAGAGTTTCATGAAGTTATTAAAACCAGTGGGCAGATTCTTTCGGCACCTGGAGATGAAATTGTAGTATCGGCTACGGCAAGTGGTATCGTCACTCTAGATAGAAATTCTCTTACAGAAGGTCTTTCTGTAAAAAGGGGAGAGTCATTACTTTCTATATCTTCTCAAGATCTACCCGATGGCGACCCAGGAGTGAGAGCTAATGCTGCCTATGCAATAGCGGAGAAAGAGTTTCAGCGTGCACAATCTCTTATTGGAGACAAGCTTATTTCGGAAAAAGAATATAATGAGGCTAAGTTGAATTACGAAAATGCAAAAGTGTCTTATCAATCTTATTCTAAAAATAGAGCAGGTGGTGGAGCTGTAATATCATCTTCTCTTAGTGGTTTTATCAAAGCCAAATTAGTAAATGAGGGAGAGTATGTAGAAGTAGGACAGCCTTTGTTTAGAATTACTCAAAATAGAAAACTACAACTTCGGGCAGACGTTTCCGAGCGCTATTATAAATCGCTGGGTACTATTATATCTACTAATTTCAGAACACCTTATGATAATCATATTTATGAACTGTCAGAACTAGAAGGACGATTGGTTTCGTATGGTAAGTCGGTAGGAAGTGAGGGTTTTTATATTCCGGTGAATTTTGAATTTAATAATGTCGGTAATATTATCGCAGGTTCTTATGTAGAAGTATTTCTTCTGGGAAAATCACGTCCCGATGTAATTTCAATACCACTATCAGCATTGGTTGAAACGCAAGGATTGTTCTTCGTTTATGTACAGGTTAATACTGATGATTATCGGAAACAAGAGGTGAAAACAGGAGTTAGTGATGGTAAGAAGATTGAAATTATATCAGGATTGAAAGCCGGAGACAAAGTGGTAGTCAAAGGTGCATACCATATAAAACTTGCGGCTGCGTCAGGATCAATTCCTCATGGTCATACTCATTAAGAGGGTCGTATAACCTTGTTATTGCTTTGGTAAATATTACTCCAAAGCCTGCTATACTATTGTTTATGGCAGTAATTAATTTTGAATACTTACATTAAGAGGAATTGATATGTTAAATAAAATAATACACTTCTCATTAAACAACCGGATTGTGGTTCTGGTGGCTGCCTTTCTACTCTTGATAGGAGGAACTTACACAGCCAAAAATATGGAAATAGATGTATTTCCAGACCTTAATGCTCCCACGGTAGTGGTGATGACCGAGGCCAATGGTATGGCTAGTGAAGAGGTTGAACGCCTTGTTACTTATGCTATTGAAGCCGGAATAAATGGTGCAACTGATGTTAGAAGGGTGCGCTCGTCATCTACAACAGGCTTTTCTGTGGTATGGGCAGAGTTTGAGTGGGGAACCGACATTTATAAAGCTAGACAAGTGGTGGCTGAAAAGTTGGCTGCAATAGCTGGAGAGCTTCCCGATAATATAGGGCAACCTACTCTTGGACCTCAATCTTCTATAATGGGAGAGGTAATGACTATTGGTGTTTCGTCCGATACTACTTCGTTATTGGATTTGCGGACTCTAGCCGATTGGGTAATACGTCCTCGATTGTTATCTACGGGAGGCGTTGCGCAGGTTACGGTAATAGGAGGAGATATAAAAGAATTTCAGATATTGCTTGATCCCGGACGTATGAAACATTACGGAGTGGGATTAAATGAAGTGATGGCTGTGGTTCAGGATATGAACAGAAATGCTTCAGGAGGAATACTATACGAATATGGTAACGAGTATATTGTCAGAGGTATTCTTCAGAGTGAAAATACAGATCAGTTAGGTAAAGCTGTTATAAAGAAGCAAGGCGATGGTGTGATTCTTATTAGCGATATTGCAGATATAAAAATAGGAGGAAAAGAGCCTAGACTGGGTGTGGCTTCCGAAAAAGGGAAAGCGGCAGTATTGATCACTATTACAAAACAGCCTAATACAAATACAATAGAGCTTACCAAGAAATTGGACGCTTCTATCATTGATCTTCAAAAGAATCTTCCATCAGATATTAAAATATCGAGTGATATTTTCCGTCAGGAACGTTTTATACAAAATTCGATTGGTAATGTAGAAAAATCGTTGTACGAAGGATCTATTTTCGTGGTAATTGTACTCTTTCTCTTTTTAATGAATACACGTACTACGTTGATCTCGTTGCTAGCTATACCTTTATCTTTATTAGTATCTATATTAACCCTTAAATTTATGGGGCTAACTATCAATACGATGAGTTTAGGGGGAATGGCTATTGCTATCGGCTCATTAGTAGATGATGCCATTATTGATGTGGAAAACGTATTCAAGCATCTTCGAGAGAATAGGGCTAAGCCGAAAGAGGAGCAGTTGCCCGTACTCGAAGTCGTTTTCGAAGCCTCTAAAGAGGTGCGTATGCCCATCCTTAATTCAACTTTAATTATTGTGGCTTGTTTTGTTCCTCTATTCTTTCTGAGCGGAATGGAAGGTCGTATGCTTATGCCGCTGGGTATTGCCTTTATAGTTGCTTTGTTTGCGTCTACGGTTGTCGCTTTAACAGTAACACCGGTTCTTTGCAGCTACTTGTTGGGCAAGACCAAAGGTGATAAAGAAGAAAAAGAACCTCGTTTGGTTTTGACTTTGAAATATTGGTACGAGAAGAGTTTACATTGGGCTCTAGATCATCAGAAAAAGGTGTTGGGTATTACAGGACTGCTGTTAATCTCGGCAATTGTAATCTTTTTTACACTTGGGCGGAATTTTCTTCCTCCTTTCAATGAAGGGTCTTTTACTATCAATATAAATGCTTTACCGGGAATTTCGTTAGATGAGTCGGATAAAATAGGGCGACAAGCCGAAGAGGCACTCTTAGGCATTAAGGAAATACAGACCGTGGGTCGAAAAACAGGTAGGGCAGAGCTCGATGAGCATTCTTTGGGAGTAAATACATCGGAGATAGAAGCTCCATTTATTCTGGGTGATCGTTCAAAAGATGAGCTTTTGGCTGAGGTGCGCGAGAAGTTGAATGCCATTCCGGGTATTGCAGTTGAAGTAGGTCAGCCTATTTCTCACCGTCTCGATCATATGCTTTCGGGTACTAAGGCAAATATTGCGATAAAGCTTTTCGGGGATGATCTGAATCAGCTTTATAAAACAGCCAGCGAAATACGCGATGCTATTCAAAATATAGATGGTATTGCCGATCTGAATGTTGAACAACAAGTGGAACGACCCGAATTGAGGATAACCCCTAGAAGAGAAGTATTAGCTAAATACGGTATTACATTACCCGAATTTTCGGAAATCATTACAACCATGTTGTCGGGCGAAGTTGTTTCGCAAGTGTATGAGAATGGAAAAACGTTTGATCTTACAGTTAAAGTAAATGATGATTACAAAGATCAGGCTGAAAAAATAAAGAACCTGATGATTGATGCTGACGGAACAAAAATACCGCTGGAATATGTAGCAGACATACGCTCATCTATGGGACCTAATACTATTAGTAGAGAGAATGTAGAACGTAAGATTGTTGTGTCGGCTAATGTTACAGATCGCGATTTGCGAAGTGTAGTAAATGAGATACAGGAAACAATAGGTACTAATATTCAGTTTCCTGAAGGCTATCATGTAGAGTATGGAGGTCAGTTTGAAAGCGAGCAGGCAGCATCAGAAACTTTGATGATAACTTCTTTCTTTGCCATTCTTGTCATATTCTTATTGTTATACAATCAGTTTAAGAATGTATCTCAATCTATTATTGTACTTCTCAATCTGCCATTGTCTCTTATCGGAGGTATATACGTTATCTTGTTTACTACGGGCGAAATAAGTATTCCGGCTATTATCGGGTTTATTGCACTCTTTGGAATTGCCACCCGAAACGGTATATTGTTAATGGCTCACTACAATGATTTGCACAATAGGGGAGAAACTATCGAGAATAGTATTATTCATGGATCGCTAGATAGATTAAATCCTATCTTAATGACTGCCCTTTGTTCGGGATTGGCTCTTATACCTCTTGCCGTACAAGGAGATTTGCCTGGTAATGAAATTCAGAGCCCAATGGCTAAAGTTATTTTAGGAGGTTTGCTAACGTCTACACTGTTGAATATGTATATCATTCCTATCATTTACAGAATGATGCAGCAACGGGCATTGAA
The DNA here is from genome assembly GCF_001261715.1 of Dysgonomonas sp. HGC4. Classification (GTDB taxonomy): domain Bacteria; phylum Bacteroidota; class Bacteroidia; order Bacteroidales; family Dysgonomonadaceae; genus Dysgonomonas_A. The sequence goes on along the minus strand of NZ_CVRU01000005.1, from coordinate 7,921 downwards.
TAAAAAGAAGTAATACTATGAAGCTAATTAAGGTCATATTCCTTTTTATTTCATTGATGAGTGTAATAACAAAAAGTAATGGTAATTATGAAATACAACAATAAATATATTCTACTTATCTATGCATTGATGCTCTCTTGGGGAGTAAATGCTCAGGATAGCTTTCAGCAGGTGTTGAGAAATATAGAGTCTAATAATACAACTCTAAAAGCACTGCAAGAACAGACTAAAGCGGATAAGATAAGTAATAAAACTGCTCTTAATCTGGAGAATCCCGAAGTGGGTGTAGGTTATTTGTGGGGTAGTCCTACGGGTGAAGGTAATCGAAAAGATTTGAGTATAACCCAATCTTTTGACTTTCCCACAGCTTATCGTTACAGATCGCAGGTGGTTGCGGGACAGAATACGCAAGCCGATTTAGCGTATAGGCAACAAGCTAAAGAGATTTTGCAAGAAGCCAGAGCTTTTTGTGTAGAGCTTGTATATCAAACAAAGGTTTATGAAGAATTGATAGAACGGGTAAAGTTCGCAAGAGAATTGAGAGAAGCCTATCAAATACGTTTCGATAAGGGCGATATTAATATTATCGAATACAACAAGACTAAGTTGAATTTGCTGAATGAAGAGAAAGCTTTGCAAATCTGTGAGGTGGAAATTGCGACTCTTCGGGCTGAATTGCAGCGGATGAATGGAGGCGAGCCTCTGATGGATGTCTTGGATACTTATTCTAATTATGTGCTGCCGCTAAGTTTCGATCAGTGGTTTACTATGGCTAAGGTGAATAATCCGGCTCTTGAATTAGCCGAAAAAGAAGTTGATGTGAGCCGTAAGCAGGAGAAACTAACCAAAGCTTTAAATCTACCTAAAATATCGGCAGGATATATGAGTGAGCGTCTTTTAGGTGCTACCCATCAAGGGGTCACTCTTGGAATATCTATTCCGTTATGGGAGGGTAAAAATACGGTAAAACACCAAAAAGCCCAAACTTTAGCTTTGCAGGTACAACACAAAGACTCGGAGCTTCAATTTTATAATAATCTAAAGAATCAATATAGTAGAGCCAGTACTTTGTCGGGTTTGCTTCGCGATTATGAAGAAGTATTAAATGTATCTAATAATAAGAGCTTGTTGAAGAAAGCTTTTGATAAAGGTCAATTATCTTTGATTGATTATTTGTTAGAATTGTCGATCTATTATGATACAATAGATGAATATTTGGAGAGGGAGCGAGATTATCAGCTAGCTTTGTCCGAACTTCAACAATGGGATAGCTAACTTTGAGAACATATAAAAGAGTTATATAATGAGTACAGAATATGTTGCCCGATTAGAGGAAAGAGGAGTAAAACCTACTGCCGTAAGATTATTGATCTTTAAGGCAATGCTGGAATATCCTCAGGCATTTAGTTTGTCGGATCTTGAAATAAGTCTTGATACCGTAGATAAGTCGACCCTTTTTAGAACCATATCATTATTTCATGAGAAGTTGCTGATCCATAGTATTGACGATGGCTCAGGGTCGGTTAAGTACTCGGTTTGTAGCTCCGATTGTAACTGTTCCATTCAGGATTTGCATGTTCATTTCAACTGCCATAACTGTAAAAAGACTTTTTGTATGGAAAATATTTCTATACCTAAAGTTCAGTTACCGCAGGGCTTTCTGTTGGAAAGTGTAAATTTTGTATTGAAAGGTTTATGTGATAAGTGTTCGAAGATTAAAGAATAACTATAATCAGTTCTTTTACTGGAAGGAAGATACTCAAATTTGAGTATCTTCCTTTTTTTTATAACTTTTTTATAATTCTTTCTTCTAAAAATATTAAATGAATATATGGTCTGTGCTACTTGATATTTTTCAACTTATTTTACGGAAAAATCCCGTATAGGGTATAAAAAACTCTGTAATATAGGTTATTATTAGAGTCTATCAGTTTAAATTTTTTCGGCATGATTAAGAATAGAAATACTATGAAAATTACAAGCTTATTGATTATCATTAGCTGTATTGCTTTATTATTTACTTCCTGTGAAAAGGACGAAATGGGTATAGGTACTACTGGAGGTGGCGGTATGGATAACTCCGTAGAATCTACATCTAGTAGATCTGGACTTCAATTACTTGATTTGAATGGAGATTTAGGTCAAGTAAGTGTGAACATAACCAATACAAATGAAGAAGTAGTTTTTTATAAAGAAGTAGATACTTCTTTGGACGAAAATACGTCTATAGATATTTCTAGTTTGCCTTCTGATATCTATTATATTGATATTGTTGGTAAGGATGGGGAAATTATTGAACATGATAGTTTTATTATAAAATGACAAGAAAGCATACAACAGTTTCAAAAGATTATTTATTGAAACTGTTTTTTATTTTTTCAAAGGTTTTAAGAAATTCACCTATGAGAGTAACATCAAACTTTATACTGCTTCTAATTACTACTATTATATTATTTTCTTGTAAAGAAAATAACCATTCCACAGAACTATTAAATAAAGCTCAAGCTATATTGGAGACTAATCCTGATCAGGCACTTAGATTAGTTGATTCTATTGAAAATCCAAAGAATCTTGAAAAAGATGCTTACATGAAATATATAGTAACTTATGTGGGAGCAAAAAAGGAAACAGAAGCTGATATAACTACAGACACTATAATCTTCGAGGCTCAAAATTATTTTAGTAAAAAGGGTGATTTTCCAAATTTAGCATTAGCAAGTTATTATGGAGGATGGGTATATTATGAAAATAATAAATTACCAAAGTCATTGGAAGCTTTTATGCATGGGGCTTATGCTGCTGACAAATCAAACAATTATCTTTTGGCTGGTAGAAGTTTCAATAATATCGGATATATTTATTTTGAACAGGAAATTTTAGATAGTGCTATAGTCAATTATAAAAAGGCCTTGTTTTATTATGATAGAGTAGAGAATATAGATCAAAGAAAATTAAAAACATTAACTAATATAGGAAGATCATATGAAGATTGTAATAAATTTGATAGTGCCTATTTTTATTTCAATAAAGCCTTAGATAAGTCAATTGAAATAAATAATGAGGAATATCAGAGCTTTTCTTTACAGAACTTAGGAATTGTTTGTTATGGTCTTAAAGATTATGATAAAGCGATTGAGTATCTCGAGTCTGCATTGGCTATGAATATTACGAATGAAGTGGAATCTAGAAAAATGCATCTAGTATTGTTGAAAAGCAATAATAAAAAACAAGACTCTAAATCAGCGAAAAAATATGCTGACTTAGTTACTGCAAGTTTACCTGAGGTAAACTATATTCATACAATTAAAGAGATATATGCAGCTCTTGCCGATTATTACCAACAAATAGGGGATTATAAAGAAGCTTTACATTATAGGGATTTAGAAAAAGAAGTCACGCAACAGATAAAAGAAGATACTGAAGTTGCAGCCTTACTCGGTGCTGATAAAAATTTCCACTTAACTTTAAAAAGGCAGCAGATAGATCAGTATAAAGCTCAAGTTTGCTTCTGGTTAATAGTTGGTGGTGTTGTTTTTATTTCAATATTAATTTTATCAGCATTTCTCTTTAAATTACATAAGAAGGATAAAAAGGAAATAGAATTGCAAGCACAAAAATATGATAATATAAAGAGTCAGTTAATCTCTATGAGGATTGAGTCTAAAGCTAAAGAAGCAGAGATAGCATCTATGCTGGCGGATGAGGAAGACGATGAGGATGAATAGTCCCTGCATAGAGTGAAAGTATTAGATATATAATAAAGGTTCGAGAAAATTCCATTCTCGAGCCTTTATTGTTTTAAATATCTAAATTGATTGAATGAAAATCCATTTTGAGAATGAGCTTTCTTTGTTTATAAGATATGACAGATATAATTTTTTATTCTCATAATATATTTAGTTTGGCTTAGCTAATAGATGATATTTATTTGTCAATAATGATACGATAGAGAAAAAGTGTTTTCTAATGACTCTCAAAAAGTAAAAAATGAAATATTAGTTAAAAAAAATGTCTTTTTTTTAGATTGATGATTTTTAAGATTGTTTTGTATTGATTGTTAGATTCTTTAGTGGATTTTGTAGTTGACAGAAGTCTCTCTATTGATGTTTGCTTTGCAACCTTAATGAATGTTTTGTAACTTATTGTTTTTGTTAATATTTAGCATTGTTAAGTATCAGATTTCGAATTTTAGAGGATATAGTCGATATAGGTATTTTCTATAAAGGATAGTTTGTTTATAAATAAAAACTATATATCTTTGCATCATCATAAACGAAATTTATCAACTTAATAATAAAAAATATGGAACCAATTATCAATTCTCAATCACCAGAGTTCAAAGTACAAGCTTATCACAATGGAGCTTTCAAAACAGTTAGCAGCGACGACGTAAAAGGAAAATGGGCTGTTTTCTTTTTCTACCCAGCCGATTTTACATTTGTTTGTCCTACTGAATTAGTAGACATCGCAGATAAATACGATCAACTGCAAGCAATGGGTGTTGAGGTGTATTCTGTAAGTACAGATTCTCATTTTGTACACAAAGCATGGCATGATGCTTCTGAAACTATCCGTAAAATCAAATACCCAATGTTAGCCGATCCAACAGGATTGTTGAGTCGTGCATTTGGTGTAATGATCGAATCAGAAGGAATGGCATACAGAGGAACTTTCTTGGTGAATCCAGAAGGACAAATCAAAATTGCTGAAATTCATGACAATGGTATCGGACGTAATGCTGACGAATTGCTACGTAAAATTGAGGCTGCTCAGTTTGTAGCTACTCACGATGGTGAAGTTTGTCCAGCTAAATGGAAAAAAGGCGATGAGACTTTAAAACCTAGTATTGACTTGGTTGGTAAGATCTAATTAAGGAATACTGAGACCGGCAATTGCCGGTCTTAATTTTTCAGATATCATCCGCTTAAATAACTATTAGGTCGAAGACCATTAAACTGAAAATAAAAATTTAAATATGTTAGATTCCTCTTTAAAAGAACAATTACGTACTGTATTTGCAGAGCTTAAGGCTCAATATACATTTGATATAGCAGTGTCTAATCAACATGAAAGCCGCAACGAATTACTCGAAATGTTATCGGATGTAGCTTCTTGCTCAGATAAATTATCTTGTGAAGTGAATGAAGGAAATGGACTTGAATTTTCGCTCCTCAAAGATGGCGAAAAAACAGGTGTTAAATTTCGTGGCATTCCTAATGGACATGAGTTTACCTCATTACTATTGGCTATACTGAACAGCGATGGTAAGGGAAAGAATATTCCAGATGATTTCATTGTAGGTAGAGTGAAGGCTTTGAAAGGACCTATTAATTTGACTACTTATGTATCTTTAACATGTACCAATTGCCCTGATATTGTTCAGGCTCTGAATGCAATGGCTATCCTAAATCCTGAGATTTCTCACGAAATGGTTGATGGTGCATTGAATCAGGAAGAAGTTGATGCATTAAAATTACAAGGAGTTCCTGCTGTATTTGCAGATGGTAAGTTGCTTCATGTAGGAAGAGGCGATTTTGGAGAATTGTTATCGAAACTCGAAAATCAATATGGTAGCGACGATCAGAAGATCGAAACCGGTACTTCTAAGAATTACGATGTAGTTGTAGTTGGTGGAGGTCCTGCCGGTGCAGCCGCAGCAATATATTCGGCACGTAAAGGCTTAAGTGTAGCATTATTGGCTGAGCGTATTGGCGGACAAGTTAAAGAAACTGTGGGTATTGAGAATATGGTTTCTGTTCCTAAAACCACAGGAGAAGAACTTGCCAATAATTTGAAACTACATATAAAAGACTATGCTATTGATGTATTAGAGCATCGCTTAGTCGAAAATGTAGAGGTAGAAGAAGGTCATAAGGTTGTATATACCAATGTAGGAGAGAAGTTGATAACTCCTGCTTTGATTATTGCAACAGGTGCAAGCTGGCGTAAACTTAATGTTGCTGGTGAATCTGAATATATCGGAAGAGGTGTTGCTTTTTGTCCTCACTGCGATGGTCCTTTCTACAAAGGAAAGCATGCAGCGGTAGTAGGCGGTGGAAACTCAGGTATTGAAGCTGCTATTGACTTAGCAGGTATCTGCTCGAAAGTAACTGTTTTCGAATTTTTAGATGAGCTGAAGGCTGATAAAGTGCTACAAGAAAAAGTAAGAAGTTTGCCTAATGTAGAGATTATTCTAAGTTCTCAAACTACGGAAGTAGTTGGAAATGGTGATAAGGTTACAGGCATCCGTGTAAAAGATCGTAAGACAGAACAAGAGCGTGTTGTTGATCTGGATGGTATCTTTGTTCAGATAGGATTGGCTGCTAACAGTTCGGTATTCAAAGGCGTGGTAAGTACGAATCGTTTCGGCGAAATAGAAGTAGATAGCCATTGTCGTACGGATGTTCCGGGTATTTATGCTGCGGGAGACGTAACTACCGTTCCTTACAAACAAATTATTATAGCTATGGGTGAAGGTGCAAAGGCTTCCCTTTCGGCTTTCGAAGATCGTATCAGAGGTGTACTCTCTTAAATATATAATAAGAATAGAAAAGGCTGCCCATATTGGGTAGCCTTTTTTTTATATTATGCTCTTTGGTTATTATATTTACCAAAGCAATAAAAGGATCTGCGACCTTAGAAATTAAAGTTGTCAGGATCTGACCCTAAGCGCAAGCCTTTGTGTAAAGAGCTTATCTGTTTAACTTCAGTATCTGTCAGTTGAAAATCGTTGATATTCAGATTTTCAATTTGTCTTTCTTTATGCACTGATTTTGGAATCACAATTACTCCACGTTCCAGATTCCAGCGAAGTACTATTTGTGCGGCACTTTTATTATGCTTCTTGGCTATTTCAAGAACCACGGGGTTACTCAATACATCCGATTGCCCTGCACCTAATGGTCCCCATGCTTCGGGGTATATGCCCTTTTCTTTGCAATAGTTAATAAGAGATTCTTGGATAAGGTAAGGATAGCACTCAATCTGATTTACTGCCGGGACTATTTCAGCCTGTTGTAATAGATCATCCAGATGATGAGAGTGATAATTACTTACACCTATCGCTTTCACTTTCCCTGCTCTGTATATCTCCTCCATTTTTTTCCAAACACTTACATAAGTTCCCCTCACAGGCCAATGTACGAGGTATAAGTCTACATAGTTTGTGCCTAGTTTTTCGAGGCTGGCATCAAGAGCTTCTTTTACTTTGCCTGATCGCTGATCGTCATTCCAAAGTTTGGTTGTCAGGAATATTTCTTGGCGAGGTACTCCCGAGTCTTTAATTGCTTTACCTACTTCTTCTTCATTGCCATAAATCATCGCAGTATCTATATGTCTATATCCAACAGATAATGCCGATTTCACTGTCTCATATGCTACGTTTGCATCATTTACTCTAAAGACACCAAGCCCTATGGCGGGTATCCTTACTCCATTGTTTAATATAAATTCTTTCATATAATATTATTGTTAAGGTCTCAGACCAATTTATTCGTTGTTGTGGAGGCGGCAATTAATATTTAGATATTATTGTAGTCTGCTTAGATCTATAAATATAACAATAATTGTTTTCTTTAGTTTATAATTTCCTCTTTTTTAGACTTTTCTCCAATTAATCTTTCATATGGGTTGGTACTGCCGATTGTATGGGTTTTCTCGAAATTTGGACTAAGTTATTACGATCAAATCCTTAATGATTAATCTCATTATATATAATAGGTAGGGATTAGGATGAGTATATATTTGCAATGATGATACCAAATACTCATTTCGAACGACTCATCGGATAAAATGAAAAATGAGTAATATGAGTAAGCTTAACTTTAGATCTTATTGCCTTTATGTTAAATCTATCTCAACAATTCTTTAGTAATGCACAGAATTTTATCGCCGAAAATTTGGTGGGTAACTCTATTTTATT
>NZ_CVRU01000004.1 GCF_001261715.1 Dysgonomonas sp. HGC4 | reverse complement strand
AGAAAAAGATTAGATTTATTTAAGTTTTATTTTTGTTTGTTTTTTAATGTAATGTTAGATATCTAATTGATATAATTGGTTTTATATGTGAAATGACAAATGTGTCACTTGAACACAAATTGAGAAAATAAATGCATTATTCACAAATGAAGATGAGAATTACATGATAATATTTCATAACATTGTGCTTGGTAAACTCAAAGAGATATTTATGGAACTTTTATTCAAAGAAATAAGACAAATTATCACGCCGGAATTTATAGCCGACTCGTCTCGTCAATTTATGATAGATGAAGCTGTCCTGACGAGTTTGTCTGATTCTATTGTTGCTGGTATATTTGGAGCTCTTCTATCAAGAGGTGATAATTCTGTATCGGAAGATATGCTGGTTAGTTTTGCATCTCCTTTCGATGATAATGAAGAAATAAAAATATTTTCAATAGAAGACCAAACTAATTCCAAGACAGTAAATGCTATAATAGCTTGGGAGAATGGAGCTTTCGGAGGAAAACGAATGGAGTTTGTTTCTCTATTGGCTCAAACGCTAGGTGTTGATAAGGCTTGTGTAGAACAGATACTGCTCAATATTGCGTATGTTTCCGCTATATATTTAGGAAGAAAGATAATCACTAAAGAATATACAGTAACGGGTCTGTTAGGGCAGATGCATGCGGAGCGAAACTTCTATTTAGGGTATGTTCCTTCTGGCTTAACCTCGTTGTTAGGCTTACCCTCTTTATTGACGCTAGGACAGAATCTCACGTCTGACGCAAAGGTTGTGAGTGATACTGTGTATCACGAGATTATGCATGGCAATACTCCGGTAAAAGAAAAAAAGAATAGTTGGTGGAAGTGGTTCTCTTTTAAGGCCGCTCTATAAATACACTATTTAATATTATACGAAATAAAACCCCGGTGGATTGATGTCCACTGGGGTTTTCTCTATATCTAAGTATTATGCTGACGTTTTATATCAGGCAGGCACTTTCTCCTCTTTACAAATATTTTGTATAACTAATCCTGCCAAAGTAAATCCGAATATGGCAGTAGCATGTGCTAAAGTTCCATTTATTTGAGCTTTGGTACTGCACCATTCGTGGTTAGCTAAATCGGGATTTCCCGGAGCCATCTTTGATTTTGGGCATAAACATTTCTCTGTTCCGCAAGATTCGTTTGCACCTCTGTTCTCCAAAACCTCTTCGCTATATACGCAAAGGAATTTACGAGATGGCTTTTCGCTTTTTTTGAATTTACGGCGTAGAGCTGCTGCCAAAGGACATCCTTTTACTTGCCAAAACTCAGCTACCTTTATTTTAGTAGGATCCATTTTCAGAGCAGCCCCCATTGATGATAATAGTACCGCTTTGGTTTTTGTAGCAGTACGGATCAAGTCCATTTTATTGGTGAGACTATCTATTGCATCAATGATATAATCATACTCCTCAAGATGGAACGATTCTGAAGTTTCAGGGCTGTATATTTGTTGAAGAGCATTAATCTCGGCTTTTGGATTTATCTCTAGTAAACGCTCTTTTAAAACATCCACTTTTACCTGACCTACTGTTTTGGTAGTAGCAAGGAGTTGTCTGTTTATATTGGTAATACAAACACGATCAGAATCAACAATAGTTATATTTCTAATGCCTGAGCGTACCAAGCTTTCGGCACACCAACTGCCAACGCCTCCTACACCGAATATGATAATTCGTTGCGAAGCTATTTTATCCATAAGCGTATCACCCAATAAGAGTTCAGTTCGCTTGAATATTCCTTTTTCTATACCCATTTTTAGAGTTTACGTATATATAATTGATAACAAATAGGTCTGGAGACCTTAATTGTAGTAAAGATGGAAAGTGATTTTTCTTTTGATAGTTTAATCTTTCTGACCGTAAGCTAAATCTCCTGCATCTCCCAATCCTGGAACGATGTATGCCTGCTCGTTAAGCAACGGATCGATATCGGCTGCCCAAATAGTTGTAGTTGCATCCGGAAATTTTTCTTTGCAATAATCAATTGCCTCTTGGCTGGCAATAACTGTTGCTATATGTACATGTTTAGGCGAACCTTTAGTAAGAAGTGCATGATATGATAGTTCCATGCTTCCACCTGTTGCAAGCATCGGATCGGTAAGTATAAGCACCTTACCATCCAAACGAGGAGAAGCAATATATTCTATGCTAACATGAAAGCTTTCGTGATTTTCGCGATATTTACGATATGCCGAAACGAAAGAGTTTTCTGCATTATCGAAATAATTAAGGAATCCGTGATGAAAACCTAGTCCGGCACGTAAAATTGTACCCAATACAATTTTATCTTGATATAAATTAGCCGGAGCACTACCCAGAGGGGTTTGTACCTCTAGAGTCTCATAAGACAGGTTTTTACTTATTTCGTAAGCAATGATTTCTCCGATACGCTCTAGGTTGCGGCGAAAACGCATACTGTCTTGTTGGATGTTTACATCTCGAATTTCGCTGACAAAACGATTTAGAATCGAGTTTTGTTCAGACAAGTTTATTACTTTCATTTTTCTTATTTTGGCGACAAAGATATATCGAAAAAATGAAAATATGTTTCAGTGAAACTTTTTTTAAGCGTATATGCCTAATTTATTGTTGAGGTAAGTTGCATATTCAAAAATAGTTGGAAGTGATTAGAGTATATTTTCGGTAATATCATAAGCTTGTTTTACCCTGTCGGCTATACCAATACCATTCCGTAGATTACCTGCTATGACTAAACCGGGATACTGCGCCTCTATTTTTTCAACGGTTTCGAATCTTTTGCCACTCGATTTTTCATACTGAGGGATAGCATGAGGATGACGGAATATCTTTATGAATTGAATAGCAGAAGTAGGAATTTTAAATAAACTATCTAAATCCTCTTTTACGATTTGTTCTATATTTGAATCATCTAAATCGAATATTTCGGGGTTTCTGATGCCTCCCATATAGATTGCCAATGTGGCGTATCCTTCAGGGGCACGATTCTCAAAACAAAAAGAGGGGAATAAGACTCCCAATATTCTTTGTTTTTCTTTTTCAGGGATCAATCCTCCAAATGAAATGTATTTATTGTCGATGGCTTCTTTATCTACACCTACTGCCACTTGTATAACTCTGGCATAAGTAAGAGTTGAAATGTTTTGCATATCGGCTTTGTCTACAAAAGGTAATATCTGGGGTAGGGCATGAGCTCCGACTGTTGATATGGCTTTGTTTGTAGTTAAAGATATTGGATTTCCCTCTTTGACGAAACTAACTTCGTATTGATTTCCATTTGGTATTATTTGTATTTTTTCAGCAGAGCAAATAATGTTTTCCTCTCCAATTTTCTCAACCAGCTTTTCTACAAGTGAGCTAAAACCACCTTGTCCGGAGAATACTTTTCGAGAGGCTTTTTTATCCCTATCGGTCTTTACTTCTTTACTCTTTTTATAGGATCCACCAATGAAACTTCCATATTTTTGCTCCAAATTATAGAGTTTAGGTAAAGCATATTTTGTAACCAACTTAGTAGGGTCTCCTGCATATATTCCTGATATGAAGGGGTTAACTGCATAATCTACAAAAGACCGACCAATTCGTCTGGAAGCAAGTGATGCAACCGATTCTTCAGGATCAGTGCCTTTCTTTCGGAAGGGCTCAAAAGCTATTTTTATTTTGTCTGAGAATGAAAATAAAGGGGTTTTCAGAAAGCTAATTGCACCAGAGGGTAACGGATGCCAAGTATTATTTTTTAAGATCAAACGTTTCTCGGCATCACTATTGGCTGTCTCGGGTTGTATGCCCAATAGCTCAAAAAGTTCAGCAATTTCAGGGTTGCCTATTACTCCTGTGTTAGGTCCTTCTTCAAATACAAATCCGTTTTCGTTATGCGAACGGATAGCTCCTCCCACACGCTTTTCTTTTTCGAGGATAAGAATATTGAGTCCTTTTTTTTTCAGATAAAAAGCAGTACTAAGTCCGGTAAGTCCCGCACCAATTATAATTGCATCGTATTTCATTCGACAGTTTCTTTGATCTTTATGTAAAGTTAAATCTTTACTAGACATTTGTCATTGTAAAGATTCTAGGCTATAATACTAGCTAAAGCAATAAAAAGGTCTTAGACCTTCAAAACAATATGATTGTTAAAAGCGTTAGTAAAAGTAGTCAAATAAAGAGAATGGAACAATCACCAGATATAGTGATTTAAGTTCATCTGTCTTTTTGATACATTTTATACCTCAAAGATCAATTTTCCTTATACTTATTAGCCTCTATTTAAAGGAAAATAAGAAAGAAAATTTAACTTTGTGTGATTGTGTTATCTTTAAGGCTTTAGCTCTGCTTGTCGGACAATTGAAAGCCATAAAGAGAATATTGGATTTGACAATAAATTTAAAGATCTAAAGAGATGAAAAAAATCTTATTCCTACAATATCCCAAATGTAGTACCTGCCAGAAAGCCTCAAAATGGCTCAAAGAAAATAATATAGATATAGAAAGCAGACATATAGTAGAAAATAATCCCACTGTAGAAGAATTGACCAGTTGGATAGATCGGAGTAAACTACCTGTTGCTAAGTTTTTCAACACTTCGGGAAATGTTTATAAAGAACAAAATCTGAAAGAAAAAGTCAAAACGGAATCTAAAGAAGAACTAATCAAAATATTAGCAACTAACGGGATGGTTGTAAAACGCCCTCTTGTTATTGGTGATGATTTTGTGCTTATCGGGTTTAAGGAAGATGAGTGGGCTGCTCAATTGAAATAAAATTGTTTTACGGTATTATTCGGCTGTAAGTATTTACAGCGTTATTAGTCACAACTATCAATTGTACTTATACTAACCAAAGTAATTGAATGGGTCTGAGACCTTAACAAACTTTGGGGATAGTATTCGACAAAGGAAAAAATAGGTTTAAGACCTTAAAATATGGATAAGGAACACAAAGAGACAGAAACAAATAAACCTCTTCGGAAAAAGAATTATATAAAGAAAGCGTTTAAGGTTTTGACTTATATAATACTAAGTTTTATTGCGTTAATTATAATCTTATACGGTGTCTTATCTATACCTGCCGTTCAGCGTAAATTGGTTGACTTTGCTCTGGGAGAGCTACGAACAATTTTAAAAACGGAGGTTCGAATAGATGGGGTTAGTTTAAGACTTTTCAATCATGTAAACCTTAAAGGTGTATATGTAGAAGATCAGGCAAAGGATACCCTTATTTATGCCGGAAACTTGGATGTGCATATAAGCCCTTGGTCTTTATTAAGGAACAAATTATTAATTAACGAAATCGAGTTGGAAGATGTTACGGCTAACTTGTCTCAGCAAACTTCTCAGTCTGATTTCAACTTTCAATTTATAATAGATGCATTTTCGAGTAGTGATACTACCCCTGTTGATACAACAAAGAGAAGTTTAATAATAGATATTGTGGATGTTACCCTTAAGAATGCGAAACTTAAGTATGATATTCTTTCGGATACAATCACACCTGGTGTATTCAATTCGTCACATATAAGCATCTCGGATCTGAATGCTAATTTGAAACTACCCTCCATAGATCCAGAGAATCTTAATATCACATTGGTATCGTTGGCTCTAAAAGAGCAAACCGGTTTGGAGATTAAAGAATTAAAGGCACATCTTACTTCCGATAAAACAACTTATTATTTGGCAGATGCTTCATTGAGTCTTCCTAATTCGGTGCTTAAAATTCCTTCCGCACATTATAATTTGTCGACTAATGATGTCGCTCTTGTAACAGAGCAATCCAAGCTATCTCCTTTGGATTTAGTCCCTTTTATGACTAGTCTTAAATATCTTCAACATGATATTCTATTGGAGACTTCTATAAAAGGAAAACTACCATTGGTAAATATTGAGAATCTGCTTTTGAATTATGGGGACGAAACGAATATAAAAGCAAACGGTTCTATATCAAATTACGAACGATACGATTTGGCTGATTTAAGTCTCGATATAACCAGCTTTTTGATTACTCCTGATGCGATAGTTGATTTTGCTAAACTCGGCGATTCTACTTTCGTAGCACCTGACATGCTGAAAACTCTTGGAAATATAAGGCTTAACGGAAATCTCCAAGGAAAACTAAGCAATCTTAATATAAAAGCAGAAGCGTGGGCTAAACAAGGGGCTATACAGATGCTAGCCACTGGATCAGTAGATACCACTTTCCAGAATTACAATGTCAGAGCAAGACTACAAACGCAGAATTTCAATTTGGGCTCATTGTTAGCAGATCCCGAATTTGGACGCTTATCTATGAATCTTAATCTGAATGCATCACAAAGTACCAGACAACCTTTGAGTGCCGATGTAAAAGGACAGGTTAATGGTCTTCAATATCATAAGCAAAATTATAACGACATTCCATTTACAGCCTATTATAATTCGGCGAAAATGGGAGCTTGGATTAAGGCAGATCTTCCTGCTGGTAAGTTTGAGGCTAAAGCTGATATGACACAGGCCAAGATTCCTACAATTGATGTTGACATGAGCGTTGAAAAACTTCAAGTCGATCGATTTATAGATAGCCTACAATGGAAAAACCCTTTGCTGTCGTTTCATCTGAAAGGCAATATTATAGGACTGGATCCTGCTAAGATTCAAGGAGATGTAGTTGTTGAGGATTTTGTGTTCTCGCGTGATAGCTTATCTTTTATACCGGGTAGAATAGAGCTTAAAGCCGGAATGACAGATGAGTCGAAGAAATATATAAAACTGAGCACATCTTTATTGAATGCAAGCATTGAAGGTGAGTACAATTTTATGACATTGTCGGATGAAATTGCAATTATAATGAATCAATACTTACCGGGAATATTTCCTCAGCCAAAATATAAGCGGCAAAGAAGTATGCAGAACGATTTCAACTTTAGTTTGGCTTTAGATAATACTGAAAATCTGACAGAGACTTTCGATCTCCCTGCGAATATAATAAAGCCAATGATTATAAGTGGCTTGATAAATACCAAAGAAAACAAATTTAAAGCTACGGCAGATATGCCTCTCGTTGAATTTGGGGCATTGAGTATTCTGAATACGCGGATAGATATTGCAAATACCGACACCTTGATGAATTTACACGGTAATACGGTTCTGTATAATGGTTCGGAAAAAGTCAAGTTTGTATTAAATACTGATATAGAATCGGATTCGATAAATGCATTTTTAACAGCTAAAACTGATAGTGGAAGTATTAATATAGATGGAAGTATAAAAGCTTTGGCAAACCTAAGGACATCCGAAAGTGGAGAAATGATCTCTTACGTGCGTTTGTCTCCTACTGATCTGAATGTGGGTAAGCTCAAAATGACTCTTATGCCAGCCGAAATAACGAATGAAGGAACAAGAACCACAATTTCTAATTTTGGTTTTACTGTTGGGAACAACAGGATGTTGAGCCGATTCTTTGGTGTGGATGGCGTTGTCTCAGATCAAGAAACAGATACGCTGAACGTGTCGTTCTTTAATGCACATCTGGGTGATATATTTCAGGCATTTGATATAGGTAATGTAAGTGCAATAGCCGATGGCAATATAAAAATAATGAATGCGCTAAGTACTCCAGAGCTTTATACAAATAACCTCACTTTGTCAAATATTATCATATTTAATGATACCCTTGGCGATTTGTCTGTAAAGAGTCATTGGAGTGAGGAGGTGGGTGCAATTGGTCTTCAAGCTAAATTAGAGAAAGTTGGTTCACAAAGCGAGTTCTCGGGTTGGGTATATCCCACTCAAGACTCGTTAGATCTGAAACTAAACTTAGATCGATTGGATATTGCTTGGATACAACCTTTTGTTCCTGATATGTTGAATCGAGCTTCGGGTAGCATTAGTACGGGATTGAATGTTACGGGGCGTCTTACTGCTCCTCTTGTACATGGCTGGTTAGGGGTGAATGATGCCTATCTGGGGATTGATTATACTAATGTAACATATCATATTTCGGATACTATAGAGATAGAACCAAACAAGATAGGTTTTGATAATCTGATTGTTGAAGATAGCTATAAAAACAAAGCAACTGTAAATGCTTTGATGACGCATAAGAATTTTGAGGATATGCGATATACCTTAGACATGAAACTCAATAACCTGTTAGTCTTAAATACTGCCAATAGAACAGATAGTTTGTTCTATGGAAAAGTATTTGCGAGTGGAACGGTTAATGTCAAAGGATCGGATGATCTGATAGATATGAAAATGAAGATCACAAATGGGCGAAACTCAAGTCTGAATGTACAGATTCCTCAAACATCGCAAGCATCAGTTTTCGAAAGTATAGTTTATATTAATGTGCCGGAGCAATCCGCTGTACAGCAAATTGTAGCCGAGATTCCAAAACCGTTACCTCTCCGTTTGTCTGTTAATTTGACGGTAACTCCCGATTTTCAAATGGGTGTTATAATCAATCCAGTAACGGGAGATGCTATGCAAGTGAAAGGATCGGGACTGATTAATTTTTCATATGATATGCAGTCCGAAGCCATGAATGCTTTTGGAGATTATATGGTATCTGATGGTTTTGTACGGCTTAGATTACAGAATATAAAGACACTAGAGTTCAAAATCAGAGAGGGAAGTAAACTTGTGTTTAACGGTGACCCTTTGAAAACAAACTTCGATATAACTGCTTATAGAAGAGTAAGAGCAGATCTTACAACATTAGATCCAAGCTTTGATACCGATCAGAGTAATTCGCCAAGGGTAGATGTTGATGCCGAGTTGATGATTAAGGGAAATATGGATAAGATGGATCTCTCATACGATATAACTTTACCTAATGCTAGTGATGAGCAAAAGCAGCGAGTAAGGAGTTTAATTGCTACTAATGAGCAGAAAGTTATTCAATTTGCATTTCTAGTAGCTACAGGTTCATTCCATAGTCAGAATGGGTCTTCTGTTAGCGGAAGTATGGCTGATGGTTTAGTTACCAGTATAGCATCAAGTGCTCTTTCGAGTGGTTTAAATGCCTTACTTGGAAATGCTTTAGGAGATAAATGGGCTATCGGGGCTAACATATCTTCAAACGATGGGTCATTCTCGGATGTAGATATGACGGTAAGTTTATCGCGTAAGTTTATGGAAGATAAGCTCGAATTTAATAGTAACCTTGGTTATAGAACAGACCAGTCGACAGCTGATAATTCATTTATAGGTGACTTTGATATTGCATATGCTCTTACCCGGAACATAAAGGTAAAAGTGTTTAATCAGACTAATGAGAGACTTTACAGACAAGCTGCTACCACACAAGGTATAGGTCTTGTTTATACCAAAGAGGCAAAGAGGATAAAAGAGCTTTTCCAAGCATTTAAGAAACGAAGAAAACGCCCCGCAAAGGAAACAACAGAAAGCACTAAATAATTACTAGTTGTGATAGAGGTTTGTAATATATCAAAAAGCTATGGCAGTCATGAAGTTCTTCGTGATGTAAGCTTTACTTTAAACAAAGGAGAAATAACTGCTTTCTTAGGACCCAATGGTGCTGGGAAAAGCACAACCATGAATATTATTGCAGGAGTAATCTCTGCAACTAAAGGGCAGGTCTCTATCAATGGTGAAGATATACAAGAGAATCCCCGAAAAATAAAGCGAGGCATTGGTTATCTTCCCGAATACAATCCTCTGTATGAAGATATGTATGTAAAAGAATACCTTGAGTACGCAGCGCATATTTATTTGCCAAAGACTGAGGTAAAGCAACGAGTGGATGAGATGATACAAGTTGTGAGTATTGAATCGGAATATAGAAAAAAGATACATTCCTTATCCAACGGTAACAAGCAGCGGGTAGGGCTGGCTCAGGCTCTTATTCATAATCCTGATATTCTTATCTTAGATGAACCTTCTAATGGATTAGATCCTAATCAACAAGCCAATATGATGGAGCTCATCGTTGAGCTAGGTAAATCAAAAGTTGTTTTATATTCATCACACCGATTTGATGATGTGTCGAACATTGCTTGCCGTTACTTGGTCTTAAATAAAGGGAGTTTAGTTTTTGATGGTAAAGCTAGTGATGTAGTTTCGGTCAAAGACTTGTTCAATACATATTGTAAATAATTATTGAAGAGTTTGAATAATAACGAATCTTGGTTATTATATTATCCACAGTAATAAAAAGGTATAAGACCTTAATTTGAAAAATGAAAATAGTAGCAGACAAAAATATACCTTTCTTAAAAGGAGTGGCAGAAGCATATGGTGAAGTAACTTATTTGGCAGGAGCAGACTTCTCTAAAGAAGCTATTAAAGACGTAGATGCTCTGATTGTACGTACGGTTACACATTTTGGCAAGGAGTTGTTAGAAGGCTCTAAAGTGAAGCTTATTTGTACAGCTACCATAGGTTATGATCATATTGATACAGACTATTGTGATGCACATGGTATCAAGTGGACAAATGCTCCGGGATGTAACTCAGGCTCTGTTGAACAATATATTGCTTCGGCTTTGATCGTTATAGCTCAGCAAAACGGTTTCTTATTGAAAGGTAAAACAATAGGAATAGTAGGAGTTGGCAATGTTGGGAAGAAAGTTGCTTTAGTATGCGAGGCTCTGGGGATGCGCGTATTAAAAAATGATCCTCCTCGTGAGGAATCAGAGGGAGGAAATGAATTTGTAAGTCTTGCTACTATCAAAAGAGAGGCAGATATAATTACATTTCATACACCTCTCATCCGTGAAGGAAAATATGCAACCCATCATTTAGCAAATGATAATTTCTTTGATAGTTTAGCAAAGAATCCTATTATAGTAAATGCTGCTCGTGGCGGTATTATTGATACATCTGCTATAAAAAAGGCTTTAATCGAAAAACAAATCTCAGGAACTATTATTGATTGTTGGGAAAAAGAACCCAACATCGATCTAGAGTATATGAAGCTCGTAGATATTGCAACACCTCATATAGCAGGTTATTCTGCTGATGGAAAAGGCAATGCAACCCGAATGTCTTTAGAAGCTATTGCCGAATTTTGGTCTTTATCAAAAGAGCCTATCAAGAAGATTGTAATACCTCAGGTTGAAAACCCAATTATAGATTGGAGTACTTTAAGTGGTAATAAGCTAGAGCAAGCTATTCTGATGACCTACAATCCGATGGAAGATCATGGGCGGTTAGTAAGTAATCCTCCTGATTTTAGTTCACTACGAGGTAACTATCCTCTCCGTCGAGAATACTTAAGTTATACAGTTGAAAAGGTAGATAATGCAGAAGATAAAGCGATATTGCAGAAATTAGGCTTTATAGTAAAATAGAAGTACTGAAAAATTAAGTTGAGGGTATTTACTTAACCAAGCTTTTTTAGAATCTCCAATCCTTCTTGCCACTCTCCGTAACCCGATGCAGCATTGATGTGTCCCGCATCTCCTATATTAATAAGTGTGCTACCCCAACTTTTGGTAAAAAGCTCTACTCTTTTCATTGATACCCAAGGGTCGTTGGTGCTTGCAACAACAATGGTGTTAAAGTTGATTTTCTCCAAAGATATAGGAGTAAATCCACTTGACGTAAATGTATAGAATGGAGATTCGATATCACTTGGTGCAACAAGCAAAGCTCCTTTTATTTTCTTGCCAGACTGTTTCGCCCAATGTGCAATAGTTATACAGCCTAAGCTATGCCCGATAAGGATTACTGTTGATAGGTCGTATTTACTTACAACGTCATCAATATTTTTTATCCACTCGTGACAATTCGGGGCATCCCAACCTTGTTGCTCTATTCGTGTAAAATTATCTCCCGACTTTTCAAAGAAAGTTTGCCAATGGTCTGGTCCTGAATTTCCAAGTCCAGGTACGATGAAATAGTTATTCATAAAAGTAAGTGCTTAATGAAACGATTGAAATCTATAACTAATTCTAAATTTTACACTTCCAGAGTTTTTAGATAAGGTCTTAGACTTTATCTAATCAAGTTGATAAATTCTTCACGTGTTTTTGCTGTATTAAAAACACCTGTAAAGTCTGAAGTGGTAGTTGTTGAATTTTGTTTTTGAACACCACGCATTTGCATACACATGTGTTGTGCTTCTATAACCACCATTACCCCCATTGGATTAAGAGTCTTCTGAATACAATCTTTAATCTGAGTAGTTAATCTCTCTTGTACTTGTAAACGTCTTGCAAAGACTTCTACTACACGAGGTATTTTACTCAAACCTGTAATGTATCCGTTAGGAATATAGGCAACATGTGCTTTACCCCAGAAAGGTAGCATATGATGCTCACACAATGAATAAAAATCGATATCCTTTACAATAACCATTTGGCTATAATCTTCCTTAAAGAGCGCCTTTCTAAGAATCTCTTCCGGATTTTCGTTATAACCTTTAGTTAGGAATGTCATAGCTTTAGCTACTCTTTCTGGAGTATCAAGTAGACCCTCTCTGCTAGCATCTTCACCTAATAAGTCGATAACCGATTTGTAGTGAGTAGCCAACAGCGATATGTTGTTTTCTTCGTTATTTATTGAAGACATTTCTTTTATAATTAAGTATAATCTAAATTATCCTGTCGTTTTTATTCCACAGGAATTTTAATTACATCATCTACGATGCGCATTTCTCTCCCAAATCCCGGAAATTTAGCTTTCATCTCACTTAAAGCTTGACTAGCTTGCTCTTGTGTTTTGAAATTTCCAGCTCTTACACGCCATACAGGAGAATTGTAAGATACACTTACTTCCATGTTAGGAAATGACGATTGTATAGCTCCTTTTCTGTAGTTAGCTTCGTTTTTAGCAACCTTTTGGTCGTTGCCTGAATATACTTGAATTCGGTATCCCTTAGCTCTTATAAAGTTTTTAGGAGCATCAGTACTAGCACCATCCGAAGAGGTGGATAGTTGGTTGGTAACAGTATTTGCACTTGATGCTACACTGCTTATCATATTTGCTCCAATAAGATTTTTGAGACCTTCGTCCTGATATATAACAATTTTTCCTTGTCCTGCCTTTGGAGTATTCAGATCATCAATGATAGATCTGCTCTGTGCGTTTGTGTAAGCACAGATAGAAAAAAGGCAAAGGAATATGTAAAATGATTTTCTCATAATGTGTTGTAATATAAATAATTGCCGAACTATGTATTGTTTAACAATCCATAAGATAGTTTGGTTCAGAGATTTTAGCTCAGTCGATAAACGTGTTTATTGTTATATTTTGTAAATATAACAATCTTTGGTTTTATTCTTTCCAAAGCAATAAAAAGGTCTGAGACCTTAAAGTCCGCTAATGACAAATTACTTATAACTGAAAAACACGGAGGAGATTAAAACATCTCCCCGTGTGATATTTATCTAAGAATTAAAACCAAAATCAAAAAGCTTCGATAATTGGCATAAATTTGTCTACTTCAAGAGAAGCACCACCGATAAGACCTCCGTCTACATCAGGATTTGAGAAAAGTTCTTTTGCGTTTGATGCATTACAGCTTCCTCCGTAAAGGATAGATGTATTGTCAGCAACTTCTTTACCATATTTATCAGTAAGAGTTTTACGGATGAATGCGTGGATTTCTTGAGCTTGAGCCGAAGTTGCAGTTTTACCTGTTCCGATAGCCCATACAGGTTCGTAAGCTAATACAAGTTTAGAGAAATCAGCAGCAGAAAGATCGAAAAGAGCATTCTCGATTTGAGCTTTTACTACAGCTTCTTGTTTGTTAGCTTCTCTTTCTTCCAATACTTCTCCGATACAGAAAATAGGAGTAAGTCCGTTAGCAAGAGCTAAAAGTACTTTTTCTTTTAGGATAGCATCAGTTTCGCCATAATAAGCACGACGTTCAGAGTGACCTAATATTACATATTTTGCACCGGTAGAAGCTACCATAGCAGCAGAGATTTCGCCAGTATATGCACCCGAAGCTTTGTCTGCACAATTTTGCGCAGCCACTCCGATTTTTTGATCGCCAATAGCAGCAGAAGCGCTTGCTAAATGGATAAATGGAGTACCAAGTATTACATCACAATTGATTGTTTTACCCGCTAATGCTGTTTTAAGAGCATCAACAATAGCCAAACCTTCTTGAAGAGTTTTGTTCATTTTCCAGTTTCCTGCAACAATGTTCTTTCTCATAATGAAATGATATTATTTAGTTTAAAAAATTACTATTCTAAGGTTTCAAACCTTGTTTCGTTACTTTGGCAAGTGTGTAAACCAAAGCATTTTATTTTGTGATAAGCAGTATTTACTGTTATCTAATTATTCTTTTGTTTCTGTGACGCTCTTTCTGTGATATATAAGTGCATCCAATAGTTTAATCACAACTAATGGTGTAAACAATATCAAAGCAAACATATATAGATGTCTGTCACTTTCTTTTTTAGTATCGGGCATATTGCCAAAAGGAAGTTGTTCTATCGGTTTACTTAGTTGAGTCTCGGTTGGAACCTTCCTATCTGACCATTTATTTATGATCACACCATTCTTTAGCAGAATTAAACCCGGATTGGAACGTACAATTGTTTTCAAGCTTCGTTCATCTGACAAGCAGAAATCAAAGTTAGTAATATTTTCTTTTTCCAGTTGCAGAATAACATCACGAGGTGATGAGGTCAAGCAATAAAACTTGTACTGATGATCGCGGGCGTAATTATTAACATCCTCAAATGAGCTTAGATAATCTTGATTCATATCAGTCAAAGAATAGGCTATCATCAAAAATGTATAGCTGCTGTCGCTCAAAACTTCAGAGGTTATATCTTCCTCTGCTTCTATCGCAGTCTTATCTTGAGTAAGGTATAGGCGGTTAATAGAAAAATCTCGAATCAGAGGTTCTTCTCCAGCTTTTATCAGTTTGCTTTGTCGGTCTACAAACACCCATGTAGAATCTTCCCAGGGATAATTGTCTTCTGTAAATTCTTGCTTAACACCATCTTTTTCGTAAATGAAGATATTCTCAAATACAGGAGCTTTGTCTTCTTCTACGGTCATGAGTTGAGGTATGTTAGCACCTACTTTGTAAGGTCTAAAATCTATAATAGGTTCATGTTTGATACTATAAATACAGAACGCAATACTACATACAACAATGTAAAGGCCTACAAACCAGTAAAATTTTCCAGTAAATAGGTTTGTTATTTTTTGATGCCAAATAAGTACAACTATCGAACAAGCTAATAGAACGATATTTTTAAAGAAAGTTTGCCAATTGGTTATTATAAGTGCGTCGCCAAAACATCCGCAATCTTGTACGGGGTTGGCTATTGCCAGATACAATGTAAGTGGAGTCATAAAAAGCATCACAAGGAACAAAAGACGAGACGTCCATTTTCTGTAAAGCCCGAAGAGTATAAATATACCAACGCAAAACTCGCCTGCACATAAAATAATTGACATTGGTAATGCTAAATCATGCAAACTTACCAAGCCAAATGATGTAAGGTAGTCTTGTATTTTATAAGTTGTTCCGAGTGGATCTATGGCTTTTACAAAACCCGAAAAAATAAATGTAATCCCGAGCAAGATGCGCGAAATTTCGACAACTATTTTTAATATAATGTTTTTTGTTTTTCCCATTAACTCATTCAATAAAGTTATTCACTGTCTGTCGGAAATTCGAGTTTTATCAAACCAAAAATAGAATAATTAATCATATCCATGTAATTGGCATCAATACCTTCCGATACTAATGTTTGCCCTTCGTTATTCTCTATTTGTTTGGTTCTATATAGTTTTACCAATATTAAATCAGTAAACGAGCTTATACGCATGCTGCGCCAAGCTTCGCCATAATCGTGGTTTTTAGCAAACATAAGATTGGTAGTTTCATCTATATACTTATCATATAGAGTCATTGCTTCCTTTGTGTTCAAATCTACGTTATCAGTATGCTGAAGGTGTAACTGTATGAGACCTATAACACCATAATTAACAATACCTATGAATTCAGAATTTATGCCTTCATCTATTTTGCTTACACCTTTTTCTTCCAAGCTGCGTATTCTTTTAGCTTTTATAAGAATCTGATCCGTTACAGACTCAGGACGTAATATACGCCACGATGCTCCATAGTCAGTCAGTTTTTTCTCAAATAGGCTTCTGCAAATAGATATAATATGTTTGAACTGTTGTTCTGTATTCGGCATCTCTGTCATTATCTGAAATTCTTTTTTCAGGTCTCAAACCTTTTTTATTGCTTTTGTAAATATAAAATCAACAGTTAGTTACAACTATTAATGTAGAGTTAGATATTTACCTTGAATTACTCTATACAAAGGTATGAAAAAAAACAAAAGCATAAGGTAAACCCCTATGCTTTTCTATATATTATAACTTGGTGACTTTTAAGATACTCTCAGGCTTTTGCCAAGTCTTAAAGTTTCTTTGGTCGACATGTTATTTAGCTTGCATAATTTTTGAACAGTTACACCATGCATTTTAGCAATATGTCCCAAAGTATCACCTTTCTTGATTCGGTAATACGATACAGTACCTGTTGCATATTTGTTGGTGGTTTTTTCTGATGATCTGCTTGAAGTATTGGCTACAGATCTAGCTGCTCGTCCCGGAGTACCTAATGTACTTGTTTGTACAGTATAGATGTCACGGTGACAAACTTTATTCTCGAAATCGATAATATCAATAGGATTGATTGATCTGCCAAGGAAGCGTGTCTCGAAGTGTAGATGCGAACCAGTAGATCTTCCGGTGTTTCCTCCAAGAGCAATAGGATCTCCTGATTTTACAACATCGTTGTCGGAAACTAAAAATTTAGATAAGTGACCATAAACAGTTTCGAGTCCGTTAGGATGGCGTATTACCACATAATAACCGTAACCTCTTCTTTCGTATTCGCAAACTCTGATTTTTCCGTCGAATGCTGCATATATCGTATCTCCTACTTGTACCTTCAGGTCAATTCCGTGGTGAGTACGTCTACCGCGGCGTCCATAGTTGGATGTGGTATGACCCATAGTTGGCATTGTGAAATTGGATAAGTCGACCTTAAATGTTTCTGGCACGCTTTCTACCGAGCCATAAACATTTACATAACGGTTATTCCATACTCCACCATATAGCTCATCTTGTGGGATTTCATCCATATCCATGATACGCTCTTCTTGAGCTTCCTTGATAAGGGATAAGTCTCTTTTAATTTTTATACCATCAGCATACAGGTCGTTTGCTGGTTTGCTGTGTCTTTGCTTGTAGCTTAGCTCGACACGATTCTCGCTTTTGTCATCTTGAGGCGTTTGGGCAAAAGCACACAAGGGTAGAAATAAGAGCGTAGCTAACGAGTACGCTTTAATCGTTTTTAAATTCACGTTCAATAACTTTTTGATTTGTAACTGAATTATATCTCATCATTCGCATACAAATTAGGCAAGACCCAGAGTTTGTAATCGAATAGTTCGTTCTCATTGAAAAACCGCGAAAGTTCAATTTGAGCTGACTCTGCGGAATCGGATGCATGTACAATATTTTCCTGAGAACTGATTGAGAAGTCTCCTCTGATGGTTCCTGCTGTTGCTTCGCGTCCATTGGTTGCTCCGGTTATATTCCTTACAACTTTTATAGCGTCCACACCTTCCCAGCATTGAACAACTACGGGACATACCATCATCGAATTCTTAACCCGTTGGAAAAACGGTTTATCTTTTAAGTTAGCATAATGCTCGCTTAGTATGGCATCGTCCAACTGTATCATTTTCATCCCTGCTAATCGTAAACCTTTGCGCTCGAATCGAGAAATAACGTCTCCTATGAATCCTCGTTGAATTGCTGAAGGCTTTAGTATTATAAGGGTTTTTTCCATAATTAAAAATGATAAATTTGAACAATTAACACATCTTTATACCGATGCGCATTTTTCAAAGATAACATAATTATTTTGTTAATAGCAAGTACAAAGTGGTTTGTTTTCATGTATTTAACAGACTGTTAAAAATAGAAATCAATTTAATCTATTGATAAATAGACAGATACTCGTTGAGTGTTTTTGACAATTAAACAAAAGGTTTAGAACCTTAACTATTTTTAGAAATACATTGTGTCAAATGGTTTACATGTTTCTAATTAAATAGAATTCTTATGTGTTGTAAAACACTGTTTTTAAATGTCTTATTGAAGTTTGTTCCGACGTTTTATAAATATCACTTTCACTTTAGATTAAATTGGTGAGGGTATATTTGGAGACTTTTCCTATTTTTGTAAAACATCTATTTAGCTATTGATAATGAGAAACCTGATCATCGCAGATACACAAGATATAACACGCCTAGGTATTAAATCTATGGTGAGAGAGATTAAAGATATTTCTCAAGTCTTTGAAGTGGGCGATAAATCGGATCTGATACACGTATTGTCGGAGAATGTAGATGCATTGATTATTCTGGATTATACTCTTTTTGACTTCGAATCTATAAATGATTTACAGATACTGAGTGAACGTTATCCAAAGTCTGATTGGATTCTCTTTTCTGATGAACTGAGTGATTCGTTCCTCAAGCAAATACAAGCAAACGATTTGCCATTTAGTATTGTTCTTAAATCGTGCCCTTTAACCGAAATAGATGCTACTATTGGTTCGGCTCTTGTCGGCGAAAGTTTCTATTGTAAAAGGGTTGATAATCATATGAGAACTTTGAGTCGTTCTTTAGAATCTGCCTCAGATCATAATCTGACACAAACCGAAAAAGAAATTCTGAAAGAAATTGCATTAGGACATACTACTAAGGAGATTGCTGCCGAGCGTCATTTGAGTTTTCATACTGTGATAACTCACCGTAAAAATATATTCAGAAAGCTGGAAGTTAATAATGTGCACGAAGCTACCAAGTATGCTATGAAGGCGGGGATTGTAGATGTATCAGAATATTATATCTAATAATTACTCTGTCTCTTGAGTGTTGCTTACTGCTCTGTAATTTCTCATCACCCCTGAGTATTTAGCTCTTTTTACTGCCGAACCTTTAAATATTCGTTGATAATCTTCTACCGACATATTAGCAATACTTTCATGATCCATTGATAAGAATTCTTCCTTTGGTATAAATTCTTCAGTTGTATGAGGGCGTGCATATCTATTCCAAGGGCATATCTGTTGACAAATATCGCATCCGTACATTCTATTGTTCAGAAGTGGCACTATTGTTGGGTCTATCTCCCCTTTATTTTCAATTGTTTGGTAGGAGATGCATTTTTTTGCATTCAGCAAATGGGGTTGCTCTATGGCTCCTGTGGGGCAGGCTTGTAAGCATCGGGTGCATTTTCCGCAAGATAAACTAAGTGGTTTGTCATAGGATAGTTCAGCATCTATAATGACTTCTCCCAGAAAGAAATAAGAGCCCCGCTTTGGAATGATTAGCAGGGTGTTTTTACCAATAAAGCCTAATCCGGCTTTAGCAGCCCAATAACGTTCCAAAACGGGTGCAGTATCACAGAATACACGTCCTTCGATATTTGGGATGAGCGTCTGTATATAGGCGAAAAGTTGTTGGAGTTTTGCTTTCATTACATCATGATAATCTTTACCATATGCATAATAGGCAAATTGAGGAACTGCTTCCGATTGCTTTTCGTGTGGATAGTAGTTCAATGCAAGGCTAATGATAGACTTTGCATTGTCAACAAGCAGGGTAGGGTCGCTTCTCTTATCTATGTTGCGAGCCATATATTCCATATCGGCATGGTAACCTCTGTTAATCCACTCTTGATAATGATTGCTTTCTATAAGTTCAATTTCTTCAGCTTCGCATATACCACAAGCATCGAATCCGATGGATAGGGCATAGTCTTTGATCTGCTGAGAAATTGAATTTTTATCTAACATCTGAGGTTTTAGAATCTTATTGTTTGGTGATGCGTTCTATCCCTTGGCGAGCATACAAAGAAGGATCTATGGTTATTTCTTTTTTTGTTATTTTATTTCTGAATATAACAAAATCATATTCCTTAAAGCTTTTCTTCTTGAATTGAGAGTGCATGTCTTTTCCGAATAAGTGAAGTTTCCCTTTTACGGGTTTAGCTTCCCAAACTTCCGAAAGTTTATATTTATCAATCAAATAATTGCCTACACTTGCCGCAAAAGCAGCATATCCTGCTGCATTAGCTCTTCGTAGTAAAACTGTTTTGTTAGGGTCGTTTTCTTTGGCATCTTCGGAATAAGACAAAGCAGCATCCGTTATTTCTTGAGACAAGTCGATGATAGATTCAATATCGCCTGCCTGATTGCTTTTTATATTATCCTCAATAAAGATCGCTAGATTTTTATCTTTAACCTTGTAATTCTTTCTGCTACCATCTTCTTTGTAAGTAACAGTTGTGCGATATATAGTTCCTCTGAAAACAAATAATGCCCCTACAATCAAAAGAAGGATAATAAATATTTTAGCGAAACGATTAGTTGATTTTTTCTTTTTCATAAATCATGTAGTTTTTAGGTCTTAGACCTTATTTACCAAGTAAGCCTTTAGTAACATTCCACCTGAATAGTAATAACTGTGTGCCTTTTTGAGGTGAGAATGTAATAATATATCCTATGTATAAAACCAAAGAAGCTACCCATTTGATACATTCATCAAAAAGTCTTCGTCTATATTCTTTTTTGGAGATGGATAAGGTACGTATACGCTCGCTTCTACCAATGGAGTAGGTGAGCTTATCGAAAAACTGATCGGTCAGTTTTTCTTTTGGAATGTGGTGATAGATAGGAATGTCCGGAAAATAATAACATTCAATATTATTTTTCTTCAAGCGGTTGAACATGTCCTTGTCTTCGGCACCTATTAGTGAGTTGCCCTTGCGTCCGAGTTCAGTATTGTAATAACCATACTTTTCATAAAGTTCTTTTTTCGCAATTGTATGCCCTGTTCCCGGATAATTTTTCGCATCCAATTTTTTGGGAAGCTTTCCTTGATCGAAATACCCTCCTATCAATCGTTGGGTGAAATGCGACATCCATTTAGGTTGTGCTTCTTCGTAGATAGGAACAACAGGAGAGCCTGCAAGAACAGCATCCGGATAATTGTTCAGATGATTGTTTAGTCGCTCTAAATGTTCGGGGATGATAGTCTCATCGTCATCTACAAAAATGAGAAATTCTCCCCGAGCCTCCTTTATTCCTCTATTGAGAGCAAAAGAAAGCCCTTGATTCATTTCTTTGAAGTATAGGAATTGACGATCCAAATATTTTTGTTTAAACTCTTCACATATCGTTGCCGTAGAATCTGTACTATTATTGTCTACAACAATGATTTCGTAATCGAGAGGGTTATATGTTTGTTCACAAACGGCTTTGAGTGTTTGAGCAATATATTTATCCCGATTATATGTGCAGGTTATGAATGAGAATCTCATATTTTAGTATACTTATCTTTTTTTCTGTAAAAGAGAGAGCCTATACTTCCAATAAGCAAAAGTATCAAAATACCACTACTCGCAGAAGCGATGGCACGTGCAGTATTATATGAATGAGGTTCGAATTTGAACTCTATCTCGTGCTCACCTGCCGGAATACGTATGGCGCGCAATGTCCAATCGGCACAGAAGTGTGTAGCAGGTTTACCATCTATATAGGCTTCCCATCCGTTTGGATAATACATCTCTGATAAGATTGCCAATTGCTCGCTTTTTGCTGATGATTTGTACTTAAGAGCATTCGGCTTGTATTCGGTTAGCTCAATTGTTGCTGTTGAATCGGGAACAATAGTGAAGCCTGATAGTTGATCCTCAAATCGTTTGTCTACTACAGCGGTAGAACCTACATCGAGCGTGTTTAATGCTTCAATCTCTTTATCGGCATTATCAGCAAAAATGTAGTTGTCTACAAACCAAGCATTACCCATTGCGTATGGGTTTTGTAAAGGAGCTTGTTCGGGGTGGAATATAATATATTTGGCATTAAGCATATTTAATGCTGTATTCTTTTGAAGAGAACCAATTATACTATCTATATTCTGAGAATCGAATGATTTGATTATTGAATTAATTTCACCTTGCAAACGATAATCTATCAATTCCTGATAACGCTTCAATTTAGCGGCATGGTATCCTCCTATTGACTTATGATAGTAAGATGTCTTAGTTTCGTTAAACGGATTGTTCAAGTTCAGTACACGATACGATGGGTGTTTATCTTGAAGTATTGCTTTGTCGGCTTCCGTTTGGGGGAATGGACGATTTGCATCGTACGATAATTTGCTTTGGAACTTATCGTTGTTTAAATAGCGTTTGTCTACACCCCATAAATCGATAACTACCAAAAGTATTAATACAGCCGAACAATACACTGTAATCTTGTTTTTATCTCCTTTTAGTTTCAGGGTAGCATATAATATTCCGGCAGCTAAAATTATGTAGATCAATGAACGTAGGGCATCCGAAGATAATAAGTCTTTACGATCTGCAACAAGTGCAGAATAATACCAATCGGGAACTTGAGACATCCACTGACTATCGCCGGCGGTGGTAAAGTCGAATCCGAATATACCCGGTACTAACCAGAGTAGCAAGCTTATTCCACCGGTAATTCCGGCAGATATATAAATAGATCTTTTAAGACTGTCTTCTTTGATTTCGCCGCTGAAAAACTCTTTTATACCCCACATTGCTACTATCAGCATAGTAAGTGCAGGTATAATTAAAGCTGTGGATACAGCCCTGAATTTATTATACATAGGGAAGTGGTAGAAGAACCAGTCATTGAACATCTCAAAATTATTTCCCCACGAAAGGAATATGAAGAAAATAGTTGCCACAAGGAAAACCCATTTCATGGGATGTCTAACAATAAGCATTCCTAATACAAATAAGAAACAAATGATAGCACCAAAGTAAACAGGACCAGAGGTAAAGGGTTGATCGCCCCAGTAAGTCTGAGCTTGTATTCCTGCAGAATCAACTTGCGCTTGCGGAGCATTTGTTCTGATTGCTTTATATAGGTTAGAGGATGGAGATAACATTCCACCCGAAGCACCTCCATGTATATCAGGAATCAAAAGTGATAAAGTTTCCATTTTTCCGTAACTCCATGCAAATGCATAATCTTTATCGAGACCCGATGACTGTTTTTCCGATTGAGTTGGTTGAGTTAATTCCGAGTGTCCACGAGTACTTTCTTTCGACATCTCGTAATTAGCGTATATATTGCCCAGATTACAGAATATTGCAATAACAACACCAATAGCCAAAGCTCCGGTTGCTCTTAGTAATCCAGAGAAATTCTTTTTTAGAGCTTCGTTTATAAGTAGTCCTACATATATAAATGTGCACAATATTCCGGTATAATAGGTAACCTGCAAGTGGTTGTTCTTGATTTGTAGTGCCAGACCAAGAGCCATAAGCAGTCCCGCCAGCAGATACTTTCGCCTAAAGGCTGCCGCCAAGCCTGCTGCAATAAGCGGTATATAGGCTATTGCCCAAGCTTTAGTTACGTGCCCGGCATCGATAATTATAATATTGTAAGAGGATAAAGAATAGGCAATTGCTCCCAATACTGCAGGAAAGAAACCTACACCCATGACACAAAATAGAATATAAGCCATTAGCATTCCAGCAAATACAGGTCCGGCAGTGCTGTTTCCCAAAGCCTTTAGAGGTGCTTCTAAATAATCCAGAAAGTTAGGCGCTCCTCCCCATATTCCGATTTGGTAAGCAGGCATTCCCGAAAACATGGAACCTGTCCATGCTGACGATTGACCTTCTTTTTCGTAATATTGAGCCAATTCGCGCGACATTCCTTTGTATTGTTGAACATCGCTTTGTTGAAGGACTTTGCCATCCAAAACAGGGCTGAAGTATATAAATGTAACAGCTAAAAAGCAAACAATAGCTATAACGTGTTGGAGTAATTTCTTAGGTATTGATTTTTCCTCTTGTATCATATTGTGTATGTATTTAAACGTGTCAGACTTTATTGGTGAATGAAAGTATATTTATTGATATATGCTTTATTTGTAATGAGCTATACTTATTTCTTTTTAAGTATGTAGATAATGGAACTACATCTGCGGGTACTGAATAGACTTTGAATGAAGAATAGAGATCCTTTAATTAATCCTACTAAACTCGCCGCGGATGTTCCTTTACTTTTTTCGCTTAGCATTGCTATATAAAAAGGATCAAAATACATTGGTTTCATCTTTTCGACCTTAAAATTATGCTTTTCCGCAAATTGTCTAAAATCATTGGGCGAAAAGTGCCACAAGTGGCGAGGTACATCATATGCTGCCCAATGCTGTTTGTATGAAATGGCATCAGCCGATTTTTTGTTGGGTAGTGCAATGAACAGAACACCATCATCCTTTAATATCCGATGCAGGTTTGCCATTGTATCATTTAGTTTTTCTATGTGTTCGAGTACGTGCCACATAGTCACCACATCTTTTATCTTGTCGGGCATTTGAAACAAGTAGTCAGAATCTTGGATATTAAGCCCGAATTTTGTGTGGGCATAATTCCTTGTTGTTTCCGATTTTTCTATGCCAGTTACAACCCATTTTTTAAGGCGCATAGCATTCAAAAAGTAACCTGTTCCCGAACCTATATCAAGTAGTGTTTCGGCTTGATCGGATGAGTATTTCGAAGCCATCTTTGTTTTTGACTTCAAAGATATTTTTCTGGCTTGATGATATAGTGAATTTATGAATCCTTGATGAGTGTCGGAATGAGAGATGTATTCGGGAGCATCATAGTACTTACCAATTTTCTCTTCGCAAGGGAAGTTTTGGGTAAAGGCGAAATTACATTTAGTACATTGATGTATTGAGAACTGTTCATTTGTTACTAAATGATCTTTACAAATAAGAGTCTCCGGACAATTGTTGTTGGCGCAGACGGGGCATGAATCTATGTGTATTGTATTCATCATAAGTAAGGCAGGTCTATGACCTCATTAGTTGCTTTAGTAAGAGTAAGCACAACTTTCAGCTATATAATGAATATTATATTCAATACTTATAGTTGCTTAATATGCACTCTGTTTAAGTTTTGACTTCTTCAATAAAAGTAGTCTTCTACATAGCTCGCAAAGGTACTAAAAATGTTATATGTTGCTTATTTCTCAATATAAGCATTTTAGTAAAAAAATATAATTAAAGTGCATGCCTTTTCATTTCGGAGCTTGAATGAGCGAAAAACAGAGGAATCAGTGGCTACACTTAGGCTTAACTGTTATTTGGGGCTTTATTATTTGAGCTCTTTTCTAAAGAAATTGTGTGATGAAAAATAGAGTGCTTTTTTCTGAGAAAAAATAAAGGATTTAAGAAACAACACACAAAAAGACTAAAAGTTTACCTTTTTCTTCATAAGAATGAGTAATAAGGATAGATTTTCGTTTTTTTAGCTTTTCCTTTTTTATTAAATGCTTAGTTTTGCACTTTGAATTATCAGGTCGAATCCGTTTTGATGAAGAAGACTCATTTCTGTATATATACTTTTCTGTTTGTATTGTTTTCGTCTCCTTTTTGGGGAGCTCAATTGCATAAACAAGCTGAAAGCAACTCAAATATTTCGTTTTTGCAGGATTCGGTAACATCTGATCGTGCTCTAACGACGGATTCTCTACGCCCACAAGTCTCAGACTCAATAGCTCAAGATACAACCAAAAGCAAAAAAACTTCATTAGATGCGCCGGTAGACTATTCGGCTAACGACTCTATTGTCTTTACTTCCGATAGTAGAGGTTTCCTATATGGTGATAGTAAGGTTAACTATCAGACAATGGGTATTCAAGCCGAGAACATAGCCATGAATATGGATAGTAGTATTGTGCATGCGACATATGGTTTAGATTCAATTGGAGAGGAATTTGGTCGCCCTGTTTTTACAGATAATGGAACCGAATATGAAATGAAATCGGTAAGCTATAATTTCAAGACAAAGAAAGGGTATATGACGACTATTATTACCCAACAAGGAGAAGGGTATATAGTAGCCGATAAAGCAAAAAAAAATGCTGATGATACATTCTTTATGTGTGATGGAAAATATACTACTTGCGACAATCATGACCATCCTCACTTCTATATGATGCTAACCAAGGCTAAAGTTCGCCCGAAGAAAGATGTAATCACCGGACCGGCTTATTTAGTTATCGAAGGGCTTCCTTTGCCATTAGCACTTCCTTTTGGCTTTTTCCCTTTTAGCGAGAAATATTCTTCGGGTATTATTATGCCATCTTATGGGGATGATATGGATCGTGGTTTTAACTTGCGTGATGGTGGATATTATTTTGCTATCAACGATAATATTGATTTGGCTCTAACTGGAGAAATATATACAAAGGGATCCTGGGGGCTTTCTGCCAGATCTTCTTATAAAAAACGTTATAAATACAGTGGTTCGTTCAATGTTAACTACTTGTATACAAAGAGAGGAGATCGTGATATTCCTAATACATTCAGTGAGTCGAAGGATATGTCGATAGACTGGCAGCATAGCCAAGATCCGAAAGCAAATATGTTTAGAACTCTGGCAGCAAGTGTAAACTATCGTTCCTCTAGCTATAACCAGAATAGTTTAAACGTTGCTTTTACTCCCTCGGGAACTGAAAATACAAGAAGTTCAACTGTGAGTCTTACCCAACGTTTCCCAAATTCGCCATTTACACTGACAGCCAATGCTACAGCTAATCAGGTGTTGAGCGACTCCTCAATTATGCTTACGTTACCTAACGTTACAGTTACAATGAGTCGTATTTTTCCCTTTAAAAGAAAAGAAGCCGTTGGTTCAGCTAAATGGTACGAAAAAATCTCTTTGAATTATACGGGTGATTTGCGAAATAGCATCAAGACCAAAGAAAATATGCTGTTTAGATCTAATCTGGTGAAAGATTGGCGCAATGCTATGCAGCATCGTGTACAAACCGCAGGAACTTTTAGTGTATTAAATTATCTGAATATAACACCAAGCTTTAGTTATAATGAAAGATGGTATACCCGTTCTATTAGTCAAAAATGGGATCCCGTACAAAATGCACACGTAGCTGCCGATACTACATTTTCATTTTTCCGTTCCTATGACTTTAATTATAATGTAAGTTTCCAGACAAGACTTTATGGTTTTTATGAACCTCTGCTTAAAATTGGAAAATTGCAAAAAATACGTCATGTATTTACTCCTTCGATTAGCTTTGGAGGTAATCCTGATTTTACCGATCCTCGTTTTGGTTCTTATAAGAAGTATTCATATTATGATGCTAATGGAGAATTACAAACGCATTTATATTCACCTTTTTCGCAAGAAATATTTACACCGTCAAGTGCCAGACAGCAAGGCAACATAAACTTTAGTTTTGAGAATAATATTGAAATGAAAGTTGGAACTGATAATGACTCGACTAAGATTATTAGTTTGATTGATAATCTGGGGGTAAACTTTAGCTATAATATGATGGCTGACGAGTTTAAGTGGAGTGATATTGGAACTAATATGCGGTTAAAGTTAAGTAAGAGTTTAACAGTCAATCTTAATGCTGTTTGGGATCCATACATGTATAATGAAAAGGGGCAAAAAATAGATCGTTTACTTATTGGAAATGGAGGTATAGCTCGACTAGTGAGCACAGGATATACAATATCACCTTCTATAAATCAGGATACATTTAAAAAATGGTTTGGTAAAGGTGGAGACTCTACTTCAAAAGATGACAAGAACAGAGATAATCCAGAAGCTGATCTGTCAGATGAAGATGGGGATGTTCCCGAAGATGATGGTCCTCGTAAAAGTCTTTTTGATAAAAAGGAGGCCGCGGGAGAGTTTGATCAGGATGGATTCTTGAAAAATGATATAAAATGGAATCTCTCTATTAATTATAATATGAGTTATAATTCGAAATTTGATCAGGAAAGAGAGAGATTCAAAGGTGTTATTACTCACAACTTGGGTTTTAATGGCTCTATCCAACCCACCAAGAATTGGAATCTATCTTTTAATGCGAGTTATGATGTTCCCAACAGTAGAATTTCATGGTTAACTTGTAACTTATCAAGAAACCTGCATTGTTGGAATATCACAGCAAGCTTTAATCCAATAGGTCCATATGCTACATATTACATATCTTTACGAGTTAATTCGTCCATGTTACAGGATCTTAAGTACGAACAACGTGGTCGGGCAACAAGTTATGATCCTGTTTGGAACTAATCGAGCATAGGAGCGATCTTTTTCGGATCTAATCCGTTATATTTATAGATGAAAATACTGTTATTAGGAGATTATAGTGGGTTACACCTTACGTTGTCTGAGGGACTAAAAATTCTTGGACACGATGTAACAGTGGCATCCGATGGTGATGGCTTCAAAAACTATCCTAGAGATATTGATCTTAAACGTGAAAGCTCTAATCTGAAAGATACTTTAGCCAACTTATTAACTATATCTTCGAATCTGCGTAACTTCAAAGGATATGACGTCGTTCAGATAACTAATCCCTGCTTTACTACCCAAAACATAAGAGTTAACATTGAGTTATATAGATATCTGAGACGACACAATAAGAAGATTTTTCTGGGTGCTTTTGGTGATGATTATTTTTGGATAAAAGCTTGCTTGGATCAAAAATATAAATATTCGGAGTTCTATATTGGTAACACAAAAAACACAAGAACGAAAAGCGACTTTTTAATAGAAAACTGGATAGGAACTAAGCGAGAGGATGCTAATATTGAAATAGCTGAGTCATGTAATGGTATAGTCGCATGTTTATATGAATACTACGAAGCTTATAAAGATTCATATAGTGACAAGCTTAAGTATATTCCTTTACCGATCAATACAGGGAAGGTGCTCTTAACAGAACTGCCCTCTACGGATAAAATCAATTTCTTTATTGGAATAAATAAGGCTCGGAACGAATTTAAAGGTACGGATATTCTTTATGAAGTTTTGCAGCAGATCGCAGAATCATATCCTAATGACTCTAAAGTAACAAAAGTAGAATCTGTAATGTATTCGGAATACCTAAGCCGAATTAAAGATGCTCATGTTGTCTTAGATCAATTATATTCCTACTCTCCGGCAATGAACGGTTTACTCACCATGGCCTTGGGAAAGGTACTTGTAGGAGGCGGTGAGTCTGATATGTACGATATACTTCAAGAACAAGAGCTGAGACCTATTGTGAATGTATATCCCGATCAGGAGGATATTTATAGAAAATTAGAAGATCTGCTACTACATAAGGATACCATCAAGCAACGAGCCAAAGATGGACGATTATTTGTTGAAAAGCATCACGACTATCTTAAGGTGGCTCAGCAATACCTTGATTTTTGGAATAGTAAGTAACAGACAATTTATATGTTTCTATTTTTATAGAGATTCGTTATCCTCATTATCAATTATCTTCTTCCATTTCTTTCACCTCATCTAAAGCCGACTCTATCTTTCTGATATTCTTCTTATAGAATAATTTGTAAAAGACTAGCATTATAAAGCATGCAATCACAAGTACAAGCAGATTATATATACAGAAAGAAAGCTTTCCTTGGTCAGATATAATACCTACATATCCATAAAAGAAAGAACCTAAAATAATACATAAGAAAGCTACTCCTACAATAAATTCTCTTTTTATATAAAGCTTGTATGTTGAGATTGTCTTTAATGAAAGCAATATATTGTCTTGTTTGAGATTAATGTTCTTCAAGAGTTTGACTTTATATAGTTGCCAAAAGAAGCTAATGATACAGGTACTCATGAAGAACCACTTAGTGAACTCGGGATAAGGAGCTCTAGGGAAATAAAGCGCATGAATATAAGGTGCAGCCATAAAAGGGAGTACTATTATCAATCCGATCATTTCGAACCACAGAAGTTGGCTGAGAGCAGTTTTTCCTTTTTTATGTATTATATTCTGTATGTTTTCTTGAGTGATGGCGGGAATGAATCCGTTATCATTCCATGCCTTCTTCATATTATCTAAGTCCATAGTTGATAGCTTTACTCATTAGACATTCTCTTTAATTTTTCTTTTATCCTACTTATTTTAGTAGATATATTTGTAACAGTAAGTCCTGTGATCTCAGCAATTTCTTTATGCGATTTCTCATCCAGATATAAAAGAACTAATGCCCTTTCTATTTTTCCTAATTGATTAATGAGTTTGTAAAGCTCTACTATTTCGTCATTATTATCAGGCGTGTCAGGAATATCAACAACCAATTCTACATATTGGGGCTTTCGTTTACTCCGGCGAAAAAATGTGATACAGGTATTTAATGCTATTCTATATATCCATGTAGATGGTTTGCTCTCTCCTCTAAAAGAAGGATATGCCTTCCAGAGACTAAGGATGATTTCTTGGTATAGGTCATTAATACTTTGGTCGATATCTGCATAGAAAGATGCGACTTTATATATGATACGCTCATTTAGTTGTATCATATCCATAAAATCCTTTTCTATATCTTTATTCTGCATTTTATCGAACTTATCTTATAGGTCGCTAAAATATGTATTTAATCACATCTACTGTTTAAAAATGCAGATAAATAGCTTTTTTAGGTTATAATTCGGTATTAAATAAATATTTTGTTTTACTTTTGTACCACCAAATAAAAGACTCCGTAGCTCAGTTGGTAGAGCAATTGACTCTTAATCAATGGGTCGAGGGTTCGAGCCCCTCCGGGGTCACTTGTTGATCAGCCATTTACATATTATGTAGGTGGCTTTTTTTATTTTTTCTGACTCTTCCCATTTATTAAAACTCTATAAGGGGAGAACCTTTCCCTCTGACTAGGAAAGAGATAGTAATATCTCCTCAAATCTATCATTCTTCTTAAAGGTTTAATCTCGCAGTTTTGAGTTTAGTCTGCAAATGAAAATTACACAATAAATAACATATTATAGTTTTTTTTGACAATGACTCAATTTTACTCCCTATTTGACTCATTTATCCCCGTTTTCTTCTTTTAGATATATCACCTTTGTTGAGCCTTATTTTATAAGTAAACATTTATCTAATTCCATTATGAAAAAAAACAATCATGTAACTTTAAAATGCAAGGATAGAGTGAGAATATTACATCGCTTTATCTTGATTCTTGCACTTATGTTTATTGTGCCCGTAGCAATATTTGCGCAGGAAAAAAGCATAACAGGACTAGTAACCGATTCTAAAACAGGAGAAGCCTTAGTTGGAGTTTCCGTTACTGTGGAAGGAGCACCAGCAGGTACTATTACCGATATAGAAGGTCGGTTTTCGTTGAAAGTTCCTGCCAATTCTACTTTAAAACTCATTTATATGGGTTATATAACACAATCAGTGCAAGTAGGAAACCAAACTAACTTGACTATTAAGCTAGCAGAAGATAGTAAGCTATTGGATGAGGTGGTTGTAGTTGGTTTTGGTACTCAGAAAAAAGTAAATCTCACTGGAGCAGTAGGTGTAGCTACTGCAAAAGATATTCAGGATCGTCCCGTAATGCTGGCAACTCAGGCATTGCAAGGTCTTGTTCCCGGATTAAATATTACTCAGAATAATGGTAGTTTAGAATCACGGGCAAAAATTAATATTCGTGGTACGGGTACTATTGCCGATGGGTCAACAAATTCTCCTTTGATTTTAATTGATGGGATGGAGGGAGATATTAATGCCCTTAACCCACAGGATATTGAGAATATCTCAGTATTGAAAGATGCCTCATCATCTTCTATCTATGGATCGAGAGCTCCTTTTGGTGTAATATTGATTACAACTAAAAAAGGAACTGCCGGAAAAACAGTAGTGAATTACAATAATAGTTTCAGATGGAATAAGCCTCTTTTACTTCCTCAAATGATGGACTCTTATACATTTGCGAACTATTTTAATGATGCAGCTTTAAATGGAGGCGGAACTGCTCATTTTGGTGATGCGTGGTTGGCAAATATATTAGCTTTTCAAAAAGGAGAGATAACTGCATCTACTGTGCAAAACCGAAATAACAATCGTTGGGAAGAAGGATTCGACCCTAATGGAATCAATAATACAGGAGGTAATGACAATAGGGATTATTATAAAGAAATCTTCCGTTCTCAATCTATGGGTCAAGAGCATAATATGAGTCTTAGTGGAGGAAACGAGAAGGTAACTTATTATACATCTTTCAATATCTTGGCACAAGACGGATTGATGCAATTTAATCAGGATACCTACGATAGATATGCCGCAACAGCAAAAGTTGGATATGATGCCGCAAGCTGGGCAAGAGTTAATTATAGTAACCGCTTTATTCGCGACAAATATAAACGTCCATCTGCTATGACTGATGATCTCTTTGGCGATTTAGGACGACAAGCTTGGCCAACTCTCCCTTTATATGACCCAAATGGTTTTTTGATGCAAAGAACAGCTTTGGCTCTTAGAGATCAAGGAAATGATAAAGTAGAAACCGATAACTTATATCAACAAATTCAGTTTGTTTTTGAACCCGTTAAGCATTGGAGAACATTTGCTGAGGTTAATTATTCAATAAAAAATGCGAACAGACATTGGGATAAGCAAGTAACATATATGCATGATGTTGATAGCAATCCTTTTGTATGGTCTAAAAGCTCAAATGTACATGAGGATCATCTAAAAGAAAATCAGATGGCAATCAACTTATATACTGAATACACTTATACGTTGAATAAAAATCACAACTTCAAAGGTATGTTGGGGATTCAGTCAGAGAAGATGAAACAAACCAAATTTGGCTTACAAAGAGATGGTATCTTAGTGCCCGGAGTCAACGAAATCGATGGAACAAGCGGAACCGACTACGATGGTAATCCCGTAGTGCCATCAGTGAACGGATCGAGACAACGATGGAGTACTTTCGGATACTTTACCCGTATCAACTACGATTATCAAGGTCGGTATCTGGCTGAGTTTAACTTAAGAAATGACGGATCTTCGCGTTACAGAAGCGGCAACCGTTGGGTATGGTCTCCTTCATTTTCTTTAGGATGGAATATTGCACAAGAAGATTTCTGGAAACCTCTTCAAAATGTGGTAGGTACATTAAAAGTCAGAGGTTCGTACGGGCAATTAGCTAATCAGAATACCGATAATTGGTATCCAACATATGCAGCCATGACAGTGAAAGCCTCGGAAGGAGTATGGATGCAAAATGGTATTAAGCCAAATGTATCTTGGGCACCATCTACTT
The DNA here is from genome assembly GCF_001261715.1 of Dysgonomonas sp. HGC4. Lineage (GTDB taxonomy): Bacteria > Bacteroidota > Bacteroidia > Bacteroidales > Dysgonomonadaceae > Dysgonomonas_A. The sequence goes on along the minus strand of NZ_CVRU01000004.1, from coordinate 4,927 downwards.
TGATCAATGAAAATCTAACATGGGAAAAAATCAGAACTACTAATATAGGTCTTGATGTTGGGCTATTCAATAATAGGTTGACTGGGTCTTTTGATTATTTCGTTCGTGAAACAAGAGATATGTTAGGACCTGCGCCCGAAAGACCTGCTATACTAGGAGTTGGTGTTCCTAAAGCTAATAATACCGACTTACAAGATAAAGGATTCGAGCTTCAGATCGCATGGCAAGACCGATTAAATAATGGATTGGGTTATGGTGTGAGATTTAATTTAGCTGACTATCAAACAACAATCAAAAGATACCCCAACCTTACGGGAAATCTAGGCACATACAATGCTGGACGGAATATGGGTGAATTATGGGGTTATGAGACAATAGGAATAGCCAAAACTCAAGCGGAAATGGATGCACATTTAGCTACTTTACCTAATGGTGGGCAAGATGCTCTAGGTAATCAATGGGGAGCAGGAGACGTTATGTATAAAGATATTGATGGGGATGGTAAAATCAACAATGGTAGCAATACTTTGAATGACCATGGAGATTTGAAAGTGATAGGTAATACAACCCCTCGATACCAATTTGGTTTTGAATTTACTGCCGATTGGAAAGGCTTCGATATGAGAGCATTTTTCCAAGGTATTATGAAACGCGATTTCTGGAATGGAAATTATTTCTTCTGGGGAGCTTATGGAGGTGGAGATAAACAAACAGATACTGGAGGTAGTGGTATGTGGTGGTCAACAGGGTTTACTCAACATCAAGACTACTTCAGGGATGCAAGTACCAATTCGGTTGTAAATGGAGTGAATGGTGTAAATCTTGATTCTTATTACCCAAGACCTTTATTTAATTCGAGTAAAAATACCAAAAGACAGACTCGTTACCTACAAGATGCATCCTATATAAGATTAAAAAACCTACAAATTGGCTATACACTGCCGGCAGCTCTTTCTCGTAAACTGTGCGTATCTAAACTAAGAGTATTTGTTTCGGGAGAAAATCTGTGGACTAAGACAGATATGGCAGAAATGTTTGACCCCGAAACAGTAGATGGTGGATGGGGCAATAGTGGAAATGTGTACCCTTTGTCTAAAGTGTTTGCATTTGGTCTGAATATTAATTTTTAATTTGATTACTTATGAAACTATATAATTATATAACAAAGTTTTGTGCTTGCATGATGGTGTCTTCTCTATTCTTTGCTTGTACCGATGATCTTAATCAAAGCCCATTATCAACGATTCCGCCTGAAATATACTTTGAGTCCGAATCACAATTGGAGTCGTATGTAAATAACTTATATGCTCCTAGAAACAAATGGAATAATGGAAATGATCAAGAATTTGATGTACATGGAAACTGGAGTTTTGGAACATTTGGGTTAGATAATGGTACTGATAATATGAATAACAAAACTTCGGCTAATCATTTTATTCCAGGCGAATGGCGGGTAGACCAAAATGATGGCGAGTGGGGATTCTCATTTATCTACAAATGTAATTATTTCTTGAAATTTGCACAGGAGAAACTTGATGCAGGCAGAATAACCGGAACCAGAGTAAATATTGATCAATCGTTTGGGGAAGTCTATTTTTTCAGAGCTTTTGAATATTTCAAGAAGCTACAAAGGGTAGGAGATTTTCCTATTGTAACCGAGCCTCTTGCAAATGAAATGGAACCTCTTATTGAGGCAAGTAAAAGACAACCACGCACGGAGGTTGCTAAATTTATTTTGGCTGATTTAGATAAAGCTATTTCCTTACTAAAGGATGATGCTGATGGAGGCAGAAAAAATAGAATATCTAAATATGCTGCTTATATGCTTAAATCGAGAGTTGCGTTATATGAAGGTACATGGATGAAATATTTTAAAGGAACAGCCTTTGTTCCCGGAGGAACGGGCTGGCCTGGTGCATCAAAAGATTACAATAGTGGTTATGCAATTGCTAATTATGATGCTGTAATGAATGATTTTTTTCAACAATGTATCGATGCATCTAAAATTGTGGCAGATAAATATCCATTGGTAACAAATAATGGAGTATTACAACAAAGTATAACAGATGCCGAAAATCCATATCATAATATGTTTGGAAGTACCGATTTGAGAGGTTACTCGGAAGTTATTCTCTGGAAACAATACGACCGAGGATTGGGTATAACGCATAATGTACCCATCGCAGCACAAACGGGAGGCTATGTAAACGGATTGACAAGAGGTTTTGTTGAAAACTTTCTTTTGGATAATGGAAAGCCTATATATGCTGATCCTGCAAGATATGGCGGAGATGATTACATCGCAGATGTAAGAAAAAATAGAGACGGACGTTTATGGCTGTTCTTGAAAGAGCCTAAACAAAAGAACCTATTGTTTAATACAGAAGGAGCCGGACGAGCTAATCCTATTGAAGATTATCCAAATATAACTTCGTCTAATGCCGAAGTGGGATATGGAACGGGCTATGCCATACGTAAAGGAGGTACTTTTGATGGTACACAATTTACAGACAATGGAGGATGTTATACAGGGTCTATTATTTTTAGATCAGCAGAAGCATGTCTAAATTACATGGAGGCTTATTACGAAAAGAATAACTCTCTGGATGGAGTCGCTACTCAGTATTGGAAGAACTTAAGAGATCGTGCCAAGGTAAATAATGATTTTAATATTACAATTGCTGCTACTGATATGAATAAAGAAGCCTTAAACGATTGGGGTGCATATTCAGGTGGGCAATTAATTTCTCCAACTCTTTATAATATAAGAAGAGAACGTCGCAGCGAGTTGATGGCTGAGGGGTTAAGAATGGCAGATTTACGGAGATGGAGATCTCTGGATCAGCTTATATCAAGACCTTACCATCTTGAAGGAATGAAACTATGGGGACCAATGAGGGCGTGGTATGTAGACGATAAAGGAGTTTCTATCCTTAAATACGGAGTGGTTGATGCCAATGTTAGCGGTCCCGACCAAAGTATTTATATGAGACCTCAGGAAATAAATCCAAACTCATTGGTGTTGAAGCAAGGCGGTTGTAAATGGGCTATGGCACATTATCTGTACCCAATAGCAATACAACACTTCTTGATAACCTCAAGTGGTAGTGCCGAAAATTCTCCAATATATCAGAATCCATATTGGCCTATGGTGGCAAATGAAGGAGCTATTCAGTGAATTGAATTAATAATTTAATAAAACAGAGACCTCATTACTTGAGGTCTCTGTTTTGTGCTATTCTATGATTATATTAAACAGTATTTTTATTTGGTCTTGGCTTTCTCTGCTTCCAATACGGCTTTTAATTCAGTAACTATCTTTGGGTTTTCGCTAGCCAGATTCTTTTTCTCTCCAATATCTTTTTTTAAGTTATAGAGTTGAGGTTCTTTATTGTTTCCAAGTTCGGTGTTTGTCAACTTATCATAAGTAGCACCGTTGCTTGGGTCGATATATTTCCATGTACCGTCTGATATAGAAAGCGAACCAGCTTGTTCAATAATGTATTTACGACCTTTTTTATCTTTTCCTAATAAGGTGTTCAATTGGTTTTGACTGTCGGGGGCTGCATCAGATGGAATTTTTCCTCCTATTAAACTAGAGAGTGATGCTAGAAGGTCAATTTGAGAAACCGAAGCATCAGAGACCCCTTCTTCTGTCTTCCCTGCCCAGCTAACGACGAATGGTACTCTTGTGCCTGCTTCAAAAATACTATATTTACCTCCGCGGAAAGGTCCCCATGGGCGATGATCGCCAAGTAGCTCTACTGCCCGGTCGGCATAACCATCATCTACTACGGGTCCGTTATCGCTTGTAAGTATAATTAAAGTATTTTCTGTTAGATCTAGTTTCTCCAGAGTCTCCATAATTTGACCTACACTCCAATCAAATTCAAGAATAGCATCTCCTCGAGGCCCCATTCCGCTTTTTCCAGTGAATCTAGGATGAGGAACACGAGGCACATGTATATCGTTGGTTGCAAAATATAAAAAGAATGGTTGGTCTTTATTGCTTTCTATAAACTCAATAGCATGAGAGGTAATACTATCTGCAATTGTTTCATCTACCCAAAGGGCACTTTTTCCGCCTTTCATATAACCGATCCGTGATATTCCATTCACAATAGCTTGATCATGACCATGGCTTGAACTTGGCCTTTGCACATACAGCATATCAGGATTGTCTTTCCCTAAAGGTTCGCCTGCAAATGGTTTTTCGTAACTTACTTCTATCGGGTCATTGGGATCAAGATTCACTATCCGTTGATTTTCTACAAATACACAAGGTACACGATCGCCCGTGGCTGCCATAATATAAGAGTAATCAAAACCTATATCTTTCAGTCCGGGAGTTATATAACCGTTCCAATCCTGTTGACCGGCTTTGTCTCCCAATCCTAAATGCCATTTACCGATGGCTCCTGTAGCATATCCTGCATTTTTAAATATATCGGCGATGGTTGTTTGTTCAGGTTTAATAATCATACCGGCATCTCCCGTAGCTATTCCCGTATCGCTTCTCCTCCACGCATATTCTCCTGTAAGGAGTGAGTAGCGCGATGGGGTGCTTGTTGCAGCAACTGCGTGAGCATCGGTAAAACGTACTCCCTGAGCGGCTAATTTTTCAACATTGGGAGTGTGGATAGTCGGTTCACCATTACAACTGAGGTCTCCATAGCCTATGTCATCAGCCAGAATAATAATTACATTGGGCTTTTTTGTATTCTTCTTATCTTTCTTTTGAGCACTTACTGAAAGAGGTATCAATAAAAAGGCACTTATTCCAAAGATGGAAAAAAAAGGTTTTTTCATGAGAATTATTTTATTAGGTCTTTTCTAGTTCTGGTCCTATTATTCGATCTTCATCTGTAGTTATTTATTTTTATAAACAACTCAATCTTTAGCTAAGGTAGTAAGAATAGGTTTGTAT
>NZ_CVRU01000003.1 GCF_001261715.1 Dysgonomonas sp. HGC4 | reverse complement strand
TCTATATGAGTTTGTGTTTGATCTTTTTTATGTAGTTGTGATTGTTTTTAGGTTATGATTATTATGTTGGTTGTTATTAGCTAATCGAAAATTGTTAGAAGTAGTCTTTTCGTTTGATTTAGTTTATTGGTGTGGGTAATAAAATAAAAGAATTTAAGATTTTCTAAATCAGAATTGAATTGGTTTTACAATTTGACAGATAAGTGGAGAAAGGAGTTGTCGGGATGACAATTCCTTTCGTTTTTCTATTTCTACCGTATTTCTATCCTATTTACGACTATTTATCAGTTTATTCTATTTTATGTATATTTGTTACTCAAACGCTAATATTAAATAACAGTAAGTCTACGTACATACTCTTCAGATCTAAATGACGGTTGTGCTAAATACTTGCCAAGATAACAGATAGGTCTGAGACCTTGACTAATACAAATACATATAAAATTATGAGAAAACTTTTAGTTGCCTTCTCTATAGCATGTCTGGCTTTGTCGGGGTGTGGTGTGGAGAAAAAAGATCAACCAGATCTCACGCAGTATGTGAAACCTAATATTGGTACGGCACATAGTCGTTGGTTTTTCTATACACCGGCATCGCTGCCTTTTGGTATGGCAAAATTGGCACCATCGACCGATGGACATTATGGTAATAAATGGGGATGGGAAGCTGTTGGTTATGACGAACGTCATACATCAATAGAGGGATTTGCCAATTTCCATGAATTCCAGATCGGTGGAGTAGTATTTGCACCTTCAGTAGGTAAATTACAGACTCAACCGGGTATTCTTGAGAACCCCGATGGAGGTTACCGTTCGCGTTTCGATCGTAAGGACGAGTTTGCAACCTCAGGATATTACTCAGTTTTACTGAAAGACTACAATGTAAAGGCTGAACTTACGGCAACCCAAAGAGTTGGTTTTCATAAATATACATTTCCTGAATCGAAAGAATCTAATGTTATTTTTGACATTGGTCACCGTCAGGGAGAGAGTGGGGCAGTAGTAGATGCTCAGGTAAAGTTAACTGATGATGGACGTATTGAGGGTTATGTGACTACAAAACCCGAGTATGTGAAGAAATATCAGGAAGATGCAGTTGTTACCATGTATTTTTCAGCCATTTCCGATAAAGCTCCTGCTAGTTACGGAACGTTTATCGACAGTACTTATACTGCCGATCAGAAAGAGGTTAAAGGAATTGGTGCTGGAATGTATCTTACATACGAAACCGAAGCAAACGAAGCCATTACCATAAAAGTAGGTTTATCTTATACTTCTATTGACAATGCCCGTTTGAATCTTGAAGCTGAGGCAAAAGACCTTACTTTCGATCAGGCAAAAGAAAAAGCATTGGGTACTTGGAACGATTACTTAGGGCGTATTGTAGTGGAAACTACTAACGAAGAAGATAAAATAAAATTCTATACAGGTCTGTATCATGCCCTTCTAGGTCGTGGATTGGCTAATGACGTAAATGGTGCTTATCCTAAAAATGACGGTTCGGTAGGGCAGATTGAATTAAATGCTGATGGGAAACCAAAACACAATCATTATAATACCGATGCTATTTGGGGCGGATATTGGAATCTGACTCAACTATGGGCATTGGCTTATCCTGAGTATTATGCTGATTGGGTGCAAAGCCAATTATTGGTATACAAAGATGCAGGTTGGTTGGGCGATGGTATTGCCACAAGCAAATATGTATCGGGTGTAGGTACTAACTTTACAGGTCTTGCAATTGCTGCTGCTTATAACATAGGCATCCGCGATTTTGATGCAGAACTAGCTTATCAGGCTGCACGCAAAAACGAACTCGAATACGAAGGTCGTATTGCAGGAGCTGGTAAGATGGACGTTGGTGCATTCGTAAAACGTGGCTATGCACCTTATATGGTGAGTAAACCAGGACAAGAGGAGCTTACAACAGAGGGTTCGCCATTCGGAACATCTCATACACTCGAATATTCGTTCAGTGCCTATGCAGTGGCTCAGTTTGCGAAAGCTATGGGTAAAACGGACGACTACGAGCAGTTGATGAAATTGTCGAAAGGTTGGAAAGAAGTATATGATCCATCCGTAAAATTCATGAGACCTAAGAATGAGAAAGGCGAGTTTATCAAAGACTTCGACCCAACTGCCCCTTGGGTTGGTTTTCAGGAAGGCAATGCATGGCAATATACATTCTATGTACCTCACGATGCTGAGGAATTGGTAGAAACTTTGGGTAAAGACGAGTTCAACAATCGATTGGATAGTATATTCACCATCTCTCAGAAAGATATATTTGGAGGAGGTACTAATATCGATGCATTTGCAGGCTTAAAAGGTTTGTATAATCATGGTAATCAGCCTAACTTACACATTTCGTGGTTGTTTAATTTTGCTGGACGTCCCGACCTTACTCAAAAATGGGTTCGCGCTATTTGTGACGAATTTTATGGTGTAGAAGGTATTCACGGATATGGATACGGACAGGATGAAGACCAAGGACAATTGGGTGCATGGTACGTAATGTCTTCTATCGGCTTGTTCGATGTAAAAGGTCTTACTTCGCCCGATCCTGCATTCCAGATCGGAAGTCCGTTATTTGATAAGGTAACTATAAAACTGCCTGAGAATATTCGCAAAGGAGAGTTTGTAATTGAAACTATAAATAATTCGAAGCAAAATATCTATATCCAAAGTGCTACACTTAATGGCAAAGAGGATAACAGTTTAAGACTGCCTTATGCTACATTGGTAAAAGGTGGATTGTTAAAACTGCAAATGGGAGCAGAACCTAAAAAATAAATACTCCTACAGCAAATTTTGCAAGATATATAAGAGCCTCACAATCCATTCGATTGTGAGGCTCTTTTGTTCGAGAGCTACCTCTATCGGATAAGATTGTAAATCTCTCAGCTAATATTGTAGATTGCGATATTAGAACAAATCGCATGATTAGGAATGATATTCTAAACAATGAACAACTTAATTTAAACAAATAACAGATATAGAGCTTTATATTCCTTACAATAGAATATATTGATATACTATTTACTCTCCTCAATAAACAAAGGGAGTGTAACTTAGAGCTGTTGTTGGTGAAAAAAGCGTTTGTAGAAAACAATTGTACGCTTTAAATCGTTATTTTCGTGTAAAATATACCTATATGAGATTAGATACAAATAACATTCGCGAACGCATCAAAGATACGATGATGGAAACTCTAAAAATGGAGTTTATCGAAACAGATGAACCGACTTTGGAAATGACTATGCCTGTCGGTAAATTTAATAGTCAGACAATGGGAGTATTACATGGTGGAGCTACTATTGCTTTAGCTGAAACAGCAGCTGGAGTGGCTTCGAACTTGATGTGCACTGAAGATGAATCGTGCTACGGAATCCAAATAAGTGCCAATCATATATCTTCAGCTCAACAAGGAGAAACGGTAAAAGCTATTGCAAAACCTATACATATTGGACGGTCTACACACGTTTGGGTAGTAGATATAATTTCTTTAACAAATAATCGATTGATCTCTACGGTATCAGTCACCAACTTTGTTGCTAAAAACAAAAAGTAAGGTCGTAGACTTTTTAACTTGGCTATGATAGTTTATGGATCATAAGCTGATAATCCTTACATAAAAAATAAGAGAATCAACTGAGTCGAGATAATCCGAAAGAACATAGTAACGGGATATACAGTTGCGTATGCTACGGCAGGCTCATCACCCTCAACAGTTGTATTTGCATAATTCAGAGCCATTGGGTTTGCCATGCTTCCGCAAAGCATCCCGATGGTTTTTGCATAATCGAACTTCAAAGCTTTTACGGCTATTGTTCCTACAATAAGTACAGGAATTACGGTTAGACCAAAGCCTATTGCTATCCAAAGCAAACCTTCGCCATTCATAAGAGTATCGAAGAATTGTCCACCCGAATCTAAGCCCAAACAAGCCAGATATACAACTATACCCAATTGGCGGAGCATTAAGTTGGCACTCTGTGTTGTGTATGTAGTAATGCGAAAACGAGGGCCGAAAGCTCCCATCAATATCCCTACAATAATAGGACCGCCTGCAATACCCAATTTTATAGGAACACTTATTCCCGGTATAGGAAAAGGTATGGCTCCAAGTAATAAGCCAAGTGTAATACCTATAAAGATGGCTATAAGATTAGGATTTTTAAGCCTTTCAAGTTCATTACCCAATAGTTTGGCAACATTGTCAACAGCTGCTTTTTCGCCTACAATAGTTAGTTTGTCACCTATTTGCAGAGCCAAGTCAGGCGATGCGAGTAGGTCGATACCTGCACGATCGATACGAGTAATGTTTATTCCATATAGATTACGTAGGCGGAGAGCTCCAAGCTTCACACCATTTACTTTGCTGCGTGTTACTATAATTCTGCGAGATACTAAATGGCTGTTGTCTATGTGATTCCAGTCGATATCCTCTTTGTTCCAGTCCACCTCTTCTTGTTCTCCGAATAGAACCTCAACCAATTCTACATCCGATTTTATGGAGATAATCAGCACATGATCATTCAGTTCTAGAGTTGAATCAGAAGCCGGAATGGTTACTTTACCATCTCTCCAAATACGTGATATGATGAATTTACGAGGCGATAACTTCATGATATCCTTTATAGTACGTCCTATAATTGCAGGATTAGTTACCATAAATTCGCCTACATATGTGCTTTTGTCTTTTTTCTCTTTGTTGTTAGAGGTCGCATCTTGCGGTACAAGACATTTACGCATAAATGCAATAGCTAGAATAACGCCTACTACACCTAATGGATAAGCAACGGCACATGCCAAAGCCATATCTGCCAATTCTTTGGAAGAGTTTGGAGAAATTTGTCTCAAGGTTTGTTGTGCAGCTCCCAATGCAGGAGTGTTGGTGACTGCTCCCGATAGAATACCCATCATATTGGGCATAGATATATCGGTGGTGAAATAAATAAGAAAGGTGAGTGCTATACCCAGAAGTACAACTGCCATGGATAGCATATTGAGGCGAAGCCCTCCTTTTTTGAGGGAAGGGAAGAATCCCGGTCCTACCTGTATTCCTAAAGAATATACAAATATAATAAGCCCAAAGTTTTGAGCGAAATATAGCATGTCGCGATTCACATCGAGTCCGAAGTGACCTATGATTATACCCGTAAAGAAGACGAAGGTAATACCCAATGAAATATTGAATATTTTGAGTTTTCCGAGTTGTAGTCCGATAGCCGAAATTACGGAAATCAAGATTACCGTCTGTATCATCGACGGCTTAAAAATGGCATCTAATAACCAATCCATGTCTATATCTAAGTACTATAAATATTTATTGTTATATTCTTTATCTATAAGCATTTTGAGTTTATAGAATTCATATAACAAACAAAGAGGTCTTAGACCTCTAATGTTCGGAGGACAAAGGTATTACTATTATCCGGATTTTAGCAATATGTAAATGAATCTTTTGTTTGGAGAGGTTTTTTTATGAAAATATTATTTATTAAGGTTTTATTGAGGATTAATAGTGTTAAATTGAAAATGTGCAATTATTTTCTTTATTGCATAATATTGCCTCTTGAAAATACTATCCTCAAATCTATTCGTTTCCTGTATTCCTTTGTACATACTATATTGAGCTAATTTTACTTACTTTTGACGCGGAATAATCCTTAACAAATCTTTTAAACTATGAAGAAATCACTCTCTATCTTGGGGATATTTATATCCTCCGTTTTTATTTGTTTTGCACAAGAAGCAGACTTCAAACTCGACAGTTATATAAATCCCGATTTTAAAAGAAAAGAATTAGATTTTAATCTCAATTCAGCAGGTAATTTTTACAAAATGTCAGATTCTAAAAACAATTCCCTAAGTGGAGATATAGGGTTGAGGTACGATTTAGTTAGCAACTCAGAGAAGGAGCAGGCACATACTTTTGGTTCATTTTCGGGAGGAGCAGGTTCAGCAAGCAGAGAATCAGGTAATAGTCGTAATGCGTCCACCGGATTTTCTTTTACAAGAGAAGCTTTTCAATTTTTAAAAGAGAAAACATTCCTCGAAATATCTCCAAAAATCTCTGTTGGGTATCGTTATAATAAGGAAGAAGAGGATCATTATTATTATAACTTCAACGATACAAGTATGATAGCCCCATATTATAGGAAGAACAATAATTTGTCATCAAACATATTATTGAAATTAGGAATAGGTAAAGGGCGTATAGAGGATGTGGGAGACGCTCGTCAAGCCATGTTTATATTACAGGAATTACAGAAAAAGAATCTATTGAAAAGAGTTTTGAGTAATGATGAAGTAAATGCTTTAACAGAGCAGATTACTTTGGTGAAGAACCAACGTTATTATGATTACCGGATACAATTGATAGATGAGATTTCTACGGTTGATTCGTTCCTTGTAGCTAATGATTTTGTAGATAAGGCAAATTCGGCATTGTATTTTACTACTATATACGACAAGTGGGTATACGGAGATCGCGATAGACGCGAAGCCGGCTCTTATATTAAAGGGGGTATTGCTCCCGAATATTCATTCAGTGAAGAAAGACAAGTGTATAGTATAGTGCCAGGACTTTTTACAGGAAGAGGAAAGTATAAGTATATTGATTCTTACTATGGTGCATCGCTGTATGTTGATTATAAATATGAGAAACCTTTAACTTTGACATTACAAAGTTCTTTTAATGCGGGGCTATCATCGGGAATATACAAGAGAAGAGATTATGATAATAATTTGTATAGAACTAACGTAAATATAAACTATACATTGGGCTATTATCCTAATACGCGTACATATGTATCTGGAGGGATTTCTCAGCTTTTATTTTGGGAAAGAATGTCATCAGATTATAATGGTTTTGTAGAAAATAGAAAAGATTGGGTTACAAGTAATACTACGCTTTCTGCAACAGGTTATTATTTCTTATCACCCCAATTGCGTTTATTTGGGCGATGTGATGTTAGTTATCGTGTATATAGTGGGGACTATAATGGTAATACACATGACAGCTATCCTGCAACAAGCTTTCAGTTTGGGTTATCGTATGCTATATTCTAATAATAAAGAGTTATTATAAATATAAAAAAGGCTTC
>NZ_CVRU01000002.1 GCF_001261715.1 Dysgonomonas sp. HGC4 | reverse complement strand
TATTTAAACCATCTTTTTTTATAAATAAGCGTGAAATAATTAATGGCAAAAATTATACCTATAAAAAAAAGATTTGATATTAATTGATCCTCAAATAAATCGGGAATTGTCTTTCTTGTAATTATTTCTAAAGTTGTCAATAATACAAAATACCAATTTAATTGTATAAAGAAAATCGCAAAAAAAGCTCTGTACATAACCCATTCCATACTCATAGAGCCAAATATTTGGTCTAAACGGAGAACAAAACGAACTAGCTTATAAAAAAAAAGACAATAAAGTTTATATAATTGTTTTATAGGATACATTTATTTACAATAGTTTTGAAAGGTTTTATTTATGGTACATATAAGGGTCACCTTTATAATACTCGCTTTGATCAATAAAGTATTGTTTCCATCCTCCAGGATAAAATCCATCAACTCCAAAATAGATAGTACTAGCAACGACTCCCCCAGGACCAGCAAAGCCAATACCCGAAAAAAACATATCTATACCAAATTTGCCTGGATGTACAGCTTCTTTAGACGTTGAATCTTTCTGCCATTGTCTAAACCCTTTATAATCATAAGTAAATGTTATAGCAACTCCGACAAGGGCAACTGGTTTCGCCATTTTTGCTATCTTATTTGCCATGTTTCCTGGTATAATCGAGTATCTCCATTTACTACTTGCTTGGTAGACAGTTTTCCATCCATCACGAATAGGACGGAAATATGATACTTTTCCCATGTGTCTGTTGATTTCGGAGGTAATTATTCCAGCAATATAGGCAGTTTTACCTGCTTGGCTCAGTACTTCCTGTGTGTTGATAGAACTTTTTTGCTCCGTAGAAAAAGTTATATTCTTGTTGAAAAAAGGATATTCGTTTTTAAATTGGCTAAAAGTGTAAGTGAGAGAGCGTGTTGTTGTCTGCATGTTTTCTATATCACCGTTGACGTTGTGCGTAGTTATTTTTATACGTTGATTTACGGTGTCTATTTTGACATCAATTTTACCTAATCGTGATAGTTCCTCGGGCTTTTCCGATTTTCCCATATTGACAAGTCTACTACCGTCGGGATTGATTTGGACGATTGACTTCAATACATCCTTTTCATTCAGGGTTTGCTCAACAGGTGTTATAAGCAGGGCGTAATCGTTGGATACGAAGTTAGAACCTTGTGAAAACATCCTACCATCGTGAGGATAATCGGGCGTACTTGATATATGAGGCACAGGAAGCCATTCAGCATAACCCACGCCTTCTACATAGCCTGTATATCTGATTGCATGCCGTAGCTTGATTGCAAAATCTTCTTCTGATATTGTATTGTGATTGGGCATAGGTTAGCTCCTCCATTGGTTATCGTGAGTCAATCCGTTTAAGCTTAACTTTTCGGGTGCTAAGATTAGTTCTGTCCTTAGTCCTTCTGTTGAGCTTACTCTTGTTTTTAAGCCTATACAACTCGCTCTAAAGAATTTGATGTCGAGTACTGTTCCCGAAGATTCGGTTTTAAAACAGATTCTCCCGTCTTTGTGTCTGCCTGTGCGTTTTGCCCAATCTATGATACTGAATTCCACGGATTGAGTAAGCGTTATGAGTAGTTGCCCTCCTTTGGTTTCGTGTTGTGGCTGTCCTTTGTGATCTACTTCTTGTGAGAATCCGATGTGGAAATGCTCTATCTCGTAACTTTTGCCATCTATCTCAAGGGTGGCTGATACATGGCTGTCTACTAGTGGAAAGAGACTGCCTAAACTGGGTATGTTTAGTTTCATAAATGTTTGTGTTTATTTTGTCCAGAAATTGTCGAAGTCAAAACCGTTGTCAAAAATTAATCTTTCAGCTTGCAATACAACTTTGGTGGTGATGTATGCTCTTCCTTTTTGGGTATAATCGAGCGACATGTTAACGCATGCTGCATTTTCGAACAATAGTTTTTCGAGAGGCTCATTCTGCTCGTTTAGCATAATAACTGCTCCGCTTTTGTACTTACGTGAGTTTAATACCCATTCGACTATGGCATCGGGTGGTAATGTGGGGATGGTAAGGCTCAGTGTGCCGCCATATACTTCGGTTACAGCTTTTCCTGTGCTGTCTATTCCTTGTTGGAAACCATATTCAAAATCGTCTAGTTCGTAACCGCTTTTGATTAATGATGTAAAGTCTGTTCCCGTGACTTCGCCTAGTTTTAGGTAACTTTTGTGTGAAAACATAATGTGTTGAATGTTTGTGATGTATATTTTGTGTCGTATGTAATTTTGTGTTGTTTGCTACACCAAATACTTGTGTTGATATATTTGATGTGTATAAATATAGGAAAAAGAATATAAAAACAAAAATGTTAACACACGTATTCTTTTGGAGTAAGGGATATGGTAATGTAAAAGTGGATAATAATGAGTGGTTTAAAATTATTATTTCATGCTTAAATTTTAGATGTTAAGGATTGTCTGTTTTATGTGTGGTTATTTTCTGATCTAAGCAGAGGATAATACAAAATAATGAATGACGCGCGATAACCTCTTTTATAAAATAGGACAAGTGTTGTCTCAAGAAAATGCACTATTATTGTACTCTATTTCTACTAATTTGAATATGGTGTTTATTGTTTCTTCAAATATGACTAAAATACAAATTTGTCTCCTGCTATTTCTTATTCCTCTGATGGGATATTCTCAAAAGAATATTCTGAGCGATATGCGAGGGTTATCTCTGAATAGCGATATGATTTTTGAATTGGATGGGTATATTATGACCATCCAGAAAGAGAAAGCCGCTTTTAATGAAAAGGGTTTTCAAAAGATTAAAAAGAAGTATCACCTAAACGATATTGAAAGAGAATATTCGGATAAGAATGTAAAATGGGAAAATTGGGTGATTGAAGGTAATACAACGGTAAAGGGTGTACCCGAGGCAAAGGGTTTTCAGTTGTGTTATCTCTTGCCTGAAACAGACAATCGGATGATGGTTGTGCTTCTGCAATCGGCTAATGGAAGAGATTCTTTGGTAGAGAAAGCTTTTATGAATGCTGTTTTTTCGAGACAATTATCAGAATACACGATGGATAGCTGGGTTGCGGAAAAGATAGACTTTGCTGGGCGAGAAATAATGTTGGGAGATGTCTGTCAGTGGGTATCACCACATAATGTGCATTGTGCGAGTTTTGGTCAGATGGGGTGGTCAATTTTCAAGACTGAGAAAGAAGCCGAATTGAATACGTTGATTCAGATTGCTAACAATAATAATTCGGGCAGATATAAAATAATGCATGAAGAGGAACTCAATGTTATCTTCGAGGGTGTTCCCACTCTTGCCAAACGGATAACATATAAAATAAATACATCGAAACTAATGTCGGGAGGTCGTAATGTGTTGGCTGTGTACTATATTACGCAAAAGGTGAGAGGCAAGTATCTGAGCTGTGTGTTGACGCATTATGTTGAGGTAAAGGATAACTATTTGCTACCTATATTGTTGAAGGAGGTGATGAGTATACCAACATGAGTAGCCTTTTCTTGAAGGTATAAGAAGGTCTGAGACCTTAATCGTAAATCTCGGTGATTTCTTTTATGCCTCCTCTGTTGAAAAGAAGTCTGAATTTGCGGAAGTACAGGTTCTCGTGTCCTTGACAGCGGAGTATAAAATGGAGTGCATATACTTTCTCGCTGGTCATTTTTATATAACCATCCTGTTCGTCAGTAACATAAATGGGTACATATTCGTTATCCATTTTCTGAATAAAGTGCGTAAGGTTGAAGCGTGTAACATCGTTTATACCTACAAACTGATAGCCTTTGTATTTCTTGATGGCTGATGACGAAAGGTTCACAAGCTTTTTGTAGAGTATAATTTGCTCGTTGTAGATTCTATTTTCGGCTTCTACGAGAGGTGTTCTTTTGCGGATATTCATTATCTCGGCAGGAACTTTCGATTCGGGAGCGAAGTCGAATGCTTCCTTTGTCCATCCTATTTTTTTGTCTTGTATTTCGAGTTCACGTTTCGTGTCGTAGTATTTTTTACCCAATTGAGTACTGAAATAGTATCTCATGAGGTCTTTGATTCGATCTTTGAAAACATAGCTGATTACAAGGGCAAAAAACAAGGGTGTTGTAAAATTGCCATAATGCAATTGTGCCGAAAAAGATACTACAGTTGCAAAGATCATAGATACTGCGGCTGCAATGCCATAGTAAAACTGCTCGGCTAATGCTCCGTCTTTGGTCTTTTTGGTATAAAGAAATAAATCGCTTTCGATGAACTTCTTAAGTATGCCTCTTCGCATTACTACCAGATAATTGTTAGACGGATCGGTGGTATCAAGTAACGAATAGTTTTTCTTACGTTTGTATTCGTTCTCCGAATTGATTAGCGCCAGAAGCAGAGGTTTTACTTTTTCGTATATCGATCGGTTTTCGATCCCCCTCATTATCCTGAAAGATTGTTGCTGAATTATATTGCCTATAAAATCGTCGCCGAACGAAAAATACTGTTGCAAGTCTTCACTAATGGAAGGTATCTGCTTTATGTGTTCAAGTTTTCGGTAATGACGGGCAATTTCGGATACGTCGTGAATATAATCGCGAACTAATTCGGCTACTTTATTATCGTCTTTTTCTTCTACAATATGATAGGCTTTGTCGCGAGATGCACTCTTGAATATAGCCGAAAACATTTTGATCTGAAAGGTATAGTCTGATATGTTTTCAGGCGAATCGGGGTTGTTTATTTCGTTTTCGAAAGCTTTTTGAAGTCGGCTCAACGGACTGTTTTCCGAAGCATATATGTCTTTTAACCCATAAATAGGGGTAATAAGTCGTACGTTAGATTGTGTGTCTTTATAAAACTGTTCTTTTGAATAGGTCGATCGGTTTATATCCAGATTATTGGGTACAAACATCCATGTATTGATACTGAATTCATTTACATCGTCATCTACTGTCTTTCGAGTGGCGATGAATGATATTTTGAATTCGAAAGAAAACTTATCGTGTATCTTTACCTTTATATCAATCATTCAGATTTCCACGTTTTATAAGGACTTTTTACTAAGTGTGAATTGTAGTAACGTTTGTCTCCTGTTACTTCTTCTCCCAACCACGATGGCTTTTCGAAGGGTTCGTCCTCCGATTCAAGTTCAATTTCGGCAACCACCAAGCCTTCGTTGTCTCCATGAAACACGTCTACCTCGTAAGTATGTTTTCCTGCTTTGATGAGGTAGCGTACCTTGTCGATAACACCCGGATCGCACAGTTGTAACAATTGTTCTGCGTCTTGTAAAGAAATTTCTTTCTCCCATTCGAAACGGCTAAGTCCCGAGTCGCTGCTTCCTCCTTTTATGGTAATGAAGCCTTTATCGCCTTTTATGCGGATGCGTACACTTCGTCCTCCTGTACTGGAAGCCATATAGCCTTGTACTACTCTGTCTGATTTATAAGCATGTGATTTAAAATCTCCCGCAATGAGAAATTTACGCTCTATCTCGATATTTTCTGAACCCAAGTGTCTAAATTTTATGTTTTTTTGAAAGCTATAAAGGGGGGGTGTAATCCCTTACTGTATAATTTGCTTGATAGCCCCCATTTCGGGGAAGAATATCACTTTTACAGGTTGTTTGTTATTTTCGAACATTTTAGGAATAAGCACTTCTTGCTTGCCATATTGCACAACATCTACTTCTTTGTTTACCCATGCTTTATTGTCAAACTCTACTTTCATAGATGCTTTGGCAGGTATGTTGTAGATGATGCCTTTTGCAAACTTGTCGTCCCAAGCCTTTTGTTCTTTAGGACTAAGTACGGGAGGTTCGCCCGCAGGTTCTTTGTTGATAAGGGTTAGTGTGACGGGTGCACCTGCCATATTTTCGCTATCTACGAAGCCCAATTTCTTAGAGAATCGGAATACTATCTGATTGTTAATGTCTTTTGTTGTAGGTACAATTGTATATGTTTTGCTTAGACTTTCTACTGTTTCGCTTCCTGCAAACATAGAAGTCAGCGCTTTTTCTTGCGAATCTAAACGCTCCATTACCAGTTTGTAAGCATTGCCATCGGGGGGCATATTATCAGCCTCGCCGGTTAGAATATTGTTTCGGGTTTCGCGAAGCAGAAATATTTGTTTCGAAACCATTTCGGCTTGTCTCGATTTAGAGCCTGCACGCAATGTCTCTTCTGATAGAAACGAATTAGGATTGGGTAATGCTTTTACTGTCTCTTCTGTGACAGTGTTTGCAGCTCCCTCTACGGGCGAAAACTGAGCATCGGCATTTATTGCACAGATGAGTCCGTCTTTAGTGAGGGTTACAAAGGGTGCAGTTGTACCGCTTTTGAATTCAACCAGATAGCTTTTATCCTTATCGGGTACTGCTCCTGTGGTTGCTGTTAGAGCATTTATGGTATATATTGTTTCGTTCTGAGTTATAGGGTTTGAAATGTTGAGGTAGCGTTCGGCATACTCATAAAATTCACCAGCCTTGCGTGTTGTTTTGGTTGCATCGGCTTTTATAACTATCGTAGTTTTTGGTAAATTGTATGCTACACCAAAGTCATTACTTTTTACAGCACTCATTTTTACAGTGTTCTGAGCAGGTAAAGCACTCGCTAGTAGCAGTGATAATAGTCCTATGTAATATCGTTTCATATTTGTATTTTCTGATTTCGTACCAAATACAAATCTAATAAAATTATTTTAGGCTTCGATATGTTTGGTATTGATATGTATATAAGTAAAAGAAAGTATTTGCATGATATACTTTCGAATGATAACGGGTTACTACTCTTGTAGAGCTCAAGCAATAAGAAAAGATTAGACCTGTGATAAAGAAAAAAGACCGACACGTATTATTTAGTGTCGGTCTTTTTATCATCCGAATTTTAGAATTCGGTACTTTGTTATCTTTTGATAAGATTGCCTTTGCTATCAAATACAATATTACGGTGACGATCGTGACCTCTGTCATTTATAAACTTTACACCTACCGAGTAGGTTGTCGATCCGTTTTCGTACTTTTTATTAGCACCTAAGATTTGTGCGTCTTTGTAATTTTTCTTGATGTAATCGGTAGCAAAAGAAGGAATGTCTTTTATTAGAATATCCTCTTTCGAAGCTATCAGAGTTCCATTATCGGCAATCTTCAATTCAACTTCTCTGCCTTGGTATCTGAATTCGGCTTCGTAATACCCTTTTTTAGATTTATCGTCCCATTCGATGTTATTTACTTTAGAGTAATGTTTCGAAACGTACGACTTCACTTTTGCTGGTACGTTTTCTGGTAAAATGTCTTTTGCTTGTATCGAAAATGAGGCTACTGCCATCATTAACAAAATAAAAACTTTTCTCATGTTAGTAAAATATTTAATTAGTGATTTTATTGTCTTTTGGACTTTGTTCTATTTTTACGTCATAACCATCCGTTCCGGCAGTTACTTCAAATACAGTTAGTCCGAATATGCTTACGCTTGAAATAAGATGATTAAACACTTCGCTCATAATGCGTTCGTATTCAGACCATGCGGTGGTATTGGTAAAAGCATACACCTCAATAGGCAATCCTTGTGTAGAAGGTGCTAGCTGACGAACGATGAGTGTCATCTCCTGATGTATCTCGGGGTTGTTGCGCAGATACCATGTTGCATAACGCATAAATAAGTCGCAATTGGTTATCTGGAACCCTTTAATGATTGAACTTGAATCGATCTTGAGAGCTTCGTTCTGATTAGCATATTGTTTACGCTTGCTTTTTATGTAGGAGCTCAATGGTATAACTTTTTCAAATTCGTCCAGTTCCTTATCCGTTAAAGGCTTTATGTCGGTTTGTTTAATAGTAAATGCTCGTTTTATACGGCGTCCTCCACTGTCTTGCATCCCTCTCCAGTTCTGAAACGAATCGGATATAAGTGCGTATGTAGGTATGGTGGTGATTGTTTTATCAAAGTTGCGGACTTTTACCGTTGTCAAATTTATTTCCATTACATCACCATCTGCACCATACTTGTTCATGGTAATCCAATCGCCAATCATTACCATCTGATTGGTTGATATCTGAATGCTACTCACAAAGCCCATGATGGTATCTTTGAACATCAACATCAATACCGCCGATGCTGCTCCCATTGCTGTGAAAAAGGCGGTTGCCGATTTTCCTGTGAGTATCGAATAGATGGCTACTGCCCCAAAAATATAAAAGATGATCTGAATTACTTGCAGATAACTTTTCATTGGTTTATTATGGAATGCTGGTTTCTCTTGCAGAACATTTGCCATCGATTTAATAATCGACATGATAGTCCAAATAACCATAAATACCATATATATTTCCGCTATTTTAAGCGTGGGCTTTATAAGCGTAGGGTAGTTGGCAAATATTATGGGTATAGTATTTATAATAAAAGTATAAGGTATAACTAATGCCAGAAAGTGAGGCAACCTGTTTTTCTCGGCATGTTTAAAAATAGAGAGGTTCGTTACTTTTTCTATTTTCTTGAAAACATATGTGAGACCTATACGTACTACTTTTTGAAGCACATATACTATAATAATAGCTGCCACCAGCATAATTATCAGATTAAGGATATCAATCCATCTTTCAGATATTCCTGTTTTCTCAAGCAAATCGTGAATGAGGTCTGTTACAAAGTTTGCTGAGGTTTTTATGTCCGAATCTTCTACGATGTTATCCATAATAGGGCGATTTTTATTTGTTATTAGACCAAAGTTAAGTCTAAAACATTCCTATTTGCTACTTTTTTAGTGATTTTTAACGATGGGTTTTGACGAATTGTCGTATTTGAAGGATGAAATTAGCGTTTTCTATGATAAAAAGATTTTCTCAGAATAAGTAGTAAAGATTCTATTGCAAATGACTTTTATTAAGGTGACTAATTGCTGGTAATTTTAGTTGGAAAAAGGTTCTTTAATCTTTTCTTTTTATTAATTTAGTGGCTACAAACTTGTTTGACTAAAACACTGTTAGAATGAGAACACAACTGATTGCAATATTTACTTTGCTCACTACTATTTGTTATGGGCAAGCTATGTCAGAAAAAGATAGTATAAGTCTCATTAAAGAGAGGAACGAGCAACTGCTAAACTACAAATTACAACCGGGTACGGGTGGTTCCGAGAAGAGGCCCTCTCTTGATAGCAATTCGTCGTCTGATTATAGGATCGATAATAACTCGGATGGGCAAGAGAAGACATTAGATATGCATCTTTTTGTCCGTAAATTTTATCAAGGTCCAATGCATGAATATTTGTCAAATCCTGTTGGTAATCCATTTGCCGATGATTACAAATCCTATGGGCATTTTAAAATAACGGGCAGAGATTGGATATCTACTACAAGTTCAAATACAACTTATCCAACATTGGGTTCTCTTAATCTTATTAATGTTAATTATAATTATCAGTTTTCCGATCGTGTGAGAGGAACGGTAGGTACATACGGTGGTCGTTATTTTTATCAAATGAATCCCAATTACGATTTTGGTGTAAATGGCTCTCTTCGATTCGAACTCACCGATAATGTTTCTGTTATAACCTTTGGGCAGTATTCAGCCAGAGGTAATATGAATAAAGTTGGAGGCGATAATGGATGGATGTTTCCTCAAACTAATTACGGAGGTGTTGCCGAATTTAAAATTACTGATGGCTTTGGTATTCAATCGGGGGTAATGAGGGAGCTTAATCCAATGACTGGTAGTTGGAGAACTATTCCCATTTTTGCTCCAGTCTTCTTCAAGAAGAAATGATAGCTTGTATTTATTGCAAATAGAGCAATCTCGAAAAGGTTGCAGACCGTAATATTTATTTGATAGAGCGTAAATTAGGTATTCCCGAAAAAAAAGGGAACAGTTATTGCTATCATTCATCTAATTATAGTACTTTTGTAAGCTTAAAAGTTTTAAGCATTCAAGTATGAAAAGCGTAACGGTAAGAGATAAAGAATTTGAGCTGTTTATCTCAGAAACAGAAATATTACAGGCTGTAGATAGAATTGCAGGAGAGATGAATAAAGACCTTGATGGTAAAGATCCTCTGTTTGTATGCATATTAAACGGCTCTTTTATGTTTGCTTCCGAATTGATGAAACGTGTAAACGTACCAAGCGAGATTTCGTTTGTGCGCATGGCATCGTATCAAGGAACCAAATCGTCGGGTAAAATAAAAGAGATCTACGGACTTGAAGAAGATATAAAAGGTCGTACGATTGTTATTATCGAAGATATCGTAGATACAGGGTACACCATGTCGCTGATATTAGATCAGTTGGCTTGCGGAGAACCTAAGGAGGTAAAAGTAGCTACTTTGTTGTTTAAACCCGAAGCTTTGAAGTGCGATGTTAAAATTGACTATGTTGCTTTGGAAATACCTAGCGACTTTATTGTTGGTTTTGGTTTAGATTATGACGGATATGGTCGTAACTTACCTGATATTTACAAGATTAAGTAAATGTAAGAGTTCTCGGTATAAAAGCTGATTGTGGTTCTTATGCTGATTAAAGCAATAAAATAGGTCTTATATGATCTTTTGGTTGTTTACTTTTCGAAATATAAAACAGGTCTGAGACCTTAAAACTATAAACAAAGAGTAATGTTGAATATTGTAATTTTTGGAGCTCCCGGCTCAGGAAAAGGCACACAAAGCACAAATCTTATTGAGAAGTATAAATTGGCACACATTTCTACAGGTGATGTATTGCGTGCCGAAAAAGCTGCCGGAACCGAACTTGGTAAGCTAGCTGACAGCTATATGTCGAAAGGTCAATTGATACCTGATGAATTGATGATTGATATACTTGCAAGTGTATTTGATCAAAAAACAAAAAGCGGAGAATGTAAAGGTGTAATCTTTGACGGATTTCCACGTACCATTCCTCAAGGAGTCGCTTTGAATGAAATGTTAGAACAAAGAGGACAAAAAATATCAGCCGTTGTAAGTCTTGACGTTCCTGAAGAGGAACTGATCGAACGCCTTTTGAACAGAGGTAAAGAAACTGGTCGCAACGATGATAATTATGAAACTATAAAAGCTCGATTGGATGTGTATTACAATCAAACCACACCACTCAAAGAGCTTTATGAGAAAGACGGTAAATTGTATTCTGTAGAAGGAGTTGGTTCTGTGGAAGATATATTTGCTCGTATTTCGACTGTGATTGATAAAGTAAATTAAGATATAAATTAAGTTTTTGAGGCCAGGAATTGAGTTTTGAATCTATTGTCAAACTCGGTTCTTGGTTTCAGGGTTTTAGGCAACAGTAAGTATTTAACATAATATTGTTTCGATATAAATGTTTGTTTTACTTATATTTGCCAAAGTAATAAATAGGTCTGAGACCTTAGAAGAAAGGATAATATGTCTGATACAAATTTCGTAGATTACGTAAAAATATACTGTCGCTCGGGGAAGGGTGGAAGAGGTTCTACTCACTTTCGACGTGAAAAATACATACCGATGGGAGGTCCCGACGGTGGCGACGGTGGCGATGGAGGACACATAATTCTTCGTGGTAATCGTAACTATTGGACGTTGCTGCACTTAAAATTTAAACGACATTTGCTTGCCGGACATGGTGGCGGTGGATCGGGTAAATTATGTTCCGGTAAAAAAGGTGAAACTGTAATTATAGATGTGCCTTGTGGAACTGTTGCTTATGATGCAGAGACGGGTGACTATATGTGTGATATTACGGAAGACGGACAAGAGATAATCTTGTTGAAAGGTGGTAAGGGCGGACGTGGTAATAACCACTTCAAAACACCTACCAATCAGGCTCCACGTTATGCACAACCTGGCGAACCTTTTCAGGAACGCCGTATTGTATTGGAGCTAAAAGTACTAGCCGATGTTGGGTTGGTTGGATTTCCTAATGCAGGAAAATCTACACTTTTATCGGTAATGACAACTGCTAAACCTAAGATTGCTAATTATGCATTTACTACGCTTGAGCCTAATTTGGGTATTGTGAGTTATCGTGATCATCGCTCGTTTGTGATGGCAGATATTCCCGGTATTATAGAGGGTGCTAGTGATGGTAAAGGTTTAGGACTTCGCTTTTTACGCCATATTGAGCGTAACTCGTTATTGTTGTTCCTTATTGCAGCCGATGCGGATGATATTCATGAAGAATACCGTATTTTGTTGAATGAGTTAGCAAAATATAATCCGGAATTGTTAGATAAGCGCCGAGTGCTGGCTATCTCTAAAGCTGATATGCTGGATGAGGAGCTGACAGAAGCACTAAGTGCCGATCTTCCTGATATTCCTCATGTATTTATATCTTCATTCACTAGCTTGAATCTTCAGAAGCTAAAAGATTTACTTTGGTCTGAACTTAACAAGGATGGTGAATATATCAAGGCTGCGGACAATGTTATTGTTCATAGAAAACTGGATATTAAAGCAGTTGAATTGGATGATGACGATGATGACTTTGAATTCGAAGACGAAGAAGAGGATTATGAAGAAGAATGGGATGATGATGAAGATCCTAACTTTGACGCCGATTTCTATTACAGAGAAGGAGAAGAAGACGATACAGTTAAATAATTCTAGGATTCGCTGTTGATACAGCAACCTCAGTATATACAAAAACGAGATAATGGTTCAAAACTATTATCTCGTTTTTTTTTATCTTGCTAACATCTTTTTAATGTTTTGATTGTTATTAATTTGTAACTTTACTGCAAAGCTGGATAGAAATGCAATAATCAGTCAATTAGTCACAGAAATATGGCTACAAATAATAATATGGAAGATGAGAAAACCTGTCCTGCTGAGATGTTGGTGAAGATGCTTTCAGGTAAGTGGAAGTTGCAAATATTGCGTCTGGCATTCTTGGAACCTGTTCGTTTCAATTCATTGTTGCGGGAGCTCGAAGATTAGGGTTTTCTGGAGAAGGTTACAATTAAGCAGAAGCCTTTGCATATAGAATATAATTTGTCTGAAAAAAGTAAGTCATTAGTTCCGGTCTTTCGTCAGCTCGAGATAATATCGTAGCTGGATTTTTTATAAATAAACAAGATGTGATATTTTATTTATCAAATGATAGATCATAAACGATATTCAAACTTATTGCAATTTGAGAGTCTTAATGCCTATGACTCTCTTTTGCATTTCTCTACCACTATTGATGGTGGGGTAAGTACTGGTAATTATGCATCCTTTAATTTAGGATTGTATTCGGGAGATGATGTTGACAATGTTATAGAAAACAGACGGCAATTGGCTTCTATGCTCAATCTCCCTTCTGAGAATCTAATATTTCCGTACCAGACGCACGGGGATGGTGTTTGTGCTATCGACAGAGAGTTCCTTTCTAAAAATAAGGATGAACAAGCGAAGTTATTACATGGTGTAGATGCTGTAATAACCGATCAGAAGAATATTTGCATTGGTGTTGGTACTGCCGATTGTGTGCCTATTCTAATATACGATCCTGTACATAAAGTTTTGGCAGCTATACATGCAGGATGGAGAGGAACGGTTGCCAAGCTTGCCTCTAAAGTTGTCGCTATAATGAAGACTACTTACAATAGTGATCCTGCTAAATTGATAGCGGGAATAGCTCCTTCTATCTCGCCCGACCATTTTGAAGTGGGGAATGAGGTGGTTGATGAGTTCGCTAAAGCTGGTTTTTTGATTGATGATATTGGTTATTACGATTTTAATACAACAAAATTTCATGTTGATCTGTGGTTTGCAAATGAGCTGTTATTAACTCAATCGGGTATCCCTTTTGAGAGTATTGAGGTTGCCGGAATGTGTACTTATGCTCACGGAGATCAGTTTTTCTCGGCTCGTAGGCAGGGTATTCATTCGGGTCGTTTAATTACTGGTGGAGTTGTAATAGGTTGATATTGTGTTGGTAGTCAGATTTGTTTTATTTATCTATAATCCTATATTATTTATTCTTATTGATTGTTTTGTGTAATAGAATACTATAGTATGTGCTGTTTGTATAGAGATACGAAATTTTGCAAAACGAGGTAGGTAACGGGGTGAAATAAATGAATTA
>NZ_CVRU01000001.1:15809-20235 GCF_001261715.1 Dysgonomonas sp. HGC4 | reverse complement strand
GGTCTCAGACCTATTTGTTACTTTGATTAGCATTCTCTACAACCGACAGTTATTATTAATTCAGATTGAAGTATATACCTACTGTTTATTATTACTTTATATTCTTATCTAAGTGTTATTCCGAATACAAAGTTGATATCTTCGTGAACCGGGTTTACTATCACATTAGCAAATATGGGTACACTGAACGAATCTGTTATTTTAATTTCTTTTGATGCCCCCAATTGCACTGATGTAAAACTGAATTTGTCTGTACCATAAATTGTACTAGCCCAAGGTGTAAAACCTGTACTAATTTTGAATCCAACTTCTTTTATTGAGAAAGGATAAGCCAATTCGACATAAGTGGAGAACGAATTATCTCCGTTTACTTTTTTATTGGCTTGCCCCAATAGGAATGTATTCCATGAAAGAGTAAGAGGAAAAGATTCAGGAAGAGTATAAGCTATGGCTGTTTCGAAAGAGTGCCCCACATTACCGGCAGTAGGAGCACTAAAATAATGGAATGCACCCTCACCATCCCACCAATAGTCGGTAGCGGTAATCGTAATGTTATTACTCGAATAAGCTGCATAAAAGTCTACCTCTTTATGATTATTACTTGTAACATCCACCGATCCCCATACACCTAGAGTAAATCCACTTAAGGATGCCGATACTGCCGGTTGTGCGCTTGCTCCGGCAGCTTGTTTGATTCCCCGCCAAACGTAACTACTAACAAGGTCGGCAGAAAGATTTGCCTTCAATTTTGATTCAGATTCAGATTCAGATTGAGCTGAAACTTCAATAGTAGATAGTGAACAACATGCCATTAAACCTAAAATACACTTTTTGCCCCTCATACTCAAATTACTTTAAAGATGTTAATAATTTATATATAGCAGAAATTTGAAACCTAAAACCTAAAATATGTGTCATATATCACACCCACACCACGAAAGTAAATCTTTTTGTTTAAATATGAAAGTTTTCAAAACACTTTTTAATCAAAATGTTTATTTTTATTTAATAATATGTCAAAATGCTCTATATTTACCAAATAATCTTTCCTTATAAACCAATCACAAAAAAAAAGCGTCTCCACCTATTTTTCAATAGATGGAGACGCTTCGTTTTTAAATTCGTCTTTTATCTTATGGCAGGTAACCTACATATCTACCATATATTATTTTACTTCGTTCTATTGGACTTTCACTCGAAGTGTTCGGATACAAATTCCTTTTAAGTGTCCATGCTTCTTCCATTTTGTAAAAATCTATTTCAGAAGGATTATCCCCATTTAGCTTTTCTTCCAAATAGGCAAAATAGGCACTCCATCTGGGGTAATATACATCACGCAACAAACCCGACCACAACTTATAGGCATAATCTCTCAATCCTCCCTTTTCTGCTGCATTATGTGGCCCCCACGTGGTTATTTGTGTGCGTGCATTCCATTCATAGAGCTTCTTCTCAGCATCCGTGCTTCCTATCTTTTTAGATTGCTCCAACCATCTACCAAGCATAAATTCAGGCTTTGTTTCCAACAAACTGTCCTGAGCTAATATAAGCGCAAGAAAATCATGACTTAATTCTTTAAACCTCTCCTTATTTTCACTCTCATAAGCCTCGCTCACCTCCTTCTGTAAATAATACGCTTTATCTGATATTGCCTGACGGATAACTTCTATCAGATCATGTTCAAAATTGGCATTACCTCTATAATTATCTGCAACCGAAAGCATATATTGAGCAGTCAAACGTATAGAATCCGTACTGTAATAGATACGAGAAGTCCCCCATGAAGAAACGCTCTTAACATCCAAGGCTGGTCGAGCACACAATACTGACTCAACAGGTCCTTCTTGGGTATAAGCTTTAGGGCAATTATATATTGTGTTTCCTAATATCTGCCAAGCTATTTTTAATGCTTCGTTTTCACCTCCATACCTAGTTGTAGCGTATTCGGCAAGCCATATATCTTTATTGATTTTCTCATTTCTCCAAGGTAACTCAAATAGCAACTCATACATCATTGGATTATTCTCTATACCCTCCATTGTTGCGCCTACGCCAACCAAAGTTTGCCCGCTGTTATGGTGCTGTGCATTATAATACCCATCAATAAGAGCATCCATTTTACCCATTAATCCGGGTCGTTCTCCAAAGTTGAGCAACATACAGTACACCCAATTATGTTTACCATAGCCATCTTCTCTATACCATGATGATTCTTTATCTCCCCACATAGGACGGCTTTCGCTAAACAGATCAAGAATAAGCAAATCTCCTTTGTCTAGATTCTCTATCATTTGTGGACGAGGATTAGCTTGCCACGCTTGTGCCACCCATGTTGCATCGGGATTAGCTTTCTTCATGGCTCGCATGATTGCTTTTCCAGCCAAATCAAGATCAACCCCCTCTATGCTTCCGCCCTCATGAAAGGGATCTATTGCATAATAGTTAGCTTTACCGAATAGCTTTTCTAGTTCTGAATAATATAAATCAGCTATTTTCTCAAAATTAGGATCAGTCGGTTGCAAAAAAGCTGGTCGTCTAAAATCGCACCATAAGCCGGGATCAGAAACATTCACGCCCAACTTTCCTTTCGCATTACTGGGTAACATACCTGCATATCCTGGAAATACGGGTTGAATACCGTACTCCCTCATACGATTTACTATATTCTTTTGTAGCTCAACTTGTTGCTTATACCACCGATCGGGGTTGGGACCACCCCACCCTTCAAGATTATTCATATGCCACCACGCAAGAAATCCAGACCCTGCAATAAACTGATTGATCTCATCTTTCGAATATCCTAACTTATCAAGCACATTATACCAAACTGTTTCTGTTCCGGTTAAAGCTAGTGGAAGATTCACTCCATGCAGAGCCATCCAGTCCAGTTCTTTTTCCCACCGTTCCCAATCCCAGAAAGCCATCGAATAAGAATATGTACAATAGTTGAGGTAATATCTCAATTGTTTCTCAGTTTCCCTTCTTTCTTTCTTTTTTACCATAGGTAATTTTTCAGGTAAGGTTGTTGTCATGGCATTCCACGAAAGATGTATGTGTGCATAATATTTCAGATACCAATTAAGACCGGTAGCAATACCCACATAATTATTTCCCCGAATCACAACTTTATCTTCGTCTTGATCAAGTTCGAAAAAATCTTTTTTCTGATTAGTCTCTATTAATTCAATTTTGAATTTTCGGGATGATCCTTTATCTATTCTTTCTAAAAGATTATTTACAGGATTAGCTTTAACTACAAAGCTTAGCATAGTCAATAGACTAAGTAGTAATAGGTGTTTTTTCATAGTTATTCATAGTTAATAAAAAAGTGGATAAATATATTATTACTTATCCACTTTCTGTGTTTTAAGGCTTCACGCCTTTTTATCGCTTTTGGTAAGTACGACTACAATGCTTAGTTGCAGTATTAAACACCAATATCATTCAATAAAATTCAGTCGATCATTTCTTTTGGAATAGTCTAACTAATTCACCAATCCAAAGAACGAATGATGTAGCACCAATTATGATTCCCCAATCTTTAAGCAATAAAGGTACTGTACGGAATACATCTCCTCCAAATGTTACAATCAATACCTGCCCTGCAAGAATAATTCCTGCTACAATTATAAATCCGAAACTATCTTTCATACCTGCAAAAGCAGATTTTCCTGTTTGGAAAGCTTTAGCATTAAACATATTCCAGAACTGTAACAATACAAATACAGTAAAGAAATAAGATAAGAAATAAGCATAACGATTTTCAGCATCTATATAATCGAAGAATGTATCTAAGTTTGCTTGTACATTGAAGTAGAACAACATTGCCATAAGGATACCGACGAATACAAGTCCGACAAATAATATTTTGCTTCTCATTGGAGGCGTAATAATAAAGTCAGTGTTTTTACGAGGCTTTTCATTCATCACATTCGGGTTAGGAGGTAATGAAGCCAGAGCTCCCGCAGCAAATGTATCCATGATAAGATTTACCCATAGCATCTGAGTTACAGTCAACGGCAATTCATGTCCGAAGATTGAACCTAAGAATACCAGAAGAAGTGCAGCAACGTTTATCGTTAATTGAAATAAAATGAAACGTTGAATATTTTGATATAACGAACGTCCCCACATTACAGCAACAGCAATACTGCTGAATGAGTCATCCAATAAAGTAATATCACTAGCCTCTTTAGCAACCGATGTTCCCGATCCCATAGAAAGACCCACATCTGCATGGTTTAAAGCCGGAGCATCATTCGTACCATCACCCGTAACAGCTACAATTTCGCCTGATTGCTTTAAAAGCGAAACCAAACGTTGCTTGTCAGAAGGACGTGCACGGCACATAATCTTAAGACCTTTTATTCTATTAAGAGCTTCTTGATCTGATAATGCTTCAAAATCTGGACCTGTAATAATATTA
>NZ_CVRU01000001.1:0-15731 GCF_001261715.1 Dysgonomonas sp. HGC4 | reverse complement strand
TTCTGGAGCACCTTTTATATACATGATCTTACGAGGTTGTGCAGAAGTATTCGACTCTACAATTGTAGCCATGTATTTACGTTCGGTAGAGAAAGGTAATTGTTCCACAACCTTTGTACCTTCTCTCTCGTCCAGATAATTTATATTATTGCTATGCAACCATAGAAGTAAGGCTCCTTCGGTTGGATTTCCTAAAGCTTTAGCTTTCGCAGAATCAGAATAATCTAAGAATGCTGTTGAATTAGTAGCAATATGCTCAACAATCATTTTACTGATTTCATTATCTCCTAATTTTTGGTCGTGAAGACTGTAAAAATTAGTATAAGAAACCTGCATTTGATTTTGGGTCAAAGTACCTGTTTTATCAGTACAAATAACAGTTGTTGCTCCCATCGTTTCGCAAGCATGCATCTTACGTACCAAGTTGTTTGCTTTTAGCATACGACGCATACTTAACGCCAAACTCAGAGTAACACTCATAGGAAGTCCTTCGGGAACAGCAACCACAACCAACGTTACGGCAACCATGAAATATTGTAGGATATGACCTGCAGTATCTAACGACACCCACGATGTTGGCTCCAACGGATTTACTCCGAATGCATAACCAATGGCTACAAGAACAACAAATGCAAGAACACCAAATCCTAACCATTTGAACCATCCACCATTTTCTATACTGTCAGGTATCTCTTTATCTTTACCCATAAGTTCAAAAGCATCGTACACTATCGGCATCCAGACTTTAGACAATGCTATAACAGCACCAATAATAACAGCACCCACTAAACCTAATTGTCCTAGTGAATACTGTGGAGCATCGGGTGATTCATTGAAGAAAATATCTTTTACGAACAATACAGTAAAAGTAAGTGCGGCTAACACCATACCTACAACACCAATAAATTTAGCAAGAGAGTCTAATTGACGATTAAGAGGTGTTTGTCCTTCAACCATCTCTGCCGATTTTTCGGCAACCTGTCCAAACTCTGTAGCATCACCAACTTTGGCAACAACCATCGCTCCATGACCGTTGATTACTTTTGTACCTCTTAGTACATAGTTTGAAGGGTATGTAACCCCATCTTCAAATTCTTTTGGGTCTATCGTTTTATCAATGCTAGGCTCACCGGTCAAACACGATTCGTCCATCTGCATTGTTACAGCCTCCACTAACTCTCCATCAGCCGGAACTTCATTTCCGATTTCCAATAGAACTGTATCACCAACAACAACGTCGCGTTTTGAGACCTGACATACATTATTGTTACGAATTACCATAACCAAGTCATCATCATTAACCTGATTTAGTACATCAAATTTCTTATTTGCATCAAGCTCAAACCAAAATGCAACTCCGGTGGCCAGAAATATAGCACAAAAGATACCAATTGTTTCAGAGTAATGCCCTACCCCTTTGGTTATATGTTCTACAATAGCTATTCCTAAAGATAGAAACGCAGCAATAAGCAATATACGAATAATAGGATCCTCAAATTTTTCGAGGAAGAGTTTCCATAATGGCTCTTTCTCGGGAGGAGTCAATATATTCTCTCCATATTTTTTGCGGCTTTCGAGGACTTGCGCATCCGTAAGTCCTGTACGATGGTTTTTTTGTTCCATAAATAATTATAAAATAGCGTTTAATTGTTTTTACTTAGTGTTCAAATAATAGCAACGATAGTCAACAGGCAATAAACAACATTAGTTGGCAAGAGGTTCAACTATCGTATCTGTTTTTAACTGAATCGAGGCCTCCAAAAGACCCAATGTATCGGGAACTATATACTCGGAAACTTCTACGGTAGTTACTCCATGATGAATCATATCCAACTCCTTAGCTGCAATGTACGATATATCAACAACCCGCCCTTTTTTAAAAGGACCCCGATCTATAACTTCAACAACAACCTCTTTATCATTTTTAAGGTTCTTAATCAGAAGTTTAGTTCCAAAAGGATATGTTCTGTGAGCACATACAAAAATATCTCTTTTATATATTGTTCCGCTAGCTGTTTTACGATTATTGAATTTCTTTCCGTAGTAAGTCGCTTTACCAGTTTCGACTTTTGAAGGGGCTTGAGCCTTGATAACCGAGGCACATAAAGACAGGAATAATAGTAGAGTAAGAGTACTTTTCATCTTTCTTATTGAGTCTATTTCAATTACAAAGATATTATAATTCAGGAATTATCAATATCCGTATATATAAAAAGAATAGACACCTATTGTAACTATTGACCATTAAACATGTTATTTAAAGTTTATTGTAGTATAAAAGTGGCTGTAATCTTTTGTTTATTCACAAATATCTGTATTTTTGTGTTGATTTAATTGTTTATGGCAGAAAAGCATGAGAAATTGCTCTCGGAACTTGAGTTTAGATTGCGTCAACTGATGTATCTGTGTGATTCTTTGAAAGAAGAGAATCAGGACTTGAGAGTCCAATTGGAGGAGAAAAACGGAGAAGTAAATCGTATCAATACCCAATTGGAACAATTGAATTTGAAATACAACAATCTGAAATTTGCAAAGACATTGACCGGAACTGATCAGGAAGGTGTTGACAAAGCAAAAAAAAGATTGTTGAAATTAGTGCAGGATGTAGATAAATGTATCGCGTTATTGAAAATATAAAGGCAGATAGATCATGAGTGAGCATTTTATCATAACATTACGTGTCTTAGATCGGTCGTATCGGTTAAAAATACATCGTAAAGATGAAAAGAAGTACCGAGATGCCGCTGTGGCAATAGAAAAGAAAACGAATCAATATAGGAATTATTTTGCCGAGTCTGAATCTAAAAGCTTGCTGGAACGAGATTATCTAACGATGACTACCATCCAAGCCCTATCGGATACAGCCGAATTAGAGGCTAATAATAAGTTGTTTGAGGATAAGGTTAAATCCTTGATTGATGAATTGGATACATATCTTAAAGATTCAAAGTAGAATTTCTTTTTTTGTGGCATAAACACTTGCGCTAATTGGAGATAAACAGTCGCCTGTTTCTTTTTCGATTAGTTTTTTTGCTTTAAGGTCTAAGACCTTTTTGTTCTTTTGAACAGCATGCGAGCTAAAAAAACGCCAGAATCAACGATATTGCCATAAATATTTATATCATTTGTCGTTAACTAGAATGTAGAATATCATAACAGATATATAATTGTGAAATTTAAAAGAGCCCTATGGAAATAGTATTTACGATAATCGCCTTTATTGTAGGCGTAGTAGTAGCTTGGCTCGTTCTTAACTTTGTAACAAATGCGAGACTAAAAAGACGTATTGAAGAATCGGAACGTGAAGCTGAGGTTATTAAGAAAAATAAATTACTTGAAGTAAAAGAGCAAGCCTTACAAATGAAGGCAGAGTTTGAGAAACAAGTAAATGCCCGCACTTCAAAATTGCAGGTTGCCGAAAACAAAGTAAAGCAACGTGAGCAAACCTTGAACCAAAAGCAAGAAGAAATACAACGCCGCAAAAGCGAAGTAGAGGCTATCAAAGAAAATCTTGATAGTCAGTTGGAAATAGTAGACAAGAAAAAGCAGGATCTCGATAAACTTCACAAACAAGAAGTTGAAAGACTGGAAGCATTATCAGGACTATCTGCGGACGAAATAAAATCTAAATTGGTAGAAGCCTTACAAGATGAGGCAAAATCGGATGCTCAGTCGTTCATTAGCGAAATTATCGAGGAAGCTAAAATGACGGCTAATAAAGAAGCTAAAAAGATTGTTGTACAAACAATACAAAGAGTAGCTACTGAAACTGCTATTGAAAATGCCATTACGGTTTTCCATATTGATTCGGACGAAGTAAAGGGTCGTATCATTGGACGTGAAGGACGTAACATCAGAGCACTAGAAGC
The DNA here is from genome assembly GCF_001261715.1 of Dysgonomonas sp. HGC4. GTDB lineage: Bacteria > Bacteroidota > Bacteroidia > Bacteroidales > Dysgonomonadaceae > Dysgonomonas_A. The sequence goes on along the minus strand of NZ_CVRU01000001.1, from coordinate 11,862 downwards.
TGCAACAGGTGTTGAAATTGTAGTAGATGATACCCCCGAAGCAATCGTAATCTCAGGATTCGATCCAGTAAGAAGAGAAATCGCACGTTTAGCTCTGCATCAATTAGTGGCAGACGGACGTATTCACCCTGCAAGAATCGAGGAAGTCGTATCTAAGGTGAAGAAACAAATTGAAGAAGAAATTATTGAAACAGGTAAGCGTACCGCAATCGACTTAGGTATCCACGGTCTGCATCCTGAAATGATTCGTATGATCGGTAAAATGAAATACAGATCTTCATACGGTCAAAACTTACTACAACACGCTCGTGAAACTGCCAATCTATGTGCTATTATGGCCGCAGAATTGGGACTTAACGTTAAGAAAGCAAAAAGAGCAGGTCTATTACACGATATAGGTAAAGTCCCAGATGATGAGCCAGAATTGCCTCACGCATTGCTAGGTATGAAACTTGCCGAAAAATACAAAGAGAAACCAGACATTTGCAACGCAATTGGTGCTCACCACGATGAGATAGAAATGACTACACTACTAGCCCCTATCGTCCAGGTTTGCGATGCTATATCAGGAGCACGCCCAGGTGCACGCCGCGAAATAGTAGAGGCATACATCAAACGTCTAAATGATTTGGAACAATTAGCGATGTCTTATCCAGGAGTGTTAAAAACATACGCCATACAAGCGGGTCGCGAACTTCGCGTTATTGTAGGAGCAGACAAAGTTGATGATGTAGAGACAGAAAAATTATCTGCAGAAATCGCTAAGAAAATTCAAGACGAAATGACATATCCGGGACAAGTAAAAATCACTGTTATTAGAGAAACAAGAGCTGTAAGCTTCGCTAAATAATAGTTTTAACGGATTTAAATAATATACAGAGTAAGGAGGTTCTTCATTGAAGAGCCTCTTTCTTATTTAACGAAAAACAACAATCGGTTTCTAATAATTTTAACCGAAACAACCTTTTGAATATTATATATTAACGCATATTTTGTTACATTTGTAGAAGTAATTGATATTATAAACATATAACTTATAAATGTTATGGCATACAAAGTGGCTGTATTTGATGCAAAACCTTACGATAAAGACACATTTAATAAAGTTAATGAAGTATACGGCTTCGAATTAAGCTTTTATAAAGAACACCTAGATAGATCGAATGTGGTATTGGCCGGAGGAGCCGATGCTGTTTGTATATTTGTGAATGCTAACGTTGATGCATACGTAATAGATAAACTATGCGAAATGGGAGTAAAACTTATAGCATTACGTTGTGCAGGTTTTAACAATGTAGATATAGCCTATGCTGCCGGCAAAATAAAAGTAGCACGCGTACCCGATTACTCACCTCATGCCATTGCAGAACATACGTTAGCCCTTATGTTATGCTTGAACAGAAAAGTGCACCGCGCTTTTATCAGAACTCGTGACTGGAACTTTTCATTGAATGGTTTCATGGGATTCGATATGTATGGCAAAACAGTAGGCGTTGTAGGGACAGGAAAAATCGGAAAAACAGTCATTGGAGTATTAAAAGGTCTAGGGATGAATATCCTTGCTTACGATTTATACCCTGATCATGCTTTTGCCGAAAAAAATGATATAAAATATACATCTTTAGATGAAATATATGCAAACTCGGATGTTATTACACTGCATTGCCCATTGACTAAAGAAACCGAATATTTGATCTGTGAAGAATCTATCGCTAAAATGAAAAATGGTGTAATGATTATAAACACAGGTCGAGGAAAACTTATACACACTAAACATCTCATTGAAGGATTGATCAGTCAAAAGATTGGATATGCCGGTCTTGATGTTTACGAAGAAGAAGGAGCATATTTCTACGAAGACTGTTCTGACAGTGTATTGACCGATGATGTTTTGGCTAGACTATTATCATTCAATAATGTAATTTTAACTTCGCATCAGGCTTTCTTTACACAAGAAGCAATGGGAAATATTGCAGATACTACATTTGACAATATTGCAGATTTCTTTGCTGGAAAAGAAATGAAAAACGAGGTTATCTACCAGGCTAAATAAAACATTAAGAATATGCTGCTTCGATTTAAGGCTCTGAGGTAGCATAATCAATAAGATAAGGAATTGAGCTCTTCGGCTTAAAACCCTATCCATACTCATATTAAACACTTGATTCTCACTATTACTTTATGAAGAAGATATTATTAGTTCTTACCATCTTGTTTTTGGCGACATATACAACAATCTATGCTGCGGATGACAAATTTGTAGTGGTAATTGATGCTGGACACGGAGGTAAAGATGGTGGAGCAGTAAGAGGCACATATAAAGAAAAAGACATCAACCTGAGTGTTGCTCTAGCTCTTGGTAAACTCATAGATTCGAATATGAGAGATGTAAAAGTTATCTACACCCGCAAAACTGATGTTTTTGTAGACTTATACAAACGTGCAGACATTGCAAATAAAGCAAAAGCAAATCTTTTCATCTCTATACATACCAATTCTACTGCGGCAAAAGTAACTACAGCATCAGGCGCCGACACCTATATTCTGGGGCTTGCTAAAAGTGAGGAAAATCTCGCGGTTGCTAAGAGAGAAAACTCGGTTATCTTGTTAGAAGATAATTACAATAAACGATATGAAGGATTTGATCCAAATTCTCCTGAATCAAATATAATTTTCGAGTTTATGACCGATAAGTATATGGAGCAAAGCTTACAATTTGCAAGTTTTGTGCAAAGTGGCTTTTCGGGAGTAGCAAGAAGAGTAGATAGAGGAGTACTACAAGCTGGTTTTCTTGTATTGCGTGAATCGGGTATGCCTAGCGTTCTGATCGAATTAGGTTTCATAAATAATCCGGCAGAAGCTAAATATCTAACTTCATCAACAGGACAAAGAAATATGGCTAGTGCTATATTTTCAGGTTTAGAAAAGTATAAAAAAGAGTTTGATAAAAAACAAGGTAAATCATATTCAGAAAACACTCAGGCAAGAAGAACAGAGCCTGTAAGATCTGATATAATAGTAGAAGATAGAACAGAAAGTACTGATAGCAGATCTTCTCAGGATACCAATAAAGCGAGTAAAGCAAACTCGAATAACAGACCGAAGTATATATCTAAAAATACAGATGTTAGTCAATTGACTTCGTCAAATACCACTAAAAGAACTCCGACTAAGCAAGAGCAATCTCGAAAAGTGGAATCAACTCCTGTAAAGACATCAACTCCTGTAAAAGAGAATAAAACAACTCAAAAGGTGAACAATAATACCAAGACTGTTGTTCCTTCTGGAACAGTAGAGTATAGAATACAGTTCTTAACCGGTGGTTCAAAACTCCCTTCCAACTCCCCTAAGTTTAAAGGGCTATCACCCGTAAGCTTTTACCAGGAAGGTACGACTTATAAATATACATATGGCTCAGCCACAACCGAAGCAGAGGCTTTGAAATTACAGAAAGAAGCTCGTACTAAATTTAAAGATGCTTTCATCGTTAGGTTTAAAAATAATGTACGTATCAAATAAGTGTTTTAGGATTTAAATTGCGTTTAATTGAATAAGATTATATATGAAAAAGAAATTTTCGAAAGAGGTTAAAATTGGAATTGCATTTGTTATTGCTTTATTTATATTATATTTTGGCATAAACTTTCTAAAAGGCATCAATGTCTTTAAACCCTCCAACTCATACACGGTGGTCTTTGATGACGTTACGGGTCTTACTCTGTCTTCACCCGTCGTTCTGAATGGTTTTCAGGTAGGATTAGTTTACTCAATGAAATTAGAAAATGATACTGCAAATAAAGTTGCTGTCATTTTAAATTTGGATAAAGGAGTAAGACTTAACAAAGGTAGCAAGGTGAAACTGGATGTTTCGTTAATGGGTACAGCTACTGTTATATTAGAACAAAATCCATATACAGAAGAATATTATACTATTGATGACCGCATTCCCGGTGTGAGAATAGCTGGAATGATGGAATCACTCGGAGGAGATGTCATGCCTCAGATTGGAGCATTGGTTCCAAAAATCGATTCGATATTGATTGGGTTACAACTTCTGGTTAACAATCCTGCTTTAGTGAAGTCGTTAGAGAATGTAGAGGTTATCACTTCGGACTTAGCAGTATCATCTAAGCAATTGAATCAAATGATGCTAAGCTTAAACAAGAATATCCCAACGATGACTAATAATATGACAACCGTTTCGAATGATCTTGCGGGAATGACTACCCAATTAAAATCTATTGATATAGCTTCATCATACAGCTCAATCGATTCTACACTTAGAAATGTACAAGGCTTAAGCTCTAGGCTTAACAGCAAAGATAGCTCACTTGGTCTTCTACTTAACGACAGAGCTCTTTATGACAGTTTGAATGTAACAATCAGCAATGCATCCCTGCTTTTAAAGGATGTAAAAGAGAATCCATCAAGATACATCAACGTAAAAGTTTTTTAACCCTTATTTAGAATGCGTCTAAATAAAAACAAAATGCAATAAATTGTTTACAATCCTTTAATGCGGATTTAACTCGGTCTTATTATTGTTAATATCTTGTAATCTATTGAAAGATAAAAGTTTATAACCAAGCAAACTTAAACCCTTTTAAACCCTTGATTAGCAGACTCGTATAACTGATCCGAAAAACCAAATTTATTAGCACTTGTTTAAACTGAATTAATTTTCAAATTTTGTATTACCCTAACAGGGCAGAATGTAAAATAGTATAGAAATCAAAAAGTAGTATTGCAGACCTCCGATGAATAATAATGTCAATTTTTTATGGAATAAATGTTTGAATGTTATCAAAGATAATGTTTCTGAGATAACGTATCAAACTTGGTTCTCCCCTATTGTACCACATTCGTTTGAAAACAATGTGTTCACGATACAGGTTCCAAGTCAATTTTTCTATGAATATTTGGAGGATAAATTTGTAGATTTACTAAGAATGACTTTGCACCGCGAAGTTAGTGCTGAAGCTATACTTAATTACCGTATACTTGTTGAAAATACAACTAATACGCATGTTGATTATAGAGGTGATACCAAGTCGTTGAGTGTTGAAAGAATTACACCTAAGCAGGCGAATAGAATACCTAATCCTTTTCAGAAAACTGTATCGGTAGATTTCGATTCGCAATTAAATGCGAAATATACATTTAATAATTTCTTCGAAGGAGTAAGCAATAAACTAGCTAGAACTGCAGGAGAAACTATCGCTAACAATCCGGGTAAAACAGCATTCAATCCTTTGTTCGTTCATGGTACATCGGGAGTCGGTAAAACTCACCTTTGTCACGCTATAGGAACGTCTATATTAGATATGTTTCCCGAAAAGAAGGTATTATATGTTTCTGCTCATTTATTCAAAGTACAGTATACAGATGCTACTCGTTTCAATACTGTTAACGATTTTATAAATTTCTATCAAGGTATAGATGTTCTTATAATTGATGACATTCAAGAATTGGTAGGATTGGAAAAAACTCAAAATACGTTCTTCCATATCTTTAACCACTTGCACCAAAATAACAAGCAGTTGATTCTAACCTCCGATAAGGCACCATCTGAATTACAGGGTGTAGAGGAGCGTTTATTAACTCGTTTTAGATGGGGACTTACTACTCGATTAGAAAACCCTGATTTTGACTTAAGATCGAAAATTCTACACGATAAAATTTTACATGACGGATTAGCAATTCCGGCTGATGTTATCGAATTTATAGCTGACAATGTAACAGAGAATGTTCGTGACTTAGAGGGTGTAATCGTTTCATTGATGGCATATTCGGTTATCTATAATAAGGAAGTTGATTTGATACTTGCAAAACGAGTTATTGGTCAGGCTATTCGCAAAATCGAAAAGAAAAAAGTAACCATTGATAGCATTTCAGAAGTCGTATGCAAACACTTCAATATCAAAACGGAACTTTTACAAACGGCTTCAAGAAAAAGAGAGATCGTACAAGCTCGTCAAGTAGCTATGTATCTTTCGAAAATATATACCGAGTTGTCATTGGCTCAGATTGGGTCTGTCATCGGAAAGAAAAATCATGCAACAGTATTACATGCTTGCAGAACGGTAAAAGATCAACTTCAAGTTGATAAATCATTCAGAGACGATCTTGAAGAAATTGAAAAAGTATTGAAGAAATAAGCTATGGTTCTATGAATACTTTTCTCAAAAAAAGTCATTCTTAAAACTCTAGCTTCTTTAGCGAACTATTAACAAGGAATCCCACCACTCTCCTTGGTTTTTATGTAATTTATTATCGGGATCTTCCATCCAATACATATCATCAACATATAATTTATAAGTATACTCCCCTTTAGGGAGTTTCGTTTTATATACCCAATCGTTACCTTGCTTCTCGAACATGTCAGATTGAGTATCATTATTATTAAAAGTACCTACCAAAACAATCTTCTTTGCCCCACTCAGTCCTCTAATTCTGAAAGTAACCTCTCCATCATTACCCCCAAAGAGCCCCACGTATATATTGTGAGGATTCATTTCTCGTGTTATTGAATATAATTGATCTGCATTGTTATATTCTTTATTGACTAAGTAGGCATTCGCCAATGATGCATGTACCATATCTGATTCAGGAAAATACTCCCAATTAAGTTTAAATATAGCTATCGCCTCAGAAATTCGGCTACTATCTATGAGTTCGTAACCTAGCCTATCTAATTCTGATTCTGAAAAATTAAAAGAGCCTTTGTCATTTTCCCTTAAATATTTATAATATCCAATGGTTTCTTCTTTTGTTTTATCTTGAAGATATACGCTTAAAGTATCTGCAATGCTTAGTGGAAACAAAGACTTAATAGTTAGGTCTTGTTTTCCATTGTCTAAAATATCCTTTACTTTAATTTCTTTACTTATAGAAAAATCATGATTTTGATAAACCTGAATAGTTCCATTCCTTAAGTCACAAACCTGCGAATAAACAGTAGCATTATCCGAAGCTTTTTGAGCTGTTTCTAACAAAACTTCTTTTATCAAACCAGTAGTTAAAGCTTTGCTATTGAGTAGTTCGTAAGCCGTTTCACGACGCCAACAATTAGTCGATAATGTAGCTTTATTTTGCAGAGAATAATTTGTGAGTACAAATAAAGGATCTTTCTTTCGTATGATATAATTGGCATGTATAACAGCATAATCTCCGTTTTTATCGGCCACCATAATTTGTGCCTTTTCTTGCCATGTCAGATTAAATGACTGAAGTAATTGGACTGCTTCTTCAACTGTGTAACATGATGATAATATTTTCTCTACTAAATACCCTTCATAGTCAGGCTTAGACGAATCTTTTACAATGGCTATCTTTTCGGGCAGAGCAGCAGCGTCGAAAAATAGCCCATACTCGTTCATACCTCCTTCGGGATACATCTCTTCAAATCCCCAAAATACGTAACCATATTTATTATTTTCCGCTGGACGGACCCATAAATAAGAGTTCACACCCGGTACATAATCCTCATTATTACCTACAAAAGTAGATTTCCCATTGGAAGCGATGAAAATAGTGCAAGCATCAATAGAATGCATATATAAAGCCAATACGATTATTAAAAGGATTAGTGCCTTGAAGTGTTTCATTTTACAATAAATTTGATTCTGCTATAGTATATAAGCTCACCACTCAAAGATATGCAAATTATTCGGCTGATAATAAATACTTTACAATAATATAGAATGAAGATAAACGAATTAATGAAAATTTATTTAAACATCTTCTTATCTTTAGTGTTTACTAATTATAAGAGTTAAAAAAATGTATTTATGAAGACTATAAAGTTTACTTTATTTATTGCTATTTTAGCAAGTGTGTTTTTATCCAGTTGTTCGTATAATACGATGGTGGAGAAAGAAGAAGCAACCTCATCGCAATGGGGGCAAGTACAAAATGCTTACCAACGTCGTGCTGATCTTATACCCAATCTGGTAGCTACCGTTAAAGGTTATGCAACCCATGAGGAACAAACGCTAACAGAGGTTGTTAATGCCAGAGCAAAAGCAACTCAAATTACTGTAAGTGCTGACGATTTATCGGAAGAAAATATCAAGAAGTACCAAGAAGCTCAAGGTCAATTAAGTGCTGCTTTAGGAAAGCTATTGATGGTACAAGAGCAATATCCCGATCTTAAAGCCAATCAGAACTTCCTTGCATTACAAGACGAACTGGCAGGCACAGAGAATCGTATTGCCGTAGAACGAAATAAATATAATGAGGTGGTCAAAGACTACAACCAATACATCCGTAAGTTTCCGCAAACAATATGGTCCGGATGGTTTGGCTTTTCCAAGAAAGGATATTTTGAGGCAGAAGCCAGCAGTCAAACTGCTCCTCAAGTTCAGTTTTAGTTTTTATAGTATAAAAATTGTTCAGAATGGGTTCGATATATAACTTATATCGAACTTATTTGTTTATAAAATACTATATTTAAGAACGAAAAAGACCTCAAAACATCACGATATGAATTCGTATTATAAGTTGCTATTAGTAGTATTATCGGTAATGATCAGCGGATTTACCCATGCTCAGAATATACCAGAGCCAATGTCACCACCTCGTTTGTTAAACGACTTTGCAGGTATTTTCAATGAGCAAGAGCGCAACAATCTGGAACAGATGCTACTCACATATAACGATACTACATCAACCCAGATATATGTAGTAACGGTGAAGGATCTCGAAGGCTATGATGTATCCGATTATGCCTTTCGCCTTGGAGAGAAATGGGGAATAGGACAAAAGGGTAAAGATAACGGTGCAGTTATACTAATTAAACCTAAGATTGGCAATGAGAGAGGAAGAGTATTCATAGCCACAGGTTATGGACTTGAAGAAAAACTTAATGATGCCAGAGTAGGTCGTATTATTGATAACGAAATGCTACCCTACTTTCAACAAAATGACTACTATACAGGCACTAAAAATGCGATTGGTGCTATGATTAAATATCTATCGGGACAATTTCAGGCAGACGAAGACTCTGATGAACTTACAACCGGAGACGTAGTAGTAAGTATATTACTTATCTTACTCTTTATATATTTTATAGCAAGAGCAAATAAAAACAATAAAGGAAACAGGTCATCAAGAGGTGGAGGTTTTCCACCGATAATAGGTGGAGGTTTCGGTGGTTTTGGCGGAGGCTCTAGAGGGGGTGGCTTCGGTGGAGGAGGCGGTGGTCGCTTTGGCGGAGGCGGTGCTGGACGTGGTTGGTAATAGATTTTTTCTATACTACATAACCTCTACAAAGAATTTTAAAACATGTAAGGTCTCCCCAAAATAACCTATCTTTGTAATAGTCACAGTCATTTAAGTATATATTTTATTATTAACTATAAAATAAAAGTCATTATGGTAAGTAAGAAAGTCGAAGACGCATTAAACAAACAAATTAATGCAGAATTTTGGTCAGGATATTTATATCTATCCATGTCAGCTCATTTTGCAAAAGAAGGTAAAAACGGATTTGCAAATTGGTTCAAAGTGCAAGCTTTGGAAGAAAACGATCATGCAATGAAAATTTTCAATTATATCCTAGCTCGCGGTGGGCAGGCAGTTATTAGTCCTATCAAAGAAGTTCCTCACACTTGGGCTTCTCCTTTAGACGCATTCAAGGCTGCTTTAGCACACGAAAAGCAAGTTACAGCTATGATTGATAATATTGTAACTCTGACAAACGAAGAAAAAGATTATGCAACACTATCTATGTTGCAATGGTTTGTTGATGAACAAGTAGAAGAAGAAGCAACTGCTCAAGATTTAGTCGATAGCTTAGAGATGATCAAAGACAACGGATTTGGTATCTACACTTTAGACCGAGAATTGAAAAGCAGAAAATACACTCCGCTTGCAAGCAACGATTAAGACATAAAATCGATAAAGAAAGAAAGGGATGGATTGAAGAATCTATCCTTTTCTTTTTCAATAAAAAAATATCACTTAAATTTGTTATTACTATTCTCTCAGTAACAACTAGTAGTAAACCTATACTTACCCCACTAACTAAAAGGGGTGAAACCTTAAACAGCGAATATGGAACGATATATTGTACAGATAATAGCAACTCTAATTTTAATAATATCTATACCCATAGTAAAGTATGTGGTAAAAAGATTGATCGTAAAATATGCTACTTTCAGCAAAAAAATAGAGGCTCGTACCAAACAAGTTGTCAGAGTTTTCAATATAATGATAAACATAATGTTCGTCATCTGCTTTATCATTATTTGGGGAGTAGATCCTCGTAACTTACTGGTTGCCTTATCTTCTATTTTTGCAGTAATAGGAGTCGCTATGTTTGCACAATGGTCGCTATTAAGCAATATCACAGCAGGTATCATTATCTTTTTCACTTCTACCTTTAGAGTTGGCGATCACATCCGCATTCTGGACAAAGATATGCCTGTTGATGCCATAGTCGAAGATATATTATCTTTTCACACTCTATTGAGAACTCTTGATGGCGAAATTATTTCATATCCTAATTCTCTTTTCTTCCAGAAAGGAATATCCATAATCCACATTAAGAAGTGGGAAGACATCGAAGAATAATTTATTTGCTTCGGCAAAAAATATTATATTTGTTTCTTGATATAAGAACAAGCGAATTTAGAAATTGTCATAATATAAAAACAATCGGAGATGTCAGTAAATAAAGTTATACTAATAGGTAATGTAGGGAAAGATCCCGATATCAGATATTTTGATAATGGTAGTGCAGTAGTAAACTTTCCGTTGGCAACCACAGAGCGTGGCTATACTGCGGCAAATGGTACACAGATTCCCGATCGTACGGAATGGCACAATATTGTTTGTTGGAGAGGTTTAGCTAAAGTTGCCGAGCAATTTGTAAAAAAAGGTACTCAATTATTTGTTGAAGGAAAAATCCGTACCCGCTCTTACGACGATCAAAACGGAATAAAAAGATATGTCGTAGAAATATATGCTGATAATCTAGAACTTTTAGGTAAAAAGGGAGACTTTCAATCTGAAGGAAATACAGGTGGAGGATATGGACAGCAACAATCTTCGTCTTCTGCTTCTACAACATCACAATATCAATCTCCGACCTCATCTACTACGTCAACCCCATCCATCGACGAAGCAGATGACTTACCTTTCTAACTTTTATATCAAAAAAATATAACATAAATAAATGCAGATCTATATTCATTATATCTGCATTTGTTGTATATAAACAACTTCTTAAGCTCATCTCTATATTATTTATATAAAGTTTATCTACTTATGATACTACTCAGCCCCCTCAATAAAGGCATCATTTTTATAGGATTACTCCTATCCTTGTTATTCAGTGCAGGATGTAGCGAATACACCCCCAAACCTAAGGGATATAATCGCATAGATGATATAGAAAGCGGATTTATTGAATATAACTTTCCAAAATTCTCATTTAAATATTCCGATCAGGTTCGTATAGACACGCTTCAATCGAAAGAAAAAGGTGAGATTTGGTTTAATATTGTTTATCCACAATATAATGCGACAGTTTATTGCACTTATTTACCTATTTCGGAAACAACTTTACCTAAACTATTAGAAGATAGTCATCGTTTAGCATACAGTCATGCGCTAAAGGCTGATGGTATAGACCAACAGATATACGTAAATGAAGATATAAATGTATCGGGAATGTTATATTCCATAACCGGAAATGTAGCGACACCTGCTCAATTTTATCTAACAGACAGCATCAAGCATTTTTTTAGAGGATCGTTCTATTATGCTGAAAAAGTAGATATGGACTCTGTTGCACCCATTACTGATGTTGTAATGAAAGATATCAAAGAAATGATAAATACTTTTACTTGGAATAAT